>JBDSHN010000019.1:0-64237 GCA_039918435.1 Bacteroidia bacterium | reverse complement strand
AAACGCAGGCCCACGTGGCGGCGTTCCGGGCGATCTCATCGTTGTGATTGAAGAAGCTCCGCATGAATTTTTAATGCGCGATGGCAATAATTTATATTTCGAACATCACGCAAGCATTCCCGACGTTGCCTTAGGAACCAGCGTTGATATTCCGACACTCGAAGGAAAAGCACGTATAAAAATTGAGCCCGGCACACAATCCGGCAAAGTTTTACGTTTGAAAGGGAAAGGCCTTCCCGATATCAACGGTTACAAGCGCGGCGATCTGCTCGTCAATATCCAGGTATGGACGCCAACGCATTTAACTTCCGACGAAAAAAAGAACATAGAAAAAATGCGTGAATCCCACAACTTCGATCCGAACCCGAATAAAAAGGAAAAGAGTTTCTTCGATCGGATGAGAGAATATTTTGAATAAAAAAGTAATTAGTGAACCTATTCATTTCTTCGTGTCACCGGGTCTCCGTGGTTTTTTCCACAACGTCCGGATAAGTTGTCACTAACCACAAATCACCTTTTTGCAATCACCCTTAACCTCCGCCGCGGCGGACACCAATTACCACTAACTTTACTCCATGGCAAACCTTCTTACTGCAAAAAACATCGTCAAGCGTTTTGGAAACTATGCCGCGCTCGATGATGTAAGCATTGAAGTTCCTGCCGGATCCATTTTCGGATTGCTTGGCCCAAACGGCGCCGGAAAAACCACACTCATTCGCATCATCAACCAGATCACAGCGCCCGACAGCGGAACAATTCTTTTCGAAGATCGCCTGCTGAATCCGGATCACGTAAAAGAAATCGGTTATCTCCCTGAAGAACGCGGATTGTATCGCAAGATGGCCGTTGGTGAACAGGTGATTTATCTTTCGCGCTTAAAAGGACTTTCAAAAAAAGAAGCAGAAAAGCGTGTCAAAGAATGGTTTGTCCGTTTTGGAATGGAAGGGTGGTGGAAGAAAAAAATTGAAGAGCTTTCAAAAGGCATGCAGCAAAAAGTGCAGTTCATCGTCACTGTTTTGCATGAACCCAGGTTATTGATCCTCGATGAACCATTCAGCGGATTCGATCCTATCAATGCACAATTGATAAAAGATGAAATTCTGCGTTTGAAAAAGAACGGCGCAACCATAATTCTTTCTACGCACAACATGGGTTCTGTGGAAGAATTATGCGATAATATTGCGCTCATCAATAAAGGAAAAAAGATTCTTGACGGAAACGTGAAAGACATTCGCCGCACTTTCGCTTCACGCACCTACGATATTCAGTTCCGGGGAAATATGATCGCATTTTCGAATGCACTCTGGACCGGCGCTGAAATTATAGAGAAAGGCGAAGGCGAAAATGGTTTGCATCATGCGCGTGTTCGTTTATTGGGAAATTCTTCACCGAATGTAATTCTTGAAAATGTGATTCGTTCCGGCGAAGTGCATGCATTCAATGAAGTACTTCCGACAATGAATGATATTTTTATTATGAAAGTAAAAGAACAATCACCGGAAACTGTTTTGGGAACAAAAAGTAATTACACAGAATAGCCATGGGAAAAATCGGGATCATCTTTTGGCGTGAATACATCAATGGAGTCAGGAATAAGGCTTTTATTGTAATGTGTTTCGTTTTTCCGTTGCTTATCGGTGGTTTGTTTTTCACGACGCAGAAATTAAAACAGGTTGCCGACGCGCCACGCACAATTGTAATCGTTGATGCATCTGGTATTCCGGATTCAATCGGTTATGCGTACGTTTTGCACGATACAATGAACCTGCGCGTGAACTATGATTATGTGTACCGGCCAAGAGAAGAAGTGAAAAAAATATTCCAGGATTCTGCCGACGTTTCTATTCTGTGGATTCCTGAAAATTTTATGGGAGGCGATACAACAGGCCGTTACGGCGTTGGAATGACCGTCAAGCTGATCTCCACAAAAAATCCGGGAATAAATACAGTAAATCTTATTCAGAATATTTTATCCGCAGAGCTGCAACGGGATAATATGCGTTCGAACCATCTTCCTTCCAAAGCGATTGATCTTTCTCTGAAAAAAGTTGTAGTAGCAAATGAAGTAAACGGCACCATAAGCGACGAAGGAGTAAAAACGATTGTCGGTTTGCTTTTTGGTTTTGTCATTTACATGTACATTCTCATGTTCGGAGTACGCATAATGAGAAGTGTGGTAGAAGAAAAAACAACACGCATTGTCGAAATCATCATTTCATCTGTAAAACCTTTCCAGCTGATGATCGGAAAAATTATGGGCGTTACGATGGTAGGAATAACACAATTTCTTATCTGGATAATTTTATCAATGGCGATTATTATTCCGGTTGTGAATTCGGTCAATAACCAGAAGCTTGATGTAAGCAAGCTGCAGACACACCAGATGAAAACGGCTGTGGCGATGGATAATAATGAGAATAGCATTTCAATAGATCCGACAGCTAAAACACAAGAGATGGTGGAGACGCTGATGTCTATTCCATGGACAAATCTCATTCCGTCTTTCCTGCTGTATTTTCTGTTCGGCTATTTATTTTATGCCGCTATTTTTGCCGCAATGGGTTCCGCCGCAGATGTGGAAGCCGATACACAGCAATTTTCAGTACCGGTAACTATTCCGCTGATAATAGCAATGGCTTCTTCAGGCGTTATTTTAAATGACCCGAACGGAACAGTAGCACATTGGATGTCCATGATTCCGTTTACTTCACCTATCGTCATGATGATGCGTATTCCGTTTGGTGGCGTTACTGTTACCGAACTGCTGACTTCACTGGGTATTTTAGTTGCTTCATTTCTATTCATGACCTGGATCGCTGGAAAGATTTACCGCGTTGGTATTCTCATGTACGGCAAAAAAGCATCTTGGAAAGAATTAGGAAAATGGATATTTTATAAAGCTTAAATAATTCAATATTCAAAATTATAATTATCGATTTTGAGTTTTGAATATTGAATTTGACTATGAGAATAGCTGTCATCGATCTCGGAACAAATACCTTCAACTTATTGATTGCTGAGGCGGATAAATTCGGTGGATTCGAAACGTTGTACAATGAAAAGCTTCCTGTCAGGTTAGGTGAAGGCGGAATTAACAAAGGATATATTACAGACGAAGCATTTATGCGTGGATTAATAGCGTTGGAAAATTATGCCTCCACTATTCATCAATGGCATTGCGAAAGAACATTGGCCTTTGCAACCTCAGCAGTCCGCAGTGCATCTAACGGACATGAATTTGTTGTAACAGTGATGGAAAAAACCGGCATAGAAATACAAACAATTTCAGGAGAGATGGAAGCCGAATTTATTTCCATGGGTGTGCGCCAGGCAGTAAAGCTCGGAGCCGATCCTTCTGTCATTATTGATATAGGCGGAGGAAGCACCGAATTTATTATCGTAAACGAAAAAGAAATTCTTTGGAAGCAAAGTTTTGAAATTGGTGCATCACGTTTATTGCAGCGCTTTCAACCTTCCGATCCGTTAAAGCCAGGCGAACAAAATAAAATCTCAGAGTATATTCTCGAAGAGCTGAAACCGCTTTGGGAAGCAGGAGAAAAATTCAAAGTGAAGGAACTCATTGGAGCTTCCGGTTCATTCGAATCGCTGGCAGAGCTCATAAATGTACGCTATCATTCACTGCCCGGACTTGAGGACCAAACAGAATGCGAATTTGTTCTTGAGCAATGCGCCACTATTCACGCAGAAATTCTCGCTTCAACAAGAGACCAGCGTTTGAAAATGAAAGGCCTCGTAGCCATGCGCGTTGACCTGATTGTTGTCTCCGCTGTGCTTGTAGAAACGGTTATCAGTCGTCTCAATATCTCAAGGATGCGTTATTCTTCTTATGCTTTGAAGGAAGGTGTGCTATGGCGGTTTCTTAATAAGTGATTCGACCGTGTTCCAAAGACAGTTTCGTGGCTTATGGAAATTTATTTTTTCAAATAATTTTGTAACGTTTTGCACCTGAAGTTGTAAAACGTTTGCGGCTTATATTTACTTCCCCGTCCTATTCTGCAAATCATCCGCTCCCGATTTATCCTGCGCCTTCCGTGTAGCTTTTGTATTTCCAAATGTATAACGCGCACGAAGAAATACTCTTGGCGTTTCAGGAATGAAAGAGATATACGCATCCTGGTTCTGGTAATTGATATACGCACGCAATCCTGAAGTCTGAAAAATATCATAGATCGCAAGCGTCATGTTTAATTGCTTATTGAGAAATGATTTCGAAACCGATGCACCAGAACCGCCTTGTGATCGCATGTGGAAAACACCATAAACACCGGGAGACTGATACCACACCCATGTTTGAATTTTTAATGTTTTCGGTAAAGAGAATGTCAGAGTTGTTGAGGCATTAAACATCCAGCTTTTATTATCGTATTGACCATCGAACAAAACGGAAGTGTATTTATTGTATGATTCGCTCAATTGCAATTCCGCCATAAACCAATTTCCGATCGGAATGGGTGTGTTAAAACCAAAATAAACATTGTCAACATTATTCAGGTTGACCGTTGTTTGGTAACCAACACCAGTCGAATCAATCTGGTTGGTTACGTCAGTCATGGCATGTTTAGTTCTGCTTGCACCCACAGTTACGTAGAGCGCTTCCATAAAGGAATACGAAAGCTCTGCATTATTGGAAATTTCCGGCTGCAGGAAAGGATTGCCTTTGCGGAAAGTATATTTATCAAGATAAAACGTGAATGGATTAAGATCCTGGTACCCCGGACGATTTACGCGCCGCGCATAAGTAAAATTAAGCGCGTGATTTTTAGCAAGCTTCTGTAAAATAAAAATGCTTGGAAAAAGCTGTAGATAACTCCGCTTTAACTGATCACCGGTTGTTGGTGATACTCCTTCAGACAACGTTTGTTCCGCACGCAAACCACCGGTGATCTGGAATTTTCCATAATCAGCATAACCTGTAACGTAGCCAGCATTGATGTTTTCTTTATAGGTAAAAGCATTCGAACGCGTCGTATCATTTTCCCAGGCCATATTGTTCAGCACATCAAAATTCAAATTGTTTTCCGTTTCTACATAGCTGCTTTTTATTCCAAGCTCCATTTTGTATTTGTCGCTGAAGGGATGCGAATAATCAACCTGCCCGACGAGAATCCTGATATTGCTGATCGCTTTGCTGCGCTGATCTTCCGCAGGCGCACTAGTATTTCCCGACTGATCGAAATAGTTGAGATTAAATGTTTGCGCTTCATTATTCGTATAAGTAAGGTAATCCATGCTCGCCGAAAGTTCACGGCCGTTGGTATCATATTGCTGCTTGAAATATAAATTCGCGCTGCCATTTTTGAATTTCGAATCGTTCGTGTTTCTTTGATAAAGCTCATTCGTAGAATCATTTCCTGAAACAGAAATCATCGTGCTGTTAACCGTTTTGTCTTTTCCTGTAGAAAGTCCACCGTCAACTCTTCCGCCCCATGTAATGTCGTGCTTCGCGTAAAAATCGATACCCAATCGTGCATTCTGTCCGTACGGAACTGAAATGGTAGAATTATGCTGATTGAAATTCGTTGTGCTTCCGTTGTAGGTTACATTCCTGTTTAAATAGGCGCGTTCAATATTATTCCAGTTATATGCATCATATCTTCCATACACATTGAATTTTTCCTTCGCATAATTAAAATTAAAACCGCCATTGTACTTCGAATAAAATGCTTGTCCGAATCCCGCGCGCACTGCACCATTAAATCCCTGCTGCGAACCTTTTCTTGTGATGATGTTCAAAATTCCGCCACTTCCCTGCGCATCATATTTTGCAGATGGATTGCTGATAATCTGGATCTGTATTACATCTGCAGCTGAAATTCCCTGCAAATAACTTTGAAGCTGATCGCCGCCGAGGAACGTATTTTTCCCATCCATATAAATCAGCACACCCGATTTTCCGCGCAGTGTAATTTTTCCGCTTTGATCTACAACAACACCGGGAACGGTGCTCAGCAGGTCCCACGCAGTTCCGCTAATTTTCACCGGACTATTTTCAACATTCATGATCAGCATATCCGCCTTTTGAATGTAGAGCTGTTGAATGGCTGTAATTTCTACCTCTTTCATTTCTTTCGGAGCCACGAGCACCACATCAGGCAAAGTCATTTTCTGGTCGCCGGCAAATTCAAAAGGGCCGTAAAAGGTCTGAGAAAATCCGGTTGCATTTATTTGCAGAAGAAATTTTCCCGAAGCATTGTTCTCGAAGGAAAAGTTGCCCATTTCATCCGCAATCACACCTTTTACCAGCGTGGAATCTTCCGCCTTGATCAAAGAAACAACAGCATAAGGAACCGGTTTCTGTTCCGCATCGAGTACTCTTCCGCTTAAGGAAAATTCAGATTGGATAGTTGCAGAGGCGAAAACACAAAAAAGTAAACCTGCGAATAAAAGAAAGGAGCGTTTCATAGGGAGCGTTTATGAGTGCGTTTAAAGTGGTAAATAAAGTTTCGTTTTTCAATAAAATGCCCTCAGAAGACCTTTCGCAGCCCCGGTCATAATGCAGCATTCTTTAAAAGATACAGCAAAGATTAAAATAAAAAAGGAACCCCTCTTCAAAGGCCCCTTTTTTATTTTTAACGCACACACCAACCTTGCACGCTTCTTTTAAACACTTGTCAATATTCTATTTTTCTTTTCTCGCTGCTTTTTCATTACCAAACGAATAACTTGCTTTTAAAGTAATCGTTTGTGTCTCACTTTTTGAATGATAATTAACTACTCCATCCTGTGTAAGAATGGTTGCCCTGGTATTTCCGGTATTCAGAATATCCGTAACCCCAACTTCAACTTCCAGCTTTTTATTCAGCATTGTTTTTGAAACAGATAAATTCATAGCACCTGTTGATTTCATTGAGATAATTCCATTGGAAACCGGTGATACAAAATAGCCGCTCACATTTACTTTGAATTCAGAAGGAAGGGAGATCTGCATAATGCTGATGCCGGTGAAATGTTGATTTTTATTATTTATCGACATTCCATAAACCTCTGATTGAAATGCTGACCAGGTATACTCCAGTTTGTTTTGAAGGATGATGTTTTTGCCAATCGGTAAAGGACAGAAAACTTCGATAGTTGCATTTTTTTCTTTGGTAATATTTTCTTTTGTGCGGAACAACACGCCGTTTGAATCGACGCGTGAAACCTGCTGAATGCCATTGTTTGTAAAATCAACCCCGCCGGCAACGGAAAATAGTCCAAGGAAGGTCCATTCAATTTTTGCTTCATTATTCAATTGCGGACGAAGATCAGGATTGCCGGTTTCATACGTGTAACGATTTACGTAACGGCTTGTCGGATCAAGATCGCGGAAGGAAGGACGTTTGATGTCTTGCGAAAAAGAGTAATTGATCGCATTGTTTTTGTTTACCTGCTGATCAATCGAAAGTGACGGCAGAAATTGAACTTTCCCGGAATTTGTAATTGTTTCTGATGCAGTTGAAATGCCGCTCACACTGCTTTGTTGTGCATCAACTGCGAAAGCAAATTCAAACTTTCCTGCTTCAAGGTAAGCAATAAGGAAAGCGGAATTGATCTGCTGTTGTGAATGGTATGATTGACTCATCAAGCCTTCATCGATCCAGTTTTCAGTTACAAGGTGCTGAATGCCAAAATCGCTTTTGCTTGTTACAATTGTCTTTTTCACACCGGCAACAGTGATGAGTTTGCTGTTCCACGCCTGTGCATATTTTAAAGTTGCAGTTGCATAACGGAGATCATTTCCGCCGGCGTAACGATAAAAATCCGTAGTAGCTTCTTCACCTTCAGTTAAAGGAAAAGACTGGTTCCATGAGCTGTGATCTTCAGCAACTCGTAATGAAGCGGAATATTTACTTCCTGTACGTTTAACGATTTGATCAGCATGAAAATCCATGCTCCTGATTTTATCATTGGTCAGGGAAGTATACGATTGCTCAAAAACAAGCGCAGTATCGAATGCCGGAAAATTATAAATGCTTTTATCTTTTTGTGTGCCTGCATCGCGCGTGTTTTCTTTTGTGAATTCAGCGCCGAAGGTTAATCCTTTATTGCCGGTGTAGTTGAAACCAGCATTTGCTTCATGATCAACAGGTTTTTGTACAGCAATGCTTTGTGAATTAAAATCAATATCCATTCCGCTATATATGTAAGACGAAGAAAGCAACGTTTGTTCCTGCATCTTTTTATCGGAGTAATCGTAACCGCCGAAGAAATCGAATTTACCCTGGTGGTAATTAAATTCAAATGCATCTTCGGTGCGGAAATTTTTTCCATAATCAGCGCCCGCACTTACTTTTCCATAAAATCCATTTTTCACTCCTTCACAGGTGATGATATTTATCACAGACGGCGAACCATTTTCTACTGCAACGCCTGCAATTCCTTCTGCATTTATTTCCCTGAGCTTGTTGCGCATCGCATAACCAGTAAGACCGGTTTTTCTTCCGTCTATTTCTAACCCCAGCTGACTTTTACCGGAACAAAACAATACGCCATCTTCATTCACCGTCATCTGCGGCATCACTTTCACAACATCAAATGCAGTCCCCGTTACTTTGGTTCCGCTGCCTTCCAGGTCAAGAACGGTTTTTCCCGGAAGAATAATAAGCATCGGATGTATTGCTTCATTTTTCGATGCAGGATCGAGCATAAACGATTTGATTTCTTTGTGATCACCTTCTTCCACAGCAAATTTGCGGAACGCAGGAGCATGTCCGGGCATGGTGACTTCAATAAAATACCATCCTTCCGGAACATTTTCAAATTGATATTCGCCATCATTTCCGGTAAATAAAATTTTGACAAGGCTGCTGTCGCTTGTTTTTTTCAGCGCGACAATAGCGGAGGTCAATGCGTTGTTATTTTCGTCAAAAACTTTTCCGCTGACAGAAATGTTTTCGCCAAAGAGCTTGCCTGATGATAATAATCCGCACATGCAAAGCAGTAGAAGAGGGAGGCGTTTCATAATGTGTTGGTTTTGGTGTGGTGTTAAAAGCATCGAAGAGATTTGCTTTGCAAGCTTAACGCACACACGAATCCAAAGTCACTTTTTTTCGCCTGCTCCTCCTTAAAATACGTTAAGAAAGAGCCATAATAAGGCATTTGCATTACGAAAAAAAAGGGGGCGAGGGACGAAAGGAAGGAAAAAAGGGGCAGGGCGAAGGCATCCGGGATGTAAAAAATGAACTTATAGAAATTCCTTAATTCTTAATCCTGCCGCCTGCCTCCTTTCCTTTCCTGCCCCTTCCTTTTTTTTCAGTATTTTTACTCTCCACAGGTCAAACATCTCCTTATGCCACGCATTCTTATTATTGACGACGAAAAAAGTATTCGCAGAACTTTACGCGAAATTCTTGAATATGAAAATTTTAAAGTAGAAGAAGCCGCCGACGGACAAGAAGGGCTTGCACTTGCTATAAAAGAAAAATTCGACATCATCCTTTGCGATATTAAAATGCCGAAGATGGATGGCATGGAAGCGCTCGATAAATTCATGGAAGTTGCTGTCGATGCGCCGGTCATTATGATTTCCGGTCATGGTAATATTGAAACAGCAGTTGAAGCGGTGAAAAAAGGCGCTTATGATTTTATTCAAAAGCCGCTTGATCTGAATCGTTTGCTGGTAACTGTGCGCAATGCGCTTGATAAATCAAATCTTGTTTCAGAAACACGCACACTTCGCAAAAAGATCAGCAAAACATTTGACATGATCGGTGATTCTGCCGCGATTGCTTCTATTAAAGAAATGATCGAGCGCGTGGCACCTACAGACGCACGTGTGCTGATCACCGGAGAAAATGGTACGGGAAAAGAATTGGTAGCGCGCTGGCTGCATGAAAAATCACAGCGCGCAAACGGACCATTAATCGAAGTCAACTGCGCCGCGATTCCTTCCGAGCTCATCGAATCTGAATTGTTCGGTCATGAAAAAGGAGCGTTTACATCAGCAGTAGCGCAACGTAAAGGAAAATTTGAATTAGCAGAAGGCGGAACAATTTTCCTGGACGAGATCGGCGACATGAGCCTTTCTGCGCAGGCGAAAGTATTGCGTGCATTGCAGGAAAATAAAATCACGCGTGTTGGCGGCGATAAAGAAATAAAAGTAAATGTGCGCGTTGTTGCTGCAACAAATAAAGACCTGAAGAAAGAAATTATGAAAGGCGATTTCCGCGAGGATCTATATCACCGTCTCGGCGTAATTCTTATTCATGTACCATCGCTCAACGACCGAACCGATGATATTCCATTACTCGCCGATCATTTTTTGAAAAACATTTGCGAAGAGCATAACATGCCGGTGAAAACCATCACCAAAGAAGCGCTGAAAGAATTACAAAAGATCAACTGGACAGGTAACATCCGCGAATTCCGCAATGTGATCGAACGGTTGGTTATTCTCTGCGATAAAACGATTACGGATAAAGATGTAATTGCTTACGCGAGACCGAAAGGGTAATGATTGAGCGCACGAAAATATCATCAGGTAATACAGCCATGCTCAGGTCACTTTGGATTTGGAGTTGGTTAGCTGGACAATTATATGTTCTGATTGGTTATAAAGGAGAGTTTCCGTATTTCCGTGAAGCCGTAGTTACAATTATAGCGTTGTTGATTTACCGTGTTGTTTCCCGTAATATTTACGATTTGTATGTTGATGGAGATGAAGTGGTTCTTGCAAAAGGAAATTTCGAGATTAGTGTTGCCTTCACTGAAATAAAGAATATCACGCTTATGCCAATGCCATTAATACGATCAATGCCACTTTATCATGAAGTGGAATTGTTTAAACCTGTTGATGGCCGGACAGATTACCTCTTTCATTCTGCATCGGACGAATCCACGGAAGATTTTTTAATAAAACGATGGAAGATAGCAAGGGCGTTACAAGCGCAGGAATCAATTAAGCGCAGAGGCGGGAGAAGATAAATTAGAATACTGCGCCACTTCCTTTGCTCATTATTATATCAGATACTAAATGTTTTCAGAAGTTCTGATAAAATCTTGCGCCACGGAAAAGCAACCTGACACAAGTCCCTCCTTCTGAAAACTGAACATCATCCGATAGGTAAGTCATTATAAAAATTCCTCTTCCACATGGCTTATCCCTGTTTTTTTTGTCTGTAGGGTTTTCTATTCTGTGAGGGCTAAAACCTTCTCCTTCATCTTCGATAGTGAAAGCATAATGCTCGCCCTCGCGCCGCGCATTTACATAAACTGATTTGCCTTCCTCCCGCTTATTTCCATGATCAACAGCATTCAAAACAGCTTCTGATAATACCGTTTTAATATTCATAAAGTCGGCATCTTTTATCATCCATGATCTTTTAATGAAGTCAATAAATTGAGAAAAATGAGCAATACCATTGGAGGTAGAATCGAAATTCATCCACAAAACATCATTGCAGGCCATGAATGTGTTTTTTTTACCTTCGAGAACTTGTTTCGGATTGAGTGAAGCCAGCATGGATATCATACGAAGATGTTTAAAAATTAATGTGGAATATTGTCTTTACAAGTTTACGACACACAATAATTATAATTTTAGCATAGAACAACGCATTCATTCACATGTAAGATTTTGCCTGTTTTCTGTAAAAAATCCTTTGGGCTGCTCAAAGAGAGAGGTCCTGGTATATTTGAACTAAAATATTTTCGCTATGAATCGCATTCTCACCTTCGAACAATACCAATCCGAATACAAAAAATCAATAGAAGATCCCGAAGAATTTTGGGCGGAAATCGCGTCTGAATTTACATGGCATAAAAGATGGGATAAAGTGCTCGAATGGAATTTTGAACAACCCGATATCAAATGGTTCATCGGTGGAAAATTCAATATCACCGAAAATTGTCTCGACCGCCATCTCGAAAAACGTGGAGAGCAAGTCGCTTTTTATTTTGAAGCAAATGATCCCAAAGAAAAAACACGTGCAATAACTTATCGCGAATTGCATGAAGAAGTTTGCCGTTTTGCAAATGTGCTGAAAAGTAAAGGCATCAAAAAAGGCGACCGCGTTTGTCTTTACATGCCGATGATTCCTGAACTTACAATTGCAGTGCTCGCCTGCGCACGGATCGGCGCAATTCATTCTGTTGTATTCGCAGGATTTTCGGCGAATTCAATTGCAGGAAGAATACAGGATTCGGAATGTGCCGCAGTCATCACTTCCGATGGCGCTTTCCGTGGTGCGAAATCTATTGCCACAAAAACTGTCGTGGATGAAGCGCTTGAAACATGTCCGTCTGTAAAAAACGTAATTGTTTTTAAGCGCACCGGCGAAGAAGTGCAAATGAAATCCGGCCGCGATTTTTGGTGGCACGACGAAATGAAAAGTGCTTCCACCGATTGTCCTGCAGAAATCATGGACAGCGAAGACATGCTTTTCATTCTTTACACTTCCGGCTCCACTGGAAAACCAAAAGGCGTTGTACACACGTGCGGCGGATACATGGTGTACACGAAATATACTTTTGAAAATGTTTTCCAGTACAATGAAGGAGATATTTACTGGTGCACTGCCGACGTTGGCTGGATCACCGGACATTCCTATATTATCTACGGACCATTGCTTGCCGGCGCGACTTCCGTCATGTTCGAAGGCGTTCCCACATTTCCGGATGCAGGAAGATTCTGGCAGATTGTGGATAAATACAACGTCACTATTTTTTACACTGCGCCAACTGCCATACGTGCGCTTGAAGCCGCAGGTTTGGATTTTGTAAAACCTTATAAACTGGATTCGCTTCGTGTGCTTGGTTCTGTTGGTGAGCCGATCAATGTAGAAGCATGGGAATGGTATTATAAAAATATCGGCAAAGAAAAATGTCCGATCGTGGATACCTGGTGGCAGACAGAAACAGGCGGGATTTTAATTTCTCCGTTGGCAGGAATTACAAAAACAAAACCCGGATTTGCAACATTGCCATTACCCGGTATTCAACCTGTATTGGTAGACGAAAAAGGGAAGGAGATAACTGGAAATGGCATCGAAGGAAATCTCTGCATTAAATTTCCATGGCCTTCTATCATCCGAACAACGTATGGCGACCATGAACGTTGTCGTGTGAATTATTTTGCCACCTACAAAAATTTATATTTCACAGGCGATGGTTGCAAGCGCGACCTTGATGGTTATTACCGCATAACGGGTAGAGTAGATGATGTAATAAATGTTTCCGGTCATCGCATCGGCACAGCGGAAGTAGAAAGTGCAATCGATGCGCACCCTGATATTGTAGAGTGCGCAGTTGTGGGTTATCCGCACGACATCAAAGGACAAGGCATTTACGCGTATGTTATTTCCATCAATGAAAATGTGGATGAAGCAACATTACGGAAAGAAATTCTCGCTGAAGTAACAAAAGCCATTGGCCCGATAGCGAAGCCGGATAAAATTCAGATCGTACGCGGATTGCCTAAAACACGTTCCGGAAAGATCATGCGCAGGATCCTGAGAAAAGTGGCCGAAGGAGAAATCAATAATCTTGGAGATACTTCCACCTTGCTCGATCCGTCGATAGTGGAGGATATTGTAAAAGGAAAATTGTAACTCGTCAGCCCGGCCTTTTTCTCTTGTAAATCGGCGCATAACCCACCACTTCTATCTTCACTTTCGTCAGTCCTTTCGAATAAAAATTCAGTTTTTTCGCAACGCCGGGTGTTACGTCAATGCTGCGAGATGAACTTTTCGGAAGCCGGTCTGTAATTTTTACAAACACCACAGAATCATTGGAAACATTAGTCACTTTTACCACCGTGCCGAACGGAAGACGTTTATGCGCGCCGGTAAGACTATCGGGCGAAAAAAGCTGTCCGCTCGAAGTAAGTCTGCCCTTCCAGTTTTGTCCGTACCAGCTTGCCACACCATATTCCGAAAATGTCATCAGCGAATCGTGATAAGGAATAAATCCTGAAATGCCTGTTTTTTTAACCATCGCAGAATCAACAGCCGGAATTGTATCACTCTGAGCACAGGCGAGGTTAAAGAGCAGAATAACAGGAAGTAGCAGCAGCTTTTTCAAAATGAAATGTATCTTATCAGGAAGTGAAGTGTTATTAAGGTAAGCAAAAATAATTTTCGGGCAACGCTGTGGGAAGGTTTACGTCTTGAATGTGAGGAAATTCCTGCAAAACTTGTTAATCCATTGCAATATCTCTGTAGCAAGGCTATCTTCGTTGACTAAAGCGTAATCACAGCATGCCCGAACGAATTGTAATTATACCTACGTACAACGAAAAGGAAAACATCGAAAAGATGGTCCGCAGGGTAATGCTGCTTGAGGGTAATTATCATTTGCTGATCGTAGATGATGGCTCACCGGATGGAACTGCTGAAATTGTCAAGCAGTTAATTACGGAATTTCCACAACGTTTATTTATTGAAGAGCGCAAAGGCAAGCTTGGATTAGGAACAGCTTATATTCATGGTTTCCGCTGGAGCCTGGAAAGAAAATACGATTACATTTTTGAAATGGATTGTGATTTTTCGCACAACCCCGATGATCTTAATCGCTTGTATGCAGCGTGTGCCGACCAAGGCGCCGATGTTGCAGTCGGATCACGTTATGTAAAAGGCGGGGAAGTAAAAAACTGGCCGATGAATCGTTTATTCATTTCCTATTTTGCTTCCGTATATGTGCGCATGATCCTCTGGTTCGGCGTGCGTGATACTACGGCAGGATTCAAATGTTACAAATCAAAAGTGCTGGCTGCAATTGATCTCGATAAAATTAAATTCGTCGGTTACGCTTTCCAGATCGAGATGAAATATACCGCGTGGAAGCTCGGCTTTAAGATCATAGAAGTGCCGATCGTTTTTACTGATCGCACAGAAGGCGTTTCAAAAATGAGCAAAGGAATTATCCGTGAAGCTTTTGTTGGCGTGCTGCAGATGCGCTTCAAAAAGATCACGCGTGTTGCTGTATAAATCTAGACTTCCGGAATTTTCGTAAATTGTAACATGAAGAAGCTCATTCTTGCTTTTACGTTTTGCTGTATGGCTGAAATAGCGTTAGCGCAATACTGTGGAGAGCCGGATTTCTCTGCTGTCAGTTTAAGTATGAATTGCCGGGGGGCGAATTGTGCTCCTGCATTGGGGTTTTCTTTTTATTTCAAACCTCAATTTATCCGTCCAGCTTTACTTCCGGCAAAACCGCTTCCTGCATTTGTTCAGTCCGGCAGTATTATTTACGCAGATTTCCACGCCATGCAATACCGGTTTCCAGAAGGCGCTGTTTTCTGCCGCATGGAAAATGCATGTACCAAACGTTTCGGATTTATGCTCAGCATTCACGCCGGAGGTTACAGCGAACGATAATTTCCCCAAGAATAAAAAGCATAAAAAAGCCTCCCGTTTTATTTCGGGAGGCCTTTTTCAGTATTGAAATACTTATTGTTTTACAACACGCTGTACTGTGCTCGTACCACCATTGATCACACGGATGAAATAAACTCCGTTGTCAAGTGTGCTGATGTTTACTTCTTGTGTAGTTGCTGTCATTGTGAATGCATCCACAACTTGTCCAAGTGAATTCATCACCTCCACCTGCGCCGCATCAACAGGTGCAGAAGAAAGCTGAATAGTAAACTGACCTGCGTTCGGATTTGGATAGATATTGATTCCATTCACCGTAGCAACTTCATTCACACCAGTACAAAGATTTACAGCAATAGAACCAGTAGCAGATGATGAACAACCATTTCCGTCTGTGTAGCTATACAGGATAGAGAAAGATCCTGTTGTCGTCGGATTAAAGTTTCCTGCAGAAACATTTGTTCCGCTGAAAGTTCCGCCTGCTGGTGATCCGCCTGTCAAAACAACATCAGCATCATCCACACAAACTGCAGATACAGGAAGACTTACGGTTACATTTGGAAGTGGGTTAACAGTTACTGTAACGTTAGCTGTATTCATACAACCGTTTCCGTCAGTTCCTGTTACTGTGTAAGTATCAGTTGCCGCCGGAACAAACGCTACGTTATCTGTAACGCTGCCTGTCCATGTGTAATTGTTTGCACCGCTACCTGAAAGTGTTACAGGTGTGTTTGGGCAAACCGCTGTTGCTGTTGTATTTGCCACAACCGTTGGAAGTGAATTTACTGCTACAGTGATGTTGTCAGTATCCATACAACCATTTGCATCTATTCCTGTTACTGTGTAGGTATCAGTTGCAATTGGAGTGAATGCTACATTGTCTGTAACGCTTCCAGTCCAGGTGTAAGTTGTTGCACCGCTACCTGAAAGTGTTACCGGTGAACCATCACAAACTGAAGTTGCCGTTGTATTTGCAACTACAGTTGGAAGTGTATTTACAGTTACAAGTGTATTGTCTGTATTCACACAACCGTTTGCGTCTGTTCCTGTTACTGTATAAACATCAGAGATTGTTGGTGCAAAGGATACGCCGTCAACAACACTGTTAGTCCATGTGTAAGATGTTGCACCGCTACCAGTAAGTGTAACAAAATCACCCGCACAAATTACAGTTGAAGATGCGTTTGCCACTACTGAAGGAAGGGCATTTACTGTTACAGTTAAGTTGTCTGTATTCATGCAACCATTTCCATCAGTTCCAGTTACTGTGTAAGTATCCGTTGCTGCTGGTGTAAACGCTACGTTATCTGTAACGCTTCCTGTCCAGGTGTAAGTTGTTGCACCGCTACCTGTAAGTGTAACTGCATCACCAGCACAAATTGCAGAAGCTGTTGAATTTGCAATTACTGTCGGAAGTGGATTAACGGTGAGCACCATACTTGCTGTAACAGGACATCCGTAACCTTTAGACATTGTTACCGAGTAAGTTGTTGTTGTAGTTGCTGATGATGTAGGCATCGCAATTGATGCATTATCTAAATCGCCTGCAGGTGACCATGAATACGATAATCCGTTCAGTGCAGTAAGCATCATTGAGCTTCCGAAACACATTGAAGCGTTGCCCTGAACTGAAGGTAATGGCGCTGCAGGTCCGATGTTGAGCCAGTCGTTTGAACCAACAACAGAAGCTCCGTCATAACCACCCATAGTAACGATAAACAGGCTGTCGTTGTTAAGAGCACCTGCAAGATTCGTAATGTTACTTACGCCTGTCGGCATGTTCGGCCCGGTTTCCCATAAGTTTGTAAGCGTATTGAAAGCATTGGTTGCATTGATCGCTATTGTACCCTGGCCATTCGGATCTCCGCCGGCAAAATAAACAAGACCATTATCTTCAAAAGCAATACCTGAACCATGACGGCCAACAGGACCCGAAGGATAATTCGGAAGTGAAGTCCATGTGATTGTTGCTGGATTGTTTACATCAATTACGCCAAGGTAAGCAGTTGCTTGTGTTGCAGAAAGTGTCTGGCTGTATCCGCCGACAAATACGATCTTGTTACCGGAAATGCCCATGCGGCCGCCACCAACTGTAGTACCGATTTTTGGTGTTCCGACATTCCATGTGTTGTTGTAGATGTTGTAGATCTGAACCAGGTTGATATCAACGCTTCCGTTGTAACCGCCCACAACATAAATAAGCGAATCGTTAAAGAGACCAACTGCGTAATCACCTGTTTGGTTTGGAATCGGTGCGCCGGTCGTCCATGTGTTTGTTGCAATATCATAAATGCTGTTTGTTGTAACAGGAGAGAAAGAACCGCCGTAACCTCCGATAACATAAATTTTCCCGTTTACATAAACAGGAGAAATTTGTGTGCGTGATTGTGGGATCGGAGCCATTGTATTTAAAGCGCCGGTTACGCTATTGTAACGCAGGTTAAGTGTTGTATTTCCAAATGTTCCGTCAGCACCACTGATCAGGTAAACGAATCCTGTATCGGTGGAAGAAAGACATTCTTTTACAAATACAGGACCTGTTGCCCAACGTTGAGAAACAGCAGGATTATTATCCCAGCCATATTGCTGGAAGTTGGATAAAACAGAGAGCGGTTGAATAACGTTGCTGGACTGTGGAGCCTGCGGTGATTGAACGATCGTCTGGGGAAAAGACGGGTTAGAAGCGCGCATTGCATTAACAGCCTGCGGAGTTTGCGCCTGTAGCATAATGCCACCGGAAATAGCCAAAACGGCGAATAGTGTAATTTTTTTCATCAAGGGTTTTTTTAGTTTGCGAGGGCAAAAGTAGTCATTGCAATGCAGATTATTATGGATGTTTATACCTGCCCCAAAATCCGCAAGTCTCCCGTTTTATCTAAGATGCTGTAAATCAGTCTTGAGTCAAGTACTGCAGGAATAAAAGTAAAAAAGCATTCCCTTTTTTGAGAATGCCTTTTGTTAAAAGTTTCAGCCTTTACTTTTCAATGATGATGACTTTGGGGTCGTTTAGAACGTTTTTACGTTCGCTAAACTTCGTCCCATTAATGCTTATAAATTTCTTTTCAGCATCCGTATCAACTTCGTTTCCTTTTAAAAGGGGATTTTGTCTCTGGCAATTTTTCGAGCACATCAGCGAGCCATTCTTCGGGGTTGATTCCGTTGATCTTGCACGAGCCAAGGAAGGAATAAAACATGGCGGAACGTTGTGCGCCTTCGTGCGAGCCGGAAAAGAGATAATTTTTACGCCCGATCACTGAAGGACGAATCGCGTTCTCAACAAGATTATTGTCGATGTTCAACTGCGCGTGATTAACGTACACACTGAGTTTGTTCCATCGAGCGTATGCATAGCTGATTGCTTTGCCAAGCGGTGAAGATGGCGTAACAACATTCAGATGATCAGCGAGCCATTGTTTTATTTCATATAGAACAGGTTTTGATTCCGAGTGACGTAATGCGATGATCTGTTCTTCGCTCAATGGCGATTCTGCTTCACGGATATTTCTTTCGCTCGCATAAAGTTTTTGCATCAGTGCGAGCACATGCACAGACGGATCGGCAGCCTCTATATAATTTTCAACAACTCATTTTTAAACAGGCTCTTACTGTAGAAGATTTTTTTAGCGAAGGATTCGAGTAACACACCATCCTTATGCAGAAAGAAAGGAAAATAATTCCTTAGAGGGCAGAATGGCAGAACTTAGGCCAAAATAATTTCTTCTCGACCAAAATAGTTCCCTCCGAGACTATCTACGATCCCTCCGAGACAATCTAAGCTCCCTCCGAGACAATCTACGATCCCTCCGAGACAATCTACGATCCCTCCGAGACTATCTAAGCTTCCTCCGAGACAATCTACGATCCCTCCGAGACAATCTAAGCTCCCTCCGAGACTATCTAAGCTCCTTCCGAGACTATCTACGATCCCTCCGAGACAATCTAAGTTCCCTCCGAGACAATCTACGATCCCTCCGAGACTATCTAAGTTCCCTCCGAGACAATCTAAGTTCCCTCCGAGACAATCTAAGCTCCCGTCGAGACTATCTACGATCCCTCCGAGACAATCTACGATCCCTCCGAGACAATCTAAGCTCCCTCCGAGACTATCTACGATCCCTATGCCACCCTAAATTTACTTTTTTGGCAAAAATACCTCCGCTGATTAGCAACGATGCTCCTTTCATCACATTAAAGGGTTCTTTTCTGTCTGCATACTTCGAGCGGTCGAGTTCTTACCGCACAAAAGAAATGAGCTTTCCTTGTTTGTAATGCGGAATGTTTCTTTTAGCTGTGAGTTATAAACATACGAATGCGAAAGATCAGGGTAGCGGATCGCCTCAGAGAAACTTTAAACGTCTTTACGTATTAAAATTAGGTAGCTATATATAATTTTACACCAAATTCTTATTTGGTGTAACGAACTACTTATCTTTGTCGTATAAGAAATAAACGAAGCGACATGGTAAACGTAGATTTCAATTCAATTATCGAATTACTCAAAGCATTTCCGACAGAGCAATCTTGTATTGACCACTTGGAAATTTTACGTTGGAACGGCGATGTCGTTTCTCCATTCGATACAACTTCAAAAGTTTACAAATGTGCAGGAAACAAGTATAAATGTAAGAATACCGGAAAGTATTTCAACGTCCGCACCGCAACACTTTTCGACAATACCAAAATCGAATTGCAGAAGTGGTTTCTTGCCATCTACATCGTTACTTCCCACAAAAAGAGAATTTCAAGTTTGCAACTTTCACGGGACATTGATGTAACACAGAAAACAGCTTGGTTTATGTTGCAACGCATTCGTAACTGTTTTGGAATAGAAAACAATCACGAAGGAGGAAACCTTGATGGCGAAGTTGAAATAGATGAGACTTTCGTCGGAGGAAAGAACAAAAACCGTCACGCAAATAAGAAAGTAAAAGAATCGCAAGGCAGAAGTGTGAAAGATAAAACGCCCGTATTGGGAATGGTTGAGCGCAATGGTAAATTAGTTGCCAAGAAAGTAGAAGACACAAAGTCAACAACCCTTACACCTGAAATTATTAAAGCAGTTAAAGAGTCCGCAAGTATTTATACCGACGAATGGTTGGGCTATAAAGGCATTAGCAAAATTTACGATCACGCTTTTATCAAACATAACCAACATCAGTATGTTTGTGGTCGTGTGCACACAAATACAATCGAAGGATTTTGGAGTTTGCTAAAAAGGAGTATCGTTGGAATTTATCACTTCACTTCTAAAAAACATTTACAGAAATATGTTGACGAGTTTGTTTTCAGATATAATACTCGTGACAATATGGAACAAACCCGCTTTAATTTACTACTTTCAAATACAGAATATCGTTTAACGTATAAAAATCTTGTAAATGGCAAAAATTGAGGTGCTTGGAAAGCCAATAACAGTTTTAAATGAAAATGGGGGAGATTACATCTGTATTACGGATATGGTTAAAGCCAAAGATGATAATAGCAGAGCTGCCGATGTGATAAAGAACTGGATAAGAAACAGAGGTACAATAGAATTTTTGGGGGCATGGGAGACTATTTATAACCCAAATTTTAAAGTGGTCGAATTTGACCACTTTAAGAAAGAGGCTGGTTTACCGACATTTACGCTAAGTGTAAGTAGTTGGGTTGAGAAAACTAATGCTATTGGCATGTTTTCAAAATCAGGAAAATATGGGGGAACCTATGCCCATAAGGATATTGCTTTTGAATTTGGGTCTGCAATAAGCCCTGTGTTTAAATTGTATATCATAAAAGAATTTCAAAGGCTTAAAGAGATTGAGAGTAACACTTACAATTTAGAATGGAATGTAAAGAGAATTGTTAGTAAGGCTAATTATACATTACATACTGATGCAATAAAAGATCACCTTTTACCTAAAATGAATATTCAGAAACAGAAGGAATGGTTGGTTTACGCTTCTGAAGCCGATATTTTAAATGTTGCGCTTTGGGGTTGTACCGCAAAACAATGGAAAGAGGCAAATCCTCAATTGGCATTGAATAACGGAAACATAAGAGATTCCTCAAGCATAAATGAATTAGCCGTGCTTTCTAATATAGAAAGCCTAAACTCAATTCTGATCAAACAAGGCATGAGTAAGGAGCAAAGATTTAACTTTTTGAGCCAAACGGCCTATGAACAATTAACAGCATTAAACAAAGTTGATTTTTTAAAGTCACTAAAATATACTTCCGAAAGCGTGTATGTTGATGCAATAAAAAACACGACTCCCATTATAGCTATTTCTAAAAAATCAGAAACAAAACTCTCAAAATTTAATCAGAATATAAAAAAGGCTTTAGGATATAATCCTAAAGACAAAGACCACAAGTAATATTCCATTTTTTTGTACTTTGCGTTATGGGAAACTCAGACCTTTTGAAATTATACAGTCAGCTCAAAGAAATGAAGCAGACTACCGAAGTAAAACAACTTAGAAAACAAGTTGAAGAAACGCTTTACTATAATCTTAAATTTTACCACCTTGAATTATCTGCAATTGGTGGTGTAATTGGTTATGACCGATTGCGAAGTGAACTTGAAAAAGCTATGCAATTAATTGATCTTGTTGAGAAAACAACTCCAAAGAAAAAGAAGAGTTAATATAAAATATAAGTCGTGAAAAAAATATTCGTTTTGTTTTTGATACTGTTCTCGACAAAATTATTTTGTCAGATTACAACAATCCGAACCTCGACATGGAATACCATAGGATATTCAGACAACACGATAAGAAAATCAGAAGCTGATGCTGATCCAAAGAATGGATATGTGATTGTGATTGATGAAAGACCGGGCTACAACACGATTCAGGTAAAACACTGGGGAGTTACCCAGACCTATAATATTATTAAAAAGCAAATCGTTCCTGTTAACGTGCTGACGGGAAATAAATCAGGAACATTGTATACTCTAAAGCCAAATTCTAATGAGTTTGGATGGGGAGTGATTTCGTTTGAAGTTACAGACACTGACGTATACGAGATTTATAAGGACAATTTTGAAACACGAACTAATTACACAAAGATCTCCATTCTAAAAAGCTGAGACGCTTAGTGTAAACAGATATATAGTTACCTAAAATTAATTCCTCCTGTTGTTGTTCTATTGTTTGCACCCGTTTCATTACCTCAGATTGAAAGGTGGCTATATCGAGCACGGGATTTTATCCCTGCGTGTTGTTATTCGTTTCCATGTAGGTTGATTTTAGCACCAAGTAACCCTATTGGAAAAAAGAGCGGACTATATAAACTTGTGTATGCGGGGATTTGCAACGATGTGATGTGCCGTGCGGTGGTATGAAGTATTTGGAAATCGTAGGTTTTTATTCTAGCTTAAAGGAAAACGGAGACTTGCGGATTTTGGGTTATACTTGTTTTCCGTCAAATGACATTCATCTGACATTAAAACAGGACTCAAGACTATTTTTGCAAATCAATTACTCTTCCGATGTTAAAATTCCGCTCAGTACTTCTTGCCACCATCGCTCTCCTGTTTTTTGCAGGAAAATCTCCAAAGATCCCAATCGATAATGTGCAGGAAAAACATCTGAAAAATTTACGCCAGCTTACTTTTGGGGGTGATAATGCCGAAGCTTATTTTTCTCCGGATGGAAAATCGCTTACGTTTCAATCTAATTATAAAAAGTGGAACCTGTCCTGCGACCAGATCTTTATGATGAAAATTGCGGAGGCGAAAGATTCAACTTATGTCCCTCATCGTATAAGCGCAGGCGGAAGAACAACCTGCTCGTACTTTATGCCGGATGGTAAACATATTCTTTTTGCCTCCACATTTAAAAGCGGGGCTGCATGTCCCGAAACAGGCGATCTGCATGCCGGCGGAAAATACCTGTGGAATGTTTTTGATTCGTATGATATTTTTATTTCCGATCTGAATGGAAACATCATAAAACAATTAACCGATACACTCGGCTATGATGCAGAAGCAGTTGTTTCACCGAAAGGCGATAAAATTTTATTCACTTCCACAAGAGGCGGCGACCTTGATTTGTGGACAATGAATATGGACGGTTCCAATCCGCAACAAATTACGCATGAACTCGGATATGATGGCGGTGGGTTTTTCTCTGCCGATGGAAAGAAAATCGTTTTCCGCGCATCACGACCAAAAACGGAAGCAGAAATAAAAGATTACAAAGACCTGCTTGCAAAAGGATTAGTTGCCCCGACAGACATGGAAATTTATACCTGCAATGTAGACGGATCGGAAATAAAGCAGGTAACAGCATTGGGTAAAGCAAACTGGGCGCCTTATTTTTTACCCGATCAATCGAAGATCATTTTTTCTTCCAATCATCATTCCCAAAAAGGTTACGATTTTCAATTGTTCGCAGTTAACCTTGATGGAACAGGGCTTGAACAAATCACATTCGAAAGCAATTTCAATTCATTTGCCATGTTCTCTCCCGATGGAAAACAGCTTGCTTTCTCTTCCAACAGAAGGAACGGAGGAACACACGATACCAACGTGTTCATTGCGGATTGGGTGAAGTAAAAAAAATGCCGGTGAAGAATTTTACCGTGACCCCGTGCCTCCGTGGCTAAAACAATTCCAGCTATTTCGCCTTAGAAAAACCTGCGTGCCTTGGTGGTAAAAACAACCTGGTGACAAAATTCGCCCTCAAGTATCTCTCCCGAATTAGTAAATTTGCGGAGCACTTAAATTTCCCAGCATGAGCAACCTTTTCCGCTGCACAAATCTGCTTCTTGCAGCAATTATAATCCACACAAATATTTTCTCGCAGGAAATTTCAATTGACCGGATTAAAAAAGACATCACTTACCTCGCCTCAGATAAATTAAAAGGAAGAGGAACAGGATCAAAGGGCGAATCAAAAGCAGCAAAATACATCGCCGGCGAATTCAAAAAATCCGGTTTAACTCCGAAAGGAACAGATGGATATTTTTTTCCTTTTTCATTCACACATAAAACAGATCCCAAAGACAGCCTTTCCAAATCCGAAACACGTAAAGGAAAAGATGTCGTGGGCTATCTTGATAACGGAGCGGAATACACCATTGTGATCGGAGCGCATTATGACCATCTCGGTCTCGGGCACGATCATAATTCACTCGATGCAAACCCCGAAAATAAAATTCATAACGGTGCAGATGATAATGCATCGGGCACAGCCGGTGTGCTGGAGCTGGCAAGATTTTACGCTGGGAATAATGAAAAGGAAAAATTCAATTTCCTGTTCATCTGTTTTTCGGGAGAAGAATTAGGATTGATCGGCTCGAAAAAATTCTGCGAAAATCCAACCATCGATCTTTCGAAAGTAAATTACATGATCAATATGGATATGATCGGGCGTTTAAATGATTCTACAAAAACGTTGATAATTTATGGCGTTGGCACTGCGCCGGTTTGGGTGCCAATGCTCGACCAGATGCGTACAGTATTTCATGTAAAAAAAGATTCAGCAGGAATAGGACCCTCCGATCAGACTTCTTTTTACCTGAAAAACATTCCTGTATTACATTTCTTCACCGGCCAGCATGCCGATTACCACAAACCTTCTGATGATGAAGCAAAGATCAATTACACAGGAGAAAAAATGGTGCTTGAATATATTATCAACGTAATTGTGCAGACAGAAAAGATGGGCAAGTTGCAATTTCTTCAGACGAAAAGCCCCGATATGGGAAGGCATTCTTATAAAGTAACTCTCGGCATTATGCCTGATTATGCATTTGAAGGAAAAGGAATGCGTGTGGATGGTGTAACAGAAGGAAAACCCGCACAAAAAGCAGGAGTAAAACAAGGCGACATTATTCTGCAGCTCGGCGACATTCAAGTTACCGGCATGATGGATTACATGAAAGCACTCGGCAATTTCAACAAAGGCGATACTACAAAGTTAAAAGTAAAGCGCGGCGATCAGGAAATTACCCTTGACGTAACTTTCTGATTTACCTTTGAAGATTATTTTTTTAACCTTGCCTCCACCTCGGCGGAGTGTCTCAGTGGCAAAAAGAACATGACAGGAAAACTTCTCATCAGAAATGCAACAATCGTTAACGAAGGAAAATCTTTTCTTTCTGATGTTTTAATTGTGGACGGAAAAATAAATACCATCCACGAAAATATTGCGGTTGATGATCAGACAGAAATTATTGACGCTACCGGATTGCATTTACTCCCGGGCGCTATCGACGACCAGGTGCATTTCCGTGAGCCGGGACTGACACATAAAGGAGAGATTTATACCGAAGCAAAAGCTGCTGTTGCAGGCGGAATAACCTCTTTCATGGAGCAGCCGAATACAAATCCACCGGCCACTACAATTGAATTGCTCGAGCAGAAATATGCACGCGCGAAAGAAGCTTCTGTTGCCAATTATTCTTTTTTCATGGGCACAACAAACAATAACATAGGCGAGCTCCTTCAGCTTGATCCGGCGAAAGTTTGTGGCGTGAAAATATTTCTCGGCTCTTCCACCGGCGACATGCTGGTAGACAATGAAGCCGCGCTCGATGAAATTTTCAGCAAGGTGAAAATGCTGATCGCTGTGCATGCGGAAGATGATGTGTTGATCAAAGAAAATCTTGAACAGTATAAAATTCAATTCGGTGAAAATATCGGCGTTGAATTTCATCCGCTCATACGCAGCCGCGAAGCATGTTATAACGCATCAGCGAAAGCAATTGCCCGCGCAAAAAAATTCGGAACACGGTTGCATATTTTCCACGTTTCCACCTTTGACGAAATAGCGCTTCTCGACAATTCTGTTCCACTGAAAGAAAAGAAAATTACAGCGGAGGTTTGTGTGCACCACCTTTGGTTTTCGAATGCGGATTATAAATCAAAAGGAAATTACATCAAATGGAATCCCGCCGTGAAAACACCAAAAGATCGTGAAGCGCTATGGCAGGCATTGCTGGATAATAAAATAGATGTAATAGCAACCGATCATGCGCCGCATACAATAGAAGAAAAAGAGCAGCATTATTTGAAAGCCCCTTCCGGCGGACCGCTAGTGCAGCATTCAGTCGTTGCGATGCTTGAAAAATCGCTGGAAGGAAAAATCACCATTGAACGCGTGGTAGAAAAAATGTCGCACGCCGTAGCAGATCTTTTCCGGATTGAAAAACGTGGTTACATCCGCCAAGGGTATTGGGCCGATCTTGTTTTAGTAAATCTCAACTCACCCTGGACAGTTGCGAAAGACAATCTCCTCTACAAATGCGGATGGTCGCCCTTTGAAGGATTTACTTTCCGTTCAAAAATTGAAAAGACATTCGTAAACGGAAATCTCGTATACGACAACGGTATGATTGATGAAACTGTGAAAGGCCAGCGCCTCTTATTTGAAGCCTAAAACATCTGCGGAATCTTTTAAATCTGCGCGTTTTTTTTGCGTGAGTGATAGCAGCAAGCTACCATGTAGCGCGTATAGCACGACCCGCAGGGACACGCCCAATACACTTTCCTGATTTCTTTATCTCCATGTTCCCCGCGCCCCCGCGTCTCCGCGTTAAAAAACCACAATCAATTCACCACAAAACTCTTTACCCCCGTAGTTTTCGTTCCACGTATCCGCGCATAATACATGCCGGGTGCAAGATTATAATGCAGCTCATACCGTGTTTGCCCGCTAAGGATTTCAGTTTGTACAATTCTTCCATTGATGTCGATAATTTCAAGGTTCAGATTTTCAGCTCTTGCTGTTTCATTGTCGAGTGCAATAGAAAATGTTCCGTTATTCGGTGAAGGAAAAAGCGAAATGCCCGAATTGATTTCCGCCGGAGCATTCAGATTTGTAAACACATCGAGATCAGTTGCCCAAATGCCTCTTCCGAATGTACAAACGTAAATTTTATTCAGCGTAACATTAAAATCAATATCGGAACAGATCACATTTGGTAAACCAATACTGCGCAGCACCCAAGTAGAAGCAGGCGCATCGAAAAGATAAATACCAAGATCAGTAGCGATCATTACTGCATTGGCCGCCGGAATATATTTCACACAATTCACCGGGATGTTCGGAAGATTGTAAGAAATATTCGTCCATGTAGCACCGCCGTTTATGGTACGATAAACTTTATCAGCAGCGCTGAAACCAGCCATGGTAACATACACCGTTTGTGCATCGGTTTCCGAAACTTCAACGCTCGTGAAATAAAGCGAATCGGGCAGACCTGCTGTGATATTAGTCCAGGAACCGCCGCCATTTATAGTTTTGTAAAGAAGGGAAGGCAAACCATATTCGTAATGCACACGCTTTGCCGCATAAATTACATTGCTGTTTGAATTGGCGACTGCAATGGCATCTACTTCCTGCGGGTTTCCGGTATTCGGAAAATTAGAAATAGCAGACCAGTTTGCACCATTATCATTAGTTGCTGTTACATTTTCAAAGCCAGTATAAATAGTTCCGTACTGATTATAATCTGCAACAATAGGAGAAGTCCATTCACCAGCTTCGAAATTTACGTTTGAATTCAAGCCCCACGAAGAATTTCCATCGTCAGGAGAGACATAAAAATTTCCGTATTGACTCGAACCGAAAACAAGATTATTATCAACCGGGTCAACATAATTATCCATACCATCGCCGCCGAAAATGGTGCTCCAGGAATTGTTCTCGAAATAAAATGTTGCATTATCCTGCGCACCCGCACACAACCTGCCCGCTGCATTGCGTGAGCTGGAAATTCTGTAAAACGAAGTGATCTGCATGCCGTTGCTGACATTGGTCCACTGTGTAGGCCATGGATTTCCATTGTTCGCCTGGTTCCATGTTTGCGTGATGAAGGCACTCGTGTAATAAACTCCGCCATCGCTGCAAACAAAAATATTTCCTGTGATCGGATGCGGCACGATAAAGTGAATATCGCCATGAAGCGTCGGGCCATAGCTCAACGTCCAATGACTTGCCGGATTAAATGTAACGCCACCGTTGGAAGATCCCCATAGATTAACTCCGCCGGTGTACAAAATATCTCTGTTGGTTGGGCTCACCATAAATCCGCAATCGTATGTACCTTGTCCGCCACCATTGTTACCATTACCACCTTCAAGCACATTCAACGCAGGATTAATAAATGTCCACGAAGTACCGGCATTGGTAGTTTTATAAATTCCATACAAGCCCGATTGTGTATCGACTGTAAGCGCATAAATATAATTCGGATCAGAAGCTGAAATGGCAAGCTTTACACGTTGCACTACACCTGTTGCAGGTATTCCGGTTGGAAGTGTGACCCACGTTAAACCGAAATTTGTTGACTTTAAAATTCCTGCGCTTCCGTCATTGGAATTCAACACCCAACCCGTAGCAGCATAAATTATATTGGGAGAAACAGGATCGATCACCATATCCCAAAACAAGCCGGGATCAACAGTTGTCCATGTAACGCCGGCATCGGTTGAACGGTACATTCCCGAAACCCCACAGGCAAGCAGGTTATTGCTGTTGGCAGGATCAATAATTATTTTGCAAATGAGCGACGCATCACCTTGCGTAAGCTGAAAGCTGAGTCCTGTCGGATTCCATGTTAAGCCGCCATCCGTTGTTTTGTAAACGCCAAGTCCGTAATGCGTATTTCTTTTTCTTCCATTCAGATAAAGTCCGAAGCCGATGTATTCAAAATCGCAGACTGAAATATACATCGTGCTGTCAGGATCTGCAGGATCAATAACAATATCGCTGATGCGCGTAATCGGAAGATTGTCGGTGAGCGGCGTCCACGAAACACCGTTATTGGTTGTTTTCCATAAACCGCCCTGCGCAACACCAACGAAGTATGTATTTGCATTAGTCGGATGGAACGCCATGCAATTGATACGGCCGATACCGTTTTCCATATAGCCGGTAAGATTATTCGGCAATGTATTCGGCCCGACCGGATACCACGCAGAAGAAGCCATTCGCTGTGATGACGAAGCCGTTTTCTGGTCTGCAACAGCAATTGCTGCATTGATATAAGCTGTCGGATCGCCCATTTCTCCCTGCGGATTGGTATGCATCAGCATTTCCATTTCCCAGCGTTTGAAATATTTCCAGCCTTTTGTTTTGGAAAGGTCTGTTGTTTTCGACCAGTCATTAAACTGGCGCTGCATTTCTTTAAACGTGATTGGTCGGTTAGCAGGAGGTGTAATAAATTTTTGAGCATTCAGCTGTGCAACAAAAAACAGCAGAAGCATGGGAAGGATTTTTTTCATTTCGCAGCGATTAATGGGGAATATCAAATTTAATAAAAAAAGAAGATGCTCCAGAAGTGTTTTTACCGTGTCTCCGTAGTTTTTAAAAGGCCCGCAGTTTTCTCCGTGCCTCCGTGGTTTTTTTATTTTTTGTCGCTTGGATAAACCTGCTAATTGACATTTTTTACCGTGCCACTTCTCTGTTGATTACCCTGGTCCCATGGTCACTATAAGCGATAACCACAAAGCTTCTTTATATTTGCCGCTGTATGAGAATCCTCGGCGCTGTTTTTTATCGTTACCTCTGGGTAGTATTCAATATTTTCCTTGCATATTTCTATCGCTATTCCCGTAAAAATCAAACTACCGGAATGGAAAATGTTCCCAATGACCGCCCAATACTTTTATGCAGCAATCACCCGAATGCATTTATGGATGCACTTATGCTCGGATGCACTGTAGGACGACGCACATGGTTCCTCGCGCGCTCCGATGTATTCAGAAAAAAACTGCTCGCAAAATTTTTAAGCTTCGTCGGAATTATTCCAATTTACCGTTTGCTAGAAGGCGCAGAAAATCTCTCTAAGAATGATGAAACATTCGAAAAATGCGCCGCAATGCTCGAAGAAAATAAAGCGATCATGGTTTTTTCAGAAGGACTTTGCATTCAGGAAAGACGTTTGCGCAAATTAAAAAAAGGGACAGCGCGTATTGCTTTTTCATCAGAAGAAAAAAACGACTGGAAACTGAACCTTACCATCATTCCAGTGGGCATGAATTATTCTGCAACACCATGGAAATTCCGTAAAGGATTGCATATCCGTTTTGGAAAACCACTTGCAGTGAAAGATTATGAAGAGCTATATAAAAAAGACAAAGCACGTGCAATGAATCTTTTCACACGCGACCTGGAAGAGCGTATGGCTGCCGAGTTGGTGATCATTGATAACAAAGAAGATGATAAGCTCGTGGTACAGCTGGAAGAACTGTTGATTCCGGGTTGGGCAAAACAAGAAGGAATTCATCCACACAATCAAAAAAAGACGCATCGTTTTACGCATCAGATTACCCATTTTCTGAAAGAGGAAGAAAAAGAAAAAGACGAACACATTAAAAGTCTGCGCGAAAAAGCAACAGATTATTTCAAAAAAATAAATACACTCAAAACACGCGATTGGGTGATAAGAAAAAGTGCTGCCGGTCAATTAAACTGGAGTAATGTGATCTTCAATTATTTTATTTTTCTTTTGCTTTCACCCGTTTGGCTTTTTGGATTGATAACAAATTTCATTCCGTACAAAGTTCCATCCATCATCGCGGATAAAATCGTGAAACACATCGAATGGCATGCATCTGTGAATGCAACAATGGCAGTTTTTCTCTGGCAGATATATTGGCTGCTGCAAAGCCTTGTTGTAGCGCTGGTATTCCGCGACTGGATTATTCTCTGGTCATTCATGCTTGCCGTTCCGTTTACAGGAGCAATTGCACAGGAATTATATGTGCTGCTGAAAAAAGCAAATGGTGCGGCGAGATTTCTTTCTGCAAAGAACAGGGTAGGGGAGCTGATACAAATGAGGAAAGAAATTGTGGAAGAAAGCGAAATGCTCAGAAAAAAATTTCCTTTGCAATAAACATATTCATCGCAGGATCAGAAGAAGAAGCAGGCCAGTAATGATAAGTCCGGTTATCAAAGGTTTTACAAAGCTTCTTTTTACATAAGGTGTTTCGGTGCCGATATATTTATTCCAGAAAAAATATTCGATCATAAATCCGCCGGCAATATTGAAAACGATTCCAATGCCGCCGCCATTAGCAGGCAAATAGTTTCCGATGATCATGATCGCCGCCGTATAGATCACACCAAAGATGACAACTTCGTATACGCCCTTCTTTTCCGGCGTGCGCGACAAATTCATCGCCATTAAAATTGATCCGAAAAGCACGCTGAATAAAACAGAAAAGATGCGGATCACCATTGGTGAATAATATTCAGGAAGTTCACGCGCATCCATTACAGCATCCTGGATTCCGCTCTGAAAATTTTCATCACCCGCTTTTATTTCAGTATCTGCATAAATGAGTTCCAGCTCCTCAGCAGAAAAAATTCTTCCGCGTTTCTGCAATTCATTTAAAGCAGCATAAACAATTTCAGGAATGTATTTGTAACGGTTTTCGATGTAATCATTTAACTGCACATCAGTAAACCGCTCAACCTTTTCCTTGTAATCTTCCATAATCAAATATGTAAAAAGAAATCTAATCCTTCACCCTGTTCATTGCCATCGATTTCACCATCCAGTCTGCAAGCGGTTTTTCTGCCGGACGATTTTTTAAATTCAAATACCAGCCGATCTTTTTCAGCACAGGCACTTTATGCGTTTCTACGAACTCAATTAAGGTTCCATCCGGATCTTCGATGTAAGAAAAATGTCCTGCCGCTTCACCCATGTCAAAGCTATTCGCGCTGTCAACAGTGAATGGATATCCTTTTGATTCGCACAACGCCTGCATTTCTTTCATGCCGATTATATCGAAGCATAAATGAATAAACCCGCGATCGCCCCACCAGCGTCCTTCAAAAATTTTACGTGGCGTTTTATTTTTTACCTCAATCAATTCAAGCATGCTTGATCCGAGCAAACGTGAAAATGCGCCCGCACGAGGCTTTGAATGTTTTAATAATACCCTTCGCACGTCAACATCCCCGCCAGGTAAACTTTTCAGATCATCAAACTTTCCCGTCTTATCATAAACCACAGTATCGTAACCAAGAATTTCTCCGTAGAATTTTATTGATTTCTCAAGGTTCGTCACACCAAGCATCGCACCTGCCGGACCGCCTGTCAATTGTTTTCCCTTCCCGAACCAATCCGTTCCCGGAACAACCTGAAAGATATTTCCCCACGGATCACAAACAAAAAATGTCGGGCTTCCGTCAGGAGAAGTTGTTAATTCACCAAGAAGTTTTGCTTTACCCTCGCCGTCAATTCGAGCGGAGTCGAGAACAAGGCGACCCTTCAGAAATTCATACGATCCTTTCACATCCGACGATTTCATTCGCGTAACAAAATGCCCGATGTCGCCAAGCTGAATTTCAAATCCTACAGGAACAGGAACACGCGAAGTATATTGCCATATTTCAAATCCACCCCCACCTTTCATATTCAAAGCAAGAATAGCATGACGTGAATGACCTTTTCCGCCCGTGTACGGCAGCATCAGGTTCGCTTCAGCCGCTTCTTCAAAAACAGGAATGTCCATCCCGAAATTTTGTCGATACCATTTGAATGCCGCATGTACATCAGGAATGCCAATGCCGATTTGCTGGATGCCGGAAATAACTGGTTTACCCATGAATATATAGTGTTTAGTTCGGAGTGGTTTGATTCTGAGAAAATAGGAATGCGAATTTACAAGATAATTACCTTTCCACACGTTTACGTTAACGTCTGGCAGCGGCTCAGTTTAATAATCCTTTTTTCTTTAATCTGTGAAATCCGCGTAATCTGTGGCAACATTTCTTTCTGCCACAGATTATGCAGATTGCGAGGATTATTCTGATTCTAAATGCGATTAGATAAGAGTAAAATTCCAAGTTCAGCCACTACCTAACGTCTCCGAATCAAACCATTCCGAACTAAAAACTCCAAACTAACCACTAACTTAGCAGGATGACATTCAAAGGAAAAACAGTTTTTATCACCGGCGGTTCGCGCGGAATCGGAAAAGCAATAGCATTAAAATTAGCAACAGAAGGAGCCAACATTATCATCGCTGCGAAAACAACCGAAGTAAATCCTCGGTTGGAAGGAACAATTTATTCAGCAGTAGAAGAGATCAACAAAGCAGGAGGAAACGGCCTTGCAGTAAAATGCGACATCCGCGAAGAAGAGCAGGTAGTGGCAGCTGTTGCAGAAGCGATAAAAACTTTCGGTGGAATTGATATCCTTGTCAACAATGCAAGCGCAATAAATCTTTCTCCCGTTTCAATTCTTCCCGCAAAACAATACGACCTGATGCAGGATATTAATTCGCGCGGCACCTATTTGGTTTCCCGCCATTGTATTCCGCACCTGAAGAAATCATCGAATGGTCACATCATCACCATGTCGCCGCCACTGAGTCTGGATAAAAAATGGTTTTCGCATTTTGCTCCTTACACACTGAGTAAATTCGGCATGAGCATGATCACGATGGGATTGTCGGAGGAATTAAGAAAAGACGGCGTTGCAGCAAATTGTCTCTGGCCGAGAACAACGATAGCAACAGCAGCAGTAAAAAATATTCTGGGCGGTGAAGAGCTGATGAATAAATCGCGCAAACCGGAAATTTTAGCCGATGCAGCGTATTATATTCTTGGAAAAAACTCAAAAGAGCATACTGGCAACTTTTACATAGATGATGAAGTGCTGGCGGGAGAGGGAATTACTGATCTCGCGCATTATTCTGTCGTGTCCGGCGCAGAATTGATGCAGGATATCTTTTTGTAAGCGCCTGAATTGGCCGCCTGATGGTCATTTTTTCTTTTTACCGCCTGATAAAGGAGCATATTTGACCCACGAAGCCGGATTTTTTGCGGACAATTTTCCCCAAAAATGTCATTTTTTTAGTTTATCGGTTGATTTACAGCAAATTAATAGTTTGCAATTTTTTTGAAATTAACATAAGAATTTGCTGTACATACAGGTTTTAATACGATTTTTGTCCCTTCAAAAGATTAGTGTCAATTTCTTCATATTTGTTTAACCTCTTCACAGAACCCATGAAAACAAACATTTACTTAAGAACGTTCCTTTTTGCTGCTATGTTCTTCATCGCAGGAATGGTACGCGCACAGGTTATTGTTGTTGCTACTGCTGCAACAACAGGACCAACAGTTTATCCTGATCTGACTTCCGCATTTGCGGCGATCAATGCCGGAACCCACCAGGGGGCTATCGGTGTATCCATTATGGCAAACAGTGTTGAAGCGGCACCTTGTGTGCTGAATTCATCCGGTGCAGGCCCTGCTCTTTATACTTCGGTAAACATCATACCGGGAGCTGATAACATTACCCTTTCAGCTGCTACAACTACCGGTCGCGGAGTTATTGAGCTTAAAGGCGCAGATAACGTTACTATTGATGGTGACAATCCGAACACTGCGGGTATTAACCGCAACCTCACCATCCAGAACACAGCAGCAAATACAATTACCTATACTTCTTGTATACGAATTGCGACAGCAGCTAATGTGACCAATGCGGATAACATTATTATTTCCAACTGTATCCTCACAGGCAACGCTTCAGGCCGCAACCTCTCTGGTGTGACTTCCACAACAGGTTCTGAGAATACCACCTTCGGTATTTATGCAGGCGGTAATGGCGGCGCTACAAGTATTGACGCACCAACAGCGATTTCTAGTGTTACCTCGAACACTTCTGTTAACGGCACTACTATTAATACGTTGCTTATTAATAATAACGCAATCAGCGCATGTGCACGCGGTATTGCTTTCAATGGTGCAAATGCAACCGTTTCCACAGGGGTTACCATTTCAAATAACACAATCGGGGGAGCAGGAGTGCTCACAACATATCCTTTCACAACACCTGCGACCACAGTTTATACAAAAGGCGTATGGATCAATGGAACAAATGCTGTATCCATAACAGGAAATACGATTCAGAACATCCTTTCTTACGTAGGAACTACATTGGCAGGTGTTGAACTTGCAGGTGCAATCGGCTCAGGAACAATCAATATTTCAAACAATATTTTAAACGGTGTAACCAATAACGGAACATCCAGCGCAACAAAAGGGATACTCATCAGCAATGCCGGTGCTCCTTATACTATTTCTGGCAATACAGTTTCCACTATTCAGAATAATTCAAGCGCGAGCCAATCCGGTATCGAAGTAAATACCTCCGCCGCTTCAGGTTTGATCGAGAAAAATATCGTTTCCGGCGTATACGCAAGAAGCACCGGCGGATATGGTGCCTTCGGAATCCAGCTTAGTGCCGGAAATTCTGTTACCGTACAGAACAACTTTATTTATGATCTGAATGCAGTGGACAACAATTCAGCCACCAGCACACTCGGGGCAATGGGTATCCGTATTTCAGCTGGAACAAACCACAAAGTTTATTATAACTCCGTAAATCTTTACGGCCCGGCTCTTCCTGGCGGAGCTTCTGCTGAGCCTTCAGCATGTCTGATTGTTACCAGCACTTCTGTTACAGGTCTTGATGTCAGCAACAACGTATTCCAGAATACAAGAACCGGCTCGTTCGCAGGTTCCGCAAACGTTTGTATCGATTTGCCATCAGGAATGACCTCATCGGCCAACTACACGATTAATAATAATATGTATTATTCGCCAGTTGGAACTAACCTTTATGTCGCTATAATCAGTTCAGGTACAACATATACTACTGCAAACTTTAATCCTGCAGTAATCACACCTGCTACAAACTGGAGAAGCTACACAAGCGCATTAAATGCAGCGGGAACGAATGATAACGCTTCTGCCGCTTCCAGTGCTGCTGCTCCTTTTACGGGCAATACCAATTTACATATCAATATAGTTGCTGTAAATGCAAATGACCTCGATGGAAAAGGTATCGTGATTCCTTCCGTCACAACGGATATTGACCTAGACCCACGTAGTGCTACTTCACCGGATATTGGCGGAGATGAGTTTGCACTTCCTCTTTGTGCAGGTGCTGCAGGAGGTACCATTTCACCTTCAACACAAACAACTTGTGCAGGTACTACAATCAGTATGACTTCCACAGGCGCTACAACCGGTACAGGAATTACTTACCAGTGGATGATAGCAACAACTTCAGGCGGACCATATTCTAACGTTGTCGGCGGTTCAGGTGCTAATACGCTTACTTACACAACAGCATCACTTGTTGCTGGTACCTACTATTATGTGCTTCAGGTAACCTGTTCAACAGGACCGGTTACGGGCCTTTCAACAGAATTGGCCGTAACTGTAAATCCAAGTCCTACAGTTAGTGTTACACCATCTATATCTGCCATTTGTTTACCGGGAGGATCACCCGTCACCTTAACAGCTTCCGGTTCTTCTGCAACCTACGACTGGTTACCAGCTGCAACACTTACACCAGCAACCGGCGCTGTCGTGAGTGCTAATCCAACTGTTACAACTACATACACTGTTACAGCGACCAATGCAGGATGTACATCAACCGCTACTGCAACAGTTACCGTCGGAAACAATCCTGTTCTTTCAGCAGTTACAGCTACTCCTGCAAGTGTTTGTTCTGGTGGCAACTCACAACTGCAAGCTACCGGATTCACACCAGCCCAGGTAAACGCTTATACCTTCTCCACATCAACAGGAACAACGCTTGATCCAATGACTGGAGCAACGTCAGTGCTTTCCTCCAGTAATGATGATACTCCAACAGCAGCTCCGGCAGCGATCGGATTCACGTTCAATTTTAACGGTACGGCCTACACACAATATTCAGTCTCTCCTGATGGATGGATTTTATTAGGTGCTACAGTTGCATCAGGGGAGTTTACCAATGCAGTTACAAGCACAACCAACATCCCGAAAATTTATCCATACTGGGATGATTTGGCAACCGGTACAACAGGTGATGTAAAAACACTTATAACAGGAACAGCACCAAACAGGATTTTCATTGTACAATGGTTTGTAACAATTCCAAGGAACACCACAGGACCCGCAAATTCTAACTTCCAGGCATGGCTTTACGAAGGAAACGGCGCAGTTGAATTCCGTTACGGTACAATGGGTATTCCAACATCCGGATCTATCTCTTCCGGAATGACAGGCGGAGCAACTAACTTCCAAAGCATTACTTTCTCTGCAAATACATCAAGTATTGCTACTGCAAATGATGTAAATGCCACAGCACCTGCAAGCGGAAGAATGTATCGTTTTACTCCACCGACTGTAAATTATACATGGACCCCCGGAACTTTCCTGAACAGCACAACAATTGCGAATCCTTTAGCATCAGGAATTACATCAACGATAACATATACAACAACGGCGACGACTGCACTTGGTTGTACTGCTACCGGTACAGTAACAATCACAGCTGGTTCACCTTTAACAAGCGCTGCAACTATTACACCTGGTAATTCAGTATGCACCGGAACCAATATTACACTGAATGCAACTCCAACAGGCGGTGGTGGTCCATATACATATTCATGGACCGGCCCAAACAGCTTTACATCCACACTTCAGAATCCAACCATCACTCCTGCCGTAGTTGCAAGTTCCGGTACTTATTCTGTAATGATCACAGATGCGTGTGCTGCAACTTCAACAGCTACAGTCGCGCTCACAGTGAACCCGCTTCCAACAGTAGCAGTTACACCAACAGCAGGTACAATCTGTAATCCTGGTGGATCGCCTGTAGTGCTTACTGCCACCGGTGCTTCAACTTACGCATGGTCGCCTACAACAGCATTAACACCTTCTACAGGTTCTCCGGTTTCTGCAAACCCTGCAAGCTCTACCACCTATACTGTAACAGGTACAGATGGAAATGGCTGTACAGCAACAGCAACAGCAGTTATTACTGTGGCAGCAGCTCCAACTTTAACAGCAACTGCTACACCAGCCTCTGTTTGTTCGGGTGGCTCTTCCCAGCTCCTTGCAAATGCAGTTGTTCCTGTAACTTCTTATGCAGTAACTTCAATTCCTTACACTCCAACAACAGGAACAGGAGCATCTATTGTAAGTGGTGACGACGCAATGTCTGCAGCAGTTCCGATTCCATTCACCTTCACTTATTTTGGTACAGCTTACACCAACCTGTTTGCTTGTACTAACGGTTTCATTCAGCTCGGAACAAACTCAAGCACCACCACCACCTACGGTGCTTCTATTCCGACAGCAGCAAATCCGAATACAATTATTGCAGGTGTTTGGTCTGATTTGAATATCGTAACTCCTGCAAACATCTATTCTTATGTTACCGGTATAGCTCCTAACAGAGTTTTAACTGTGGCTTATGAAAATGTTCAGTTCTATGATTTTAACTTTACACCTGCTGTCAGCGGTAATATCAATTTCCAGATTCAGCTTTTCGAAACAAGCAACAACGTTGAAGTACATGTCGGAAACGTTACAGGTGTTTCAACAACAACAAACAACAAAACACTTGGAATTGAAAATGCAACAGGAACAGCAGGAGCATCTCCCGCAGGTCACAATTTTGCCAACTGGAATGCCGCAGTAGCTGAAGGATGGAGATTTACTCCTAACGCAGGTACATATACTTATGCATGGACACCGGTAACTTTCCTTTCTGCATCAAACATTTCAAATCCGATGGCGAATAACGTCACAGCTACAACAACTTATTCTGTAACGGCTACTGCAAGCACCGGATGCACTGCGACTGCTTCCGTGACATTAACCGCAGGTGCAACTTTAACCAGCTCAAGCAGCACAACTACACCAACAGTTTGCCAGGGAACAAATGTTACCTTAAACGGAACTCCAGTTGGAGGTGGGTCACCTTATACCTATAGCTGGACAGGCCCGAACAGCTTTACATCTACGGTACAGAATCCGGTACTCAATAGTGTTGTTGTAGCCAATACCGGTTCGTATATTTTAACTGTTACCGATGCTTGTTCTGCAACATCTACTTCAACAGTTACACTTACTGTTAATCCATTGCCTGTTGTAGCAGTTACACCAACAACAGCATTGTATTGCGCACCCGGCGCTCCGATAACACTTACTGCAACAGGTGCAGCAAGCTATACTTGGGGACCAGCAGCAGGACTTTCTGCCACTACAGGTGCTTCGGTTGATGCCACACCATCAGTTTCAACAGCTTACACAGTTACAGGAACAACAACAGGTTGCTCTGCAACTGCAACAACAGTAATTACAGCAAGCTCGAATCCTGTCGGAGTGACAGCTACATCATCAGTACCTGCAATTTGTGCCGGCGGATCAGTCAATCTTAACGGCGCACCTGCAAGCGGTCTGCTGACAGTATTGACACAGAACTTCAACAGCATCGGCGCATGGACAGTAGTAAATGGGCCAACATCACCGGCTGCATCTGCTTTTTCGAGCCGTACCGCTCCATATTCTTATGTCGGAGGTTCTATCAGTTTCACCAACTTCAGCACACCAAACGGTGGTGATTTCTACATGACCGATGCTGATATCGGCGGGTCTGGTTCTACAACCAATACAAAACTTGTTTCTCCTGTGTTCAGCACAGTTGGATTAACAACTGCAACACTCACTTTCGAGCATGTTTATCAAAAATGGTCAAGTGGTGATATTACTGTTGCACTTGAAATTTCAACTGATGGAGGAACTACCTGGAGTATATTGAAGGATTACCTTCCACTTGGTAACCAGGGAACAGTAACTACTAACGCGCAGGTTGCTGCAAACGAATCCATCAACCTTTCAGCTTACCTGGGCCAGCCAACACTTGCTATCCGTTATAACTACGTTTCTACATGGGGTTTCTTTTGGATCGTAGATAACGTGGTGGTATCGGGCAATTCTAACTATACATACAGCTGGACTTCATCCCCAGTAGGATTTACTTCAACACTACAGAATCCGACAGGAGTTATGCCAGCAGCTACAACAACTTACAGCATTACCGTAAGTAATACTGCAGGATGTTCTTCCACAGCAAGCACAAGCGTTACTGTTAATCCGCTTCCAACTGTAACAGCGAATACAACAGCAACTGCAGTGTGTGCAGGAAATCCAGTGACATTGACAGGTGGCGGTGCAACAACTTACACCTGGACATCAAGCGTTACAGAAAACGTAGCCTTTACACCCGCAGCAACGAATACATACACGGTTACCGGAACAGACGGAAACGGTTGCCAGAATACAGCCAACGTTACCGTAACAGTGAATCCACTTCCAGCTGTAGTTGCGAATACAACAGCAACAGCAGTTTGTGCTGGTTCACCAGTAACACTTTCAGGAAGCGGTGCAACAACTTACACCTGGACTTCAAGCGTTACAGACAACGTAGCATTTACTCCAACGGCAACTAATACGTACACCGTAACAGGAATAGACGGAAACGGTTGTATGAATACTGACAACATCACTGTAGCTGTAAATGCACTGCCAGCTGTAGTTGCGAATTCAACTGCAACGGCAGTTTGTGATGGTTCACCAGTAACACTTTCAGGTAGCGGTGCAACAACCTACACTTGGACAGGAAGCGTTACGGATAACGTAGCCTTTACACCTGCTGCAACTGATACTTACACAGTAACAGGAACAGACGCAAACGGTTGTATGAATACCGACAACGTTACTGTAACGGTGAACACACTTCCAACGGTTGTCGCAAATGCAACAGCAACTACAGTTTGTGCAAACACACCAGTAACACTTTCCGGTAGTGGTGCAACAACTTACACCTGGACCTCAAACGTTACAGACAACGTTGCATTTAATCCAACCGCAACTGATACATACACTGTAACAGGAACAGACGGAAACGGATGTCAGAATACAGATAACATAACTGTAACTGTTAATCCATTGCCAGTGGTTACAATCGCTTTCCCAATGGATACAGTTTGTTACAATGGCGGAAACGTAACGCTAATGGGTGAATCACCCGCAGGCGGAACATGGAGCGGAACAGGCGTAAGCGGTTCTGCTTTCGATCCACAGGTTGGCGGATTAGGTTGGGATATGATCACTTATTCCTTCACAGACGGAAACGGTTGTACAGGAAGTTTGACAGATTCATTGAATGTTGACATCTGCAACGGAATTATTCCGCAAGCAACAGTAAGCAACGTAACCATCTATCCAAACCCGAACGAAGGACAGTTTACCATTCAGCTTCCTTCAGTTCCACAGGGAACTGTAAAAGTTGAACTTACCAATTCACTTGGTCAACTGATCGATTCTTTCATCATGACAAGCACCAGCAAAGAAATAAACATCAGCACACTTGAAAGCGGAGTTTATTTTGTACGGGTTATGGAAGGAAACAACATCAGCGTTCACCGTGTAGTAAAACAATAAGATCAAAGCTTAATAAATGAGAAAGTCCCGTCATTCGACGGGACTTTCTCATTTACATTCAAAGGGTTAAGAACGATTTTTTCTCACATCTCACCTCTCAGGAAAGATAACTTCCCACAATAGGCATTCTTCTTCCGCTGCCAAATGCTTTAGGAGAAACTCTGAGCACAGGAGCCATCTGCGCACGTTTCCATTCGTTGCTGTTCACCATTTTTAAAATACGGTCAACAAGCGCTTTCTCAAATCCCATTGCGACAAGTTCCTTCGGGCCTTTACGGTTCTCGATATATTCAAATAGCACTTTGTCAAGAATGGGATATTCTGGTAATGAATCACTGTCTTTCTGGCCAGGGCGTAATTCTGCAGAAGGCGGTTTCGTTAAAATATTTGCAGGAATAATTTCTTTGTCCGAATTGATCCAGCGACACATTTCAAACACCTGCATTTTATAAACATCACCCAGCACAGAAATTCCGCCACACATATCGCCATACAAAGTTCCATAACCTACGGCGGCTTCACTCTTATTCGTTGTGTTTAATAAGATGTAGCCGAATTTATTTGCAATACCCATCAAAATAATTCCGCGTAACCTTGCCTGGATATTTTCTTCCGCAGTATTGAAGGGAGCATCTTTAAAAACCGGCAACAATGTTTTTTGCATCGTATCAAAACCGTCCTTGATCGGAATGATCTCGTAGCTGCAATCTAAATTCTTACAAAGTGCAATTGAATCATCTACCGAATGCCCGGACGAAAACTGCGAAGGCATCAGCACCGATAAAACATTTTCTTTTCCCAATGCCCTTACTGCCAAAACCAACACCAAAGCCGAGTCAATTCCGCCGGATAAACCCAAAATCGCTTTCGTAAATCCCATCTTGGAAAAATAATCTTTGATGCCTAAGACCAATGCATCATGAATTAAGGAAATGCCCGAATGCTCCGGAATCTTGGCGGGCGTGCTTGCATTTTCCATTTCATCCGTATCATAAATCCGGAAATCCTCAGCGAAATAGTTCATCTCCGAAACAATCTCTCCTTTTGAATTGAGAGCAAGTGAACCACCATCAAAAATAATTTCCGTTTGCGCACCTGCATGCTGCACATAAAGCAGGGGCAAATTGTATTTTTCAACATTGCGCTTTAAAACTTTCCGTCTTGAGTCGGCGTGCTTATAATCAAAAGGCGACGCAGCAATATTGATCATCAGCTCCGGCTTTTGTTTTATCAGCACTTCCATGGGCCATTGTGTATACATGAGGTCTTCCTCAATGTCCCAAAGATCTTCGCAAACGGTCAACGCAATTTTCTTTCCGCCGATCTCCGCAATTTGAAATCCTTTCGCTGGTTCAAAATACCGGTATTCATCAAACACATCATAATTAGGAAGCAAGCCTTTATGATGAACACTTTTTATTTTTCCGTTTTCCAATACATACGCTGCATTGAATAAATTTTTTCCTTCCACGTTAGGATTGATAGCAGGAGCCCCGACGATTGCCGCAATACCAATGCACTCCGCAGCAATTTCATCCACCGATTTCAGACAACGCGAAATAAAATCAGGAAACTCAAGGAAATCTTTCGGCGGATATCCGCACACACTCAGCTCGGCAAAAACAACAAGCGCAGCACCTTCTTTTTTTGCACGAAGAATATTCGCCTTTATTTTTTCAGTATTCGATGTAAAATTCCCGATATGATAATTTAATTGTGCAAGTGCGATCTTCATATCATAAAATTAAGAATTGCATTGGTTAATGCACCGAAATCATTTTTTAAAGAAATGGGTTCAAATGCAGAACCTCTTAAAAACAAAACGATCCGCTTTTGGGCGGATCGTTTTGAAATAAAAAATAATTTACCTAAAACAATACGCCAACAGAAAGTGCGAAGGCGCTGTTTCTTGCACTTTGTTTAAGCGACTCATAATTGTTTGCTGATGTGCGGAACAAATATCTTGATTCAGATTTTACAACACTGGAAAATCCATTGTAGAAGTTTAAGCCGAAGACCATCGAAGTAGATCCTGCAAGGTTCCATTCTGCTCCACCACCAATATTCAAAGCAAACATCAGCAGGTTCATGTCCTTTGTATTCAACAGATCCGATTGTTGACCGGAACCATTGGTTTGAACAGAACGAACTTCATCATCAGCACGGCTTTTCATGCGCACTGAAGTATTGATCCCGAACATTCCGAAATAAGTAAGTGCACCGATCTCAGGTGTTTTCAGCTTAAGAGTAAATGGAAGGGTTATATAGGTTGTATTATATGTTCTGTTTTTAAGCTGGTAAAGAACAGAAGTACTGGAAGTGTCCTCACGTGATTGAAGCTCACTGTCTTTAGATAAATAATACATGCTGGTATCATTGAAATTCAGTTTGCCACCGAAATAATCAACCTGGAAGCCTGTAGAGATCGAAGCCACTTTATTCAGGCGGAATTCCATGATCAATCCATAACCACCTTTGGCAGAAACACCGCCGCTGCTAAATTTCTTTTTATCCTCGGGTTTCATCCAGCTCAGCATACCTGTAGCTTTAAGTCCGAAACGGAAATTTTTAATGTTATTTTCTTCCTGGGCAAATGCCCAATTGCCGCTCAATGCGAGGACGAGGAAAAGCAGGATTACCTTTTTCATACTTTTGATGTGGTTTTAAACGTTGGACAATATTACGATAATTTTGAATGTTTTATGAAACGATCATCACGCTTTTCTTTTCCAGCAATAATTTATGCAGTTATCCTTGTGGCTGTTGCTTCGTCGTCATGCAAAAATGACCCTTTGGACGTCGACGTTTCGTCAATTTCCGTGCCGGAGGTAAAAATTATGCGTTTCGATAAAGCATTTTTCAGCCTCGATACAACACACATGGCCAAGTCGTTAGAGCACCTGCATGTGGAATATGGTGACTTTGCCGACGGTTATATCAACAATATTATCTGCAGGAATGCACCTGATTCAATGGGTTGCGATTATGCTATCCGTGATTTCCTTTTTAACCGTGCTGTCGGAATGCGCGATGTTTACCTCGAATGCAATAAATTATTTCCGGACGATTTTTCTTCACTCGAAAATGAACTTACGGATGCCTACAGACATTTCAGCTTTTATTTCCCGGGGAAAAACCTGCCCAGGTCAATCAATGCAACCATGACCGGGTTCAATTATAATATATTTAATGTGCAGGGCGACTATGGCATAAGCCTGGAATTTTACCTCGGGAAAGACAACCAGTATTATGATGCCCTGCCTGATCTCTGGCCAAATTATCGCCGTCGTGTCAGCTCCAGAGAATATATGGCCACTAATTTTGTAAAAGCATGGCTGATGAACGAATTTCCGTACAATCCGCCGACAAACAACCTGATCAATAAAATGGTTTACGAAGGCAAGCTCCTGTATCTGCAAAAAGCATTGCTGCGTAATGAACCCGACAGCATTATCACCGGTTATCCGCGGTCAAAATTAGACTGGGCTATTGAAAATGAAGCACGCATGTGGGCCACCATGATCGAGCAGAAAAAAGTATATTCTGATAATGGTGAAGACCTTAATCATTTTACAGAAGACGGCTCTTTTACCCCCGGCCTTCCGAAAGATTCCCCAGGCAAAGCAGGAAACTGGATCGGATTGCGCATTGTCGAGTCCTTTATGGCAAAAAATCCAGGAACAACACTGGAGCAGTTAATGAATAACCAGGATGGCGCAGCCTTGTTGAATCGTTCAAAGTATAAACCGAAGTTTTAGTTTCTAGTCCGGAGATTCATGATTTCATATCCTCTGCGAATTCCGTGAATCCGGTTAAAGCCATGTCAAAGTCAAGGATGAGCCGCGTTTGAGCCGTGTTTGAGCCCGGCTTATCTGTTTTCTCTTCTATCTGCGAACCAATCCACTGCCGCGGACTCCGAACTAACCACTACTTTTGCCATCATGAGAAAAGCTACCATCAATTTCACTATCACCCTCGACGAAAATAATCTCCCTGAAGCCATAGAATGGAATGCCAGCGACTCCAAAGATTCCGGCAGCTGTAAAGCCATCATGCTGGCAATGTGGGATGAAAGGGAGAAAAATACCATGCGTATTGACCTTTGGACCAAAGACATGCCTGTCGACGATATGAAACGTTTCTTTCACCAGAACATGGTTACTATGTCCGATACACTTCAACGCGCCACCAGCGAAGAAAAGATGGCTGCTGATATGCGCGATTTCGGTGCCTATTTCGCAGAGAAAATGGGCTTGGTAGACCCTGTCTGATCACAATAAGGTGCCGGATATTTTTTTATGCCGGAAATTGTTTTATTTTAGTGTCGGCCTATACTACCAGAATCAGACCCTATGAAACAAAAGTACGCCCTCTTAGCAGTATTTTTTACGCTTGCAACAGTAACAAGCCTGCAGGCTCAGATCTTTTATTCCAACGGTGCAACTGTTCATGTTACAACCGGTGGAATATTACATTGCAACGGAGGTCTGACACTTGATGTCAATTCAAATTTTACCAATGATGGCGCCACAAACGTTACCAAAAATTCCACGCTTCCGTTAAGCGGCACCATGACCATCAACAGCGGTTCATCAGCTGGTAATGGTTATTACAAAGTGGAGCAGGACTGGATAAATAATTCTGTTTTTATCGGCGGTACCAGCACTGTTGAACTTTACGGAAATACACAGGAATTTATTACCAGCACCAACGGAACTGTAACCACATTTCATAATCTTTTGCTCACCGGAACCGGAACCGGTAACAACCGCAAAAAAACATTGCTGCTGGTTAATGCAATGACTGATGCTGCCGGCGGCGTTCTTGACATTCGCAATCGCGAGCTTGAAACACAAACCAATACTTTTTTCGTTAACGATGCAGCTACAACTGCTGTTTCCAATTTGCAGGTGGCAGGCTCAGAAGGTTTTGTAAGCAGCCAGGCTCCCGGTGTTTTATCACGCGCAACATCCGGCGCAGGAAATTTTCTTTTCCCGGTTGGATCAAGTGTTGTTACTACACGTTACCGTCCAGTAGAAATTTCGCCAAACGCAGGAAGCACAACGGATATTTACACCGTACGTTTTATAAATCACGATCCCGATAACGATGGTTACAACCGCGCAGTAAATGATGGCTTATACTGTAATGCAAACGATACTTTTTATCACGCTATTCTTCGGCCTTCAGGAACAGATGCTGCGGATGTAAAAGTATATTACATTCCTGCCGTTGATGGTGCATGGACCGGCGTGTCACATTGGAGAACTTCGAATAATCAATGGAACGATATTGCTGCTGTCACTACAGGAACTTCAGGCATTTTTACTACACGCGCGCGTCTTGCATGGGGCTTTGCAAATCCTGGCGCTCCGTATGTACTTACCGAGCTTAGTCCCGCAGCACCAAGCATCGTTTGCCCTACATTCTGTGAGAACACAAATGGAAATCTCTTCGTTGCAACCGGAGGAACATCATATACCTGGACTGTTCCCGGAAATGGATCGATCAGCAGCGGACAAGGAACAGATTCCTTGTACGTAGACTGGACAACAGGAATGAATGCAGTATCTGTTGTTGCAAACGGATCAACACCGGGATGTACTTCCTTGCCGGTTTCCTGCACACCAACTGTTAATCCGAATCCAACAGCGTTTTTCGTAACAGATACAACTAACGGCGGGCCATGGGCAAGCACCTGGAGTTTTATTGACGGAACAACCGGCAACCCTGTTTCATGGTCATGGGATTTCGGCAACGGGCAAACATCCGCAGCACAAAATCCGACAAACACTTATACTGGTGCAGGAACTTACACTGTCACAATGGTTGCAACAGATGCGAATGGATGCATGGATTCTGTTCAGTCGATTGTATCTGTGCTTGAAGGAATCCTTATTCCAAACGTATTTTCTCCGAATGGCGATGGAACTAATGACGAGTTTTACATTCCGAATTCAGGTCTCAATGAATACAAGATCGAGATCTTTGACCGTTGGGGAGTGAAAATTTTCGAATCAGAAGCACCAGCAATTCATTGGGATGGTCATTCCACTTCAGGTGGAGTTTGCACCGATGGAACATATTATTTCGTGCTCCATGCTGTTTCCGACACACATGATTATAGCACAACCGGCTTTATCACTTTGATCGGTTCTGGCAAACAATAAAAAATAAAATTTATAAAAGTCCCGTGTTCCATTTGGATTGCGGGACTTTTTTATTGGCAACGATTCTGCTTTTTTACGTCTCACATAAAAACACGTATGCGTATTTTATTAATGCTGATTTTACTTTTTACAGGGGAAATTCTCACCGCAGGGAAGATTGATGAAGCGATGCTCAAAAAGATCACCGGAACAAAATGGATTGTGGTGGAAGAAAAGAAGAACGGCAAATTATTTCAGAAGAAAAAAAGCATGCCGCGGGTTCAACAGGAAATAACGTTTACAACTGCAAGTATTCTCTTTGATTCTGAAGAGCAGCATTACCAATGCGATTACACATTAAAAAACAATATTGAGTTCTGGATGTTTTGCACGGAGCCCGATCAATATATTTACAGGATACATTCATTGACCACACAAATGTTAGTAATGGATATGCTGGTGAAAGATAAAAGTGGAAAATACGTGAAGAGAAAACGCGTTAGCTATCGCAGGAAATCCTGAGATCCAGGTATCCAAAATATTTCGCGGCTTTGGTCTCATTGCACAGATTTATTGATTTTTATAAAAAGTTTCTTCATAACGTTTACGCACACAAATGCATTTTAACTTCTTAACCGGCATCACATTTACTTCGCGGGGAAGAAACAATCGGTTTTTCTGCCGAACGTCATTTATTGTACTGCCGTTGCTCATACTTACTGCCGGTTCGTGGCTATAGCTTTGTTGTTACCAGCAATGTCATTTGTTAATGACCTGTAAATGGCAAACTGCTATGAATTTTTCCGGAGAACTATTAAATGCCGAAAAGTATAAAAGACTTGGACTGAAGGAGCTTGAACAGCTTTATAAGAATACAATTTTCCCTCACCTTAATAATGGCATTGAAACTACATGTGAATTGTTCGAATCAATCAGGGACGAAGATAAATTCCGGGAAGACGGCGCTATTGCACTATCCCTTATTCAGGAGGTTCATCAGTTGTATAATGCGCATTATATAAATGTAACGCAGCTCCTCACTTTTTTTATTGAAAAAAATGTCAACCGGGAAAGTGCTGTTTCACAATTGACCATTCCGCAACTGATCAGTGATCACCACCGGATACAAGATGTTTTCAAAACAATCAACCGGCTTTCCAATCAACTAGGGAATGATTTTCAACGCACTTCACTGCACCGGCTGGCCTATGCACATATCAACAATATCAGCCAGGATGTAGCACGGGTATTTTTTCTTGAAGAAGAATATTTGTTTCCGCGATTATTTCCGCTGCTTCAGAGAAATGAATAAGGATGCATTTGACCAGGGGTGATAAAGATCATGTTTGATGCTGATTGCCGGCATTCACGATCGCAATGTATTTTTTGAAACTTGTATCAGGTTAATATGCTTAACCCAAAAATGGAAATCCAGGTTGATTAATAATTATTTGCATGCAATAATAACTAACAAGCTATGGACATTGTTTTGGAATATAAAACTGGTATCGCCATGCTCTTCATGAGGATCATACTTGGCTTTTTGTTTTTAATGCAAGGCTATGATAAAGTATTTCGCCTTGGATTGAAAAAAACAGAAGAGGGAATTGAATTTGCCATGCGTGGCAGCAAGCTCCCGGGTTCTCTTATTAAAATGATCGCGGTGATTTCCTCCTTTGTCGAATTGCTTGGCGGAATAATGCTGGTCGCCGGTTTCCTGATCTACCCGGCGCTTGTATTACTGGGAATCGACCTGGTCATTGTGGTTTTCGGAATGAGCCTGCGTGAACCATTATGGAACATGAGTTTTGTATGGCCGCGATTGGTTTTACTTCTTGCCCTTCTTCTGTTGCCAGCAGCATGGGATCGTTTTTCAATAGATCACTTTTATTCATTTTTATGAAAACTGCGCGTTTATCGCCGGAAATTAAAAACAAAGAATGTTTTCATTGCGGAGATAAGTGTGAAGAAATTGCCGTAACGTTTGACCAGCACTCTTTCTGTTGTGAAGGATGCAAACTGGTGTATGAGTTGCTGAAAGAAAATAATCTTTGCAATTATTACGATATCACGAAATTTCCCGGACAATCGGCGGAGAACGAACAACGAAGTACAGTTTACGATGCTCTTGATGAAAAAGGAGTACGTGAAAAGCTTGTACGGTTTGAAGATGGAAATTTATCACGCATAAATTTTCATGTACCTGTAATGCATTGCAGCTCCTGCATCTGGCTGCTGGAAAATTTATCCAAGCTGAAAACCGGAATTATTTCTTCCATTGTCAATTTCCCCCGCAGAGAAGTCACGATCGATTTTGAAAAAGGAAAAATAAAATTAAGTGAGATCGCGGCGCTTTTGTCTGCTGCCGGTTATCCTCCTTCGGTCAGCCTGGGTGATATGGAGCTGAAAGGAAAAAAGAAGCGGTTTAATTCAGCTGTATTGAAGATTGGCGTGGCGGGATTTTGTTTCGGGAATATTATGATGATGAGCTTCCCTCAATATCTTTCTGCCGGTGATCTGAAAGAAGTTCCACAACTCCGCAGTTTTTTCGCATGGATAAGCCTGGTCTTGTCGCTGCCGGTTTTATTTTATTGTGCGTCAGGATTTTTTGTTTCCGCATGGAAAGCTATCCGCTTTCGGACCCTTACTATTGATGCACCGATAGCGCTTGCTATTGCCGTTACTTTTTTAAGAAGTGTTTATGAAATAATTGCAGGCAGCGGAACAAGCTATCTCGATTCGATGAGCGGAATTGTTTTTTTTATGCTCATCGGAAGATTTTTCCAGGATCGTACCTATAAAAATCTTGCTTTTGAACGTGATTATAAATCCTATTTCCCCATCGCTGTTGCGGTACGAAAAAATGGAAATGAAGAAAGTGTGGGAGTAACAAATATCAAACCCGGCGATAACATTATCATCCGCAGCGGTGAATTAATTCCGGCGGATGCCATTCTGCTCAGCGAAAAAGCAGATGTTGATTATAGCTTTGTTACCGGCGAAGCAAACCCAGTACGGAAATTCCGCGGTGAAAAAATCTTTGCCGGAGCCAGGCAGACTGACGGGGCGATAGAACTGGAAGTGCAAAAAGTTACCTCGCAGAGTTACCTCACTCAACTCTGGAACAACGATGTATTCAGCAGGCACAAAGAACTGGAGAATAAAACATATCTCGACAAGATCAATCGCTGGTTTACAGCCGGTGTTTTATGCATCTCTTTTGGAGCTGCTATCGCCTGGCTTTTTATTGATAAGGATTTTTCACTTAATGTGTTGACAGCTGTGCTGATCGTTGCATGTCCGTGTACTTTATTGCTGGCATCCGTTTTTACCAATGGGAATGTATTGCGCTGGCTGGGACGGAATCATCTTTACCTGAAAAATGCTGCAGTAATTGACCGCCTTGCATCCGCTGATACAATTGTATTTGATAAAACTGGTACGATCACCAATGCGGGAGAAGCACAGGTAAAATTTGAAGGAACGCTTTCAAAAAATGAAATGATCGCTGTTGCTGCGCTCGCTGCTCAATCTGCGCATCCGCTGAGCAGGAGGATCTGCGTTGCACTTGCTGAATCGGATCAGAAGGTGAATGTAAGATCGGTAAGAGAAATTGCAGGCAAAGGGCTGGAAGGTATAATAGAAGGAAAAACTTACCTGCTTGGCTCGGCGGCTTTCGCAGGAGTTTCGGCACAGACCGAAAGGGCAGGAGCGGAGGTTTGGGTGGCTGTAAATGGAAAAGTCCGTGGAAAGTTTATTATTCATAACCGTTATCGTAATGGATTTATAACAGTCGCTTCTCTCTTAAGAAAAAATTATCATATCGAATTGCTTTCCGGCGATAATGATGCAGAGAAGGAAATGCTTCAACCGGTTTTTGGAAATGAAATGTATTTCGGGCAATCGCCGGAGCAAAAGCTGGTGCATATACGGCAGCTTCAATCGGCAGGAAAAAAAGTGGTCATGATCGGCGATGGCCTGAACGATGCCGGTGCGCTCATGCAAGCTGATGCAGGCATTGCTGTTTCAGATAACAGGAATGCTTTTTTTCCTGCATGCGATGCCATTCTCGATGGAGCAGATTTTAAGAGCCTTCCGGCGCTGCTTTCTTTTACACGCATAGCAAGAAAAGTGGTCATTGCCAGCTTTACGATTTCTGTATTGTATAATCTCTTCGGAATTTATTTTGCTGTGCGTGGTGAACTTTCACCTTTGATAGCCGCTATTCTTATGCCGGCGAGCTCTTTCAGCGTCATAGCGCTTACAACAATCTCCGTAAAGTTTGCTGCGCTGCGATTTAAAAAAACATGAATTCATGATATTAATCATATCGAAGCGCTGACATTCCTCATTCGCAATAAATTCCTTCGCTTATACTTTTATCACCGGTTAATTCAAAAGCGAATGAGCGCAATTTTTATTCTTATAGGTGTAAGCCTCGTTGTCGCCAGCGGATTCCTTGTCGCATTTATCCGCGCAGTTAAATCCGGCCAGTTCGAAGATGAATACACACCTTCAGTAAGAATGCTTTTCGATGATGAATTAACACCACGAAAAGAAAATACTTTGCTGCAGAAAGAAAATAAAAAAGAAAAAACTTCAACTAACGTATGACGGCCACTTCTCCACCTATCGAAAAATTCGCATACGATAATACGACTGTAAAATGGTTTGCTTACGCCACAATTACATGGGGCATTATTGGCATGACCGTTGGATTGTGGGCTGCGCTTGATCTTGTGTTTCCGCAATTGAATCTCGGATTACCGTTTACCACTTTCGGAAGAACACGACCACTGCATACCAATGCGGTGATCTTCGCATTTGTTGGAAACGGGATTTTTATGGGTGTATATTATTCGCTGCAGCGTCTTTGCAAAGCGAGAATGTACAGTGATAAACTTTCCAGGCTTCATTTCTGGGGATGGCAATTTATTATTGTTGCCGCTGTTATTACAATTCCAATGGGCTTTACTTCCGGAAAAGAATATGCAGAGCTGGAATGGCCGATTGATATTTTAATAGCATTGGTATGGGTGGTGTTTGGTATAAATATGTTTGGCACAATTATCAAACGCCGCGAAAGACATTTATATGTAGCCATCTGGTTTTACATAGCAACGTTTGTTACAGTTACGGTGCTGCATATTGTTAACTCCGTTGAGCTTCCTGTTACGTTCATGAAAAGCTATTCCTGGTACGCCGGTGTGCAGGATGCGCTTGTGCAATGGTGGTATGGACATAACGCAGTTGCATTTTTTCTGACTACTCCTTACCTCGGACTGATGTATTATTTCATTCCGAAAGTTGCCAACCGCCCGGTTTACTCGTATCGTCTTTCTATTATTCACTTCTGGGCGCTGATCTTTCTTTACATCTGGGCGGGACCGCACCATTTGCTTTATACATCATTGCCTGATTGGGCGCAATCCTTAGGTGTTGTTTTTTCTATTATGCTGCTTGCTCCGTCATGGGGTGGAATGATCAATGGGTTGCTGACACTTCGCGGCGCGTGGGATAAAGTGCGTGAAGATGTGGTGCTGAAATTTTTAGTGGTTGCAGTTACTGCTTATGGAATGGCCACTTTTGAAGGGCCATTGCTATCGCTGAAAAGTGTAAATGGAATTGCGCATTTTACCGACTGGATCATCGCACACGTACACGTTGGCGCATTAGGCTGGAACGGTTTTCTAACCTTCGGAATTTTGTATTGGCTGATTCCGCGCATGTTCCGCACACAATTGTATTCACGCAAACTGGCGAATGCGCATTTCTGGATCGGCACGCTCGGTATTCTTTTTTATGCTATCCCGATGTATTGGGCAGGATTTACACAAAGTTTAATGTGGAAAGAATTTAATCCGGACGGAACACTTGCAAATAAATTTCTTGACACGGTTACACATCTTGCACCGATGTATGCATTACGTTCGGTCGGTGGAGTGCTTTATCTCGCCGGTGTGATCATGATGACGTACAACATTATCAAAACCGTAAGGGCAGGTTCGTTTCTTGCGAATGAAGAGGCGGAAGCTCCTGCATTGCCAAAAATATATACGATTCATGGAAAGGAACATTGGCACCGCTGGATTGAACGTCGTCCTGTTCAAATGCTTATTGCCGCACTGATTGTAGTTTCAATCGGTGGTGTGATAGAATTCATTCCGACTTTTTTAGTTAAATCAAATATTCCGACGATTGCGAGTGTGAAACCTTACACACCTCTTGAATTAGAAGGACGTGATATTTATGTACGAGAAGGATGTTATACCTGTCATTCGCAAATGATCAGACCGTTTCGATCTGAAACGGAACGTTACGGAGAATATTCCAAAGCAGGGGAATTTGTTTACGATCATCCTTTTCAATGGGGATCCAAACGAACGGGACCTGACCTTCAGCGTATCGGAGGAAAATATGGCGATGTGTGGCATTACAATCACATGTTCGACCCTACTTCCATGTCGCCGGGATCTATTATGCCATCTTATCCGTGGCTGTTCAGCGATAAAATTGATTACGAGGTTACACCAAAAAAGATCCGCGCTATGCAAATACTGGGTGTTCCTTACCCTGCCGGCTATGACAAAATATGTGTGGAAGACGCACGTAAGCAGGGTGAACTCATTGTTGCAAACCTGAAAAAAGCAAAAGTGCAGGAAGTGGAGCCGCTCAGTGCAGATGATGAAATTGTTGCGGTGATCGCTTATCTCCAACGCATGGGAACTGACATTAAAGCAAAAGCTCCTGTAAATGATACTGCAACCAAAAAATAAAAACAATGAAATTCATTAACTATCTCCAATCTATTACAGGTGTCAGCATTTTTCCGCTGATCTCGCTGTTGGTTTTCGTGATCTTCTTTATTCTTCTCGGCATATATGTTTTGAAAGCAGATAAGAACCGGCTGAATTATATCGCTGCATTGCCGATTGAAGAACAGGAAAAAGAAGAAAATAATAAAATCAGCTCCAGGTAATTATCGTGAAAAAAAACAATTGCGTATGAGGTCGCGAACAGGCAAACTTTCTATTGGTATTATCGCTCTTGCATTGTTAAGTGTGCTTCCGCTTGGCGCACAGGCACAAGCAGGAAATGCAACTTCCGGCGACAGCGTTTTTTCGAATGCAATGTTCAATGTAATGCTTGCATTTATTGTTCTTCTGCTTTTAGTCATTATTGCTATGGCAGAAATGGTGAAAGCAGGCAGCGCAAAAAAACGTTCTGAAAACCAAAAGAAAAATCAAAACGAAAGGACTACCGGGTTGTTGTTATTGTTTTTATTACCGGCAGCAATGCTTCATGCACAAACACCGGCAGCAGGTGAAACATCCGTCTTTATTCCTGCTCCTCCTTTTGATTATTGGGGAATGAGTCCAACGGTATTTTTTGTGATGGCTGGTATTATTTTGTTTGAGCTGCTGATCGCGACCATGTTGTTTCGTTCCGGTATGTTGCTGATCAAACCTGATGTTCAGAAAATCAAAGTTGCCAAACAAAAGCAGCCATCGCTCCTCGAAAAGCTGAATGATTCAGTAGCGGTTGAACAGGAATCCGCGATTATGATGGATCACGATTACGATGGCATACGTGAGCTGGACAATAATTTGCCACCCTGGTGGAAATATGGATTTTATCTCAGCATCGTTGTCTCCGTGATTTATCTTTTTCATTATCATGTGTTCCATACCGGGAAGCTTTCAGGCGAAGAATATAGCCAGGAAATGAAAGATGGAGCGATCTCAATTGCCGAGTATCAAAAGAGCGCTGTAAATCTTGTGGATGAGAATACTGTAAAATATTTAAGCGACCCTGCTTCACTGAATGAAGGAAGTGTTATTTACAAACAGAATTGTGTTGCATGTCATGGTGAATCTGGTGAGGGGAAAGATGGATTGGGTCCCAATTTTACTGATGATTATTGGCTGCATGGCGGAAGCATCAATTCAGTTTTTCGTTCTGTAAAATATGGATGGACGGATAAAGGAATGAAATCATGGCAGCAGGATCTGAAGCCTTCGGAAATACAATTGGTAGTGAGTTTCATCAAATCAATAAGGGGAACAAACCCTCCGAATGCGAAAGAGAAACAGGGAGAATTGTACATAGAAGAAGGAGAAAAAGTAAGTGTTGACAGTACAAAAACAAAACCCGATTCAGTACAGCATTCTGTAACTATCGATTCAGTAAAAAATAAATAACGTGGCAACTACGGATGTTGGTATTGAGAAGCCGAATGAGAAGAAAGATGATCGCCAGTCTTTCCGGGATACGATTGCCACTGTAGATGCAGCCGGTAAACGGAACTGGATATTTCCGAAAAAACCAAAAGGAAAATTATACAAAGCAAGAACATTGGTCAGTTTTGTTTACCTCGCTTTATTTTTTTCTCTCCCGTTTATAAAAATTTCCGGAAACCCGCTTTTCCTTTTCGATGTTCTTCAACGGAAGTTTATTTTTTTCGGTGTCGTTTTCTGGCCGCAGGATTTTATCATTTTCGGTATCGGCATGCTGGCATTTATTGTGTTCATTGTTTTATTCACCGTCGTATTCGGAAGAGCTTTTTGCGGATGGGCTTGTCCGCAGACTATTCTGATGGAAATGGTTTTCCGGAAAATAGAATACTGGATCGAAGGAGATGCAAATGAACAGCGGAAACTTTCGGTGCAGAAATGGAACGGCGAAAAGATCAGGAAACGGACACTGAAGCTGGGCATTTTTTTCCTGGTATCTGTTCTTATTGCTAATACATTTCTTTCCTACGTCATCGGTCTTGATGAAGTTATAAAAATCGCAAGCGAACCGATCTCTCAACATATAGGCGGATTTATTGCATTGATCATTTTCTCTTTTATTTTTTTCGGTGTGTACGCATGGTTCCGCGAGCAGGTTTGTCTTATTGTTTGTCCTTATGGAAGATTGCAGGGCGTTATGCTTGATCAGGATTCCATCGTTGTTGCGTATGATTATATGCGTGGAGAGCCGCGGGATAAAATTCATCACGATGAGGTTCAGTTGACATCGGGAGACTGTATTGATTGTGAGCTATGCATAAAAGTTTGTCCGACCGGAATTGATATCAGGAATGGTACGCAGCTGGAATGTGTGAATTGCACTGCATGTATTGATGCATGCGACGAGGTGATGGAAAAAGTTCACCGTCCCACCGGGCTGATCCGTTATGCAAGTGAAAACGGGATTAAAAATAAAGCTCCGTTAAAACTTACAGGAAGAATAAAAGCCTATTCCGTTGTTTTGATTTTGCTTGTAGGCGTGCTTGTTGCAACGCTTGTTACGCGTGCAGATGTGGATGTAACAGTTTTACGTGCAGGCGGACAATTATTCCAGGAACAGCCGGGTAATCGTATCAGTAACCTGTATACAGTGAGTGTGATCAATAAAACGCAATACGTCATGCCTGTTACTTTCCGGATTGAATCCGGTGACGGAAATATAACAATAGTGGGAAAACCATTAAAGGTTGAAAAGGAAGCAAAAAGCGAAACCGAATTTTTTATTACACGTGATAAAACAAAAATTTCACTTCGGAAAACCAAATTAAAGATCGGTGTTTATTCGGGCGATGAAAAGCTTCAGACAGTCACCACAACATTCCTCGGGCCGGTGTTTGATCCCGGAGAAAAAAAGTAAGAGTTCACAACGATAATAAAAATAAGATGAGCTGGGGTATCCGTATTACTATTCTTTATAGCGCATTTGTAGCCATGATCCTTTTCCTGGTTGTGAGAACCATGAATGAAGATATTGAGCTGGTTTCACCTGATTATTATGCGAATGAATTGAAATTCCAGGACCAGATCGACAGGCAGAAACAGAGTATTTTACTGCACGAGCAGCCTCAAATTGAGATAAAGGAAAATACTGTTGCAATAAAATTTCCTGCCGAAATAAAACCATCAACGATTTCAGGAGCAATAAAATTTTATCGCCCTTCGGATTCTTCTTCAGATTTTACAATCAACCTGCAAGTCGATTCTTCAATGTCACAACTTGTTTCTTCCGGAAAATTCAAAACAGGAACTTACCAGGCACAGGTAACATGGAGCGCCGGCGGGAAAAATTATTATAACGAAATTCCACTTTATATTCCTTAAAATGTTTGCAGTTGCCGCATTACTTCTCGGTTTACTTGGCAGCGTACATTGCATCGGAATGTGTGGCCCGATCGCACTTGCTTTGCCTTTGCGGCGCGAAAAAACAAGATCCCTGTTTGGTGGAATTTTCATTTACAATTTTGGCCGTGCTTTCACTTATGCATTGCTCGGTGCACTATCCGGTCTTGCAGGAAATGCGGTGAAGTGGGCAGCGGGACAACAAACGCTTTCTATTATCACCGGAATTTTAATTCTCCTCACTTTATTCGCAGGTATGTTCAGAAAACGAATGAAAATTTCTTCACCTCTCAGCAAATGTTTCTCTGTCATACGAAATGCACTCGGCAAATTATTCAGGCGCCATCGGCCTGATGCATTGCTGCTGATTGGACTGCTGAACGGATTGCTTCCATGCGGACTTGTTTATGCAGCGCTTGCAGGTGCAGCTGCAACAGGAAGTCCGCTGAACGGAGCCATTTTCATGTTTGTTTTCGGAATAGGAACAATGCCTGTGATGTTTTTCCTTTCGTATGCAGGAACAAAAATCGGCCCACGAGTAAGAGAAAAAATGCGCAAAGCGGTTCCTGTTTTTGTCGGAATTATGGCGGTTCTACTGATTGTGCGCGGACTTGGATTGGGTATTCCTTATGTTTCACCTTCATTTTCTGATGGCAAAATCACCTGTAGTCATTGCCAGTCGAGGTAACTTTATAAAAACTGACAACGATCAGTTTTTATACTGACCAGCCACAGTATTACACATTTTACCTTTCTGTAAGTTTGATTTACCCGCATATTTCTACGAATGCTGACGCGTTCCGTGATATGAGATTGGAAAAGATTTTCAACTTATCGCATGATAGAAAAGACAGACCATATTGCTTCTGATAAGATAAGTCCGTTACATAAAAGTATCTTTACTATGCCAGGTTTAAAGAATACTGATATGAAACGTGAATTAGAAATGTTGAATTCTCTCTTCGAATACGCAACGGAGGGAATTGTTATTTGCAACAACGCCGGTGAAATTCGTCTCGCTAATCCAGCTGCAGAAAGAATGTTTGGATATGAAAAAGAAGAACTCAAAGGAAAGGCAATTGAAATACTGATCCCGATGCGTCACAAACATGCACACATACAACATCGTGAGGGCTATGTCAAAAAACCGACGCCGCGTTTAATGGGCGCTTTTCGCGACCTTTTTGGTATTCGTAAGGACGGCTCTGAAATCATGGTAGAAGTGAGCCTGAGCCCTTTTGAAACTGCCGAGGGAAAATTTATCATGAGCTTTGTTGTGGATATAACGCAAAGGAAAAAAAGTGAAATAGAATTACGTCTGGCACATGAAAGTCAGCAGCAGGCTACCGATGCTTTATCCAAACTGAATGCTGAACTTGAATCGAAAGTGCGTGAGCGTACGGAAGAACTGGCAGTAGCGATTCAGCGGCTGGCGCAATCAAAAGGCGAGGTGATGCGTGCTTTGAAAAAGGAAAAAGAACTGAATGAACTGAAGTCGCGTTTTATCACAACTGCATCGCATGAATTCAGAACGCCACTAGGAACGATCCTTTCTTCGGTGTCGCTGATTGCGCGTTACGAGGATACGGCTGATGTTGAAAAACGAAAAAAACATATTGATCGCATCAAATCCTCCGTCACCAATCTGACCGAGATACTGAACGATTTTCTTTCTATTGAAAAGCTGGAAGAAGGAATTATTCGCTGCCATCCGGAACGATTTGATTTTTTGAATCTTGTTAATGAGCTTATTGACGATATGCGGAATATTGCAAAGCAGGGGCAAACTATGACGTTGAATTTTTCCGGCGAAAAAGAAATTTTTCTTGACCAACAACTCTTGAAAAATGCGTTGTTGAATCTTTTCTCCAATGCCATTAAATATTCCCCGGAGCACAAACCTATTGTTGTTGATGTTACTATTGTACCCGGTCAGTTAAAGATTAACATTGAAGACAAAGGTATTGGCATCCCCGATGAAGATCAGCAGAATATATTTGAACGGTTTTATCGCGCTAAAAATTCCGGCAATATACAGGGCAGTGGTCTTGGATTAAATATCGTTAAAAAATATATTGAATTAATGAATGGAACAATTTCTTTCGTAAGCAAATACAATGAAGGAACAACGTTCACCGTCCAAATTCCTTTAACTGAAAATTCATTCTAGCAATCATGAAAAAAATACTGCTCATTGAAGACAATATGGAAATGCGCGAAAATACTGCAGAGATCCTCGGCCTTGCAAATTACCAGGTAGTTACTGCGGAAAACGGGAAAGAAGGCGTACGTTTGGCACAGTCAGAAAAGCCTGATCTTATCATCTGCGATATCATGATGCCCGAGCTGGATGGCTATGGCGTATTACACATGCTTTCTAAAAACCCTGAAACGGCTACGGTACCCTTCATCTTTCTTACCGCAAAAGCAGAAAAGTCGGATCACCGCAAAGGCATGTCGATGGGCGCAGATGATTACCTGACCAAACCGTTTGATGATATTGAACTGCTCAGCGCAGTAGAAATCCGCCTGAAAAAAAGTGAGCAGATGAAAGCAGGTTTTTCGAAAACGCTGCAAGGACTTGATGAGTTTATGCACGAGGCAAAACAACTTTCTGAGTTCATCAAGCTACCGGATAACCGGAAAATAAAATCATTCAAAAAGAAAGATATTATTTATCATGAAGATTCATTTGCTGCAGGAATTTATTTTTTAAGCAAAGGGAAAATAAAAACCAGCAAGATCAATGCCGATGGAAAAGAATTCATCACCTCGCTTATCAGCGATGGAGAGTACTTCGGATATTCCGCACTGATCGAAGAAGCTCCGTACAGCGATTCAGCCGTTGCACTGGAAGATTCGGAGATCTGCATGATACCCAAAGAAGATTTTTTCGCATTGCTGCATAACAGCCGCGAAATTTCTACTGCGTTTATCCGTATGCTCTCCAATGACGTGAAAGAAAAGGAACAACGCTTACTTCAGCTTGCCTATAATTCCGTACGCAAGCGTGTTGCAGAAGCATTGCTGCTGCTGAAAGAAAGATACTCAGATGGGAAAGAGCCCTTCTCGATGGCGATCTCGCGTGAAGATTTATCAAACCTGGCCGGCACAGCATCTGAAACCGTCATCCGTACACTTTCCGATTTCAAAGAGGAAAAGCTGGTGGATGTGAAAGGAAGTTCTGTTACTATTCTACAACCAGAGAAACTGGCGCAGATGAAGAATTGAATGGTTTATCGGGCTGCTTTACCGTTTCTGTTACTATGAAATGCGTTCAGTAAAGTAAAAGCAATTACTAAATCCCATTCAGCTGATCATAAATTTTATTTGTTTCCCCGATAAAATTCAGTACTTCTTCCTTCCCTTTTTTCTTTTCTGCTGAGGTAAGAAAGTGAAGAGGAAATTCTTCCCATTCTTTCAGCATTTCTCTTTTATATGCTGCAATGGATTTCGGCAATTGAATAGAAGAAAGCTTGTCGCATTTTGTAAAGCAGATAGCAAAAGCAATTCCTTCTGAAGCAAGACTCTCCATAAATTCAAGATCAAGTCTTTGCGGTTTGATGCGTGCATCCACAAGCACAAATACGCACATCAGGTTTTTACGTCCCATGATATAACGGCTGATCATCTGGTTGAACTGCGCCCGTTTTACCTGTGAAACTTTCGCATACCCATATCCCGGAAGATCGACCAGATACCATTGATCATTTACCATGTAATGATTAATGATCTGCGTTTTGCCGGGGGTAGAAGAGATGCGCGCCAATCCATTTATCCCGCAAAGCATATTTATCAGCGAAGATTTTCCGACGTTGGAACGGCCAATAAATGCATATTCTGCACGGTCGGCTGGTGGACAATCTTCAATCTTTGCATTGCTGCTGATGTATACTGCGGAGCGGATTTTCACTTGAAAGTGTATAAGAAAAATGTACAGAAGAAATTATTTCTTTCTGCCGGTATAAGAGTTGATGTGCCGCTCTTTTTTTGTCGGGTAAATATCTTTTATCGTTACCATGATCCCGGTTTCATCCACATCCCCGAATTCTTCATTTACGGAAGTGCCGAAATTACGCATCGTAGCACTAAGATTCATGTAAGAATTTACCAGCGGTGGAATGTTTTCTCCCAGCTCACGAACGCGCTTATTCAGCAAGTGATGACCTTCTTTGTAAGGTAAATTTCCCAGTTCTTGCTCAAGCGCAGAAATATCTGTCAGGATTTTTACAGGATAATGCGGAACCACTAAATTTTCTTTATCAGGAAAATAATGATTCATAAAATGAAGAATGTAATCGCGCACCTGTATATTGAAATGGCGATACGTCGTCACCTTTCCGAAAAAATAATCCATGTCAGGATTGTCAACAACCAACGCGCCTAAACCATCCCATAAATTATCAAGTGAAAAAAGACCTTTACGGTTACTTGCAGAAGGTTGGTAAGCAGGTTGAACAAAAGATCTTCCGAGCTCAATCGTCAAAGGAAGATATTCGGTTTTAAATTTTTCGCTGAATGTAAAAAGTTCTGTTGTTGCCAAGTGATAACTTCCATCAGCAGACTTTGAATTCTCACAACGGATGAAACGATAACCGCCAACAATTTCTTTGTCTTCGGGATTCCAGACGATCAGTTGCTTGTAACAATTATCGCACGTGTCGAAATCGTCGAGGTCCGTTTCTTTATCTGTTCCACCGCCGGCAGCACGAAAAGTTAATTCACGCAGGCGACCGATTTCCAAAAGAGTATTTGGAGCATTTTGCTGATCAACAATATAGATCTGATTTTCCCCTTTATTCGTTTCACGAACGTAGGTAGTGGAATTCAGCTCTTGCTCGAGTAATTCACGTGCAACTGGTGGAATAATTGGTTTCATTGTGCTTCCCGGTTAAAGTGCTTTCAGGAAAAGGGTCCGGGTTTTCCTTCTCCCAGCGCGTACACATGTTTCTTCATCAGCGCAGCTAATTCACGAGGTGATTTTTGCTGATCCAAATCAGAGGGTTGAACTGGTTTTCCAAAGGTAATGGTAATTGTTTTATGCTGTTGCTTATACATTTCATTCACCAGGTAAAACATTTCAATATTCGCCTTGATACCAAAGCGCTTTCTCCATAGCGAAAGATTGTAAAAAAAGGAGGAATTTTTACCGTCGATATAAGTTGGCACCAATGGTTTATTGTACTGCATCGCTTTGGTAATGAAGCTTTTTTTCCATTCGAGATCCATTATTTTTCCTTCCTGCTTTCGCGAAACCAGTCCGGCAGGAAAAATTAACACCGCATTTTCAGATTTATATGCCGCTTCAATTTTTGCAGGAGCACTTTGCGAACCGTGCTTGTTGACAGGAATAAAAAGTTCGTCCATCGTTCCAAGTGTAAATAAAATATCATTTACAAGGAACTGAATGTCTTCTCGTTTCTTAGCAACAGCTTCCATCAATGCAAGACCATCAAAGCCTCCAAGCGGATGATTAGAAGCAATAATAAACCCTCCTTCAGCCGGGATATTTTCCAATCCCTTCGCAATGATCTTCGTGTCGAATTCGCGTAAAACGGTGTGAACAAAATCCAACTTTCTCAAATGACCGTGCGCGGCCATAAATTCATTTACATCTTTTTCATGAAGGATCCGTTTGATGTAACGCAACAGAAAACCAGGCATCCATTTCAGCAGGCGAGGATTCTTTTCCCTGATGATTTTTTCAATGTCAATAAATTTATCCTGCTTCATATTCTGACAAAATTAGGCTGGATTTTTCAGATTTCAGCCAGCGCAAAATGCAAATTATTTTGATGATTTTTTATTTTACTTGAATTATCAATTTAAACTTACTTACACACCTCTCTTGCCTAGATTTCTTCCATCCGTTGTGCTAATAATGCAATTAAGTATTTCAGGTTTTTTTCCAGGTTATAAAAGCAATCATTTTCATTGATGAAATATACCTCAAACCACTTTTATCCTGAAAAATTTTCGAAAAATTTTCGCTTTTTCATTCCCGCCACCTTCGACACGCAATTAACAATGCACATTGTTATTCTCCCACTTTTTGATTTTCGTTTCTTCATTGCTAATTATCAATGTTTTCAAGCCTTTCAAGCCGATGATACGCGGGAAAAGTTTTGCTTTTGGAGCCTTCATGGGTAAGTTATTAACAAAAGTGGGTTTTTGTGGGAAATAGTGGGAATTAATTCAATACTTTTACATCCCAAGAAGCAATTCCATGAACAGTCTCATAGGTGTATATGAATGCAGTATTGACGCGAAAGGGCGTTTGCTCCTTCCTGTCGCATTCAAAAAACAGCTTCAGCCTATTCTGAAAAAAGGTTTTGTCGTCAAACGCAGCGTGTTTCACAAGTGCCTCGAAATTTATCCGACAAGCGAGTGGAACATCC
>JBDSHN010000018.1:0-87682 GCA_039918435.1 Bacteroidia bacterium | reverse complement strand
ATAAAGCAATTCAGGCACGGGAGCCTGCGCAGACACAACTGCAGGGAGGAGCAACAATGCAAATGCAAGAGAAGTAAAGATCTTTTTCATGGGGGATTGCGTATCGGGTAATTGGGTATCGGGTAATTGGGAAAATGGGTTGGAGTCGCGAAAATACTAAAATCACAGGTTCAGGGTTGTGTCTTATGATAAAATGATTTATACCATTTTGTTATATTGTAGGCTGGTTCTAAAGCCGGCCCGATGAAATTGTATATTAAGCTCTTCTCCCTTTTTATGGTCACCGGCCTTCTCTCCGCGTGCAAACCCAATCTGGATATTCCTGAACCTTCGGCAGGTGATGCAAACTTTATAAAAAGCATTGCCATTGGTGGAGATTATATGGCAGGTTACCAGGATGGAGCATTGTTTCATGAGGGGCAGGAACGAAGCATTGCGGCTTTATTGGCAAGGCAATTTACACTAACAGGAAGTTGCCTGTTTAACCAGGTAATTCTTTCAGATAATTCCGGGCTTGGATGGAACAGCAAACCCTGGGAAAGCTGGTTTGTGCAGGCTTCCCGTTTGAATTACCGGTTCGATTGTGAAGGAACACGTTCACTTGGCCCGGTAAAAGATTCTCTTGGCAGAAATGCAGCTGCTATGCTGTTCAGCAATTATTATTTCCCGCTCAATTCTAATTTCGCAATTCCATTTGCAAGAACTGCTGATTTGTTTTCTCCGGCATTCGGTGCGAACCCGGGAATGAATTATGCCAATCCTTTTTATTTCCGCATCGCTTCAACTCCCGGAACTTCAACAGTAATCGGCGATGCTCAAAATGTAAATCCGACTTTTGTTTCTGCATGGCTTGGAATGGAAGATATTTATGAATACGCCCGGCATGGAGGCGAAGGAACAACAATCATGTCTCCGGCACTGTTTTCAAATTATCTTGATTCTGTATTTACACGCCTGCTGATTCACGAAGCAAAAGGCTGCATTGCCAATATTCCCGATTTCAGAAGCTTCCCTTACTATACGTTAGTTCCGTGGAATGGCGCAGAGCTTACGGCGAATAAAGCGGATTCATTAACGGCTATTTATGAAACGGCAGGACTTACGCATATTGTTTTTCATGAAGGAAAGAATGGCTTTATCATCAATGATGCTGCGGCACCTTCGGGAGTGCGGCAGCTGCATGCGGGAGAATATCTTACACTTTCCATCCCGCTGGATTCAATGAAGTGCGATTTTCTCGGGATTCTTTTCAATGTGCTCCCCGGTCAATATGTACTCGACAGCAGTGAAGTTGCTTTTATTGACCAGATGACTGCTTCCTACAATGCAGTAATTGCACAAAAAGCGCAACAGTATGGATTGGTTTTCGTGGACGCGAATTCTTATTTCAAAAATGTTGAAGCCGGAATTAAATGGAATGGTGTTGACTTCAATACGAAGTTTGTAACAGGCGGATTTTATTCGCTGGATGGTTATCACCCGAATCAGAATGGCTATGCGCTGATCACGAATCAGTTTATCAAAGCGATTAACCTGAGATTCAATGCAACTGTGCCGACGTTGAATTGTACGGATTGTAATGGGGTGTTATTTCCGTAAAAATAAATGGTGAATCGCGGAATGGGAACGCGGATGAAACGGATTTTACGGATAAGGGCGGATTGCATTACCGGAGAAGGTAAGCGATATTCAGTAATAGGTGTAAGCATAATTTATCACAATAACAGGATCGCTTTTCCTTGATGAAATCCGTTTTTCTGTAATCATCAATCCTTTGTTGTCATATTCACGATTCACCTGATAAGTTCTTGTGAATTTATGCCTGGGCATATTGATGACCATATTCATTTTAGGATTATAACGCTCAGAATAGATCCTGTAATTTTTATCTTTTTTATTATAATAATCAGATTCGATAACATGATTGAAGTTGTCATACTGATTAACAATGGATAAAATTCTTTTCCCCTTTTTATCCAGAAATATGCACGAGTCAACCTTTTTGATCGAATCATAAATAGAGATTTTCCTTGCATAAGCACCCGGATAAAAATCATCGTCATATACATTGTCTTGCCGGGTTTCAACTTTATGCGTATGAATAGTTGAATCAGTTCCTGAAATTGCCGTTTCGGTTAAAATGGAATCTTTGATTTCGTGCCTGACATATTTATTCTTGCCGGGATAATAATTTATATAAAATGTAGATGTAGTAAAAACAATGCTATCAGTAATAAGACCATTTTCGTACTGCACCGTTACACGTTTCATGTTGCCTTTATAAAAATATTCTGAGCGTGATTCATAATTGTTTTTGTCCAGTGTATTGTGATAATCCCGGAGGGTTATGTTTCCGTTCCTGTCGTATTCTTCAAGGGTAACACTACCTGTATCTGGTTTGTTGTCGCGGGCGGCAATAAAAAGGGTAGTCGCCGTGACCGATTTTATCTTTTCTGATTTGGCAACATAATCCGGCAAACTACAGTCATGTTGAACCTGTGCAAAAAAATGCGGCGGCAGAAAAAGTAAAAAAAGTAAAATGTGTTTCATTGAACAAATGATCTATTACTATAACGCAAAAGGTTTTTTAAGTTACACAAAAAGGCGTAAAAAAGGGTTGTCAGAAAATCAATTCCCCAACAACCCAATTTTTAAATTTATATGCGCTTTTTCTTATTCAACAATCTGCTTCAACAGGTAAAAGCTTTCTCCAACATTCACTTTAATAATATAAATGCCGGGAGAAAGTTGTTCGCTGTTCATTACAACGCGTTCATTTCCTAAACCGGTTTTTGAATCCACCATTTTTCCCATTGCATCAAATAGTTCAATGGAGAAATTTTCTCCGGCTAATCGCTCAAGATTTACAGTGAAATTTGTTGTAGCAGGATTCGGGTAAATTTCAATGAGAGAAGAAAGCGGTGAAAGATTATTTACACTTACCGGGTTTGAATAAGAACAATTCAGCTGATCGCCGCAGAGGTAATGCACAAGAAAATTACGGGAAATAACAAGCGTGGTATCGTAATAAGCCAACGCTGCGGCAGAAGTTCCTACCTCAGGAACATGATCCTGTCCTTCGTAAGTTTCCATGCAATTTTCTATCCCTAAATTATTAAGGCGTATGGCAACAGATGAGGAACCGTCTACCTGCAATAACGGATAAGTTCCAAGCAGGTAAATAATTGCAGAACCATAAGGAACTGTGTTATCCTGGTCGCCGTGGAAAAACATTGCAGGCATATCACCCGGGGCAATCCAGGAAGTATCACCAAGTGCGCCGCAAATTCCGATTACGCCACGGAAAGTTGAAGAGTATCCCGGATTTCCGCTAATGCCTTCCAATGATCCGCCTAATCCGTAATGATTGGCTGTATCTGCATAAAACGGAAACTCGCTCACATCATCCATGTACGCCATGTGCAATGCTGTGATCGCGCCTGCTGAAACGCCCATTACGAAAATATTTGATGTGTCAATTCCGTAATGATTTCCATTAGTGATGAAATCTTTTTTGAAAAAACGAACTGCTGCTTTTCCATCATGCACCGCGCGGATCACAGAACCTGCCGCATCCACACTGTCGGGCTGACCTAAAGGAAAGTTTGTCATTCCAACGCGGTAATCGATGGAAGCAACCACGTAACCCATCTTTGCAAAATCTTTGCTGAGCTGCAATACATCAGTCGCTGATTTCGATCCGCCGAGAAAATTTCCACCGTGAATCAAAATGATCAGCGGACGTTCTGTTGCAGCATCCATCATCGGCATGTGCACATCAAGCTTTAAAGAAGTAACTGCATTCGTATAACTTCTGTTGGAACCGTAAACGACATTGGAAACGGTGCTGTCCTGGAACATAAAGTCGCGGAAGCGTAATCCGTTGCATGGTGTTTGTGCAAATGCAGAAGCTGCGAAACAGATCAGCAAAAAGGAAGAGTAAAGTTTTTTCATTGTAGTTAATTTGTTTTTCTAAAAAGGCGGACCTGTTGTTCTGAATGGTTTTCTTTTTTGTCGGAATTTATATTCCACCCCGATAGAAGGGGCGATTACGCGTGATTTATACGTGCCGGAAAATCCTGTTGCAAGATTTGTATCAGACCGTTTCATCCCCTCAATATACAACAATGCAATGTCAGCAGAAAATTTTTCACCAAATTGAATGGATGTTCCGCAGGTAATTCCCAAACGATCAGCATCGGGCGTTTCAGGTGTGAGATAACCATCTTTCACAGGAGAAATGTCATAATACATTCCTGCGCGAACATCAATATTTTCTGTCAGTTTGTATTGTGCACCAATACGGATGATGAAGGCATCTTTATAGCTGCGTGCATCATGCACATCAGCAAGTTTGTCGGTGTTGACAGCAAAATCAATGCGTAATGTATCATAAGAATGCCAGCCGATCATATTTACATCAAGCGCGAGTTTCCATTTTCCCATCCGGTAACCTAAACCGCCGCTGATCACTTGCGGAAGTTTGATGGAAGTGCTGAATGTATTTTTCGGAAAATATTCGGCCAGTGAAGCAGGAACTGTAAAATCAGCGCTGCCATTTTTCACATTTACTTTCACAGAAGAACGATAAGAAAGTCCGAGTGATAATTTTCTTGTCGCTGTGTAATAAATGCCGGCATTAAATCCAACACCACTTGCTGCGCCATGTAAATTTGCTTCACCGTATTCGCCAGAATTATTCTGAACAGGAACACCTTTTCGTAAACTGAATCCACCGGTTGCATAAACGAAACCAATGCCAATTCCGACGTTGTTCATTTTCCAGGAAACTGTCGGCTGGATAAAAATTGTTTTCAAATCAATTTCGCGAATCAGAAACTGGCCTTTCCAATCGTCGGGCCATTGCGCACGGCTTCCGAAAGGTGTATAAACCGCAATTCCGACAGAAAGTTGTTGAAGCGAATCCGGGCGCCATGCTGCATATAAATTAAAAGGTGTTCCTATATGATGCACCATGCTTTCGGTGTACACGCCTGGTGAAGGTTCTGCATACTGGCTGCGCGGAATAAGAAATGTTGCGCCTCCGTTGGCCATGAATTTATAAGGCAGGAAACATGCTCCTCCCGGATTAAAAAAAAGTGTGGAAGCATCCCAGAAAAAAGCTGTGCCGGTATGGCCCATTCCCAGTTGCTTTTGTCCCTGCGCGTTTACTTGAAATCCGCCGGCGTGAACAAAAGATGCTGAACTGAAAAATAAAAGGGAGAATAGTAAACGTTTAAGCAAGGTGTTCGGATTACGAATATTTACGAAAATACGAATTAGATTTCATATACTTTTTTTTGACACCATGAATGCGTTTATGAAATGCTATCAGACATTATCAATCGATTCGATCTGCACGCCGTCATTTTTCCATATTCCATAAAGACGCACTTTTTTCTTCATATTGATGTATTCTCCTTTACTGTTTTGGATATGCACATCTTTATCAGTGTATTTTTCAGGAAGCGGTTCAAGCTTTGCAGACCCTTTTCCGTAAGCGATATTTACAACTATCTGCTCACTGATAGCCGGAACATGCAGATAAAGAAATGTCAATTTCCCACCCATGGAAAGCATTGGCATTTCCAGCGTTCCCTCAGCAAAAACAAGCTTACCTTCCATTTCTTTTCCGGGTGCACCAGGGCCAGTGAGTTTTGTTGCATTCAAGGTTGAATAATCAATCGCTGCTGCTTCCATTTTTTCAATTTCCTGCACATCTAGTGCACAATATGAAACATCGGGCCGAAGAATTCCTGTCACTTTTACCAAGTCACCTGCGCGTATCATTTCACCGCTTTTCCCGGTCACTACAACATCTTCTGTGGTATATTTATCAGGCAACTCTTTCATGGTGTTTTTGTCTTTTCCCAATTTAATGCTCAAGATAAAGGTGAATGCTCCATTTATCATGTTTGGCCTTTCAACAAATCCAAGCTGACCTGTGTTTCCTGTAGAATAGGAATTACCGGGAATGTTCAGGTAACCAATTATCGTTACACGTTTACCATCATACGTAGCATCTCTCGCTGTTGAAAATTCAAGATCAACCGGAGCGCCATACTTTGCAATAGAATCCGCACGATGGACACTATCCATATAAGGATTCTGTATAACAACATTCTTATCTTTTCCGGTTTGATTACCACAAGATGTTGAAGTAATTGCGAATGTGAGAACAGCAAGCGGGAAGAAAATTTTCATAGAGACAATTTGTGCAAACGTATGAAATAATGGAATGTGATTGTGGATGTGCATTAAGCTCAATACGAAACGTCCGGAAACAAAATTTCCCGCGCGAGGCGGGAAGTTTTGTGGCAAACACATGAAACACATGTATAGAGGAAGAACGGCTTTCGGGAGAAAACTCGCCCTTCAGGAGTACAAATTTAGTGGTGATGCTTTACTTTCACCGAACGCGTGCTACCCTGGTAAGCATCACATCCGCCTTGCTTATGTTTACAAGAAGGAAGCATTGCCAAAACAAAAGCTGAAACAACTATTGTCATGATGATTCCTTTTTTTGAAACTAAAGAAGCGATTGCAGCTTTCATTTACCCGGGATTAAATTGTTTTTAGTGCGTTTCTGGTAATTAGGGCAGGAAAAGCACAAATTCCACACGCTCTACATGAAAATTTTCCTGCTTATTTGATGAACGCCTGATTATCAGCATTTTAAATTTTATGGATAATTTAAACGCCCTGAAATCAAGGGGTCTGGAGGATTTATTTTTCTCTTTTCTATGGAAAATGATGGTTTCAGCGCCCTTTAAAGCAGGCCATGGCTTGCGTTCTGTGAAAAATGTACTACTTTAGGATTGGCAATACAACACATCGTTTCATAGTTAATCCAAATTACAGTGCGTTTACGCTTTCTCTGGCCTAAAAAGGAAACCCAGCTGAGCGATCAGGAATTAATTGAGAAGTATAAGACTACTTCCAATTCCTGGTATGCAGGCGAACTGTTCCGTCGTTACACCCAATTGATCACCGCGGTTAGTTACAACTACCTGCAGAACAATGTGGATACTGAAGATGCCGTAATGGAAGTCTTCGAAATTATCCTCCGCGATCTGCAACACCACGAGGTCAACAATTTTAAAACCTGGGTTTATTCTGTAACGAAACACCTCTGCTTGAAAAAGCTGAGGAAGGATAGTATGGTAGTCACCAATGTGGACCAGGTGCTCCACAATATGGCTGCCGACGAGTCGCCTAAAATTGAGGCGGCACAGCTGGAAGAACAACTCGTTAAACTTCAGGATGCTTTAATAAAGCTTTCTGAAGAGCAGAAAAAATGCATCGAGTTATTCTACTTTAAAGAGAAAAGCTACAAAGAAGTATCAGATATCACGGGGTTCTCCGTCAATGAGGTAAAATCATATCTCCAAAACGGAAAACGTAACCTCAAAGGATACCTGGTCACCACTGAATAATGACCCAAAAAGAGCTTAAACGCATATTCTCGAAAGGCGAGTGCCTCTCACTCGACGCGTTGCGGCTTTATAATGAAGGAAAGCTCTCTAAAAAGAGCATGCATGAAATTGAGATGCATCTGCTGGAGTGCAATCTTTGCTCGGGCGCTGTAGACGGCCTTAATACAAAAAGAGTTTCTGAAGTAAATAAATTGTCAGAGCATATTCAGCGCCGGCTTGCTGTATATATGAATACGCCTCCGCGCGTTCCGTTCTTTCAGCGTTTCGGATTAGTGCTTATTACCGGCGTTATCTTACTTGCAGCAGGCGGAACATGTGTTTATTTTTCAATTGAACATAAAAAACAGGAGCCGCTTTCCGACACCGCCGCTACAAATAAGAAAGAAGAAGTTTCAGCTTCGATGCAGCAAGAAACCAATTCGCTGCAATCGGTTCCGGCAACATCAGACAATGCTTCTCACGCCCCTGCTGAAAATGTAAACCTGGTGGATGACCATTTTTCTTCTTCTTCACAACCAGAAAAAGATCCTCAAGCACCGTTACAGTCCGCTGGCTTTTCTGAAAAACCGGATCATCAATCCATGTCTCCTTCAAACGATGAACCTTCTACCGGTTCCACAACACGTTCGGATAATTCACCATTACGCGTAAAGATTGTACAGGTCTATCCTTCCGTAACGCATAATGATAATGCTACACGTAAAAAAGCGAAAGATGGTCAGCTCGGGAAATCTTCTGCAAATTCCTCTTCCTTCCAAATGGATGAAATGCCTTCTTTCCCTGGAGGAAACGAAGCGCTGAAAAATTATATTATTTCAAATTTCAATCCGGCAACTACAGATAAAAGCAAGCTTACAAAATTCGCGACCGGTGTTCGTTTTATTGTGAATGCAAAAACCGGGGAAATTTCTTCTCCTGAAATTTCTGTAAGTATTTCTCCCGAAATTGATAAAGAAATTCTGCGCGTGATCAATTCGCTTCCGGATTATACGCCCGGAAAAAAACGTGGTGAAGTGGAAGTGGTGATTGGGATTACGTTTGAGTAATTTCTCAGGGGCTGAAAAAAATTTTCACTCCCTACATTTTCATTCTGCATTCAACACTTTTACCGAATGAATTTATTTCTTTGCAAAATGAAAGAGCAATTTTCTTAATCAGATTTTTGCGATGCCTCAATTTACGTTCAGGCGTTATGATTATAGAGCAGGAGTGGCCTGTTCCCATCATGAAATATTTCTCTCCAGACTGAAACGCTGATTTGTAATAATTGAAACCGCTCAATTATTGTTAAATTGCGTTCTTTAATTGGTCAAACATTAATTCCCCCATTCTATGAAAAAAATTTACAGTTCACTTGCCCTGCTTTTGTTTGCAGGTATTTCACTCTGTGCGCAAACCACATTCAACTACACCGGCGCTGTTCAAACGTATACAGTTCCTGCGTGCGCTACTTCCATCAACGTTACGGTTCTTGGTGCAAAAGGTGGTAACGGCACAACTATTCCCGGCGGATCAGGCGGGAGTGTGCAGGCAACCATTCCTGTAACACCAGGAGAAGTTTTAAATATTTACGTGGGCCAGCAAGGCACGGATAATGTCATCTCCGGACCGGCAACATTCAATGGCGGAGGAAGCGTTTTTTCATACACTTCTGACGGAACAGCCGGAACAGGCGGCGGCGCTTCGGATATTCGCAGAAGTCCCTATACAACAACTGACCGGCTTGTGGTTGCAGGTGGCGGCGGCGGCGGCGGTTATCAAAATTGTGCCGGCGGAAATGGCGGTGGATTAACCGGTCAGGATGGAGTTCCATTTCCTTCATGGCCAAATGCTGGAGGAAAAGGCGGAACACAATCTACAGGTGGCAACGCTGGAATTGCCTGTTGCTCCTGCCCTACTTATACCTCATCCGGAACACTTTTGCAGGGAGGAAATGGATCCGGCGATGGTGCAGGCGGTGGCGGCGGTGGCGGTGGTTATTACGGTGGCGGCGGTTCATGTTTTTCCGGTGGCGGTGGTGGCAGCAGCTATGCAGATCCGAGCGCTACAGGCGTTATTCATACGCAAGGTGCTAATAACGCTGCCGGACAAGTTGTAATTACTCCCGTACAAGGCGTTCCTGCATCACCAACTTCTATTACTGGAGCAACAATTTTCTGCGAAGGTTCAACAACAAACTTTTCCACCGGCACTGTAGCCGGCGCAACCTCTTATACATGGTCAGTTCCTGTAGGTTCAACGATTAATTCCGGACAAGGAACTACTGCCATAAACGTGACTTTGGGTACGTCGTCAGGAGCTATTTCAGTTACCGCTGATAATACCTGCGGATCGAGCGCGGCTACAACGTTTTCAATTACCGTAAATCCAGCACCACCCGTTATGGCCAGCGCAAACAACGCGATCATCTGCGACGGAAGTTCATCAATACTCACCGGATCAGGCGCGTCAACCTATACCTGGATGCCCGGTACGCTTTCAGGAACTACAGTAACTGTTATTCCGGCAACAACTACAACGTATACAGTGACAGGTATGGACGTAAACGGCTGCACAAATACCAACAGCGTAATAGTAACTGTGAATTTACTTCCGACGATTACAGCAAGTACAACTGCGGGCATGATCTGCGCCGGTGATGCTGTAACACTTTCCGGTGGAGGTGCAGTTAGCTATACCTGGACGGGAAGTGTAACAGATAATGTTGCATTCAATCCGGCTGCAACCAATTCTTATACTGTAACAGGCGTTGATGCAAACGGATGTTCCAATACAGCAAGCGTAACAGTAACTGTTAATCCGCTTCCGGTAATATCAGTTGCATTCGCTATGGATACTGTTTGTCTCACAGGCGGAATGGTCACGCTTTCGGGCGAATCACCTGCTGGTGGAACATGGAGTGGCCCGGGTGTAACCGGAAATATGTTTGATCCGCAAACTGCAGGCATTGGCTGGGCGCCGGTGACTTATTCTTTCACCGATGCAAATGGTTGCAGCAATTCGCTCACTGATTCAGTGAACGTGGATGTTTGCGCAGGTGTGACTACATATCCTTCTATCGGCAATGTGAACATTTACCCGAATCCAAACAGCGGAACATTCTCAATTGCATTGAACGCAGCTGTCAGCGATCTTGTGATTGTGATTACTGATATGCAGGGACGCGTTGTATATTCTTCCATCGAAAATAACGCACAAGCCGGTTATAGCAAACAGGTCAGTCTTGAAAAAGAATCATCCGGTTTATATTTCGTAAGCATCACTGCGAATGGTGAACAGCGGGTAGAAAAAATTTCAGTTCAGAAATAAAAAAATTCAAAATAAAAAACCGGCTTCACAACGAGGCCGGTTTTTTTATTGGATTAAATTCAACACGGTTAGCCGAGTACAATATTGTCAATCAATCTTACCGCTCCAAGATGAACCGCAATGCAGGCAACCACATTTTTTTTCTGCCCGGTTAAAGCGGGTTGTAACGTGGCGCTGTCTGCAATCTCGAAATATTCAAGTTTCATTTCCGGTTCCGAATTGATAATCGCGGTTACCAATTCTTTTGTTTCGCCGATAGAATGATCCCTGAAAAATTCCCCGGCTTTAAACAACGCTTTTGAAATTACTGGTGCGATCTTTCTTTCTTCTTCCGTCAATCGCGAATTCCGTGATGACATGGCAAGTCCGTCCGCTTCTCTTATAATCGGGCAGGGAACAATTTCAACCGGCATCTTCCACGCTTTAACCATCTTCCTGATCACGGCCAGCTGCTGAAAATCTTTTTCACCGAAATACGCATTGCAGGGGCCAACCGAATCGAATAGCTTTTTAACGACCTGCATCACACCCGCAAAATGCCCCGGCCGGTGAGCGCCTTCCATAACCGTATCCAATCCGCCAAGTTCGATCGGCGGAATGGCTTCTTTTATTCCATCGGGATACATTTCGTCAATAGCTGGAAAAAACAGGAAATCGCATTCGGCCTGTGCGAGCATTTCACTATCCTTTTCAATTGTACGTGGATAGTGCACAAGATCCTGTTGATTATTAAATTGGGTGGGATTAACAAAAATGCTGGCAACAACAAGATCATTCTCCGATTTTGCCTTATTAACGAGCGCAATATGCCCTGGATGAAGCGCTCCCATCGTTGGCACAAAACCAATCGTCTTTCCCTTCGAACGTCTAATGTTCAGCAAATCAAGCAGTTGAATTCTTTTGTTAATGAGTATCACGCTCGAAAAGCTTGAATTAACACGGTTCTATATAAGGAAAAGGGGGCTGAAACTACAATTTTTTGTGAATTAAGGGAATTTTTTTTATTATCTTTGTACTCCTTTCCAAATATCTCCCACTTAAATATGAACAAAAAAGCCAGAGTACTTTACGTGTCGCAGGAAATTACACCTTACCTGGACGAAACTCCAATGGGTCATATTGGACGTTATTTGCCACAGGGCATTCAGGAAAAAGGGAAAGAGATCAGAACCTTCATGCCGCGTTACGGATGCATTAATGAGCGCCGTAATCAGCTTCATGAAGTTATTCGTCTCTCAGGTATGAACCTGATTATCAATGACACAGATCATCCGCTGATCATTAAAGTGGCGTCAATCCAGGCAGCCCGCATGCAGGTGTATTTTATTGATAACGAAGAATATTTCCAGCGCAAATTCATTCTGACCGACAAAAAGGATGAATATTTTGCAGATAATGATGAGCGTATGATTTTCTTCGCACGCGGCGTTATTGAAACCGTTAAAAAATTAGGTTGGGCACCTGACGTAGTACATTGTCATGGCTGGTTTACAGCGCTTTTGCCACTTTATCTGAAAAAAGCGTTCCGCGACAACCCACTTTTTGCTGATACCCGCGTCATATACTCAGTTTATGATGACGAGTTCCCGAATCCGCTTAACAAGGATTTCTCAAAAAAGATCCTTGTTGAAGGAGTTGAAAAAGGTGATGTTGAGCAGGTTGCAAAACTTCCTTCCTTCGCTAACCTCAACAAACTGGCGATTGATTATTCGGATGCCGTTATCAAAGCTTCACCGAAAATCAATAGTGATGTTGAGAAATACATTAAAAAGTCAGGGAAAAGCGCCCTCGAATTCAAATCACCTGAAGAATATATCGCAGCTTATTCCGAATTTTACGACGCCGTTCTGGCTGAAGAGCCTATTCTCGCTGAATAATATTATGAAATTAAATACATCTTGCTTTTATCACCGCATTTTGTCCCGTCACTTTGACGGGACGAAATTTTTTCTGATCGCCGCTATCGTGCTGCTCGCTTCCTGTAAAAAGGAAAGCTCCCTTGGTTCTGATGTTCAGCCTGAAGGCGATCTCATCAATTTGCAATATACCGATACGATGAGCCTTTTCAGCTTCACGGTAAGAGAAGATTCTCTTCGCAGTGATGAATCCGGCGCTGCGCAGATCGGTGATATGAATGATGCTTATTTCGGAAGAACACAGGCCGGGCTGTTCACACAAATTGTTATTCCCGGAAGTTTGCAGAATATCAGCTTTGGCGGTGTTCTTGATTCCTGTGCACTTCAGCTGGCTTATGATTCTGAATTTTACGGAGATACTGCACAGTTGCAGAATTTCAATGTTTACCAGGTAACTGAGGATATGGATGCGGCAAGCACGTATTATTCCAACCAGGTAAAACAATGTTACCCGACATTTGCATCACGCATACCAGTCGGGTCAAGAAGCCTTGCACCACGTCCGCGCACAAATACAATTGTTGCAAACGATACGTTGAAACCGGTTCTTCATATTCCGATCAATATGAACTTTGCGCAGCAGATCTTTAACCAGGGCGGCGGACCAAATCTTTTAAACACAACAAATTTCCTTCAATACATGAAGGGACTTTACATCGCTTCTGAAACACCGGGGTTACAGCATGGTGAAGGATCACTTCTTCGTTTCAACCTGAAAGATACCAGCACAAAATTCACGTTGTATTATCACGTTGGAACTGAATCAAGAACTTTTTCATTCGTAATTGGGACAACAGCAGCGTATTTCGGTCACTATACGCATGATTATTCTACAGCAGGGCCAGTTTCGGATCTGAATAATCAGCTGGCAACAGGAACAAATACCACGGGTGAAGTTTATGTTCAGGGTGTTTCCGGAGTAAAGACAAAAATTCTTTTTCCGTATTTGGCGGATCTCCAGAACCTTGGTTACGCAATTGCGATCAACAAGGCAGAGCTTGTTTTTAAAGCGGATGCAAGCACTTCTTCGGGAGATGATTTCCCGATCAACAAACAATTGTATGTGGTTTCCATTGACAGCGCCGACACACAGGTTCTGCTGCCGGATATTTTCGAAAGCGCAGGATATTTCGGCGGATCAGCAAATACAACTACGAATGAATATCACATCAATATCGCGCGTTATTTTCAGCAGCTGATGGAAGGCTCGAAACCAAACAACGGACTTTACCTGAAAGAATTCGATCCGAACGGACAAAGCAGAAGAGTTGTTCTTGGAAGCGCAAATCCAACTGCTCCTCTAAAAATGTACATTCATTTGGTGTACACTCGTATTAACTGATTTAAGACCTTTGCTTCATGTGTGGAATTGTAGCTTACATCGGTAAACGCAATGCTTACCCGATCCTTATTAAAGGACTTCGCCGATTGGAATACCGCGGCTATGACAGCGCCGGTGTTGCGATGATTGACGAGAAGTTGAACGTTTATAAATGCAAGGGCAAAGTTGACGACCTTGAAAATTTTACTTCCGGAAAAAATATTAACGGAACAATCGGCATTGGTCACACACGCTGGGCTACACATGGTGAGCCGAATGATGTAAATGCGCATCCGCATTATTCCAGAAGCAAAAAGATTGTACTCATTCACAACGGCATTATTGAAAATTATGCGCCGCTGAAAGAGGAAATGAAAAAGCGCGGACATAAATTCGAGAGTGACACAGACACAGAAGTGCTTGTTCATCTCATCGAAGATATTCAACAGCGTGAAAAAGTTGATCTTGCGGAAGCAGTGCGCATTGCATTGAATAACGTGATCGGCGCTTATGCGATTGTGATTCTTTCACAGGATCATCCTGACATTCTTATTGCAGCGAAAAAAAGTTCGCCTCTTGTAATTGGTGTGGGCGAAGAAGAATTTTTTGTCGCTTCTGATGCAACTCCTATTGTGGAATACACAAAGAATGTTGTATACCTGGAAGATGAAGAAATTGCTGTAATGAACCGCAAAGGAAAATTGCAGATCAAAACCATTCGCAATACAGAAGTTGATCCGTATATCCAGGAATTACAAATTCAGCTTGAAGCAATTGAAAAGGGCGGGTTCGAACATTTCATGCTCAAGGAAATTTATGAGCAGCCCCGTTCTATCAAAGACAGTATGCGCGGAAGAGTAAATGCGCTGGAAGGTGTTGTTGCGCTTGGCGGAATTCACGAATACTTGCAGAAATTCACCAATGCACAACGTATTCTCATCATCGGTTGCGGAACTTCCTGGCATGCAGGATTAGTAGGCGAATATTTATTTGAAGATCTCGCACGAATTCCGGTTGAAGTAGAATATGCTTCTGAATTCCGTTACCGCAATCCTGTCATTTACGAAACCGATATTGTGATCGCGATTTCTCAATCGGGAGAAACTGCTGATACGCTTGCGGCAATTGAACTGGCAAAATCAAAAGGTGCCACTATTTTCGGCGTTTGTAATGTGGTTGGTTCAACCATTCCGCGCACCACGCACGGCGGTTCTTATACGCACGCAGGTCCTGAGATTGGCGTTGCTTCCACAAAAGCATTTACTGCGCAGGTGACGGTTCTTACGATGATGGCGTTATTGCTCGGTCATCGACGGGGTACAATTACGCAAAGTCATTACCACGAATTGCTCAGCGAATTAGAAGCTGTTCCGGCGAAAGTGGAAAAAGTTTTAAAACTCGACGATCAATTAAAATACATCGCATCTATTTTCAAAGACGCGAAAAATTTTCTTTACCTCGGACGCAGCTACACATTTCCTGTTGCGCTGGAAGGTGCGTTGAAACTCAAAGAAATTTCCTACATCCACGCCGAAGGTTATCCTGCAGCAGAAATGAAGCACGGACCAATTGCGCTCATCGACGAAGAAATGCCGATCGTGGTGATTGCGACAAAAGGAACATCGTACGAAAAAGTGGTGAGCAATATACAGGAAGTAAAAGCGCGTAAGGGAAAGATCATTGCTGTAGTAACCGAAGGCGACACGATCGTAAAAACCATGGCCGATCACGTTATCGAAATTCCGGAAACGGATGAGAAACTTGTGCCGCTGATTTCTGTTGTTCCTTTGCAGCTACTCGCCTATCACATTGCCGTGATGCGTGGCTGTAATGTGGATCAGCCGAGGAATCTGGCGAAGAGTGTGACTGTGGAGTAAACTTTCATTTCCTTGGGAGAAATTTTCTTGATACTAGAGGCAGGAAATCCGCCGCGGCGGATTTCCTGCCTCTTTTTTGTGCACGGTCATCTACTTTAGCCACATAAATAATCGCGCGTTATTTTCATACTCCTTTAGCTGTTCTTTATCTGCGGCAAGGATGGCGATGAAATCAATGAGAGGAAGGATCATTCCACCGCCGGCTGTGATGAGGTAGATAACAGGTATCCACGGTTCGGTGCCGAGATAGATGCGGTGTAAACCGAGAAAGCCGAATGGTATGGGAAAGGCGAGAACAGCGGCGATCACTTTTTTATTTTCTTTCTTCGGAAATTTTCTGTGCGTTTCTTTTTTCTCCTGTTGTAATGAATCGGGTTGAATGGTATCGGTTATAGTCATTTCAATTTTTTCCAATGAAATGGCATGCGCCTGATGAGCGTGGATGAAAAGAAAAAATAAAATGAGATAAATGGATTTCATTTTTTTTCTATTTCTTAATTTCTTTTTGCGTGAGTGATAGTAGTGAAAAGCCCGGAGTGTGCGGCTGGAACCTCAAAGGTTTGCGTTGGCAGGAGCGTGGCGAACCTTTGAGGTTTGCGCGTTTGGATGACGAGGACTTGTAACGGATAGCACGACCTCGTGAAGTAATGCTCCTTCGCGTTTACTTCATGAGGGCACGCCCAACTACCAAACACTTTCTAAAAAAAAACGGGAAACTAATGCAGCCTCCCGTTTATGATTTCTATTCAGATTTGATTAAGCAGTTTTAAAACGGCGCGCTACTTCTTCCCAATTCACCAGGTTCCAAAATGCTGCGATATAATCGGGACGGCGATTCTGATAATTGAGGTAATAAGCGTGTTCCCAAACATCGAGCCCGAGGATAGGTGTTCCTTTTACATCAGCTACATCCATTAACGGATTATCTTGATTTGGCGTAGAAGAGATAACAAGTTTTTTATCGGCGCCGACAACGAGCCATGCCCAGCCGGAACCGAAACGTGTTGCACCTGCAGCAGCGAATTGTGTTTTGAATGTATCGAAGTTTCCGAAAGCGCTGTCGATAGCTGCAGCTAATTCCCCTTTTGGAGCGCCGCCTGCATTAGGAGCGAGGACGGTCCAAAAAAGCGAATGGTTGAAATGACCACCTCCATTATTACGGACAGCAGGCACTTGCTTAGAAATGTTTTTACAAATGTCTTCGATCGACATTTTTTCTGCTTCTGTTCCGACAATTGCATTGTTCAGGTTGGTAACATAAGCCTGGTGATGTTTTGTATGGTGGATTTCCATCGTGCGTGCGTCAATGTGCGGTTCAAGCGCGTCGTAAGCGTAAGGAAGCTTTGGTAATTCGAAGGCCATAGTAGTTAGTTTTAAATTGAAATGAATACGCTCTTTTATCAGAGCTGCTTTATTAAGAACAAAGATACTAAATGAGATGTGGGATTGAAGAAAATGAGTGCACAATTAATGTGATGATGTGATAGAAAAAACTGATGGAATCCGTAGATTTATTCAGCAGTGAGTTACTCACATTCCGGCATTGAGAATTAAACCATTCTGCGCTTTCCTTACTTCCATCTTTTGATTAATTTAGCACCCTGAACTAAAACACATACCGATTCGATGAAAAACTTACTTTTATTCACATTTGCCACTGCGCTTAGCGTTACAATGATTTCCTGCGGACAATCTGCAGACGAAAAAAAGGCTGATTCGCTCCAGGTAGACAGTATTTCTAAAAGTGCTGATAATGATGCAGATCGTATGATCGATTCTATCAACCGCGCTGATTCTATCAACACAGCAAACCTTAAACGCGTTGCAGATTCAATCCACATGGCTGATTCTATGAATGCGATGAAAAAAGGAAAGAAGTAAAAAAAATTACGGTGAGAATTACGATGTACGATTTAAACACCGTGCGGAAGTAATTAATATAAAAAAGTCCGGAATTGCTTCCGGACTTTTTCTTTTGAAAGATAAAATGGATTTTTTTGCCTTTTACTATCGTACCCCGTAATTCTTACCACGTACATCCGCTTCCCAACTGCACTATTTCCCGGGCGCAGCAACAGCAGCTTCAATAAATTTATCATCATCGTTCCATGACTGCAAATATCCCGCATCGCCCCATGTATTTCTTGCAACGGCGGCTTTCATATATTTTTTGATCAGCGTATTCGATCGTTTCAACTGAACTTCATTGCGCGCAACACCGTTTGCCGCACCGATAGCAAGCAATTGGTTTACAAGCGCATCAGTGATCACAAAATTCCGGCGATAATTTTTTAACCCCATTTTTGTCAGTTCTGCATTGTGCTCTTCTGCATAAGCCAATGACCAAATGGTAAAAATGTCTTTGTAAAAAAGACTGTTCAGCAGCGTTGAGCCACCGGAAGTATCAAGCGGAATAAAAACGTCGGGCATAATTCCGCCGCCACCATAAACGGTTTTTCCGCCGGGCGTTTTAAACTTCAGCGAGTCGGGAAATTTAATGCTGTCGGCGTTTACAAGTTCGCCGTGGTTGTAACGGTTTACTTCATCGGCAGCATACGCTTCAATTCCTTTGTCGTATGGCTTTTGAATGCTGCGGCCTGTTGGTGTATAATAGCGTGCAATGGTGAGGCGGAATGCGCTGCCATCGTTTAAACGTTTTTCTTCCTGCACTAATCCTTTTCCGAATGTGCGGCGACCGATAATTGTTCCGCGGTCATTATCCTGTATTGCGCCGGCAAGAATTTCACTGGCAGATGCAGAGTTTTCATCTACCAGAATTACCAGCGGCGTTGTTTCAAGCAAACCTGTTTTTGTCGCGTAGATTTTTTCTTCACCATCCACTCTTCCATTCGTATACACAATCAGTTTTCCTTCCGAAAGAAATTCATCAGCAATGGAAGTTGCGGCAGTAAGATAACCGCCGCCGTTTCCGCGAAGGTCGAGCACCATCTTTTTCATTCCTTCGCCAAGCAGTTTATTTGTCGCCTTCATAAATTCATCATAGCTCGTTTCCGCAAAACGATCGAGCTTGATGTAACCGACAGTACTGTTAAGCATATAAACACCTTCCACGCTGTAGATGGGCACACTTCCTCTTGTGACAGTAAGATCAAACATTTCTTTTTTTCCGGAACGGCGGATCTTCAATTTCACTTTCGTATCCTTGGGTCCGCGCAATCGTTGCCTGATGAATTTTTCATTTGCGTTTTTCCCGATCATCAGCGTATCATTCGCACGCACAATACGATCACCGGTTTTTAACCCTGCTTTTTCAGAAGGTCCGTTTGGAATTACCGCCATCACCACAAGCGTATCACGCACAAAATTATATTCAATGCCGATGCCCTCGAAATTTCCCTGCATCGGCTCGCTCATTGCTTTTGTTTGTTCGGCGGTAAAATAATCAGAATGCGGATCGAGATGCTGAAGCATATCTTCCAGCGTCATATCCGTAAGTTTCTCTGTATTGACAGTATCCACGTAATTCGCTTCAACATAACTAAGCACTGCTTTTATTTTATCGTATGCTTCTGCATTGCTGCGCAGAACAGGACGTGTTCCTAATTGCGTGCCGAGTAAAATACCCGCGCCGATAGAAAGGCCAATGATAAAAGGTAACCAGGTTCCGAGCTGACGCATACTTATATTTTCACAGGGGTGGAATAACGCTCTACAGTAACACCGAACTTTCTCAGGAAATCAACGCCTTCATCATTCTGGATGCCTTTGTATTCTGCGTAAGAGTGCTTGAAGATAACATGGCTGATGCCGGTCGAAAAAATAATACGTGCGCAGGAAATGCATGGCGAAAGTGTAACGTATAATGTGCAGCCTTCGATGGGAACATTATTTTTTGATGCGTAAAGAATGGCGTTCATTTCAGCGTGCAATGCAAGTGAGCAGGAACCTTTTGAATCGCGCGGACAACCTTGTTCGGGCCATTCGAGATCGCAATTATGAGTTCCGGCCGGCGGACCATTATAGCCAAGAGAAATGATGCGTGTGTCTTTTGTGAGTACGGCCCCGACTTTTGCTTTTACGCAATGTGAACGAAGCCCGAGATTTTCTGCGAGGTCCATGTAAATCTCGTCGAAAGAAGGGCGTTTGGATTGTATCATCTTAATGTGCTGATGTGGGTAATGTGCAAATAGCACTGTACGAAGTTACGAACCCTTTTTGCTTGTGGTGATTATAGCGGAAGGGATTTTACTTTATTTCAGCACTGTTTTCCGGCAGCAGGCTGGGAAATGGTAATTCTTCGAATTATCCTATTTATTCACATTCAATTTTCCCGCGGAGCTGAAACCCTCAGCATCTGTAATCCGGTAAAAATAAATTCCCGGGGTGAGTTCAGAAATGTCTAAAGAAGAAATTGTGCTTCCAGGATTTTTTGAAAGAATCAATTTCCCCATATTATTGAACATTTCAATTTTAACGGCTTTATTTTCCGGGTTGCTGAAATTAACATAATCAGATGCAGGATTCGGGAACAAAGAATATTCCACAGGCCGAATATTTGATTCAATTCCGAGTACCGTTGTGACGCTGAACGCAATGGTATCGTAATCATAAGGCAGGAAAGCCGCCGAGCAATTTCCGGGAGGACCGAAACCAGCATCTAAAGAATAATAGAATGTATAATTGCCCGGCAAAAGCGGCGGCACCAAGATCGTATCGACATCATAACAGATTGACATTGTATTGCCCATGCAATGAAAGGAATTCCCGTAAATATCATTTCCACTGACGGAAGAATTCGCAACATCAGCGCAACCTCCCTGCGGGAATGACAAATAGATGTAAAATTTAATCGTATCAACTGCTGATGGATTTGCCGGACTCATAACAATAGAATCGCTTTGCTGTGCATTGGCTGCGAAAGAAAACAACAGCAGCGTAAAAAATAAAAGTGCTTTTTTCAAGATAAGTTGTTTTAGCTTAAAATGTTCTTGTTGCCCGTTACAAAAATACAGGCTCTTCATTCGAAGGATTAATTTACAAAATAATATCAGATTTCTAAAGCGATTTGTCCGCGAACAGCTGCGTCTTCCACTCCACCATTTTTACAAATATAAAAGACTTCGGATTCTTCGTAACGGCTGGCGACGATCACTTTTGTGGAGATGGAATTGGACGAAAATAATTCCTGTACAAGTTCAGGTGAGTTATTCTCTTTGGATAAATGCGCTAAAAATAAATGCGAAAGAAATTCCGAACGGTGTGTAATAAAAAGATCCAGTGCCTGTGCATTTGACAAATGTCCGTGATCGCTGCTGATACGTTTTTTCAGGTAATATGGATAATGCCCTTTCTCAAGCATTTCTTCACAGTAATTTGCTTCGAGAAATGCGGCATGACATTGACTGAAATGGTAAGTCAGCTTTTCGCAAACGGTTCCGATATCGGTGAATACGCCAACACGAACGCCTTCACATTCCACAGTGAAGCTATGCGGATCAGCAGCATCATGCGATTTGAAAAAAGGAATAACGTTTAGTGAACCAACGGCTATAATTTCTCCGTCAAGAAAACCATTCACGCGTTCATCGACCAGTTTCACTCTGCCGTTACAAAGTGTTTTTTCATTGATATAAACCGGGAGGTTGTATTTTTTTGAAAGTACTTCCACACCACGGATATGATCAATGTGTTCGTGTGAAATAAAAATTGCGCGGACTTTATGGATAGCTAATCCTGAACGCAACATTCTTTTTTCAATCTCGCGGCAGGATAAGCCTGCATCAATAAGCACACCATCTTTATCGTTGCCGACATAATAGCAGTTACCGTTGCTTCCGGAGTTGATGGAGGAGATGAAGAGCGACATTCAGTGCAAATTTAAATTTCCTTTCGGGAACTTTTGCACCTGTGGAAGAAACTTATCAGCAATTGGGATTGGGTACAAATTACGAATGCGCCGAATAGTTACGAATCCGATTTGCTAATCAGTAACTATTCCGTGCAGGAGTTAAGAATTCAGAAGTTCATGAATAGTTACGAATTCAGGATTACCATTCGTAACTATTCATGAGCTTCGTAATTCGTACCCATTAAGCGACCTCTTTATTATATTTATTCCTGTATTCAATCGGTGACAATCCTGTTGTTTTTTTAAAGATGGTGCGGAAAGCTTTTGTATCGTTATAGCCGACTTCATTCATTACTTCGGCGATATTTTTATTGCTTGATTCAAATCCTTTTTTCGCGGCTTCGATCTTTACACGCTGAATATATTCGACAACCGTATTGGAAGTTGCTTTTTTAAATCTTCGTTCAAGACTGCGGCGACCGATTGCGAATTTATCCGCCAATTGATCAACGGTAATTTTTTGCCAGAAATTCTGCTCGATAAATTCCTGTGCTTTCCTTATGGATTCATCCTGGTGATCATGCTGCCCATTAAAAATGATAAAGGAAGATTGTGTAGTGCGGTCAATTTCAATTGCGAAAAATTTTGATGCAAGGATGGCCATCTGCCTGTCTGTGTATTTTTCTACCAGGTAAATGAGCAGGTTCCAGAATGAATTTGCACCTCCGCTGGAGTAAATTCCTTTTTCATCTGTGATCACACGGTCTGACACAAGCTCCACTTCCGGAAAACGTTTTGCAAACTCATTTGCCGAAGCCCAATGTGTTGAACATTTTTTTCCATTCAGCAACCCGGTTGAAGCAAGAAGAAATGCGCCGACACACAAACTTGCTACTTCGGCACCATTCTTATTCTGTTCCTTTATCCATGGAAAAAAATTCTTATTCGCTTCAATCACTTCATCCATATTTCCATTCACCGCGGGAATAATAATCAAATCTGTTTTTCGTGCGTCTTTAATTGTACTATCGGGACACACCGTAAAAAAATTATCGTAGACCTGCGCTTCTTTGGAAATTCCAACAAGCTGAACTTTAAACAAAGGTTCCTTTCCCATGGCGGTTAAAAAATCATTCGCTTTTTTGAAAGCAATAAAGGATCCTTCGATGCAGCTTAATGCAACAGCGCCTCTCGGTACAAGTATGGAAATTGTTTTCATGGCTCAAAAATAGCGGCTTTTTCTGTCGGAATCAACCCCCTGAATTGCCGTATTCGCACCCGCCTCGTTTCAAAAGTGCGGGGTAAATTTGTATCAAACATTATTCAAAAATCAAATGACCACATTAAATCCATACATCACATTTAACGGAAATTGCAGGGAAGCGATGAATTTTTATAAAGCCTGCTTCGGCGGAGAACTGACACTTCAAACCGTAGAAGGCACTCCCATGGAGCAACAATGTCCGGAAGGCATGCAACACCAGATCATGCATTCCATGCTGATGAGTAAAAACATTCTGCTGATGGGTTCTGATATGATGGGCAAAGATGGCTTCATCCGCGGAAACACGATTGCTTTGTCAGTAAACTGCAGCAGCGAAGAAGAGATCAAAACGTTTTTTACTTTTTTATCGGGCGAAGGAAAAATAAATGATCCGCTAAAGGAAATGTTCTGGGGTGCATTATACGGTTGTCTCACAGATAAATTCGGCGTTACATGGATTTTCAATTACGATAAAAAAGAATAACTGGTGATGTCTGTTTTAATAACAAGTATATGATTGAAGTTTTTAAAACAAATGTTTTGGGCAGGCAGGAATCACAGCACATGGTTCAACGTCTGCTTGAATATTGTCCGCAAGGAATTATCAGCTTTGACCTGGAAGATTGCGATAAAATTTTAAGAGTGGAAGATGTCTATGTGCCTAAAGTAAAAATAGTTCTTTTGTTAAACTCCTATGGTTATCATTGTGAAGTTTTAAACTGAGTTACGAATTTTGGGTACGATCCGCCGCGGCGAAACGAATGAAGGCGAATAGTTATGAAATTGAGCAGGACTTTAAAAATATAATCATCATGCGAAAAACTGTGAGGGAAACAAAAAGAAACTCACCGAAAACAGTGGACGAATATATGGAAGCGCTTTCGCCTAAAGAAAAAGCGGTACTCGGTAAGTTGCGGCAAACCATTAAAAAAACTGCTCCTGAAGCGGAAGAAATAATCAGTTATGGAATGCCAGGCTATAACTATTTTGGAATGCTGGTGTTTTTTGCTGCCTTCAAAAACCATTGCAGCTTTTTTGGTGGAAACGGAACACTTACAAAAGAAATGAAAGAGGAATTGAAAGCGTATAAAATCTCAAAAGGCACAATTCAATTTACACTTGAAAAACCGTTGCCTGTTGCGCTTGTAAAGAAAATTGTCAAAATACGAATGAAACAAAACGAAGAAAAAGATTCTTTGAAAAAAACAAAACGTAAATAAAAAACAACATGCAAAAAATCACACCATTTTTATGGTACGACGGCAAAGCTGAAGAGGCCGCGAACCTGTATACTTCCATCTTTAAAAATTCAAAAGTGATAAGCACCAATCCAATGTCGGCGACGATAGAAGTGGAAGGGCAAACATTAATTTTATTCAACGGCGGTCCGATGTTCAAATTCACCGAAGCATTTTCTTTATCTTTCAAATGTGAAACGCAGGAAGAAATTGATGAGAAATGGGAAAAGCTTATTGCGGACGGCGGACAGGAATCGCGCTGCGGATGGCTGAAAGATAAATATGGTTTATCGTGGCAAATTGTTCCATCCGTTTTAGGAAAATTGATCGGCGGTCCGGACCGGGAAAAATCTAAGCGTGCTATGAATGCCATGCTGAAGATGAATAAAATGATCATCAAGGATCTGCAGGATGCTTATGACGGAAAATAATTCTCTATCACTTTAATTTACAATAAAATCACTAAAAAAATGGCTGCTAAAATTTTTGTTAACCTGCCGGTTAAAGACCTGAATAAATCAATTGAATTTTTCACGAAGCTCGGTTACAAATTCAATCCGCAGTTTACGAATGAAAACTCAACAAGCATGATCATCAGCGACGATATTTATGTGATGCTGCTGACAGAGCCCTTCTTTCAGCAATTCACAAAAAAAACAATTGCAGAAGCAAAAAAAACCACAGAATCAATTATTTGTTTGTCTGCTGAAAGTCGTGAAGATGTGGATGCCCTTGTGAAAAAAGCAGTGGACGCTGGCGGAGCGTCAAGTGAAAAACAGGATCACGGATGGATGTACCAGCACGGCTACGAGGATCTGGACGGGCATCTCTGGGAAATAGCGTACATGGATATGAGCAAGTTTCCACAATAAGTTGCAGGATTTAAGAACGCGGATCAAACGTATAACGACGGATAAAACCCATGAAGATCTGCCAACTCCGTGTCAGCCGCGTTCCATTACAAATCTAAATCTTCTATTTTTGCATCCTGAAACTTTTTGGAATAAAATTTCTATTGAATAAACTTTTTTGTGAAAGATAATCGCGCTTCTTTACTTTCTGTTATTCGTCTCTCGTTAAACGGCGAGCAACAGGATTATACACAGGGCAGCATCCGCAAAGCAGTATTTCTTCTTGCCATTCCGATGATCCTTGAGCTGAGCCTGGAAAGTGTTTTTGCTTTGGTCGATATGTTTTTCGTTGGCAAGCTCGGGCAAAATGCAATTGCAACGGTCGGACTTACAGAATCGGTAATTACCATTGTGTATTCACTTGCGATTGGATTGAGCGTTGGTGCAACTGCGGTAGTAGCACGAAGGATCGGCGAAAAAAATCTGGAAGCCGCCGCACATGCAGGAGCGCAATCACTGATCATCGCTTTCTTCTTGACAGTGATATTGAGCGTCACCGGGTTCATTTTTGCGGGTGATATTCTCCGGCTCATGGGTGCAAGCGATGATGTGGTGCGTGACGGAACTATTTTCACACGCATCATGTTCGGCGGTTGCTTGCCCATCATTCTTCTTTTTTTGATCAACGGAATTTTCCGTGGCGCAGGTGACGCTGCAATGGCCATGAAAAGTTTGTGGATCGCGAGCGGTGTAAATATTCTTTTATGTCCGGTGCTGATTCATTTCTTCGGATTAAAAGGCGCTGCAATTGCAACTGTGATCGGGAGAAGTTCCGGTGTCATTTACCAGTGCTATCACTTGTTCAAAGGAAGCGGCATTTTAAAAATTCACCGGCCGCATTTCAAATACGATAATGTCATCATCAAATCACTTTTGAAAATCGGTTCGCCTGCTACTTTTCAATTCATAATGGCAAGTGGCAGTTGGATCGTTTTAGCACGACTCGTTGCGGAAACCGGCGGAACAGAAGCATCAGCGGGTTACCAGATCGCGATCAGGAATGTCATCTTTTTCATTCTGCCGGCATGGGGATTGAGCAATGCTGCTGCAACGCTTGTCGGCCAAAATCTCGGAGCAAAAGAGTTCGCCCGCGCAGAAGAAAGCGTTTTACTCACTGCAAAATACAGCGGAATCTTTATGAGCTTTGTAACGGTGATCTTTGTTTGTTTCGCTACACAAATCATCAGTTTTTTCAGTAAAGATGCTGCTGTTATTGATTATGGTGCAAAAGCGCTGCGCATTATCGGAACCGGCTATATTTTTTATGGCATCGGAATGGTATTGACACAATCTTTGAATGGCGCAGGCGATTCGAAAACACCAACGCTGATCAATTTCATTTGTTTCTGGCTATTCCAGATTCCATTTGCATATTTACTTGCAAAAGGATTCGGGATGGAATCAACAGGAGCTTTTATTGCCATCCCGGTTGCGCAGGCGTTGATTACCATTCTCGGCTGGTTTTATTTTAAGAAGGGAAAATGGAAAGAAGTGAAAGTCTGAGTACGATCCGCCGCGGCGGAACGAATCAAAACGAATATAGGAATGGGAGGTGCGAGCCGTTTCTGTAGAATATTTTTAATCTGTGGGTAATTATCGGGGCGTGCCCTTCGTGCCTCAGGTCGGGCTATTCGCTGCAAGTCCTCCTGCGTGCGGGCTTTTCGCTGCTATCCATCACGCAAAAAAAATTAACACGGAGCCGCTGGGACGATAAGACACGCGGAGAAAATTATTGATTGGCGATTCTTACGTTCGTCTTCATTCGTTCCCGCCTCGGCGGATCGCACACCCTATTTCGACAATATTAAGTTACTTTTTCCCTCTTCGTATAAACTCCCATATCATCACATGCTTTTTCGATTGAAAAAAATGATTGATCAGCTCCATCACCATAAAGCCGATGAGGATCACCAACAATCCCTGCAGCCATTCCGGTATTGTATTTACTTCCACTTGTTTTCTTTTTGCAAGACCGAAAAGGTTTTTAATACTTTTCCGTTCCAGTACATAATGTGAAAATAAAGAGGTGACCCACATTCCTACAACAAAGCCAACGAAATTCCCCAAAGCGATCTTAACAGCATATTTTTTTATTCCCTGTACACTGAATTTCTGGCGCAGGGTTAACAACGGGGTTGAAATTGACGAACCTGTTGGATCATCCCAAACCGCTTTCATTCTTTGGAAATAGGCTTTGTTTTTTTCGCTCTTATTAAACCAATCGGCGAATATTGTTTTTTCCTCTTCCGTTTCTTCACTAGCCAGGTGTTTCGATAGCATGATCCATGTTTGGGAACTTTGCATTGTGTTGGGTTAAATTATTTCACCAATGAGAAACACGGACAAACAGAACCGCTCTTAATTTTCCGGAGGAATTGCTGCTAAAAATACAGATAAAAAATAGCCGGGCTGTTAGTTTCCATGGAATGAAGTATTAGTGAGCACATTTGATAGAATAATTTTATTTCCTATTCTCCGTGACGCCGTGGCTCCGTGGTTTTTTTCCACAACGGCACAAGAACATGATAAAAAACAAAACAGGCTCGCTAAACTTTTTCCCTTCTTGATAAAAACCTTCCGAATATGTAAATTCGCCTATATTCTCCCCATAACGTTTTTTGGATACTATTCTTTTTACCTATTTTGAATTATGAAACCCGAAAAAGTAAAGTTGTTCATCGTAGATGATGATCCGATGTTTTTATTAAAGCTGGCACATGAGTTTCACCTGTATTCCGATTTTACAATTGAAACTTTCCCGACTGCCGAGCTATGCATAGAAAAGTTACATCATAAACCCGATGTTATTATTCTTGATTACCATCTCGACAGTGTAGAAAAGAATGCGATGAATGGTTTAGAAGCATCAGAAAAAATTAAAAAGGCGAATCCTGCTATCCAGGTTGTGCTGCTTTCTGCTTCTGAAGAAACCATTAAGGAAGCTGTGGAAATAATGAAAGGTGATATTTTTGATACTGCCGTTAAAAGTAAAACCGCATTTGTAAGTCTTCAGCAAATTATCACTTCCATATTCAATCATAAAAAAACGAAGAAGGAAGTCGCTTTGATTTATGGAGACGGTCCGATTCCTTTCCAGGTTTCTCTTATTCGGGTGTGAAGGACGTCTTGTAGAGGGCATGATGCATTTAAGTTAAGGTTATTAATTTGAAGCTTACTTATTGCCTGCCGCTTTTTCTTCTTTGCTGCTGATTAACACTGCAAACAATTTGTTTTTCAAATGACTTTCTGCCCAGGCATTAAAATCAAAATCGCTCCATGCGCCATATCCATATTGAGCAGGTGCATGCTTTTTGGTTGCAGCGTAAAATAAATTTAAAGCTGTTTTATTTTCGCCTTCCGCAGATCTTTGGCAGAACAAAAGCAATTCTTTTTCGAAAGACCCGTACCAATCATTCTTTTTCAATAACCGCATGGTTGATTGCGTAAGACTCGGAAGCAAATCATAGTGACCCAGGTCGTAATGCAGGAGCAGCTTTACCATACGTGCCATGCACTGGAAATTTTCTCCCGTTGCAGGATCGGTTGAATCGACAAAGTCATTAAAATAATGAAGTGCTTTTTTCAGATTGCCGAGATAAAAATGATACGTACCAAAGAGGAAAAGAAATCCGATCACAAGCGTATCACGCATAACCGGGCGATACTGATAAAAGTCTTTTTCAAGCCGCGTCAGAAGCGCCTGGCCGGCTTTTGCATCTGCCTGGTTTTTCCAGGAAACTAATTCATACAGATGAATGCCCACAAAATCATTATACGAAGTATCGTAGCTGAAATAATCCCGAATCTTGTCGCTTACCTTTTTTAATTTTTGCGCGAGTGGAGGAATCATATCATATTGGCGACTTAACGCCGCATGCATGAGTTGGTTGGAAAGTGCATTTAGGTACCGCGTGTAATTCTGATCAATCGGAATTTTTGCTTTTTCAATAGCTTCCGCCTGCTCACCAAAACAAATGCAGGCCTGGCGATAGTTATTTTTTATTGCATGATATATTCCCAATATATCGAGGCGGCTCATCGTCGAAGAAAAAACAGTCAGCTTCTTTGATCTAACCAGCGGATGGCTGATGATCTGCCCGATCCTTGCTTCAATTGATTTTTTGTTTGTTCCCGTTTGCTTTTGAAGTTCAATCAATTCGGTAAAAAGTGTATGAAGAATAAGGTCATTATTTATCGCCTGCAAAATATCCTGGTCGCGTTTATGGTATTTTCCCTTTGTGAAAAGTAAATCTCCCGCATTTGATAAACGTGTTTCATGGTTTTCAATATACGCCATCGCCAGCAAGTGCGGAAAAAATTCATACTGCTCTGCAATTGCTTTTGCTTTATCAAAATATTTCCATCCAAGCGGCCGCAAACCTTTCTGAAAAAGAAACCAGGAACGCAACCTGTTCCTATTAACTCTTCTTTCTGGCATTGAGTCCCGGTAAAGAAAAATCATGCTTTCAAGTACAAGATCAAAGAGCTTGCTTTTTTCTGCAGAAAGGCGTTTCGAAAATGATTTTGCAAATTGTTTCTTTATTGCTTCCTCATCAAACTTCTTTTGTTTACTGATTGCTTTGAAAAGTTCCAGGCTGTTTTTATTATTCTTATAAACACCAGAAGCAAGGAAAAGCGCTACGTATCGTTTTTCATTTTTGTCAAGCGACTTTATAAGATTAAAAAGGTCTGCGGTTGGCTTCATAGAAGTTGTATGAATGGTGATTGTAACGTATTGATTTGTATTCGTTTGTCACATTTCTTGTTACTTTGAAAGTAGTAAAGAACGGGAACAATTAATTTGCCCTTCTAAATTTAGTGAGTTAAGTTTGATATGCAGATCAGGACTGGCATCCTTACCTGGTAAACACATGAACACTTTTTTTCACGGCACGAGCAATGCATCGTTGGAATATACTTCGACACAACCGAAACAATTTCGATTTATATAACTGGTATGAAGGGGGAAAATTGTTTCTTCTATTGTGAATAAGTAAGGAAGCGGGAGAGTACAAACAAGCATTTGAAATTCCGGAATCGCCTGCGACAGGAAATTATCTTCCTGTTCTAACAACATAAAAAGAAATGTGAATGAAGGTCACGAATTTGAAAAAGAAATGCATCATGATAAAAAAAATCAAAGTAATTCTGACATTGCTTGGATCTGTCCTTGCAGGAATAAATGGTTTTACACAAACCATTCCAACATGTCTTTCGGATGAGCTTCGACAAAAGCAGCTCGTGATAAATCCTGCGCAACAGTTATTGAACGAGCAGATGGAACAGCAAATTCTTCAGCGAATGCAAACTGCTGATTTACAAAACACAATTGCTTCTGTGTATTCCATTCCTGTCGTCGTACATATCATTCACAATAACGGTCCGGAAAATATTTCCAATGCACAGGTTTTCACTGCCATTCAACAGCTGAATGATGCATTTGCAAACACAGGTGCGTATCAAGATGCGAATGGCGTGAATACCGGAATTACATTTTGTCTCGCGCAACAGGATGAAAATGGAAATTTCACGAATGGAATTAATCGTGTTGTTTCCCCGCTTACCGATCTGACTGCAGAAACGGATGATGTTGCTTTGAAAAATCTTACACGGTGGGATCCAACAAAATACCTCAACATCTGGGTTGTAAATTCCATTACATCACTTTCTGCCGGTCCCGGTGTCTCCGGTTATGCTTTTTTACCCGCTTCGCATGGTTTGCCTGAAGATGGAATAGTAAATGAAGCAAATTATTTCGGTTCAGGTGTTGATCAATCCAAAGTGTTTGTTCATGAGGTCGGTCATTATCTTGGTTTGTATCACACGTTCGAAGGCGGTTGCCAGAATAATAATTGTTTGCTCGATGGTGATCGCGTTTGTGATACGCCACCGGATCAATCTACTGCTGCGATCAGTTGTTCTTCTTCCGTAAATACCTGCAGTACGGATGATGATGATCTGTCAGTGAATAATCCATTTCGTCCGGTAAGCGTCGGCGGAATTGGTGATCAAAATGACCAGGTTGAAAATTACATGGATTATGGCTACCAAGTCTGCCAGCATCAATTTACAAATGATCAAAAAACAAGGATGATCGCTGCGCTCACCACTTCACGCGCAAGCTTGTTACAATCGATCGGTTGCCAATCATTATGTACAAATCCAATTGCGATCGGTTTTACAATGAACGCGTCAACGATCACAGCCGGCGGAACCGTGAATTTCACCAACACCACAACAGGCGCAGCAACTTATCAGTGGCTCGTGGGAAGTATTCCGTTAGCAACAACAAGCAACGCCAGTTATCTTTTCAGCACGCCGGGATATTACGTGATCACACTTCATGCAACGAACGGCGATATATCCTGCGATGAGTCGATGAGTCAAACCGTAATTGTTGAATGCGGTGCGCAGGCATCTTTTTCAGTTTCTCCTGCTGCGCCGTATAGCATTGGTGCAACATTGAATTTTACAAGCACTTCTGCCAATGCTACAAGCTATCAATGGGTGCTTGATGGTGTGAATCAGTCCACTGCTTCAAACTACGGCAACACATTTAATAACGCAGGAGGACATTATATTTATCTCGTTGCATCAAACGGAACATGCAGTGATACTTCTGTCTCGCATTTTTTCGAAATAGGAAATTGTAACCTTTCCATTTCGACCTCCAATTGGATTTTACCTTCGACGGCATTATTTTTTTCAGGAAATAATCCACCTGTATCCACGCCTGACACTACCGTTTCCTACGGGGATGGAACGGAGTGTACCTCTTCCTGGTCGGATGCGAATGGTAATTTACTTTTATATACGGATGGCGTACATGCATGGAATCACAATCATCAAATGATGCCAAATGGAAATGGATTGGGTGGAGGTGCATCCGCAAACCAATCCTGCCTAGTCACACCTGATCCCGGTAATCCAAACCGGTATTATATTTTCACAGAAGATGTAACATATCTCAGTAATCCGCGCGGGCTTCAATATTCAATTGTTGACATGACACTTGATAATGGATTAGGTGATATTATTCCAACAGCAAAAAATGTTCCCGTGATCAATGGCGTCGGCGAGCAACTGACCGGAACATTTCATGCGAATGGACAGGACATCTGGATTACAGTGATTTCAATTTCCGGAAATACAGTTTATAATTTCCTGCTGACATCCGCAGGACTTAATACTACACCTGTTGTAAATAACTGGTCTGCATGGGGAATCGGAAATGGCGGTGGTGCAATAAAATATTCGCACGACGGTAATCGGTTCGCGGCAAACATCACAAGAAATTTCCAGGACGATGGTATTCGCATTGCGGACTTTGATGCATCGACCGGTTTGCTTTCAAATATGTTTGAAGTAACTGCAAATACCTCAGGGCAAGGAGGACTTTATGGAATGGAATTTTCTCCTGATAATTCCAAATTGTATTTCGCCGATTTCGTCACCTACATTTACCAGCTTGATCTTTCTGCCGGTAGTCCTGCTGCAATTACTGCCTCGCTGACGAATGTGGATGCTTACAACACGACTTCATTTCATACGTTCGGACATTTAGAGCTCGCGCTGGATGGAAAAATTTATATTGCTTACAACAGTTTGCATCTTGATTGCATCCCTAATCCTAATCTTGCGGGAACCGCTTGCGGATATATCTCCGATGCGGTATACGTGCAATTTGCCATTAACATCGTTGGCCCCAATTTTTTGCGTGGAGTTTATCAATCCAAATCGTCCCTGCTCACAGGCCCGGACACTGTTTGTGCAGGAAGTGTAAATACATTTTCCATGATCTTCGGTTCTGCAAGTGATTCCGTTCTTTGGAAATACCAGGGCAATGGCACGCTGAGCGCAATGACAGCAACATCGTGCATGCTGACAAGCGGATCAATAACGGGCATTGATACATTAACCACGATAAATTATGGTACATGCGGTGTTCGGTTTGATACGCTTCTGATTCAAACGGTCGCTCCGCCTTTTCCCTCACTTGGCCCGGATACTTTTTTGTGTGAATCTACATTACTTTCGCCCGGAGTTTTTCAATCCTATCAATGGCAAAATAATTCTGCTGCTTCCACCTTCACGGCAACAGTTCCCGGAATTTATTGGGTCAATGTTACTGCTGTGAATGGTTGCATCGCAAGAGACAGCATCATGCTCAGTGCTCCAGTAAATCTTCCACCTGTAAATCTTGGTAATGACATTACAGTTTGTCTTGGAAATATCGTTACGCTTCAACCGACAAATTCCTTTCCTTATTACACCTGGCAAGACGGTTCGCACAATTCTACGTTCACTGCATATCAACCCGGTTTGTATTGGCTTACTGCAAATGATGGTTGCGTGGTCACTACCGACAGCGTTCGTGTTATCGGTGATGAGTCAGCAATTCCGCTTGATCTTGGAAATGACACGGGCGTTTGTTTAACCGGGTTTCCAATTACATTAACGGCACCGGCAGGCTATTCTTATCTTTGGCAGGACGGAAGCGCACTGATGAGCTTAAACGCAATTGCAATTGGAACTTATTGGGTGAATGTAACCAATATGAATGGCTGTATGGCACGTGATACAATTGAGATTTCTCTTTGTACTGCTGTAAATGAATCTGCTTCTTTTACATTCTCGGTTTATCCTAATCCCGCAGGAGCTGAATTGATCATTGATCCTGGAAAATCAAACGATAATGCTGTAGCGGAATTGTTTGATCCCTCAGGAAGAAAAATTCTTGTTCTGTCTTCCACCGGTTCCGAACTGATCCGGGTGAATACTTCGACTCTTTCGGATGGAATTTATCTTTTGTGCATTACAAAAGGAGAACAGATTTCCAGGGAGCGGATCATAATTCAGCACTGATGGTTGTGCGGCTTTTTCTATTTCGAAGAATAATAGTCCGGCTAACGAAATTTACCGGCAATAACTATTTATTGACCAACTAAATCCTGTGAAACCATTCCGCATTCTACAGCACCTTTTGAATGAATGTTTCCATAGCTTCGGGTTTAGTGGTAGGAGCAAATCGTTTAATTACTTTTCCATTTTTGTCAATAACAAACTTGGTAAAGTTCCATTTAATATCGCTGCCAAAAAATCCGGCTGATTCGGATTTCAGAAAATTATACAATGGATGGGCATTTTTTCCGTTTACATCCACTTTGCCAAACATAGGAAAACTCACTCCATAATTTACCTGGCAAAACTCTTCAATTTGCTGAGCAGTTCCACTTTCCTGGTGTCCAAACTGATTACAAGGAAAACCTAAAATCACCAAACCTTTGTCTTTATATTTCTGATAAAGGTTTTCTAATCCTTCATACTGCGGTGTCAGCCCGCATTTACTTGCCGTGTTGACAACCATTACTATTTTTCCCCGGAACTGACTCATGGAGACCGTTTTTCCATTCAGTAGTTCCGCTTCAAATCCATAGAAATTGCCATTGCTGTTTTTGGAATTTCTGTTGAGAAGGTGTTTCAAAGCACCAGTGGACCATAACGCCCATAACACTAATACCGGCTGAAAAAATAATCTTATAAGGCGTTTTTGATCGGTATCCAATCCGAAACCATCAATTCCGTTTGTATACTGAGATATGTTTCCGGGGAAAATAAGGATGTAAAAAACTGCCAGGGCAATCCCGGCTTTTATTTTATGCTTCAACAGAAAAATCATTGCCAGTCCAAGAAGGATTTCAAGGATGCCGGATGATAAGACTACAAAATTCATGAATGAAGTATCGGTTGGTAACCACCGTGGCACCTGGGCCTGAAATTCTTCTCTCAGAAAGGTAATATGGCTAATACCGGCTAATACCATTAGAGCACCGAGTATAATTCTCATTGCATTTTGAAAGAACCTTGTTTTCATTTAGAGGCTGTTTATGATTAAATAGTGCACAATACTCAATTAAGCTACTGCCTGCAATAGCATTTCCTGCTTTTTTGATTCAACTGGTTTCTTTGAAAATTTCATTGCTTTATACGACTAAATATAATTTGTTTTTTCTGAGCGGACTTCCTCATCAGCTTGCTGCTTAAGTATAATAAAGGATGAATGTAATGTGCGGATTTTCTCCTCTTCTTTTTTTTCCATGGACAAGAGTTCTAATTCCTCAAGAATTTCTTCTATCTCTGTTATTCCCATCAACGATACGGTAGATTTCATTCGATGAGAATATCTTTTTATCATCGAATAATCCATTTCCTTAACTGCATTTTCTAAAAAGGCAGCATCTTCTTTCATTTGCGCCAGGTAAATATCAATTGTTTCTCTTATCACCTCCTTTTTTCCACGCATCGCTTTAATAAGAAAGTCAAGATTAACAATCCTGTTTTTTATTATTTCTGTCTTTGTTTTATCAAGCGTTCGGCCTGAGGAAAGGCTGAACATTTTTTCAAACAAAAGCTCTTCATTTACAGGTTTTGAAATATATGCATTCATACCTGATCGCAGGCATTTCTCACTTTCTCCTGCCATCGCATGAGCTGTCATTGCAATAATCGGAACCCTACTTTTTAATTCTGTTCTGATTATAGCTGTAGCCTCATAGCCATTCATTTCCGGCATTTCTATATCCATAAGTATAATATCATACGCTTTGGCTTTTACTTTTTCGACCGCAATCTTCCCATTCTCAGCAAGATCAGCTTTGATCAAAAATCCGTTGAATAAACTTTGTATGAATTTTACATTGACAGGATTATCTTCTACCAAAAGAATTTTTTTATTTCGCAACTCTTTCATGTCCAATAGCAACTCACTCTTTTGTTCATCCCGTATGTTGCTGATTTCATTTGACTTTTTAAAAGGCAGGAGAAATGTAAATATTGTACCAACGCCCAATTGACTTTTTACATGAATTTCTCCGCCTTGTAATTCAACCAACTGCTTTGCTATATTAAGGCCAAGTCCGGTACCTCCATAATTACGGGTTGTGTGAGATTCGGCCTGCCTGAATCGTTCGAAAATAACTTCCAGTTTATCTGCCGCGATACCAATTCCGGAATCCTTTATCGAAAATTCAATAAAAAATAAATCCTCCTTCTTTTTATTTGTTCTGGCGCTGATTTCAATTATTCCTCTTTCTGTGAACTTTATTGCATTGCCTACTAAATTTATAAGTATTTGTGTTAAGCGTGTCGGATCTCCCATAAGCGTACCGGGAACTGAAGAGTCGCAGGTAAAAGTAAGCTGTATTTTTTTTTCTGCTGCTCTTGCAAACAGCATATTATTAATGGAAGAAAACATTTCCGGTATACTGAGTAATTGTTCTTCGAAGACCATTGTTCCTGATTCAATTTTTGAAACATCAAGTACATCGTTAATAATTTTCAGTAATGTTTCTCCAGAAGATTTGATTGTAGTGATATAATCTCTTTCCTGCTCCCCTAAACGCTTCTTTAATAAAAGATTCGTAAAACCTAAAATAGCATTCATAGGAGTACGGATTTCATGACTCATATTGGCAAGAAAGGCTTCCTTTAAAATGGAAGATTCCTCCGCCATTTTTTTCGCTTCAATCAAGTTTTTTTCCGATAAAATTCTTCGGTTATGATCCTTCACAAAGAAATAAAGTGCAAGTAGCAAAATAGCGACTGTGAGGAGAATACTGGTAACAATAATATTCTGAGTTAAAGAGAAATTACTTTTTGCAGTGGCCAGTTTTTCGGAAAGGAAAGATTTTTCGTTACTTATAAACTGGTTGACTGAAGACCTGATCTCTTTCATTAATTTCTCACCAACATCAGTAGTTACCAGCTTTTGTGCAGCATCGTAGCCGTGTTCTTTCCTTTCTTTAACGACCTTCTTGACAAATGCTATTTTTGATTCAATAATAGGTTGGATGGAATCAAGCAGGGCAAGTTGTGTAGCATTTACTTTCGTTAACTCTTTCACCCTGAGAAATGATACAGCGTAATTTTTAATCCCAAGCTCATAATACTCAAGATATTTAACGTCTCCTGTAATAACATACCCTCTTTGCGAGGATTCTATCGACTGAATATTTATCAGAATTTCCTGCGTCTCACCAATAACTTCTGCCGTATGGTTTACCCAATCTGATGCATTCCTGTATTGATCAGATGAACGATAACCATAGACACCCACCGACACCAGTATCCCGATGCTGAGGAGGTAAATTAATATGATTTTTAATTTCCCGGTCATTTACTGGCTATCCCGAAAGCTCTCAAAATAGAATCATGCAGTTTTTGCATTGCCTGCTCATGATTTTTCTTTTCGATGTAATCGAAAACGCCATTCTGAAGCAATTCAGCAGTTACCTGAGCATCCTTTTGACCAGAAAGTATGATGATTTTTACTTTAGGATTTTTTTCGTGGATTATTTTAAAAGCCTCCAAACCGTTCATCCCCTTTTCAAGATTATAATCCAGAATAATAATATCGGGGCTATTACCAAGCATTTGAATGCATTCTTCTGCAGAGGAAAACGTAGTAATTTTAAAATTACCGCTGTCGCTTAGTTTTTCCTCCAGTACGTAAGAGTATAAAAAATTATCCTCTACGATAAAAATTTTGTTTTGCTTCACTGTCAGGCTGTTTAAAAAGTGTTGTTAATTTACGATTAATCTTTTGTTTAAAAGAAAAGTATTCCTGAAAAAGAAAAACAGAGTTAATGCCCGGTAACTTTCATGAGAACCGGGATTCAGGTAAAGTAGAAACTATTCTGCTCATTCTTTTGTAGAAGCTTTTCAAGTTGAACTGAAATAACAGCTGTACAAGAATGTCAAGCTAATAAGTTAAAATGTATCAAGTGATTTTGATGTTTCAAAGCACCAGTTCATTATATTTGAATAACTTATTTTGTTTTTCAATTCCATAAAATGGCTTTCTCCTTTTACAAACAATTAGATGCAATGGATTGTGGCCCCGCATGTTTGCAGATTATTGCAAAGCATTATGGGAAATTATATTCTTTACAGACATTAAGAGAGAAAAGTTCTATTAGCCGTGAAGGTGTTTCTATGCTTGGTATCAGCGATGCTGCTGAAAGCATTGGTTTCCGCTCACTTGCTGTTCGCGTCTCTTATACGCAACTGGAAAATGACATTCCGTTGCCTTGTATTGCTCACTGGCAGCAAAGTCATTTTGTTGTGGTCTATAAAGTCAAAAAGGATAAAGTATATGTTTCCGATCCTGCGCATGGATTGCTTACTTATTCTAAAAAAGATTTTCTCAACGGCTGGTTAAACATCCGGGAAAACGGTCAGGAAACAGGACATCTTCTTCTTTTAGAAACTACTCCTGCGTTTTATAGAAATGAGGGAGATAAAAAGAACAGCAAAGCCAGCTTTAAATTTTTATTCGGCTATTTATCAAAGTACAAAAAGTTTCTCGTCCAGCTTTTTCTGGGTCTTGTTTTAGGAAGCATTCTGCAATTAATTTTTCCTTTTCTCACCCAGTCTATTGTTGATTTTGGAATCAATAACCAGAACCTCGGATTCATTTACCTGATTTTGCTTGCGCAACTGATGCTTTTTTTCAGCAGAACGATGGTTGAATTTATACGAAGCTGGATATTGTTGCACATTGGAACCCGGATAAACATCTCCATCATTTCTGATTTTCTTATCAAGCTGATGAAATTGCCAATGGGATTCTTTGATTCCAAAATGATCGGCGATATTATGCAACGCATCAACGATCATTACCGCATTGAAAGTTTTCTCACCTCGTCCACATTAAATATTTTATTTTCTTTTATTAACCTGGTTATTTTCGGAATCGTGCTGGCTATTTACAGCTTAAAAATCTTTGCCGTTTTTATTATTGGCAGTGCGCTTTATGTAATATGGGTTACGTTTTTTCTTAAAAAAAGACGTGATATAGATTATAAGCGCTTTGATCAGCTCTCGCAAAATCAAAGTAATCTCATCCAGCTTATTCACGGGATGCAGGAAATAAAATTAAATAATTGCGAAAAACAAAAACGCTGGGAGTGGGAAAATGTACAGGCAAAGCTCTTTAAGGTGAGTGTTCGCGGCATGGCTTTAAATCAATACCAGCAAGCCGGCGCGGTTTTTATCAATGAATTGAAAAATATTTTTATTTCTTTTTTAGCTGCTAAATCTGTTATCGATGGGCAGATGACGCTGGGGATGATGCTTGCTGTGCAATATATCATAGGACAATTGAATAGCCCGATTGACCAGCTTATTGGTTTTATTCAAACTGCACAGGATGCGAAAATCAGTTTGGAAAGACTTTCTGAAATTCACAATAAAAAAAATGAAGAAGACGATGATGAAGTAAAGGTGAACGTCTTCCCGGAGAAGGAGAACATCCATATCAACGGCCTGGATTTTCACTATGAAGGTCCGCATTCTGAATTAGTTTTGAAGGATCTTAATATGGTCATTCCTAATGGGAAAGTAACCGCTATCGTTGGTATGAGCGGTAGCGGAAAAACCACGCTTATTAAGCTCCTGCTGAAATTTTATCACCCGGCAAAAGGCGAAATTTTATTGGGTGATATTAATCTTTCCGATTTCAGCAGCAGCTTATGGAGATCGAAATGTGGAGTAGTAATGCAGGACGGTTTTATCTTTTCCGATTCCATTGCGAAAAACATTGCTATTGTGGATGAAATTATTGATAAAGATAAATTGCTGAATGCCGTTAAAATTGCAAATATCCAGGAATTTATTGAGTCGCTGCCGTTGGCTTATAATACAAAAATCGGGAACGAAGGGCATGGATTGAGCCAGGGGCAAAAGCAACGGATTTTGATTGCAAGAGCGATTTATAAAAACCCTGAATATCTCTTCTTTGATGAGGCCACCAATGCACTCGATGCGAACAACGAAAAAGTAATCATGGAAAATCTGGATAAATTTTTTGAAGGAAGAACGGTTATTGTTGTGGCGCACCGGCTAAGCACAGTTAAAAAAGCAGGCCAGATCATTGTGCTTGACAAAGGAAGGATAGTCGAAACAGGAACGCACCAGGAATTGACTGAACGAAGGAAAAATTATTATGACTTAGTAAAAAATCAACTGGAACTTGGAAATTGAGAAAAAAGACAGGACTGATGAGCTGAGAAGTCAATCAGTGCAAGAGATATTAAGTGAAATTCCTAACTGGATTATACGTTGGGGAATTACTGTCATTTTTTTTACCGTCGGTATAATTTTACTGGCAAGCTGGATTGTTCACTATCCGGACATCGTTACTTCCCGCATTGTCATCACAACAAAAAATCCACCTGCAACAGGCGCGCAAGAACTGTCAGGAATTGTAACAATACCTGTTTATAGTTACAGTAAAATAAAACCAGGGCAAGCGGTAAATATTAAGCTGGATAATTATCCTTTTGCACAATATGGAATAGTAGAAGGCGTGGTAACAGGTATTTCGGAAGTTCCAAAAGATAATGCTTACGCTATTGAAATTGGTTTGCCGCAAGGACTTTCAACAACCTATAAAAAAACACTGGCGTTTAAACAGGGGATGCAGGGAGTTGCTGAAATAGTTACTGATGACAGGCGGATAGCTCAGCGGATATTCCAGGCATTGTCAGATAAATTTAAAAAATAAAACTTTTTGATATGATCAAGATATTTCCTCATGTGCTTTTGCGTATAAGTGGCGGGCCTTTTCATGAAATGGAATTGCTTAATGTGCACGAAACTGCGGAAATTTTAAAAAGGATAGCCGGGGAAAAGCTGAAAAAAGAAGCACTGAAAAATAAATTGAGTGAAGCTCTTTTTATTTTTATTCAGACTATAACAGATTCCAAATTTCAGAATTTTCTTCTCAATATCAGGAGAGATATTTTCAACAATAGAAAAATTTCTCCGGAAAAAATAGCAGAGGCTGAAAAAAACATCCCGGATTCAATAAAGAAAATATGGGATGAGTATTTTTCTGCAACGAATGTTATCCTTCAATCAGAGGCCGCTGGTGAAAAATGTTTCAATGAAGAATTAATTATCATAAGAGAACATTTCAAAAAAATTGTACAGAATGAAAACCTGCAAAAGGGATTGATCTTATCAAGCAAGACTCTTTTAGACCAGGTGCATCTTTACCTTAAAAAGGATTCCGGCTCACTGAAAAAAAAGGAATTGCAGATTGAGCAGGGATTGATGAAATACATTACCCGGATGTATACCAAAACATCTCCTTTCAGCACTTTCACAAACCTGGCCATCGCACAAGTTGCAGCCGATACTCCAGGCAATACATTTCTATATTCTGATGAAAGTGTTCCTCCGCGTGTTACCAGCCATATCAGGTTGAACAATTTTATTTTTCAATACCTGAAAACTCTATTTTTCAAAAACAAAGAAATCTATGTGAATTTCCTGCTTCGTCCGAATCCAACTACCAGGAAGGAAGAAGAAATATATATTTTTCTCACCAACAGTAATAATATTGAATCTTTCCAGAGAATTCCTTTTAGTGAAGTTTTGGAATTGCTGACTAATCTTTGTTCTGAAAATAAAGATGGAATTATTTATAAAGACCTTGTTCAATCTATTATTGAAAATCAATATATCGATGCTTCTAAGGAAGAGTTGGAAGAATATATTCAGCAATTAATAGAATACGGATTTTTTGAATACAATATTGGAGTATCCGGCATTGACCCTGATTGGGATATCCGTATTGTAGAAAAGCTCAAACAAATGGGAGAACAATTGCCGCTGGTGAAGGAGTTGACTGATGTGCTGAAAGAAATCAGGGAGGTTGCAGGATCTTTTGGCCTTGCAGAATTCAATCATCGCAAAAAATTTATTGATGAAGCGTATAATAAATTACGGGCAATTTGCATGAAGCTGCATGAAGCCGCCGGATTGCCAGCCGGGGAGCGCAGAACGCAAGAAGAAATAATGGAGGAATGGCGGCAAAAACAAAAGGAAGAAAAAGAAAAAAAAGATGTGCAGGAAGAAAACAAGGAGAAGACAGACGAACTTCCGGCTCAAACCGAAGAAATAAATAAGGAGGACTTCGTTTTTAAACACCAGCACAGCACTTATTTTTCTTTCAAGCCGGAACAGCTGTTTTATGAAGATACAACATTAGAAATTTTTCCGGCATTGAATGAAACGCAGCTTTTAAATTTTGTGAGCCCGTTTCATAATTTACTTCAAAAGATGAGAATGTATGAGGGATATACGCATGAGCGTCTTAAAATGTCCAGCTATTTTGAATCCAGGTATCAAAAAAATTCTCAGGTTGATCTTTTAACCTTTTATGAAGATTTTTACAGGGACATTAAAAAAGCAGAATTAGAAGAAGAGGATCAAACACGGAAGAAAAGATTAGAAAAGAAGGAAGCTCTTTCGGAGGACAAGGAAAAAAACACTGAAAAGGAAACCGCTATTCAAACCGAAAAGAAAGCCGCCCGTATTCCTGAGATCAACGCGCATGAGGAAAAAAATAAATTATGGCAGGAGCAATTTATGTCCATAATAAAAGAGCATGTAAGTAATGGTTCGGAAGAGATCCGCTTTAAACTTGAACATATTTTAAAGACGCATGAAAATTTCCCACATCATATAAAAGAGAACACCGTAAATTCTCATGCAATGTTTGTGCAGTTTTTTGTGGAAAAAAATAAAGACGGGCAGGAAAAACTTATGGGAGTAGTAAATGCTCCTTTGCCCGGCTTTGGAAAATTGCTGAGCAGGTTCCTGCATGTTTTTGATGAAAAAATTACAAGTGACATCCGGCAATGGAACCAGGATTGGGCGGAACAAAATATTTTTGTGGAAGATTGCGATGCTTCTGTGTTCAATGCGAACCTGCACCCTGCGTTAATGCCTTATGAAACATGGATGCCCGGCAGTCAGAACTATTTACCTTCCGACAAACATATTCCGATTACTGATATTGCTGTTTTTATGGAAGGTGAAAAAATAAGCCTTATTCATAAACCGAGTAAAAAACATTTATACACGTTTGACCTGGGGTTCCAGGGAATACTGGGGCGCTCAAAATTATTTCAATTGCTTTCCATCTTTTCTTTAATTGAACATCTTGGATGGTCGCCACTCACAAATGTAATAAACGGGATAATTAACAGTAATGAAATAACACAAGGAGAAAAAGCGGCTGAACCGAAAAAAAATAAAATAATTGTACGGCCGAGAATTTTATTTGAAGAAAATATTATTCTCCAAAGAAAAATGTGGTTTATTCCCAAAGAATTATTGCCCTCCAGACAACCGGCAGAAAATGACTGGACTTATTTTGAAAAAGTAAATGAGTGGAGAATGAAAAATGATATTCCAGTTGAAGTTTTCATGTTTGTTGCTGACAGGAACACGCTGGATAGTCTTGATGAGGAGGCAAAGAAAAAGCTGGGTAAAGATGATTATAAGCCCCAGTATATTAATTTCAACAATCCATTATTAATTAATCTTTTTGAGAAAGCAATCACAAAAGTTCCTGCGACGCTGAAAATAGAAGAGATGCTTCCTTCGTCAGAACATCTTTTTCAATTAGGAAAAGAAAAACACATTGTTGAATTTATGGTTCAATGGTACGCTGGCACGGACGCATGAGATGATAAATAACCATAAATTTTAATTTAAAATAAAAGAGGAACGATATTTCATTCCTCTTTTATTCCTTGACTGAATTCATAAATTAAAGCGGAACAGGGCACACACAAGTGCTGCAATAGTTGGCGCTGCCGCACGTGCTTTGGTGACAACCACGATCAAGAGTTTGGCATACAAAACGAACTGAAGCCTCCGGCTTGTCTGAATTACCGTTTCCACCTTTCAGCGTGTTAATCTGTTCATCGTTCAGGCTGGTTACAAAGCTTTGAACTTTTAAGTCATTTAATTTTAAGCTTTTTTTCATGATAAAATGTTTTTTGTGTAAAGCTAATATAGTAATATCATCAAAATCTTCATGAATTATTTCCAAATAAATTGAACAAAATGGAATTATTAATTGCAATTTTCGCAATTACTAATTTAGAAGCGAGGCGGACTATCCCCGTTTTGTAAAGTATCTTGAAGGAATCATTTATCCAAAATGGCTATCGAACAACTGGGGCTCAATATAAAAGAGGAACGATAGTTTCATTCCTCTTTTATTCCCTGACTGAATTCATAAATTAAGCCGGACAAGGACAAGTGCTGCAAAAATTGCCGCTGCTACAAGAGCTTTGGTGACAACCACGCTGATTCGTATGGCATAAAATAGCCACAGAAGTATCCGGCTTGTCCGAATTACCATTTCCGCCCTTCAGCGTGTTAATCTGTTCATCATTCAAGCTGGTAACAAAGCTTTGAACCTTCAGATCGTTTAATTTTAAACTTTTCTTTTCCATAACTAAATTGTTTTTGGTTAAGCTAATATAACACAATAAATAAATAGATCCAAAAATATCCCAATATATAATGTTTTTTATTTTTTAAATTGGTAAAATTGTAATTATGAATTACTGGCTATATGGGAATACCCCTCGTCCTGTTAAACCATATTTATAGGATAATTGATTTTAAGCTACCTTATCAAATACACTTGCTAAAGGGTTTGGTAAAAATGAGAATTGAATTATTGGGTATTTTTATATTAGACAAAGGTATTGCCGTATTAATAAAAACAGGAAAATGAATCAGAACAGTGAAGACTGGTTAAGCTGCCATTTATTTTATACCGGGAATTTGGACACTTTTTTAACTCACCAGGTCAAACCGTTTGTAGATAAAGTAATAAATCAAAAACAGGCCGGGCAATTTTTCTTTATTCGTTATTGGGAAAGAGGGCCGCATCTGCGATTGAGATTTAAAGGTGAAAAAGAAATCCTGGAAAATATAGTTAAGCCTGATTTAGAAAAGTTTTTTCAGGATTTCTTTGAAAAGAATCCTTCTCATCGCGAAGCGTCCGGAGAGAATAATAGCCAGCATGATGATGCGCAATTGCTGCCGAACAACTCCATTCAATTCATCAGCTACGAACCGGAACTTGAGAGATATGGGGGAAAGGAAGGTGTTCCAATTTCCGAAAAACATTTTGAGTCGTCTTCAAAGGCAGTCCTTTCTAACCTTGATGAAAATCGGGATTGGGATTATGATAAAGGAATGGGCGTAGCAATTCAAATGCATTTAAGCTTTGCAAACGCCATAGGAATGAACCTGGAAGAAGCAAAGCATTTTTATTCGGGAATTTTTCTGGCATGGGTATATCTCGCATACGATTGGAATAATCTGTCGAAAGAGGAGCATTTGAAAAAACAGGAAATAGTGATAAGCGCTTTTGAAGATCAGTTTGAAAAACAAAAATCTGTATTAGTGCAGTATCACGAAGCCATTTGGGAAGCGCTTGAAGGAAAGGAAGAATTTGAAGAGCCATGGTTAAATAAATGGATACAGGATATTGCTCTCACCGCCAAAGAAATAAATGCAGCAGAGGAAAATAACCAATTGGTTTTTCCGCACGATGATATGATCACAAATACTTGGGGAGACATTCCGGCAGAAAAAAGACGCAAGTGGTATATATACGGCAGCTATGTACACATGACAAATAACCGTTTAGGAATTTTAAACAGGGATGAAGCTTACCTCGGCTATTTAATTAAAAGAAGTCTTGAAGCAATGTCGGAAGAATCAATTAAAGCCTAATTTTTCATGGATCTTCAAACAAAAGAAAAAATTCTAAAAGGCGCAGTTGAAATTGGTGATGAGTTATTGTCTGCATGTGAAAAGGACATCAACGGAACTTCCTTCCTGACAATGGGAATGAGTAACGATTTAAAAATTCACTTTTCCAAAACGGAAGATATTTATACAGGCGTTTCCGGAATTGCTTTATTTCTTACAGAACTTCATCGTCATACCGGGAATGAAAAATACCTGCATTGCGCAAAAGATGCAATGGTATGGGTGGAAAAATATTGCGCTGAAAATCCGACAAACAATTATGCTTTTTATACAGGCAGGTCAGGAGTAGCTTATGCCTTTATTCAATTTTACTTATACACCGGGGATAAAAAATATCTCAAAAAGGCTTTGGCAACTATAAAAGACTGCCGAAATTTCATTTCTTTTTTTCCTTTGCCGGATGATGTAATTAATGGAATCTCGGGAACCTTGCTTGTGCTGCTGCATTTGCATGCTGCTACAAACGATGAAGCCGTATTAAAAGATATTATTTTTTTCCTCGAATTTCTCATGAAGCGGGCGCGTCTTGCTCCTGCAGGTATTTATTGGGATCGTTCGGGGAATAATATAAAAGGGTTGTGCGGATTTTCTCATGGTGCAGGCGGCATTGGCTTTGTATATTCAGAGCTGGCACATTATTTTCAAAACCAGGCGTTTTACTGGATGGCGGAAGAAGCATTTGCCTATGAAAATTCCCTGTTTGACAAAAGCATAAATAACTGGCCCGACTTACGAAAAGGAATTTATACTGATCGGGATTATGAGGAAAATAAAAATGCGTTTTTAAAAAAAGATTTAAAATTTTTCACCAAAGGAAAAGATTTTATCGCATGGTGTCATGGCGCTCCCGGGATTGGCTTGTCGAGGATAAGAGCATACGAATTAACCGGGAAGCAGGAATATTATGACCAATTACAATCCGCAATTAGTAAAACAATTTCTTATACTGAATCCCTTGGGCAGGATTCTAGCTATATTCAATGTCATGGAGGTGGAGGAAATGCAGATTTGTTTTTAGAAGCATTTATAAATTCCGGCGATGAAAAGTATTTTTCTCTTGCTGAAGAAGTTGCCTTAAAAGCATTGGCTTCAAAAGAAAAAAAGCGGGTGTATCAAAGTGGTTTTTGGGCAGCCGGCTGGCAGGAGGACAACAGTTTATTTATGGGCAAAGCGGGAGTTGGATATTTTTATTTAAGAATGATCGACCCTGCCAAAACACGCTCCTTATTATATCCAAAAATAAATGTTGCCCCGGAAAGTAAAAGAACGCTCTCGCCCTACTTTTCCGATCCTGAGTATCCTGCAGCATTAAAAAAAAGAATGCTTCAAAAATGTTTTGGACTAAGCATCGCTATTGGTGAAAAGTTTATGCCGGAAAAAATGGAAGATTTTTTTAAAAATGAAGTTTCAGAAAACATTCCCGGGAAAGAAAAATTTATCGTCTTTATGAATGATGCTTTTGCAGTTTTACCCACCGAAAAACAAAAAGTTCTTAAAGACATTTTCAATCTTGAACTGGAAAAAAACAAAATGGATGACGCCCTTCCAAGTCACGCTTTGTTGAACACAAAAGAAATGATAAATAAAACCAATGCGGAAAATTTCATTTCAGACGATTTACAATTGCTTAATGCTGAATTGGAAATTGATGAAAACATAAAACGGACTTCTTCCTGCTGGAATTGGGATTTAAGTGATGATACTAATGACTGGATAAATAACATTAGAAAACCTGAATCCCCTGAAAAATTTAATATCCTTTTGAAATCTACTGCATTGGGTATAGAAGAACAATACCTTAATGACTTCAGCTTTGCGGTTTTTGAATCTTACCAGAATAAAACCGGAACCAAAACTACCGATGTACTGAAAAACATGCTCAGCAGCTTTGAAGACTTAACTGCAGAGGATGAAGAATTGGTTAAAAAATCTGTTGTTCAGCAAATCAGGGCTTTTGTTGATTCAGGTATTTTATGTTTTAAAGAATTGTTGGACTAAATTTATAAATCTTATAAATCATTTCTGAACTGATTGATAAAGAATTGCTGTTGTCGTTTCTGTTACTTGTTCTCAATCCCATATCGTATTGCCGCTTCAAGTATGTCAATGTTTATATCCTTCAGCGCTTTGAACTTAATGCAATATCCAGTCACAGTCGCCTTGCCGAGTTTTTTTCCATAGGTATCGGCTAAGTATTTCTTGTCTTCAATCCCAAGGATGTAAACAGAGATTCCGGTTGTGTTTGCACTGAGACCAATTTGATAAAACTCCCTGGTTTTTCCATCAGCATATTTCATGGTCTGAAGTCCATATCCAATATTAGGATTAGAAACAATTTTATTTTCACTGTTTTTACCATCCAGGAACCATAATTTACATGCAGGCATTACTTTCAGAATAATGCGGTGTAATGCCTGCATGTCGCTGCATTTTGATTCTGGCTGGCTTGAAATATACGCTTTGATTTGTTCTTTTACGTTCATCTTATTCCGATTCTTCGCAATGAAATTTTTTAGTGGTCAGCAATCCTGGTATTTTCAAAACTATATTTTCTTCGCTGTCAATACGCAAAATCCTGTCTCAATGTTCAAGATCGAAATCCCATTCTCCATTTCCAAGCATTTTATCAATATGCCGTTTCAGTGACAGAACCTGATTTTTTGTTTTAACAGACGTTTTGAAAACGAAGATCATTTCCCCGATAAAGTTGCCAATAATTCATCCAGGTTTTTCATTTGCATAGCCGATCCTTCTTTGAATCCCATTTCAAGTTGCTTCTCCATCCGTTCAAGGGATTCATTGTAAATAGTAATACTGACTTTTGTCTTTCCATCTTGTTCGCTGAAATTAAAATCCCAATCAGAACCGGGCAATTGAGGATTTTCCTTTTCATCTGCAAAAGCATTGAACAGTTTGAAATTGGTTTTTGGAGTAATGGAAGTAAATTTTTGAATTACCCAACGCTCTTGTCCTTCCGGACTTACCATCGCATAAAATCTTCGTCCGCCCACTTCAAAATTCATAACCTTTGTTTTAGAGGCGTAAGGTTTAGGCGCCCACCATTGGTCAAGAATTTCTGGTTTGGTATAAGCATCCCATACCAGTGAAAGGCCGGCATCAAATTCCCTTGTTATAGAAACTGTTTGCGCCGCTTTGTCAACGGTAAAATCAAATAGCAAATCGTTTTTCATTTTTTCTGTTTTTTAATTGTGGATAATACTTTGTCAAGTTGATTAAAACGGGTTTCCCAGATACGCCTGTATTGCTCAAGCCATTTGTCTATTTCTTTCAGTTTTTTTATTTCAAGTGTATAATAAATTTCGCGTCCTTGTTGTTGTTGTTTTACCAGTTCGCACTCGGTTAGTATCTTAATATGATTTGACACGCCCTGTCTTGAAATATTAAAATGCTCCGCAAGCGCATTTGGAGTCATTGCCTGTTGGGCTATTAGGCTTATTATAGCACGTCTTGTAGGATCTGCTATTCCCTGGTCTACATCTCTTCTCATTTTATTGTTTTTATTGCGCAAGCAATCGTTTGCAAATATATGTGCAAATAATCGTTTGCGCAATTTTTTTCAGAAAGATTATTTCAGGCGGTAAAAATCAGGCGGTTATTATACTAGTCAGCATAAATTCCGGTGTTTCAAAATTTCTTTACCCTGTCCACTCTTGTTGAACTTCTCATAGTTTCCCGCTTCAGTTCTGTCCTTGCATTCCATTGAGAAAATTAAAGTGATTGACGTATAATAGCATGTTGTCTTTTCTTCTCCATCATTATATTGACGAAAACGAATAAGAACACTTTCAGTTTGACCAACATGAATGTAATTTCTATCCAAACTTTTCAATGCGTATACATAAATCATATCCTGAATTTTAAACTCCTTAAAACAAGAAAAGCTCCCCGGTAAACGAGAAGCTTTTCTTTGTACCCCGAAGGTTCGGGGTGTCGAACTTTTTGAGAGATATGGAGAGGATTGAAACGTTAAGGATAAGCTAACAAAATTGTTTCAATAGCATCTTCGGCTTCATGTCTCACATGATGTAATTATTGTAAAACAAGCAGGTTCAGTCGTGAGTGAGTGAAATGATTATGTGAAAACCTATGCCATAATAGCACCTGTGGGAATTGCCTCATATTCGGCAGCTGAAATGAATTGCATTTTGCTTCCATCGAAACCATAGTCATTAAGTGCTTGATCACTTACAAATCCACGTTTGAGCCCGTCAATGTGGAGACACACAGTTTGGTCCGCTGCAATGATTCGTGCAATACTGATTGGTATAGACATCGGATAGGCATAAGCGGATGTAATTGTGACAAAACTTTTAGAGGTTGCGAATAAATTATTAATTGTTTCCTCATTAATTATAGAGCGTAATGTATTATCAATCATAAAAAATTTCGCACCCATTGCATCTTTGACAAGTGTTCCATTATTTATAGGAAAAGCTGCTGTTGCCGTTACAGGTAGTGAGCTTAGAAAGGATATAAAAGTTGACGGGGGAGAAAAATTTTCGGATGAAGGGGCCAGAACGCCTATTTGTCTTAAGTAGTAAGAAGGAGGGGTTCTTGCTAAACACCATGCTGCTGAAACAAATCCAAAAAAAGGTGGTTTTACAAAACAAGTCCACTTCCCATTTATGCCCGTATCCGGCTTTAAATTTTCGTTAGAGTTTAACCAACAAAACCAATTCTGATCAATTGGAGATGGATCGCCACCTTGAGAGCCATCTTGAAGGTCAGCGGTGCCATCATCCCAACGCTGAAGATTAAACCAACCCGGATTTAACAAATCTGCTGTGGGACGGGGGCAATTTGTTTGCAATGCTTGGGTTACCATTGCATCCAAATCAAAAGTCGCATAGAAACCGTGAATCGCCTTTATGGTGTCATTGATTCCATCCAGAACCGTTTCAAGATTTGATTCATTTATAGTGCCGGTCCACGCTGAACATAAAAAATGCAAGCCTTTCAATTGCACAGCAAGAGCTGATATTAGGGTTGGAATAATTGTGGTTTCAAAGGCGGTATTCATAACACTTGGAAGAGCCCTAAAAATCTGTCTCCCATCAACAGACGGAGCATAAGCCATTTGGCTATACAATGGGAGTACTTCGTCAGTTTGATAAAAAATGATTCCTTTCAGTTCAACATCACCTACCAATTGGTCTCTAATATTTTTCATAGCTGTTGCTACAGCATTTGCATTATTGATTTGAAATAAGGAAAAAAGTTGGTCAGTACCTTGATTAAAGGTAGTTGTATTGCTCATTGCTGTTATTGCTGAAGAAAACGCCAGGTAATTCTGGTCGATCATATTTGCGTTCTGGCTGTATTGCCCCAATTTTGTTTGAAGTTCGACATCTTGAATTTGGGATGAAATTTTAGTAACTGTATTTTCAATTGCAGTAACACCCATTGAAACAGTTTGCAATGCCGCTGAAATTTGATCAAGATCTCCTTCTATTATAGCAAGCGAATTTAATACCTGCTGGTTATATTCGGCACTATCTGTTCCTTGAGAAAGTCCCAAAGATGCAAATATCGGATCTGTTAATTTTTGTGCTTGATCTCCTAAGATACTTTCAGCAATGCTTTGAGCCATTGATGCAGCTACGCTACCTTCACTCATAATTTATAAATTTTAGTTTATTTAGTAATACTAATCATTAAAAGGGGGACAAAGGGAAATAAAAGATGTTTTCTTTTATTTGAATTTGCTATTGCTGATGTGAAACGCAAAAAATGCCCTGCTTTCGTTTGAAAACAGGGCATTTAACGCTTCGGTACCCAGCGCCGGAGTCGAACCGGCATGCCAGTGAAGGCACTGGTGTTTGAGGCCTCCGGGTGCGCTATAAACGGTTTAAAATGGTCGTTTTATACCAACAAAAACGTACAAAATCGATCATTTCCGCACCTGTTTTCCGCACCCGTGCATATTTCATTAATTTGGTTTTATATCATCTATTTTAACAGTATCAGATGATATAATTTCTAAAACTCCTATCATTTTAGGAATAGGTTTTATATCAGGTTCAGATTTTATAATACTAACGGGCTGTTTTTTGATAAAGGGTGGAATCTTTGTTGTGGATATATACATATCGTAAATATTAGTTTCGGTTCCACTTCGACAATATAATCCGCCATTCACATTTACGAGCATGGTAGAGCCGGTGGCTTGACCTTCAAATTTTGTGAATGTCGTATATGTTAAACGTTTAACTATTACAGACTGCACGATTTGCAGATTCTTGTATTCTGTCATATCATGCTCCTCAAAAGCTTTCTTCAGTGCCTCCATGTCAATAAAATTTCCCTTAGAGTTAGCACTAAAAAATGTCTGATATGATACATGCACTGATCGTTCTGCTCCTAAATTTGTCGTGATATTTTTTACTGCCTGTATATTGGTATTGACTCCAGATCCGACATAGGTATCAAAATCAGGAGCAGTACTTAGCAATTGAGTAGTAATCCGTTCCTGAATGGCACAATTTATTCCCAAGACATATGTAATGTTACCAGCCGAATCAATATTGACGAGACAACCAACTATGTATGGTGCACCGTTCAAAGCATCTGGAGGAAGCTTGTACCCAGTAGGTATATTAGGCAAATTCAAATTTTTCTCAAATGGCTCAGAAGCCAACCTTGATCTTATAGAATCTCCCATTTCCTTCGCAGTAATCTTTTTCTCTTTAGACTTGTCCTTTGAGAATGAGAAGATTAAGAAACATATAATAAAGAGAGAGAATGCAATTGGCAGATTCTTTTTCATGGACAGGGGCTTTTAATAAAAAAATGACAATTCACTTGATACCGGCTATTTCAAAATCGGGTTTATAATCACCTCCGTTTATTTGATTCATTTTTTTGATTCTATTAAATAAATATATGGAATTGATTTTAATATAGTCGGGAACAAACGTTTGTAAACGGATAATCTTATACTCAAAGCTATTTCAAGAGCCGCAGTCTGGCTCTTTTTCTTTTTTACCACTTGACGCGATTGACAACCACACTTGAGTCAAGCGCGGCAATCAAAGCGCCATTTGCCTGCCGTTGCTTTGTATTGTCATTCGTTCATCGGACTTGCAATGATCACCACGCAGAGTTACAGTCCCACTTCGATGAATACATGCAACGAACAAAAACTTAAAACAAATGCGCCATAACACGGAATCCACCGGCTGCCTGCTCGAATTCGAACAACGCGAACATCCCTTAACCAACGAGCGATATATGGATGTCTTTATCCGTACTGCTCCTAAGGGAAAAACATGGGTCGCTTGGTGCAAGGAGGAATACGATCCAAATTCGCAAGAAATGATGTATCGAACCTATGCATCAGGAAAAGAATTGCTGCCGCCAAGTTCCGATCTCGAATTCATTAAGGACGAACTCCGTAAGCGTGAACGCACTTTTATCGAACAGGAAATAAAATACAAAAAAGAGCATGGCCCTCACGCCGCACCGAGAATGCTTACCAAACGCCTCCGGGAATTGAATAAACAGCAAGCACGCGATACACAACCGGATGGCAAAGACGAACAGAGCCGCGCCTATGAAACAGAAAACCATTTACAAACCAATCAACAATTAGCAGCTCATAAAAAAACAAACACCATGAATACACAAACCGAAAAGCCAAAGAACGAAAAGCCTGTAAGCCGATTGTACATCGTCGAACAGGGAACATGGAAAAACGGACAGGAAGTCCTCACATTCTATTACAAGAATGAACAGGGCAAGCCGAAAGCGATTGCGCACTCTTTTGTCTATTACGACAAAGAAGGTCAAACGTTCCGTACCCAGGATGCAAAAGGAAATGAAATTTTCCCGCCATGCGCCAATCGCTACGACTTGAAGAAGTACGCTTTGGACAATGAACAGGATTTGATCCAGAAGTTCGAAAAAACACAGGGCCAGGAAAAAACTCCGCTTCAGCAAAATGCTCAAACACCAAAGCAACCAGAACAGGTACAGCAGCCCGTCAATAATCCTGAACAGCCGAAGCGGTCCGCGAGACAAAAAAACAACAGCAGAAAAAATGAGCTCGGCGAAATTCGAAATGAAAAAGACGGCAGCGAAAAGGAACAATCAATCTCACGTTAAAAACCAATCCAAATGGAAACCAACAGTAACACCAAAAACATTCACTTTCCGGAAGTCGAAAAATTGCTTGATTCCTCACGCAAGGAACTTCTTGAAAACGCAAAGCGCGATGCCAAGTATTACGGCATGAAAAACCGTCCGGCGCTTACTGAACCTTCGGGGCTGCATTACCTCGCTCCGATCAAAACGCAATGCGAAAAGATCAGGGCTGATATGCTTGCCATCATTCAGCCCGACAGGTATATCACCGCGATACAAACGCTCGATGCGAATACGAAGGCAAAAGCCGCAGAACTCACTGCTGATGTTGAACGGCTTGAGCATGAAAACGATGTCGATAACCGCGATCTTGAAGGCAAGACGCCGCCGGAAAAACGTAAGCCGAATTATCTCGGTACTGGGCTGACCATTGCGGTCAACCTGGTCGATGTCATCTTCAACAGCATGATCTTCGAATACCTCGGTCATAGCTTGCTCTACTCCATCGTTTTTGGTATCGGAGTTGCCAGCGCACTCTACATTCTTTCAAAGGCCATCCTGTATTTCATGCGGCGCGGCGCAATTGACGGCATCAAGCATTATCTCGCCGCGGCCGGTTGCTTCCTTGTCACCACTGCCGCATTGTGGGAGTTTTCCGTATCCCGCTCAACGGTAATGACAGACAGCAGTGCCAATTTCTCACCGGCGTTTTTCTTCATCCTCAACATGCTCTTCTTCATTTCTTCCATTCTCATCCCGATTCTCTTTTTCCCTGCGAAAAAAGATGCTGATTGCGACAAAGACCTTTGCAGCCGTTTTGCCGCTGTCGAAAAACGCAAGGAGGAAATCAAGCAGAAGAAAGCGCAGCTTGAATCGCTTGGTAAAACTGCCGACGAGGAAAAAGCAAAGCACATGGCCGTCCTCAGCTACACGGCGCACACCATGCATCGCATTAGCTCGATGTATCACGAAGCAGTCGCATATTTCAAAGGACAGAATCTGCTCTCCCGTCAGGATCGTTCCAATCCGGTTTCATTCTCGGAACCCATTCCAGATCTCTCCGGCATCCAGTTCAATCTGCCTCCAAGTCTCAATCTGCCTGAAGCATGAAAGCGATCCGGTACATAGTCTGCAATCTCATTCCCGGTCTGATCATTCCGGGATGAGTTTTCTATGCCATCGTTCTCCTTTATCAATCCGCTACTTCACCACTAAATCCAAACCACATGAAACCATCTACCTTCATTTTTACTTGTTGCGTCGCGCTTGTTGCGATGCTAGTTCTTCTTGGATGCGCCACTGCTGATGGACAGCGCAAGCATATTGAATATGCGGTCATGATTGATCTGACGGATTCAATCAAAGTTGTGCCCGATGAAAATTCGGTTGTCTCCGATCTCGGTATCGACGGGAATATCTGGAGCAGCGTCAATTTCAGCTTGGGGAATTTCACCGATGTAAGCTATACGCCGCGAGCTCATCTCTCGCTTGCAAAAGCGCCGGGCCGACTTTCCGCAAGTGAATTTACCCGCAAGCGCGAAGTGGTGGCATTCAAAGCAACACTTACCACGCTCCTGGATTCTGCGCGAAGCGATACATCCGGCAAACCGAATTCCTCGCTGTATCTGCCGATAGTCGAAGAGCTCACACGACTTTCAAATTCAACTGCGGACCGGAAAGTGCTCGTGATTTTTTCCGACCTGATGGAGAATTCTCCCGATGTAAGTTTCTATTCCCCGAACACGTTGGCATTACTCCGAACAAATCCTGACAAAGTAAAAGCGATGTTGTTTGCAAAAGCAAAACTGCCGAATCTCAAAGGCATTGAAATCAAATTGATCTATCAGCCGAAGAATGCGAAGGACGATGCGGTCTTTCGCACAGTATCACAATTCTTTTCCTCGATGTTCACTGAAGCAGGAGCGACAGTAACCATTTCTGCGAATCTTACAAACCAATAACGATATGAAAACTCCGATTTCCTACTACGGCGGCAAACAGCGACTTGTTAAAACAATACTTCCGCTCATTCCAAAACATACGCTCTACTGCGAACCATTCTGCGGGGGCGCGGCGATTTTCTTTTCCAAGGAATCTTCCACTGTGGAAGTGATCAATGATACGAACAGGGAACTGATAAATTTCTACTGGATCGTGCAACAGGATTTTCCGAGTCTTGAAAAATTAGTGAAAGCAACCTTGCACAGCAGAAGTTTATTCAATGATGCGAAAGTTGTGTATGAAAATTCGCACATGTTCGATCCGATCAAACGTGCCTGGGCAGTGTGGGTTCTTTCCGTCATGGGATTCGCATCTATTCTGAATTCAAGCTTCGGCTACGACAAAAGCGCAAATACCACTACGAAAAAAATCACGTCAAAGCGCGAACGTTTTACTGAGGAACTCGCTCAGCGTTTACAAAATGTACAGATCGAATGCACCGATGCACTTCGTATCATTCGTTCGCGCGACACTAAGGATTCCTTCTTTTATTGCGATCCGCCGTATTACAACAGCAACTGTGCCCACTACGATGGTTATTCGCTTGAAGATTTTGAATCGTTATTAAAAACGCTCTCCCAAATCGAAGGAAAGTTTTTGCTCTCGAGTTATCCATCCGACATCCTGAAAAAGTATATAAAGGAATTCGGCTGGTACACGCGTGAAATTGAGCAAATCGTTACTGTCGGAAATAATCATCGCAAAACGCCGAAGACAAAAAGAGAAGTCCTCACGTCAAACTATGCACAATGAACTGGAAAAAAATTATCTGGTCGATCACCAAAACGGTTTTTCTCATCTTATGGAAGCTGTTGTTGTTATGCATTTGGGGCTGCTGCGAATTTCTCGCAGTGACTTTCCGCGCATTTGCCGATTGGCTTAAAAATTACATTACTAAAAATAACAGAAACAAATAATACAAACCATGTTTACACTCATCACACAACTTTTCGAAGGCATTTTCAAACTCATCTTTGAATTGCTTTCGCTTGTCTTTACGAGTTTCTCTAAGAAGCAAGGGTATCATGCTGATTTCGCTACCGAAGGAATTTTGCTTTCGCGTCGATACAAAGGTTTTTGCTTAACCGGACGAAAGAGTATTTCCGTGAAAGACTCTTACACCAACTGTCTTGCGATCGGCGGGACCGGTTCGGGAAAAACAAGTGTCGTACTTCTTCCGAGCTTATACTCCATGCGGTCTTCGTTCGTCGTACATGATCCGTCGGGCGAGCTTTATACAAAGAGTGCAGGATATTTGAAGTCGCAAGGATATGAAGTGAAAGTGCTGAATTTCTCCAAGCCTGAAATGTCCGCCGGATACAATCCGCTTGCGCGGGCGCAAACGTCGTCCGAGATTCAGAAAGTTGCCTCGTTGCTTGTCGGCAATGCGCTCGGCACTAACAGCAAAGACCCATTTTGGAATACGCAGGCCGTTTCATTGCTTTCCATACTGATTACAATTCTCAAAATGCAATCTGCTGAATACTGCAATCTGTACAACGTGCGCCAGTTGCTTAATGCGATGAGCATAAAGCCGAAGCATGAACGTGCGACGAACCCTGTCGACGATCTGATCGGTGATTATGCTGACGATGTTCTGTTTGCCGAATACAGAAGTTTTATCGGCATGGATACCAATTTGCGCATCCTTCGATATGGAAAAAGGAGAAGGCATCGAGATGGCGAAACGATACGAGGTGCGCTGCTATCCGACCTATCTTTTTCTAAATGGCAACGGTGAACTCGTCCACCGCACAAGCAGCGCATATCCTGTTTCGCCATTCGTCGAACTCGGAGAAAATGCTCTCGTACCGGAAAGGCAATTTGGAACACTACAGACGAAATATTCGAAAGGCCAAATCGCCCCATCTGAAATTATCCGCTATATGGCCATGCGCCAAGCAAGCTGCTTGCCGAACGATGAGGAATTGGAAGCATATTTAAAAACACAAACAGAAGCTGACTTTCTCAATCGTGAAAATTGGTTCGTATTGCAAACGTATGTTGTAAATCCACACAACGAGATGTTTCGCTACATGTTGCAAAATCGCTCTTCGTTCGAGAAACGCTATACAACCGATTCTGTGCAACTCGTCATAGAGCGCGTCTATGGAACAGCGATGGCGCAATGCATATATGCCAAAGAGCCTGATACAGCCGCATATCACAAACTTCGAAAAGAGGTGCGTGATCTTTCACTGCCATCTTCCGAAAGACTCATCATGGGCAGCGACATGTCGCTCTATTCCGTCACCGGGCAATGGGATGCGTATGCAAAGGTGAGCGCAGAATATATTAATGCGTATGCAGACAGTGACTGGGCATTGCTTAATAATATTGCCTGGTCTTTCTATGAGCACATCGATGATCCGGTACATCTTGATAAAGCGATTGGATGGTCGAAGAAATCTATCGCGATAAACCCGAATTATTACAACAGCGATACGTATGCTTCACTTTTATACAAGCGCGGCAAAAAGTCCGAAGCAGTAGCTGCAGCAAAGCAAGCAATTATTCTTGCTGAGAAAGAGGGGATGGATAGCACTCCGACAAAGGAATTGCTTAGGAAAATCCACGCAATGAAGTCGAATAAATAATTTAATGGTATGCCGACAACAAACAGTCGTGATTTATGATTTCCACCAACCGTAAAATCATACAGATAAATTTGAAAGTTGTCGGGGTGTTAATTAATGTCAAAAGCGATTAATAATAAGCAGAATGGATTAAATCTTTTCTCCAATAGGTGACCAATTACATATTGATATTGCCCAGTTATCAACAATGCAAGAGGAATATAGCACTTTATTCAAAAAGTAATCATAGATTGTACAATGTTTAACCCCAATGAGTTTTCCCATGTTTTTCAAACAATCAACTTTTTGTTCCAGTAGCATTTTTTTGTTTGTTCTTTTAGCGCATGCATTATCTTCTCAGGAAATGTTACCGTTAAAGTTAAACCAACTCAGAAATGAATTATATGCGGAAAATAAAATAAAGGCTGTCTATAAAATAAATGCTACCGGCGGTCGTAGTGACACACTTGTTACTAAGACTTATGATCAGTTGGGATGGATATTAAAAGTCGACAGCTTTATTGCTAAAACTCCTTCTGGTATTTCGACAAAACAAATAATTGAATATACGTATTCCATAAGTTTTCCAACAAAACTAACGATTGACAATTATATATATCAAAAAACGATACCCTCATCAGAGTATATTGTTAAAGAGAAATCCAGATATATATATGTATTCGATTCTATCGGGCTAGTAGTTCAGTATTCATTGATGTTTACTGGGGATACGATACATCGAATAACATATTTATATAATGAATCAGGAAAGTGTCAAGGTTATATACAATTGCAATACGGATCTCTACGTAAATTCATCTATTATTATAATTATCAGAATAATTGCATCCATTTCGTTGATAGTGCTTTTCGCAATAATAACCGCACCCAATGTTTAAATTCTTTGAATCAAATCACTTCGGATTCTACTAGGTTATTAAGTGAGTTTTACTTTTACGATGATTACAATAGGCTAATAAAAAAATCTGTTATATATGATGAGAGATTCAGTCTCGGGCCTTATGAGAACGACAATACAGTTGAATATTTTTATCATAAGAAGTCAAACAGATTATTAAAACAAAAGATAACCTATGGGAATTCAACTACCATAGAAACCTGCTATTCCTATAGCAAAGCAAACCTTTTATTAAAAATTACAGGGAAGGATTATTCAATCGAATATAAATACCAATACTATTAAGATATGGCGATCAAAAAATTCTCTTGGGATGATAATACATATCAGGATTATGATATTCATCTTGTTAGGAACGGAAAGTCCAATGATGCATTAATTTCATTAATGTTTTTACATGATGACCTATTAGGAAATGTTTTTTTAAATGATGCTGCTGGCCTTGCAAATATTGCAGACTATGATCGAGTGGAATTTGTTCCAGAAATACTCAATCCAAATTATAACAACGTAACACATTTGTATTCTTTCAACGATGTAGTAATTGATAAGAACACTGGAGTAATTCAAGCAAATGTTCTTTCCGTTGGGGGGGACGAATTAAAAGCATTTAATTTCGTTTTAAAAGCAACTTTATACATCCATAATTCGGATGATTTAGAAAGACGTTTTCGTGTGCACATCCATAATTCTATTTCAGCTGCTTGGGTAACACCTGCTACATTAACGGTGCGCCCTGACCTTCCTGGTTACCGATTTTCCGTGTATGCAGAATTTGATGATGGAATGGTTGGAGATATTTCGTATCAACGATTAGTATGGACGTGTTCCAACATAAATGGCGATGCCACTGTTGGTATTTATGGCGGTATTACTGTAAATAGCAATATTGTTGGCTCTGCGGGTATTACTATCACAGCATCATTTCCATCTAGCTCTGCCGTTAATAATAACCTACCTAATGGCATTTCAATTACTCCTGGAACATTAGACATTAAAAAATCATGGAAAAATCCCCCTGCGAATAGTGATAAAATAAAGATTACACCAATCTTAGATAATCTGAATTTGCCCGGTTCAAAAAATATTTTAATACTCGGGGATGGGTACCAAAATAGCGCGGATTTCAATAAAGATACTGAAACACTTAAAACGGATTTACTGGCTGCAGCTCATCTTAGTCCTTGGAATTTAATGGCAAAAAGTTCAGTAAATTTTTGGAAGGGTCATATAGATTCTATAGAACGGTCAGGAACCATTCTTAATGAGATGATTTGTTGGCCAATACCATTAGAGGCGGGAGGATTTGAATATAACTATTACATTTCAGTAGATTCGTATATCACTCAAATGAATAGTTATTTTATTCAGAATTCTAAATGCATTCTAAAGGATTGGTCATTATTTATTAATTTAGACAGGACCAGAAAAGAACCATATGATGAAAATAGCGTAGAGTTAACATTGGGTGAACTTATTGACAAAGTAGGATTTCCAACTTTGCACGATAAAAATGCAAGTGTCGCAGCCGTACATGCTAAATGGCAAGCTTTGTTTGATCCCAACATTACAATTTATAATCCTGCAAATGATATAGCACTTTATAATCCTGCTGTTGATCCGAAAGTTGTGCCACCGGATTTATATCAATTTTGGTTACGACTCGCAGATCGAACCTTGTTTAATGAACGTAATTCAGTATTTGGACTTAGACTTGGTGATAAACCTAAGTTATCAAATCCCACTCACAGTAGATTGTCTGGATTTAATGAAGTAATTAGAAGACCATCTCGCAATGACCTAAATGAGTTATTATTAAATTCGGTAACTAGCACTGTAGGTTTTACCCCAAATCTAGCCTGGACATTTAGTTCTGGAAATCCAAATCGTATAGGTAGCGATATAGATTTTATTCTTTTTTTAATGAAAGGTGGAAGAAAGAGTGGTACTCACACCGGAGCAACAATCTTAGGTGAGAAGCATAATCTTCAGCTCGGCATTAAGCACACCTCTCAAACTACTGTAGTTACCACCACGAACCCCGGTGTCTATTCAATTGCTGTTCCTCAAAGGAGAGTTTTAAATTTTTCAGATTTTGATTATGTACATGACATCCATTCTATAACTGCCTTAACCGCCCATGAATTTTCTCATTGCCTCGGATTAGGAGATGAGTATGATAGTAATGGGAAGTCAATAACTGTTATAGATACTAAACTTCAAGAATCTATTGATCAGCATAGAAATGTACAATTACGATCCAATCTCTTAATAAATGGAAATATGGGAGATAATATACGTTGGAGATTCTTGCGTCAACATGCAGGAGGGGTAATTCAAAGTGCCATTCAATCATATACTAACCAAAACATTCTTTATTTTAAAATTCAGTTAGGAAAGTATTACTCACCAAGAACAGGAGAGACCATAAATCAAATAGAAAATTTCCCGGACGATAGTATTGCATTTGTCCGCCGTAGGCTAATTGAAGGAGCAGTATCAGCGTCTCAAACGCCTTCAAGCATTCTCGTTCCTTATCCTGCTGCGAATACTCCAATTCCATACTTTTCTCCACCTTTAAGAATCGTTTCAAAAAACTTAGTAACTGGAGAAATTGAAGTTAAGCTCGAAAATTCAGCAGATAATTTTAATATTGCAGATTTCGGAAAGGATGATGTATTCTTTGCGCCGGTACTTTCTGATTTTGTGGGATTGGGAACAATTACTGCAAACGGTACTACTGTATTAGGAGTTGAGACTAAATTCAAACTTTATTTAGAACCGGGCTATCAAATAAAGACTACGTTAGTTGGAGCAGGAACAAGAACTGTTCAATCTGTGGCAGATGATGGGACACTCACTATTGATAGTGCTTTTGACCTACCAATTGCGAATGAAGCCTTCACTGTTTTGCCTACTAATAGATATGCTGAATTGGTGAATGACACTATTCGACGTGTAATTAACATATCAGACAAGCCTATGACTGTTGATCCATGTGTTGCCACTGTAGAAGAACCCAATATTCAACAACCCTTGTTTGGAAATTTAATATATGATCCCCCGTTATTTTTGGACCCAGAGTTGTTACTTACGCCAAATGTTGCATTTTTGAATACTATCGTTGGTTTATACGCTAACGGTGAAGAGTATGCGTGTGGAATATATCACCCTACCGGGATTTGCAACATGCGAAACACTTCCAATCATATAAGTAATATGTTCTGCCCTGTTTGCAGGTACATCTTAGTGAATAATCTAGCGCCTGAGTTGATGGGTGATATGGACACTTTGTATGTTCTCCAAAATGAATTGATTTTCAAATAAACAAAGTTGATTTTATGAATTCATTACTGGATATTACCAAGTTATTAACCACATCAACCAAAACACTAATAAATAGTTTTTCTGATGTTGAGGCCTTTAAGAGTTATCTATGGGGGATGGGGTGGGATGTGACCTCATTACCTCAAGAGTATACTGATTTGATCAATCAGATAAATAGCTTAGTTGCAGCCCTGGATAATATTTCAACTAGCCCATCAGCTGAAGAAGTATTAATCGTACTTAATGAATTTAAAACACTTTATCAGCAACTCAGTGCTATTACGGTAGCTCCTTCAAATGTTAATAGCAACGATTTTCTTTCAGAATTTCCAAAGCAGCTCTTTAATCGTATTTTATTTGATATTCTTAATGGGATGTCACCCGAGCTGTTTCAGTTATTAAGAACATTAGGAATTATTGAGATTGAACATTTCGCAAGTACCCAAGATCGAGTTTCATATAGTGCATATAAGTTTAATACAAATCACCTAAAAGAGTTTTTGGCTGATCCAGCAACTGCATTGTCTTCACTGTATGGTTGGGCAACTCAACAATTTAACCCCTATAGAATTTTAAATCTATTACGGGATGCTTTATACACATTAAAAATTCAATCGTACCTAGAAGAAAGCGATATAGATAGTAAAACCACTTTTGAATCCCATAGCGATTTACTCGATGACAATTATGACTACAGGTTAGTTATTCCAATTGCTGGATTTTATTTTAACAATGAGCTTCAATTATTTGGAATTCAGTTATACGGATATTCTCTGTTAAATAATAAAGGATTATCTGTGGGACTAATATTACCATCTGTAATTACAAATCCGATAGAATTAAGTTCTTCCTTAAAACTTGATGTACAGTCCTCATTCGCTAATTCCGGATTTCCTGGAGTGATTATTTCACCTTCTGAAATACGTGGAGTACTACCGCCTCTATTCCAATTAAATGATTGGTATATTGAACCTACCTTAACATATATCCCCGAAAATCCACTTTTCCTTCTTGGAAACTCTGAAGCTTCTCATTTACTTCTTAAAAAAGCTGACCTCAAGGTTACCATAGATAAGAACGCAGATGCCAACAGTACAACTTTTGAAATTGGAATAGATCTATGGCTTAAACTTGTTCTTTCACCTGGTGAAGGAGATGGTTTTGTATCAAAGATTTTGGATACCACTGAAAAGGAAATTGATTTTCAAACCGGCATTAGTTGGCATAGTTTAAATGGTTTGAATTTAAAAGGCGGTGGCAGCGCGTTTGAAGTTCTCTTAGCTCCTCATATTAATATAGGTCCATTAAAAATAAATAATTCCAAACTATCTGCTAAATATAAAAATGGGACCCCCGACTCTGTCGAAATAGGTTTTGGAGCATCAGTGGGATTAGAAATTGGACCTTTAATGTTGTCAATCGACAACATGGGACTTAAGTTTAATTTTTTACATGGGGATGGAAATGCGGGTCCATGGAATATTGACTTTGGGTTCAAACCTCCAACGGGTGTAGGCATAGCAATAAATAGTTCCGACATCACCGGCGGCGGCTTCCTAAACTTCGATGAAGCCACGAAAACATACACCGGCGCACTCGAGCTTTCTTTCAAGAAATTTTCTCTCAGCGCATTTGGAATCATCAGTACTCAACTCCCCGATGGAAGCGAAGGCTATTCACTATTAATTTTTATTACCGCACAATTCCAACCGATACAGATCGGAATGGGATTTACCTTAACCGGCGTTGGCGGATTGCTTGGCTTGCACCGTTCCACCAATATCGAATACCTGCGCACAGGCATTCGCGACAATACGCTCAATCATATTCTTTTTCCAACGAATATTGTTGAGAACGCACCAACAATTATCAGTACGGTAAATCAAGCATTTCCTATCCAGGAAGGCCGGTTCGTTTTCGGACCAATGGCGAAAATAGGTTGGGGTACTCCAACCATCATGACCATGGATCTCGGTATTGTAATCGAAGTTCCTGATCCGGTTACGTTGGTGATTCTTGGAGTGATGCGCTCCATTTTACCTGACATAGATAAACAAACACTTAAGCTCCAGGTAAATTTCCTTGGTATTATAGATTTCGATAAGAAGCAACTTTCTTTCGATGCTTCTATTTATGATTCGAAGCTGCTCAGTTTTGTATTGAGTGGTGATCTTGCATTGCGTATAGCTTGGGGTGATACTCCGAACTTCTTGTTAAGTGTTGGTGGATTCCATCCTGCATATACACCGCCTCCGTTAAATCTTCCTGAACTTCGCCGTATTTCTGTGCAGATCTTTAACGAGGAGGATCTTCGTGTTCGCTTTGAATGTTATTTCGCGCTTACTTCCAATTCTGCGCAATTCGGTGCAAAGTTAGAAGCATATGCTGCCGCTGGTAATTGGAATGTCAACGCATTATTATGGTTTGATTTGCTTTTCAAGTTCTCGCCATTCCATATGTTATTGAATATGGGAGTTCAAGTGTCTGTCAGAAGAAAAGAAAAAGTAATTCTTGCAGCTTATCTCGAGATATCAATTGAAGGACCAGGACCATGGCGCGTTTGGGGAGTGGTGTCATTTGATGTTGGAGTGAATGTAAGTATTGACTTCGACAAAACATTTGGTGAAGGTGCTATGGAACTTAACCTTCCTGTTGCCGTACTCGCCAAACTTGATGAGGCTATTGACGCGAAAGGAAACTGGATAGCTGAATTCCCCGAGCGTAACAACTTACTGGTTGCTTTGCGCGATCTGCAGCTTGCGGAGGAAACATTGCTTGCTGAACCTTTTGGCAACCTTACCTTCCGACAAAACGCATTGCCGCTAAATGTCATTTTTCAAAAATACGGTAATGCGCCGCTTAGCGATTACAAGCGATTTGAAATCGTAAATATGCGCGATGCGCTGGATAACCCGGTGGCTGCACAAACAGTTACTGATTTTTTTGCGAGCAGTGAATATTATTACCTGACGGACAGTGAACGTCTTTCCAAACCGTCCTATGAACGTTTCAAAAGTGGTGTTGTTATCTCGGGAACAGGCGCATTAAAGTCGAGCTACTTTGTACACAAAGAATTTGCTTATGATGAAGTGATCATTGATATGCGCCAGCGTAAACCAGGGATTGGCGGCGGGTCGATGGCGGGTAATGATTTTGAAGCGCATCTTTTTGGAAACGCTATCTCAGAGTCTTCGCTTTCGGCTACACAGGTTGCTTTTGCTAACAACGCCCCTCCGCGTGTAAGCATTAACACAAGTGTATTTACTTTGGCGAATACCAACGATCTTTCGGTTTATGGATCGACGCCTGTTTATTTCAGTAGCGAATCAGAAGCGGAACACTACATGGATTCACTTATTGCTTCAAACAATTCGCTGGCGACTCAGCTGATTGTAGTTAATGAATTAGAACTCGTTGCATAACCCCACAACTCTATGCCCACTTCAGAATCATATATCAGCTTTCTTCCTTTCCTACGACAAGGGTTGGCCGGTGCGCTCACTATTGAGGATACCATTACAGGCAGCGAACCTTCCGGTGTAGAAGAACGCGGATTTATTAAGCTTAAATACGATGTAAAAGCTACTCCTGTTTCCGGTTCTGATGAACTTCTGCCGAAAGAGCGGGAAGTATTTCTTACCGGACCGGGAGATATTATCGGTGTAAGCTCGCAGGCCATTGTCCGTGTTTGTCCGAAAGACTGGGAAACAAATTTTGAATCGAATTATTTTCCATTCGTTGAGTTTTACGATGAAGATTTTTTGTGGCGTTATACACCGGCAGCTGCTGCACCTACAAGTGGTCATACGGGTGATCCGAATTTTGACCGGCTGCGTCCATGGATGACTTTGATTGCGCTGGAAGAAACCGAATTTTCTTTTGATTCCGCGCTTACTGTTTTGCCGTCCATCTCTCTTTTGTTTGATCCGACTGTTTGTTTACCTCATGAGCAACAAACATGGGCGTGGGCACATGTACATGTGAATAAGGATCTTGACAGCACTCAAATAAATGTTGAAGAGATGCTTGTTGAATTGCAGGGTACGCTCACCTCAAACCCGGATATGGCTGTTTCGCGGTTAATGTGCGGACGCAGATTAAAACCGAATACCTCTTATCATCTTTTTCTTATTCCAACTTTTGAAGTGGGACGCCTTGCGGGACTTGGTAAAGCAATACCAGCAAATGCTGATGCACTTGCTCCTGCATGGAAATGGACTGTTCCCTTCTCAATGGCAACCACTCCTGATCCGACAAAATTCCCCTATTATCAAAAATGGTATTTCAAAACCGGCGCTGCTGGTGATTTTGAATCGCTTTCAAGAGCATTGAAGCCGGGTGCTATTCCGGAAACAGTCGGAAAGCGCTTAATGGATATTCAAATGCCGGGCGAGAGTTCGTTAGAGCTGCAATCGCCTGTTCCGACGCTTGGTCTTGAAGGCGCAGTAAAACCGGTTGGCTTTATTTCTGATACTTGGACCATTCCTGATGGTGCAAATAATTTTATTCAAAACCTGCGGCCTATTTTAAATGCGCCCGATGAATTGATTACCGTTACGCCAAATGCAGATCCGCTTATTGCGCCCCCTCTTTACGGCCGCTGGCACGCAGAAAGAACAAAGCTCAATACTACTGACAGTGATTGGTTACATACGGTCAATCTTGATCCGCGTTACCGCACGTTTGCAGGTTTAGGCGCTGAAGTGATCCGCGACAACCAGGAGGAGTTTATGACGCTTGCGTGGAAGCAGGTAGGTGATGTGATAGAAGCTAACCGATTGCTGGCAGGGCTGCAGCTTGCACAGGAAACTTCGGAAAATCTTTTCAAGAGGCATTTCCGCAATCAACCCGATGAGTTGGTGTTTACGTTAACGGGTAATGCGCATGCAAGAATTATTGTGCCGGCAAGCTTGCCTGTATCGACGGTTTACAACCTTGTGCGCACGAGCCTTATTCCGACAGAAATGTTCAGCGCTGCTTTCCGGCGACTGACAAGTCCGCGGGGGCAATTTCCGCGACTGGCCAACGCTTCGGGCGCACAACCTTTTGCTGATTATTCTTTGCTGGCGAACTTTAATAATTTTACGATTGCTGCTGCGCCGGATTATGTTACACCGGTAGGACAACTTTCTCTAACAGTTCTTACACCGGCACAGCTTACGGTTTCATATACACAGAGCCAACCTGCGCGCGCTAATTTTAGTTTGACGAGCCCGAATAATGCAGCTTTGTCTGTTACTGCTACAGGGAGCGACAGCATACAAGCAGCTGCGTTTCGTACAGCTGCTGTTGCTTTTCATGCTTATGTTTCCACCATCCAACCGGGGCCAACTGTTTTGCCTGCGTTTGATGCTAGCAATACGGTTTCTGTTTTAACCAGCAGCTTGGAACCGGTAATTGTATACAATGCTCTTGCGAGCCAGGTAACGCTTACTACACCGGATGGATTGCTTTCTGCGCAAACTACTGCTGATATTATTATGGCAGCGCCGGTGATACGTAGGGCGATGTACAAGTATTTATTGAAACAATCGCCGGACTGGATGGTACCGGGATTAAATGATTTGAGTCAGAATTCTGTAAGCATCTTTGAGATGAATCAGCCGGTGATAGAGGCATTCATGTTAGGATTGAATCATGAATTCGGCAGAGAGTTGCTGTGGCGCGGTTATCCTACGGATCAACGCGGAACTTATTTTTCGCACTTCTGGGATTTTGCCGATTCGACTCCACATGCAACTGCACCCAACGATTATTCTGCGTTAGCTGATATCAAGCCGATCCATCAATGGAAAGTGGGCAATAATTTCAGTAACTTAGGGACTAATAGCGGGCGCATCGTTTCGCCTGAAAATTTATTGATCGTGGCGTTACGTGGTGATCTTCTGAAAAAATATCCGAATACTTTTGTTGGGATGAACAGGGCGAAGTGGGCTCTTAATGAGGTAACCCTGCTTAATGATTACAGCGCAGCACGCGATTTGGATACTTCAGCTGGAAGCTATAAGACGCCACTATTTACAGCGAAAGTAAATCCTGATATTTTATTTTTTGGATTTGATGTTAGTGCAAATGAAGCGAAAGGTGTAAGTAATGATCCGAACGAGCCAGGTTGGTTTTTTATGTTGCAGGAACGTGCAGGGGAAGTTCGATTTGGGTTGGATGTTATAGAATTTCCCCTTGATGATCTTGATTTTTGGGATGATTTACAATGGGGGCATTTTACTACTCTTGAGTCGTACCCTTATTTAAATACAACATTCAACCAGGTAACGATTCCATCCGCAAATAATCCGGAAGATATAAAATGGGGAAAAAACTCTGCTGACATCGCCTATATCACGATGCAAAAACCAGTAAAGCTTGCTTTGCACGCCAAAGACCTCCTTCAATAAATACTATAAAGTCATGAAACATTTCTTTTTGTCAATTCAGGTATTTTTGGTCTTGTTTGCAAATGCCCAAACAGGCTCAGTATCGAGCTATGAAAAAATCAGCTCGACACAAGGAAATCTTACAGTACCTCTTATAAACAATGCAAGATTTGGTTCAGCAGTCGCGGGTATTGGCGATTTAAATAATGATGGGGTTGAAGATTTGGCAGTTGGCTCTCATGAAACTGGTAATGAAGGAAGAATCCAAATCTTGTTCATGAATTCTAATGGAACAGTGAACAGTGCAACTACTATTGGTCCGAACATCGGCGGTTTTAATGGAACATTTCCATATGATATGGATGGTCTTGGAAATTCATTAGCAGGTTTGGGAGATTTAAATGGCGATGGCAACGAAGATATTTTGGCGGGAAATGGGCTTGGAGGTGGTTTTGGACGCGGCGAAGCGTACATTCTTTTTATGAACGCAAACGGAACAGTTAACAGTCATGTTTGGATCGCAGAAGGACAAAACTTTAGTGGCAATTTACAGGCTAACGATTACATGGGCAGTGGCGTTGCTAATCTTGGGGATATTAATAATGATGGTGTTACTGACATAGCCTTAGGTGTTCCATCTGATAATGCTTTCGGTGGCATTTGGGTTCTATTTCTAAACAGTAACGGTGGTATTATAAATCAACAGAAAATAAATGCGGTTCAAGGGAATTTTACAGGGATTTTAAATCCCGGCTCTGCAATGGGAGGCACCATCGCAGGAATTGGGGATATTAATTTGGATGGAGTTCCAGATATGGTTGTGGGAGCTTTTGGAGATACGACAAATACACCGACAGGGAATGTTCAAGGTTCGCTATGGATATTGTTACTCAATTCCGGGGGGCAAGTAATTGGACAACAGAAAATTTCCCAGGGAAATGGCGGCTTTACTGATACAGTTGAAACGAATGCACAATTTGGAACAGCAGAAGGTGGCATTGGTGACATTGATGGAAATGGTGTTCCGGATATTATTGCTGGTGCTTCAGGCCAATCAGAAGGGGGGTACGAACGTGGGGCAGTTTGGATTTTATTTATGAATAGTAATGGAACAGTCAGCAGTTCAGAAAAAATTTCCGGTCAATCAGGCGGACTTACTGCAATAATCGACGATCAGGATTTTTTTGGAATCTCTGTTTGTGGAGTTGGTGATTTAAATAATGACAATCGTAGTGACGTTGCTGTAGGAGCATTCCGGGATGATGATGGTGGTTCAAGCCGTGGAGCTGTTTATATTCTTCACTTAAATGGCCCGACTGTTTTGAATACGCAAACAAATTTTGCAAGCGAGTCTTTTGAATTGTATCCTAATCCTTCCTTAGGGAGTAATATTACAATACAACTTGCTCAAAACTCGCCAGGGAATTTTACTTACCATTTAATCGATGCTTTGGGCCGGACCGTACTTTCAGGAACTACAGCGGCGCAGCAATTTGTGCTTCCTGCTGAATCACTTGCGCCGGGCATTTACACGCTTAAGATTGAAACTGCTGATGGCATGCTCCATCAAAAACTTATTGTGTCTTCGAGGAACTAATTTTTGACCCTATACTAACCCCGTTATGCCATATTCCGCTTCTACCGATGCTTATGCAATTGCATGTGCAGCTACCCGTAATGCGCGTAAAGTATTAATTGCTGCACAAGAGCGTTTAAAGGAACTCGTCTTTCTTATAAACAGCACACTTGCCATTGGCGGCGCTCCCGCACAAGCGCTTATCGATGAACGTACCTTTTTGGAAAGTGCTTTAGGTATACCTCTCTTACAAACTGATTTAACAGATTGTATTGCAGATGAAATTACAAAGCATGAAGCTGTTCATGCTTATTACGGTGATGTTAAAACCGTGCTTACAGAACTGCCCCAGACTTTGCCGGTATTGTTATTTCCTGTTCGCATTGAAACGGCTTTAGATGCTGATGCACGCCGGTTATACGTGCGGGTCTACCCGGATGATATTGCTGTGGAGACGCATGAACCTGCTTTGACTGCTTCTGAAATTTCTACGGGCAAAGATTACTGGCGCAATGCGATTGATAGCACCAAAAAAGCTGCGGCATGGGATGTGCTGAGCAAAAACTTCGGAGCACCGCGCGCTGCATGGATCATGAAAGCACTTACACCGACCAACATCGGGTCTAATCCGACAGATCCGGAAACACTTATTTTCCCCGCTACTGAGACGAAATTTGAATCGTGGACACAACAACCGCATACTCGTATATTACCGGATGCGTTTGTTGTTACTGCTTATCATTATAATTCCAGCACAACGATAGAGGCCATTGGTTCACGGATTGATTATTCGGTGAAGCTGGGTATTGATCCGGAGAATGATGCCTCGATGGAGCGCACCGGTAACCTGATCGATAAGGAGCCGGCGTTAAACTGGATGTATGATTTTGCTGCGGCGGAAGCTGCGGGTCTTGGTATCAGTATAGAGCTTACGCAGCCGCAAGTTGCCAACGGTTTTGACCGGCTTGTTGTGCTTGGTGTGAAGTTTTCTCTTTCTGCGGAAGATTCGCAGGAGCTTGTGGAAGAACTTTTCGATAATCATCATTATACGGCAGGTCTCAGTGTGCTTAAACAAGGAACGCCGACGAGCAATACTCCTACAATAAAAACGGATTATCAAAAGCGGGAAGCAGGTAATGCGAAAACTTTTGAGGCGGAAACAGGCGGCTTATTATTTACTCCGACAGCGGATACAATGCTTAAGAGTGATGGGCAGATACTGGCAGATATGCTCGGCATCAGCTATGAAACATTGCAGCATACAGCTAACAGCGGAAACTTTGATATCCGGAATGCCATTGCGTTAAATAATGTTTTGTGGGAAGCGACCGGTGGCTATTACATGCGTGATATGCTTTACCCGTTGTGCGATGCTACAACCATCCAACAGACACGCACCTTTTTCACCAATCATGTTTTAGGCGGCGGCACTATTCCGGGTATACGCATTGGGAAACATCCGTATGGAATAATTGCGAATAGCATTATCTCTTCTATTACCTGGCCTGAAAATGTGGGTAGTAGACTTACTTACCAGCTTATACAGGAAACAACCGAAACATTTGCGACTACCTGGAACACGCTTGCTCAAAATACTAATTACGCATCGCGCAGCAGCGTTGACCCGCAACAAGTGATTATTGACCTTGCGGCACGGCACGGTGTTTCGGTGGATTATTATCAGCGCACAGGAGTAGGAGCGAGCTACATCTGGAACAATCTTATTTTTAGCGGCAGGGCGGCAGATGCCAGCCAGTGGCGACTCGATCAGCAAGCTGCGGCGCAAATTATAGCTACAGATACTACATTAGCTGCTTCGCCTACCTCACGAATTCTTCAGACCAACTTTCTTGAGCAGCATACACAGGTAACTACTCCGCTGATTTCATCCAGTCCTTCTTCGGATACGCTTCCGACATTCCCGCTGGAGCAGGGCAATGATGCAACTCCGATGAACTTTTTAGAGTGGCTGCGTACGGCAACCTGCGATCAGATTCAAACACATAATTTCGGTCCGCTCACTCAAACTACACAGACTGATCCGCCGGAATCTTTTCTTTACCGGATGACGCGGCAGGCGGTGCTGCTGGAATATTTTCATGCTTCCGGAACATTGCGCAACATGACGCCGGCGCAGCTGCGCGAGTCGGAACTTATCAATGTAGCGCCACAGGGAACATCTATCCCGGCCGGGGAAAATGTGGGTGGGTCGACCATTTCATTTTCTACTTATGCAGGACAAAGCCGATGGAAAGTTTTAAATAACGCGCACCCGGGCAGCTCACTTTCCAGCAGTCAATTTATCGACGGAGGTTTTGCAAACGGAAATCCTGCACTTACTTCGTTACTGTCTGTTCGTAATGATATTCAACACCTGGAACAGCTTCCTGTTGCTGATCTGAATTTACTTACTTCGGCGCATTTGGATACACTTTCCTTCCGCCTCGATGCATGGCGTTTGGGTTTGGTTTCGGAGCGTTTGGCGGCATCGCGAAATGTTGTTGAAGTGGGGGAAACCATTTCGAGGACTATGGGCTTGTTCGTAGGCGCTTATGGATGGGTGGAAAGTGTGCGGTTGCGTAATGAGACAACACTTGTTGCTGCGCCGACGGAAGCGTTTTCGGGCGATATTGAGGGAAATAATTCCAACCAGGGATTTATTCATGCACCATCGATCAATCATGCCACTACTGCGGCAGTGCTGCGCAGCGGTTATCTTTCACGGGCTGAAGAAACGCGGCCTGAAACATTGGCTGTGAATCTTTCTTCTGAACGCGTGCGTGTGGCGATGGACTATATTGATGCAGTGCGTAATGGTTCTGATCTGCCGACTTTACTTGGCTATCAATTTGAACGCGGGCTTCATGAACGTTATCCTACGTTAGGACTGGATACGTACATCACCGCGCTCCGGAACAAATACCCGCTTCATCGTTTTATCCAATCGAAAACAGTGGGTGCTGAACAAGATTCGGTTGCTTCGCGGGCTGTTCTTAACGGATTAAAAATAGTACAGGATTATCGTGCTTTTCTTATTGCAAATCCAACTGCTCCGGAACGTAATTTCTTCCTGCAGATTCCCGGACTGGAAGAGTTAAGCGATGATCCTATTATTAATCCATCAATAGTACCGTCAACAAATGCATTTTTAAGTGAGCTTAAACGTCTTGATAATATTATTGATGCTATCGGCGATCTGTCAGTAGCTGAGGGTCTGTTTCAAACCATCCAAGGCAATACTGTGAAAGCAAATGCGATGGCAACTGCCGTGGCGAACGGTAAAAATATCCCGGTGCCGGATGTAGTGAAAACCCCGCGCACAGGTGTTCACCTGGATAACCGTATTACGTTGAATTTTGTGCCTGTAATAGCAAGTACGGTGCTACCGGCCACACCATGGGATGGCATCACGGCATCAGTACGGTCAACGGCAGAACCAACGCTTAATTACTGGCTGAATACACTAATGGGTGATCCCGCATTAATAAAATGCAAAACGACGTTTGTCGATTCTCCTTTTGATTTAGTTGTAACACTTGCAGACCTAGACATTCAGCCGATCGATTATTTAATTATCCTCCCTGAATCACTTGCAAATGATGCATCTGAGCTGGCGCAGCATATTCGCCGCTATGTGCGCCAGGCAACTGCAATAACCGATGATGTTGTTATCGCGATTGATTACACCGAAACTGATGGTGGCACAGGTGTGCGCAGCTTCTATGAACTGCATTCGTTAATGCTACAGGTGAAAAAAGTTCTTGGTAATTCGAGGAACTTAAAAACAGAAGACTTTCTTGCATCGGCGTTGGGTGAACTTGTTCCTAACCGGTATAATGCAGGTGACCTTTATGCACGGTATGTTGCCGCTTTGTCGCAATTAGATGATGAACAGGGAGACTTAGCAGATGCATTAGCTGATTTCAGCACTTATGCAGCTGCAACTGCACTGCAACCGGCAAGTTTTACGGCGATGCGTGCTGCTTTATACGCATGCTCTTTTTATGGCATCGACGGAATTGTTTTCGAATCAAATACTGATGTTTCAGAGGCTGCGTTTAATGCATTATCCACCGCAGGAATACGCGTCAATGATGAGTTGATTGCCCGATCAGCCGCTGTTCTTGCGCTGGGCATTTCATCACCCAATTTATCGAGCGAGACCGATGAAGCTTATGTAGAGAATATTCAAAAAGCGATTGCTCTTATTTTCGGAAATGCGTTCCGTTTCCTTCCGCATTATAAATACCGCACCGAAGAAGCTGCAGTTCTTACTGACCTTTATAATTCCAATGGTGGTACTTTACTTAACGATCACTTAAGCAATGCATTTATTACAGAAGAGTGGTTGCAAGGTGTTGCACGTGTTCGAAAAAAGGCAGGTGATTTTGAAATGCTTTCACTCCTTGCATCGGCATGGGATAGCAGCCATTTGGATCTGTTCGCGTTAAAGCCGGCACAGTTTCCTTATGCTATTGATGGAACGGAACGCTGGATGGCAGTAAAAATTACGCAGCCCGCTCCGCCGCTTCCGCATGTGCCGCTGAAAGAAAACCGTCTTGCATTAGGCATGTGTCTTCCAACCGGTTTCGTTGCGTCATCGACATCTAATCAATCAGGTTTAATGATTGATGAATGGGTTGAAGTTATTCCTAATCAAACAGAAACTACGGGTGTTGCCTTTCATTATGAGCAGCCGGGATCAAAACCGCCGCAGTGTTTAATTCTTGCCACTTCCCCTACGCATACCAGTGAAGGTGGCTGGGATTGGGAAAACCTACTTGCTATTGTAAACAATACACTGGATGAAGCAAAACGCAGGGCGGTGGATTATGAAGATATTTCAGCAACAAGCCTGGGACATATTTTACCGGCGGTAGTGCTTCCTGTTACTGTTACGAATACCACCATTGGATTTACAACGAACCAAGTTCACTAACAAACTACCCCATGCCTTTCCCAATCAACCCCAATACTCCAAGCATCCTCAGCTATTCTCGTATAGAACCACGCACACGCATCCAGGAGCTGGAAGTAAGTCTTTCCAACCCGGTGCATGATGGCATGTGGATGCTTACGCAGCAATGGCGTTTAGGCGAGTTCCGCGGACATGATGGCGGGTCCATTGTGAATTCAAGAATTCACACGCAGTCGTCGCGCCTGAACCGTTTTCAATGTAAAAACTTAGCAACCGAAACGTATGATCTTGCGGAGGCTCCGCTTGAAGCTGTAGTGGAGCGCTTACCTGTTTCCTATGATCTTGTAACACGACTGCAGATGGGGCGCCATTTTTTACGATTGGTGCGTGCAAACGGCTATACCAATGATGCACTGTTTATAGCTGCATTTCCTATTCAACAGCCTGTTACTGTTGAAGGATTAAGCAATAAGCAGGCACAAAGTGTAAGAGCAACAGTGAGCGGACGTGCGGTGGATGGTGCTGATCTTTATGAGTACTTAAAAACGCATACTGCTACTGATTTAGGTGTAACAGGTGGTAGCAATATCACCGCAGTTGATACTGCAATAGCAATCTTCAAAACCTGGTTCAATACAGTTTATTATCAACCGGAAACCACAGGAAACAGCTGGTCAGCATCACATCTTGAATACCAGTTTTCTGTTTCTGCGCCGGATACTGTTCTGCCGAACGGGACTCAAACGGTACTTAAGGCAGATGAGTATAATGGCTCTTCTGTTGACTGGTTTTCTGCTGACCTGACAGAAACAGAAAATGCGGTGCTTACGGAAGCACCAACCGTAAGCGGATTAGATGCCACTGCTATTAAGGACGAATGGCTGGATTATATTCCATTATCAGTAACGTTCAGAGGAATGCCTAAAAGACGCTGGTGGGAATTTGAAGACCGCAATCACGATATCGGCCAGGTTGGAACGAAAACAAATGATCTTGTGAAAATGCTGGTAACTGATTTCGGACTCACTTACAGTAATGACTGGTTTGTTATTCCGCATGACGTTGAGGCAGGAACATTAACATCAGTTTTGGGGCTTGTAACGACTGATAGTTTCGGAAGGCAAACACTTATTAATCGCGCAGGAAGCGGGGATGATAATGACTGGCAGAAATGGAACTTATTTACATTAAACCGTCGCGGCGATGCTGTAATTGCTGCAGATGAACGTTTGTTTATTCCACCATCACTTCCACAAGCACCCGATAGCCATGTATTAGAACGTATTGTCTTATTGCGTGATGAAATGGCGAATATGGTTTGGGGTGTGGAAGAAATTATTTCCAACGAACTTGGAACGGGCGTAAATGGAAGAGAGGCTTATAATCATCTTTTGAATTATCTGCGCCTCAACCTTCCTGCTCCGTTACCGTTGCCGGGGGGAAGCTATATCGGAAACGATGCTATCGTATCTTATAAACTTTCGTCTGCTGTACCGGAAAGCTGGATTCCTTTTATTCCGGCACAAACAGGTAATGCTAACCGCAGTATTATGTTCCAGCGTGCAACGATGAATCGTACCATAGACGGTGTTAATACCGGTGAATTTGTACGACCTCGCACGAAGATTCTTTCTGTTGGTCTCGAAGCTAATCCTTTGTTAAACGTTCCTTACTTTATCAATGAAGAGGAAATTTCCCGTTCGGGTCTTATTATCACTACTTCGTTCCAACGAACACGTTGGTATGATGGCAGGATCGTCACCTGGAAAGGCTACAGCAAACAAAGCGGAAGGGGAGAAGGCAGCAGTGGTTTGAAATTTGATCTTCTTGCACAGAAGAGCATGGATAGCGCTTCTATCACTTCATTCCTTACACAGGAAGATACCGGTAGAATCAGGCTTGAAGACAACACAGGAAATCTTATTCAATAATATTTTTTAAAATAATCCACACGCATAACCTCTAACCTACATGGCAGACAAAAAAATTTCCGAATTAACAGAAGCAACAACTCTTACTGTTAATGATACACTTGTTCTTATTAATAGTTTGCAAACTAAAAAAGCAACCATTGAAACCTTACTGACATTTATTGATGAGCAAGCACTGTTTGCAAATCTTGATGTAAATGGAAAAGTTCCGGTCTCACAAATTCCAGCTTCACTTATCGGTGCTTCTACTTACCAGGCTGCATGGAATGCTACTTCCAACTCTCCAACCATTCCTACCGCTGCGACAGGAAATAAAGGCTGGTACTATGTAGTTTCTACTGCTGGAACAACCGCCGTTGATGGCATTTCTGACTGGAAAGTTGGTGACTGGATCATCAGCAATGGAACTGCGTGGGAAAAAGTTGATAATACGGATGCGTTAACTTCCTGGAACAGCAGGATAGGAGCTGTAACTCCTCAAGCGGGAGATTATACTACTGACCAGGTAACGGAGGCTACCAATCAATATTACACAGCTGCACGTGTGCTTGCTGAAGTGCTCACTGGATTTGCTGCACAAAATTCACCGATCGTTGCTGCGGATGCAATTCTTGCTGCATTGGGAAAAGCACAGGGACAAATTAATGCACGAGAAAGCTTGAGCAATAAAGGGATTGCAAGCGGGTATGCTTCGCTTGATTCATCAGTGCAACATCTTCGTGCGGAAACACGTGCGGAAGCGAAATATAATGTTGTAAACACAACTGCAGCTACTGCTCCTACAGGTACCGCTGAAAATATTATTTTTTCTCATCAAATAGGTGCGAATGTATTTGCTGCCGGTGACTTGCTAACCATTGGTTCGTGGGTTGGAGCTACAAGTAATGCTAATACAAAAACCTGGCGCATTTATTTTAATACCGCAAACTCTTTGTCGGGTGCCAACTTAACTTTGATAGCCACGCTTGCTGTGACAACAAATTCTGCATCTACTTCCTTTAACCGTACTTGCACAATGACATCTAACATAACAATTTTGAATGGGGTCGCCGGAAGCGTAAGTTCGGCAGGCGGAGCAGGTACTACTGCTCTTGATGCCGGTATTACTGTCCCGTCTATCTCCGCTGGGTTTTGGGTTATTGTTACAGCACAGAAGGCTGTTAGCGGGGATGTGATGCGGATGGATAGGTTTTTTATATCGCAGATTGTAGGATAAGAAATCTGAATATTCCGAAGGTTATGTAATGGCCGTTGATCTTGCTTGTGCTGGATTTAATTTACTTTTATTAAAGCTTTGTCGCGCGGTCGCGCGCTTCGCAGATCACAGGGTACGTTTGCAACTGAGAACGGAAACGATAGAGCCGTGGATTACTTTCTTTTTCACCGTGATACATGAACAAGCTTCAAAGGCGCTCATATTCTCGAATCGCATCAGCTCGAGGATACCCTTTCGCTGAAGCACTTGGAAGTGTGGAATTTCATTTCGCAGAATAATGAAGTTGCTCCGGCTGAAATTTCCAAAGAGACTGGCATTCGAATGTCGACAGTCAGGCAGGGACTGGAGCGATTTGAAAAACTTGGAAAGATCAAACGAATTGGAAGTGGCAGGGCCTCAAGATATTTGAGAGTGTAGAATTTGGACTTCCCTCTTGACAAAAAAGCTCGCTTATGCTAGTATGTAATTGGTCGTCTATAAAGAAATTATAAAGTAAATATCAACCCACTGTCCCGCAAGGGTCGACCGAAAGGTCTGAGGAAACTTTGGGTTTGCATTATAGCAAGGTGCTTCCATATCTTGATGCTATCATCAATCCTGTGGTAACTTTGTCTTTTCCTTTAAAAGGAAAAGAGCGACTAATGCAAACACCCGCTGATTTCCTCGGCGGGTGTTTGCATTTTATGAAGTTAAATGAAGCAATTATAAAGTTTGAGGAATATTACAAGTTGAGAGTAAAACAGGGAACGATCAGAGGTTATAGTCTCGATCTTCGTCGCCTTTGTCTTTATCTGCATAACCCACTCATTGAAGAAATACGCGACGAGCATATCATCAATTACATGAATGAAATGCTTGAGTACGGATGGAATCAAAACACGCTCATGCCGAAAAGTATGGCGTTTAGAAAGTTCTTTCAGTATTGGTCGCTAAAAGGATATCGTGTTTTGAATTACCAGCTTATTCCAGTTATGCAGAGAGATTTTGTAATGCCGCATGTTGCAGACAAATGGGAATACGACAAGATCATGGAATATTTCTCATCAGATGCCACTGAATCGCACTTGATCAGGAATCGTGCGATCACGGGCCTCATCTATGACACGGGAATAAGAGTTGGTGAAGCAGTCTCTTTAAACGTTGAAGATATTGATCTTGAGAAAAAAACAGCCGTAATTAAAACAGAAAAAAGTCGAGGCAAGGCGCCGGTCCGCCAAATATTCTGGGAGGAAAGTACTAACGAAGACTTAAAGAAATGGTTAGCTGTCAGAGAAAAAATATCAGGATACGTCCACTTTTCTGAGCCTGATGCTTTGTTTGTCGGCGTACGCTGTTGGCAAATTGGAAAACGTTTAACAAATAGTGCAGTCGGAATATTTCTTCGCCACGCATCCAGGAAAGTCGGGCTTAAGCGCGTGATGAATGCTCACTCTTTGAGGCACCTCAAAGGAAACGACATGGCTGAGGCGAATACTGACGGGCTCATTATTTCACAAATACTTGGACATTCCCAAGTTGCAAGTTCAAGGATATACACACTTCTGAAATCTCCGGTTCTCGGAGAGGTGGCCCGCAAAATCAATCAAGCCAGACCATCATTAGGATCATTAGCACAAGCATAAAAAACCATTCATGATATCCACAGTAAAAAGTTTGTGTTCGGGAAAAAAGCTGATACAATCTGCAAATCGGATTCTTTGCAGAACAAATCACAGCTCAAAATCACTCGGAATATCTCGAATGATCGCTGGATTTTTATATGATTTTACACTCTGCACCAAGAAATATTGCAAATGGTGCAAGGCGCAGAAGGGACACAAGGAGACGAAGAAATAGTAAATCATATCAAAAAGATCCAGCAAATGCTGGGTCTTTTTGTTTTATACGCTTCCGGTTTGAAGTCGAATTATTAAAAGCTAATCGTTTAATTCTTATGCGAATATTCAACATCGCCACCCGCTCCGACTACACCAAGGACGGGGAGCAAAAGCGTAAATATTACAAAGCAGGAGAGCTTCACATCGATGAAGCAACAGGCCGCATGTTCATGCGCCTATATCAGAATCCAAGCATCCGCTATTACTTCTTCGATACGGAAGAAAAGCTGCCGGAAATAGATGCTGATACCAATATGCAAAAACAAGAATAGTTTTTCCACTCTCGACTATCAGCATCACCTAATAAATTAAATGCAAAACACCACACCCGTTCCCAACGCGGTATTTGAACTTGTGCCATTACTATCAGAAGCCGAATTAAAACTGTATCTGATCATCCTTCGCCAAACCCTGGGCTGGCGACATCATCTGCATCGCAAAGAGCGAAAGGTTTCCGACTGGATTTCTGCTTCACAGTTTCAAAGCAAAACCGGATTGTCACGCCGCGCAATTGTAAATGCCGTTCGCTCCTTGTCCTACCGCAACCTGATCCTCATTGCCGACGATCACGGAAAAATACTTCACACCCCAAAAGATCGCCGGGGAAAAGTCCGGCTGTATTATCGCATCGCTGTGGATACTCCGGTGGATAAGCCTGAGGATAACGAAACAACCTGCGCAGATTTTGCCCCTGAGATCGGCAAACTCTGCGCTGCACTTGCGCAGAAAATGCGTATAACAAAAGAAACTCTTACAAAATAAATTCTTACAAAAATTAATGCCTTTGAAAAAGGAAAAGAAATTAATCATTGCCATAACAACATGAACAAAACAAATTCAAAAAAAGTTTGGTACACCGCTCCCGTTATCGAACTCATGCAGGAGCTTAAACTGCCCGGCATGGCCGCACAATACATTCCGGATTTCTGCCAGTATAATCCACAGAAAGTCACCGAGGCCATTCTCGCCATTGCACGTGATCACATTCGTGAGGCTCAGATCAGCGTTATTCCAATCGCCGCTTATTATCCGACACTAAAAGACGAAAATCATGTTGAAGCCGTGCTGCTGGTGTGCGGCGAAGCGGATGAACTTGAGAAAATAGCAAGTCATGGATTTCCATTTGAAAGACTGGCTGATGACGTTGAAATAAAATATCACGAGCGCATGGAAAAGGCACGGCTCGATGATGTCACTCAAGATAAAAGTCAGCTTGAGAAAATGAAAATGAGCGCGTTCAACCTGATGAGAAAGAAAAACATCAGAAATTTCAGTAGCGAGGAATTGCACAGAATTTTCAAGCATTCCAAGGAGCAATTATTGTACACCTCAATCGTGCGGATGGCCATTGAGGACGGGCTTACTATTGAGAGCCTGTATGAACAAGACCGTGATCTCGGTTTTGAACGATAGGTTGTATGAAAGCACTACTTACCTATTACGGCGGCAAGCAGAAACTTGTCCCCGAGATACTGCCACTGATTCCCGATCATAGCCTGTATTGCGAACCGTTCGCAGGCGGCGCTGCTGTCTTCTTCGCAAAAGAGCCGTCTGCAATTGAAGTAATAAATGATACTAACGCAGACCTGATCAATTTCTATCAGGTTGTTAGAACAGAATTCCCGAAGCTTCAACGGATGATCCGCGCGACGCTGCACAGTCGCGGCTTGCATTTGAAGGCCCGATTCATCTACCACAATCCCGACTTGTTCACCAACATCGAGCGTGCCTGGGCGATTTATGTCATGGCGCATCAGTCCTTCTCGTCAATACTCGATTCTACTTGGTCGGCAGGAGTCAAGTCAGCAGTATCTGAAAAGAAATTCTATTCTAAGAAAATGTTATTTTCTAAAGCATTCGCTGATCGCTTGGAGAAAACTCAGCTTGAATACCGTGATGCACTTGAAGTCATTATCACACGCGATGCAAAAGATTCTTTCTTCTACCTTGACCCTCCCTATTTTAATAGTGATTGTGGGGAGTATGGCGGGTATACTGAGGACAACTTTGAAGACCTGCTCAAGCTGCTGACAACTATCAAAGGAAAATTCTTGCTTTCAAGTTATCCTTCAGAACTACTCAAGAGATACTCAAGGAAAAATAAGTGGCATACCAAGACTATCGAAATGCGGCTCTGCGTACAGGGTGCGAAGAAAAGGAACAGGAGAAAAACGGAAGTATTAACTGCGAATTATCCGATCTGATTATACTCTTGACCGCTCAATAGTATTACCTCATAATGTAAGCTATGATTGAACCCAGAGAAAAAATAAAGCACCAAGCGAACAATGACGAAGCATTGATTTGTATTTGTAAAAATACAACTTCGGAGAGTGGCTTTTATCCATGCAACGAAGAAGGCAATGAAATAGAGCCAACAAAAGCAAGCGGTTGGAACGGGTTATACGTCTGTGCCGATTGCGGCAGGATTATCGATTCCGAAACGCTTGAAGTTGTCGGAGAAAATCCTGATTTCAAAATGCTTCCGTAGAAATGCATTTGTACAACGAAAAGAAAAAGCCCGGTGCAGTATTAGTGCATCAGGCTTTTTTGTGATTAAGCCGCTTTCCGAATGACGATCAGATTCTGTTTGGCAGTGATTTTCCTGATGATGATAAGACCCTGTTTGAAAGAAATCTCTATTTCATCTCCTGCATTGAATCCGAAGCTTTTAAGATATAATCCTCCCATTCGGATAACCGGTTGCATAATCCATTTGTGATGGCTCCGCCGGACATAACGATAATTCACTTTTCTTTTGTTTCTGACGTTATCATCAGTTCTTTTTTCATTTTCCATAGTTTTTAGTTTTTGAAATAACAATCGGGAGCATCATAGCTTGGGGAAATTTTGAACGCAAGTAAAAACTCCATATCGCCAATAGCTCTTTCTTAATCAAACTTGACTGCTCACGAATCATCATGCTAAGCACATTCTTTCTATTGACTTCCTTCCCGCACAGAGCGAACATGGCCATCGGAAAAACAAAACCAATCCAGCCATGACAAAAAAGAAAAGTTCTTTACCAAAACCTACAGTAGTTCCTACTGTCTACACCCGTCCATTCGGACAAGTATTTCTCATCAAACGAGACGGCTCGCTCACGCCGGAGCCAGGTATGCCTGATGACGGAGAACCGCTGCTCGCCATGCTTTCAGAACAGGAATTAAGCAAAATGGTTTTAGCCAATCGCGCCGTTATGTTCGGCGAAAAAACTATCGGGCTGACATCGCAAATCGGGGACATTACATTTCTCTGGGATGCGTTCCTGTTTGATTTCAGCAATCAGGAAAAGCCGCGATGTTTTTTGCTCACAACAGCGAAAGGCGTTGCCCTTTCCATGTTGGCTATGATCGCCGTCGATGCGTATCTGCAAGCGATTGAAAATCGTGCTGTGCTCATCGAAATGCTCAGTGAACATATCCGAAAGGATAAAGCCAAGCAAAAAATCTTCAAGCCATTCATTGCCGAAGGTTCGACAATTGAAGCGATGCTCGAACAGGTGATCCGCAAACGGCTCAGCGCATTGTTTCTGGTAAATGAAGATGAAGAAGATTGCGCCAAGCTATTTACTTCGTATGCGGCAACAAGACCGAACATGCTCAACGTTATCTTTCTGCGCAAGTATCTGGTCGGCAAATCAAAGATGCTCTCGATGTTTCCGGCATTTGCCGATCTGAAGGAAAAGCATGAAGTAAAAGTGAAAGCTCCGAAGGAGAAAGTCATCCACACGGAAGATCATCACTTCTTGAAAGGGGCGGCGGTTGTCCGATCCATGTATGAGAAGTTGAAAGCGGCTGCCATCAAACTTGATAAGACAATTGTCTTCAATTCGAAAGGCAGCCACTATATCGGAATGAAGAAAGGCACAGGGAAGAATTTGGCTCTTTTCCATCTGCGCAAAAATTCGATTTACCTGGTCGTCATGCTTGAAGAGAAACTTGTTCGCAAGATGGTTAAGAAAAGCGAAGTCAAACCGCTTCGAGAGTCAGTACAGAAATTTTGGAATGGGAAATGTACCGGCCTTATTTTTTCAGGCACGGAACACCTCACAGAAATTACTGAAGTCCTGAAAAAACTAATTAAACAATAATGGTTGGCAGGGAGGGTTGGGTAAGAGTCGCTTCGGCGGCTCTTTTTTATATCCGCTTGACGCGCTTAACAAATGTACTCGCGTCAAGTGTGGCAATCAACACTTTGTTGGTTCAGAATAATTTTAACTCATGGATTTTATTCCGATTTCGGCTTTGCGAGAAATAAGCGGCTATCGTGACCGGAGATCTGTTGCAAAATGGGTACAACGTTCACTCGGCATTCAATTGCACAAGATCGGAAAGAACTGGTGCGTCGTCAAGGAGGAATATGATGCAGCCCTACTGCTGCGATATCATTCCGAAAAACCAATAATAAAGTCAAAAAGAAAATACGTGCCGAAGAATAAAGCCGAGAATACATTCCTCTCCGAACTAGAGGACTTGCTTTTAAGGAAACAGGAGGTATGATGTCGCAGATGAAAAAACATATCACCCCTATTCCACCGAACGTAAAGCATCCGGGATTCAAAATCCGATGTACGGAATGCGATACATATGTGACGAAAAAATGCTTAGCTAATCAACGTGATTTATCCGCATGCTGTCATCCTGAAAAATTAGAATACCGATCAGTAATACATCTTGTCAACACAAAACATGGCAGACGCGTGAAAACTCACGAAACGACAAATCTTAACGAAGCCATAATCGAGCATCTCAAGTTTCGTGAAGAAGTGAAATCCGGTACTGAAATCAAGACTAAAGAAAAAATTACTCCTGCTGTTCCTGTAGAACAGAAAACAATAAATACGGTTCCTGAAAACGAAGGCCCACGCCAGCTCACAGAATGGGCTGCCAGCTTTGTTGCATTCATGCAGGACGTTGATGTGCCGAACCATCTCAAACAAAATCTGAGTAAAGAATACCTTGAAGAAATAGATCGTGAACTAAAACGATTGTGTGTATGCCTGGCTGATCATACTGATATAAAATCCTTCGCAATGCAAAGCCTCAATGATACGACTGTCGGCTACGTTTGCGATTATCTGCTCGATGTGAAGAAATACGCAAACCGCACCTTCAATAAGCACATGACTACCTACACTATGTTCTACGGATGGTGGCAGAAGAAGGCAAGACAAAGCGGCGAGAACTTTTTCAGCAAAGTGAAACACAAGAAAACCGAACTCAATCCCGAAACGATAGAAACGGTCGAGCAATTTGAATCTCTAATAGCACACATCACTCCCGAAAACGGCTTTGTCATCAACCAGGGGAAAAGAAAGCAGAAACGATCGCTCTATCGCCCCTATCTCGAAAAGGCATTCCGGATCGGCCTTGAATCCGGTGTGCGCAGGGAGAATCTAGTCTATCTCAAAACATCGGACATTATCGAAGACGATACCGGTCCGGTCGTGCTGCGTATTGAGAATTTGAAAGTCAACAATATACTACATATCAAAAACACATCTGATAAAAAGCTGATCTATGTCCCGCTTACGGCAAGTTTGAAAAAACTGATTATTGATGATTATAGAGAGTACAAGAAGACGGAAATTGATAGGTATCTCGTCGCCCCTGAAACTGAAAATAGGGGGCAAATGGCTGATGATATTTCACGTGCATTTTCACATTACTATCGTCAACTCAATACAGGAAAAGATCTAAAGTTTGGTTCACTTCGCAAAAAATACATTACCGAAATGGAAATCTTTACCGGCGGCCGTGCGGAAGAAGTAACCGGGCATTCGAATGATCGTGTGTTGCGCCATTATCGAGTGCCGCAACTTATTGCGAAAGCAGCGCGTGAGTTCGTTGTCTATCCAGAAGCGAATGATCGAAAAAAAGAATTGGCAGCTATACGTGGAAAAAACACGGACGAAAAAACAATTGAACGATAAGTATCTTTTTCAATTGGGTTATTTTTTTGCCTTTACATAAATCGATTGAAGTATCGTCGGACTTAAACACTCCATTCTCCCTTTTTTTGCTTTGCTGAGAAAATGTTTATAGCATTCTTCTAAGTAGAGATTTACAAAAGTACTTTCAATATTCAAGTTCAAGTCAGTAGTCAATAACACGGGATAAGAACATATTGTTCCTTGCCCATCATAACCGAGTGTAAGTGCAGGAAAGTAAATTGCTGATGACCCATACTTATCGACTCGCATTGAAATAACATATTCGAAACCGTCTCCGTTTGTATCATGCAATATGATCTGCAAAGTGTTCGTATCCTTTACAGTAGCAAATCCGTGAAATTCTTTTTTATTATATGCATTCTGCATCCATACGTCTCCAGTCTCATCAATGACAAATGGATTTACATACACTGCTTTATACTTCTCGGGAGGAATTTGTCCAGGCATGAATAAGCTATAAGTGCCGGCGAATTCCTTCACAAATGCCTTACGCTTCTGACGTGCAGTGTTTGATTTCAGATGTATGCCCCCATTCGTCAATTCAAGAACCCGGGTGTATGCCCATGATTTGAGCGATGATAATTTTTTATATTCCTTGGATTGATCTTCAGCGCTAAGCAATTTTGCGTACGTTTCCCAGTCAGGGCATGCGCTTATTATTTCAAGATGGACTTCTGCTTGCGCTAACTCCTGCCATGTTGGATAAGGGAAAATATCGGATGTATGCTGACATAAGTCATTAAGTGCATTTACTGCAGGCTTCCTTCCTCCGAACCATTTTTGAAGACTCACGGGAGAAACAAGTGGCAAGGCATCATTGATTTTTTCATAATCTTTTTTTCCAAGCCGTTCATAATCCAAACACGCTCCACCACTTACTTTATAAGTGAGCATACATGCAAGCAATTCCCATTGATGAGGGTAGATATTGGTTTTCATTTTCTGTCTATTTTTTGGACACTAGAATAGTCTTTTTTGGACAATTTTTTTGTCTTGTTTCAGACAACTTTTGAATTGCACTTTTACAATCAAATAAAGATAGTTTTTAGAGTTTATATCGATTAAGTTTTTAAGAGTCTGCTGTTGAAACAAAGTTTTAATTGCCTGAAAACCCGTTCTTTGAAAGTGTAGTTTAACACAATGAAATTAGACTATAAAAGCCTAAAGAAAAA
>JBDSHN010000017.1:0-9683 GCA_039918435.1 Bacteroidia bacterium | reverse complement strand
GATCTGCAACGTTTTCCTTTGCCGGCCGGATATTATTTAGTGTCAGTTTCTTTCACCGACCTGAATCGAAAGCCGCTAAAAACAATGCAAAACACAAAATCAATAAGCGTCGATATTGATACCGATTCACTTAGCCTTTCACATATTGAACTGCTTGAAACTTATTATGCTTCGACCGCGCAAACGGCTTTGACAAAAAGCAATTACGAACTCGTTCCATACGTTTCTTCTTTTTATCCACCGAATCTTTCCCAGCTTGGATTTTATGGTGAAATCTATAACACCAAAAAAGTATTTCAGCCGGAGGAAAAATTTCTTGTGCTGTATTACATCGAATCAGCTACGACAAAAAATAAAATGTCGGGCTTTTCTTCGTTTATAAAATCAAAGCCGGATGCGGTTGTTCCATTACTCTTTTCATTCAATATCACGTCGCTTCCTTCCGGCACCTATTACCTCGTTGTCGAAGTCCGGAATGCAAGCAACAGGCTGATGTCGATGCGCAAAACTTCTTTTGAGCGTTTTAATCCGGGCATGCTTTACAAGCTGGATGATCTTGCGGCTATTGATGTTACCAATTCCTTCGTGAGCAAGGTGAATGATCCCGATTCACTTGTACAGATGATCCGCTGCCTGCGTCCGATCAGCAGTCCCAATGAAATTGACTTTGCCGAAAACCGAGTGAAAGCCGGCGATGTAAAACTGATGCAACAGTTCATTTATAATTTTTGGCTCTCACGTAACGAAGCAAATCCGGAAGCTGCGTGGCTGCAATACAATACGCAGGTTCAGAAAGTGAATTATTCATTCGGAACGCCGATCATGAAAGGATATGAAACGGATCGTGGACGGGTTTATCTTCAGTACGGACCGCCCGATCAGATGACACCTTCGCTCAATGAGCCAAGCGCTTATCCGTACGAGATCTGGCAATATTATACGATTCGCGGAAACAGCAATATGCCTTCGTACCTTGATCAGAGCGCAGCGCAGCAGACCAATAAGAAATTCGTTTTTGCCGATTTTGATCTTGCAACAAATAACTTCCAGCTCATTCATTCCGATGCAAGAGGCGAAACACGGGATGACAACTGGAAACTGCGGCTCGTGAATAGAAATAATCCGACAAGAAGCCTTGATCAGCAAGACGGAGCTCCACAATACGGCGGACATTCCGATGATAATTATAGCAATCCCCATTAATAAATCAAGATTCAAAATTCAAGATTGAAAACGGATTGCATTTTGAATATTAAATTTTGAATCTTGAATTTCATGGTAAATGTCGCAGTCGTAATTCTCAACTGGAACGGAAGAAAATTCTTGGAAGATTTTTTGCCTTCTGTAATTCAGCATAACCCTGATTTTTCTGAAATTATTGTTGCTGATAATGCGTCCACCGATGATTCACTTGCGTGGTTGAATAAAAACTATCCTGCCGTTCGCGTCATCCGTAATTCTTCCAATGGCGGATTTGCAAAAGGATATAACGAAGTGCTTGCTCAAGTTGAGGCGGATTATTTTATCCTGCTCAATTCAGATGTAGAAGTAACTAAAGGTTGGATCACGCCGGTGATTGAACTGATGGAGAAAGATCATTCCATTGCTGCAGCACAACCGAAGATCCGTGCGTTTCATGCGAAGGAATATTTTGAGTACGCAGGAGCTGCTGGCGGATTTATTGATAAATATGGTTATCCTTTTTGCCGCGGAAGAATTTTTGAAACGGTTGAGCAGGATAACGGTCAATACGATGATGATGCAGAAATTTTCTGGGCAACCGGCGCATGTATGTTTGTGCGCGCGTCTGTATGGAAAGAAATGGGCGGACTTGATGAAGATTTTTTCGCACACATGGAAGAGATTGATCTGTGCTGGAGAATGCGCAACCGCGGTTATAAAATTATGTATTGCGGCAAATCAATTGTGTATCATGTTGGCGGTGGAACGCTTGGAAAAGCAAGTCCTCAAAAAACGTATCTCAATTTCCGCAATAATTTAATGCTGCTGCTGAAAAACAAACAAGGTCCTTTTCTCTTTTTCAAAATATTCTGGCGCATGTGCCTTGATTTTATCGCCGGTATGAAATTCCTTCTTGCGGGTGAGCCGGCACATTTCTGGGCCGTTCAGCGCGGGCATTTTGCATTTTATGCACGCCTGCCAAAAATCCGAAAGAAACGTTTTGCATTAAAAAAGAACATTAAAACATTCGCAACAAAAGGCATTTATAAAAAAAGCATTGTTGCAGAATATTTTTTAAGAGGAAAGAAAAAATTCAGTGATCTGGGTAAAGAAAATTTCTGTGATTAGCGACCAACCTTTTCCTTATCCCATCTACCTTGAAAATTGCATGTGCAAATTTGAAATTTAAACATTTGAAATTTACCCTTCCCCCAATATCTTCATCGGCACCATTCTTTTTGTCAATCCGAATTTCTGCGCTGCTTTTATATCGAGCCATTCAATTGCTTCTTCAACCGAATCTGTAAAGAGCAGCAGGTCGATGTCTGTTTTCGAAATTGTTTCTTCTTCAAGCATTCGTTCAATAAATTCCCGGAAGTTTTTGTGATATTCAATTCCCATAACAATGATCGGAAACTGCAGCATTTTTCCGGTTTGTACCAATGTCATCGCTTCCGACAATTCATCCAGCGTTCCGAAACCACCGGGCATGACTACAAACGCATAAGAATACTTTGAAAGCAAAAGTTTTCGAACAAAAAAGTAACGGATGTTTACCCACTTATCCAGGTAAGGATTCGGATCTTGTTCATGTGGCAGAATAATATTGCATCCGACGGATCTTCCCCCCGCTTCCCGCGCACCACGATTTGCAGCTTCCATTATTCCCGGACCGCCACCGGTCATTACCGTAAACCCGATTTTTGAAATACCTTTTCCCACTTCACGGGCAAGCTCATAATATTTATGCCCTTCTTTAAATCGCGCTGAACCAAAAACCGTAACGCATGGTCCAACAAAATGAAGCTTCCTGAATCCACGGATCATTTCGATCAGCACACGTATGATGAAGAAAAAATCTTTTGTCCGCGATCGTGGTCCTTCAAGAAATGCACGCTCTTCCCTTATAGTTTCTTCCGCTTCTGCCTCGGATTGTTTCGGATCGATACCCTGCGTGATCTCGTTTGTTTTATCTTTCTTCTCGTCAATTTCCATAATACATAATTAGGTTAAAACAAAAAGCTGCCTCAGATTGAGACAGCTTTTCCAATTTTATTTGAGGGCTGCTTATTTCGTGCACTCTTTGAGGTATTCTGTAGCATCTTCATTCCCGAGCTGAGAAGCTTTTGCGAAATCTTTGCAGGCTTTTCCGGTTTCTTTCATCTCCCGCTGTAGCAATGCGCGGCGATAATACGCTTCTGCATCATTTGGACGAATAGAAATTGCCTGTCCATAATCATAGATCGCAGAAGTTTGTTTGTTCTGGCGCTCGCAGCATTGTGCGCGCATGATGTAAGCCTCATAATTCATTGGTGAAAGTGCGATTGCTTTGGTAAGATTATCAAATGCTTTATCCCAATTCTCATCATTGAAATAATAAAGACCCAGCTGGTAAAAACCATCCGGATGCGAAGGAGAAAGTTCTGTCGCTTTTGTGAAATCTTCAACAGCCTGGGTTTTATTTTTCAAGCCGAGATAAGCCTGTCCGCGTTTCGCATAATAATTTCCTGAATCAGGGCAGATGGAAATAGCAAGGTTTAATTCTGTGATTGCTTCATCATATTTACGTGTAGCAACTTTTGAAGCACCGTCTTTATAATGAACCTGTGCAGCATTCCAGCAGAAATTATCATCAAAAGCAATTTTCGCCTTTGCGCTGCCGAGTGTAACAGCACGGCTGATATCCATACATGCATTCTCACGGTTCTCTTTAGAATTAATGATCAATGCACGCTGGTAATATGCATCAGCATTTGTATTATCCAAACCAATTGCCATATCAATATCAGGTTTAGCAACCGGCTTATTCATCAAAGTAATATTGGAAACTGCACGACCGTAATACAGCTTTGCCCAATCCGGATAATTTTTATTTATTTCCTCCTGGTTCTGGTTCATTTTATCAAACTCGCTCATTTTTTGATAATCAGCTTTGAGTTTTATGATGCGAAGCGCTTCTGTATTGATTTTGTCAATCTCTTTTGTGTATTCCACGATAGCGCCTTTGAAATCGCCATTATCTCGTTTGGAATCGCCTGCCGCAGATGGCCCGGTATAAACAATCGCATCACTTTTTACAGGTGCAACTTTGGTCTGGGCAGAAACATTTATAGTCAGTCCTGATAAAACGGCAACAAGCAACAGGTAACATTTAGACATGCGCGGTGGTTTTTAAAATGTGGGACAAAGTTATCAAATTCACGGAAACAGGGCATCCGGTGGAGCTTATAGAAATTGCTCGTGATAATTAATCAGAAATAATCATGCCAAAAGAAGTTTATGTTTTGATTTTTGAGTTCCGGTTAAAAAATGGCGGTTGGATTAAAACACAGAACAAAGAACACAAAATCCGAACTCAAAACTCCGAACCCCGAACTACCTTCCCATCCACTACTGTAAACATCTTATAAGGAAGACCTTTTCCTGAAAAAAGATCATTCATCCTGCCAGCGCCGGTATCAGTAATAAACAGCTGGCCAAAATCTTTTCCGCAAACAATTTCCATCAGTCTGAAAACGCGATCTGCATCCAGCTTATCATGCACATCATCGAGAATCAGCATTGGCCGTTTTCCGGCAGCGCGATCGAGAAAAATATATTCTGCAAGCTTCAACGCGATAAGAAAGGTTTTTTGTTGGCCCTGCGAGCCACTTCGTTTTAAAGAATGACCATTTATCTGAAGCTCAAGATCATCTTTATGAATTCCTACTGTGGTATGCCCTAAAAATCGCTCCCGGGAAATGCTTTGTTTAAGCAAATCGCCAAGCGTATGGTCGTGAAGCTTTGACATATATAAGAGTTCCACTTTTTCTGCGCCACCGCTTAATTGCTCATAATAAGCATTGAAAAACGGCAAAAGTTCGCGGATAAAAGCTTTCCGGGCAATAAAAACCGGCATCCCCGATTGCTCCATCTGCAGATCCAGCACTTCAAGCGTTCCATCATCCGGAACCTGGCCTTCCGCCATGCGTTTTAATAAAGCATTCCGCTGCGAAAGCACACGGTTATACGTGATCAGCTGCTCGAGGTACTGCTTATTATATTGTGAAATAACGGTATCCATAAACCGGCGTCTTTCTTCACTGCCGCCCGTTACAAGCACCGCATCCGCAGGAGAAACAGTAACAAGCGGACACAGACCGATATGATCGGAAAGGCGGTCATATTCCTTGCCATTTCGTTTGAAAACCTTGCGCTGGCCACGTTTTAAGGAACATACTATATTGTCTTCCTGCCCCAACGCGTTGCCGAAAAGTCCCTGCACCACAAAAAACGGGGCATCAAAGCGGATATTTTGGCTATCGACCGGGTTCAGGAAGCTTTTACAGAGGGCGAGGTAATGAATTGCGTCTAGTAAATTGGTTTTTCCCGAGCCATTAAGGCCAGTAAAGCAGTTGATCCGCTCAGAAAACTCAATTCCGGCTTCTTCATAATTTCGGAAATGGAGTAAAGTGAGGGTCTTGAGATGCATATCGGGCGGTAAATCGGACTAAATTACTCCGCCGGAGCGGATAAAGTGCTGCAAATTTGCCAAAAAGAGAAGGTAAATCTGCTATAGTGGAAAAAAAGATTATTTTTGCGCCCTGTTATTTAGCAAAATCACTGAATATCCAAATGTCAAAAGAAACTAAAGAGCAACCCGCTGTCGATATTATTGGCGCGTTTGATAAAACGGAATCCTACATTGAACAGAACCGCAAAAGCCTCGCGCTGATTGTTGGTGGCGTTATTTTACTGGTAGGTATTTATTTCGGATGGAAATATCTTTACCTCCAGCCAAAATCGGACGAAGCATCTGCGAAGATGTACAAAGCGGAAATGTATTTCGCGAAAGATTCTTTCAATCTTGCTATCAATGGAAATGGTGATACAGCAGGTTTTGTTGAGATCATTGATAATTACGGCATGACAAAGGCCGGCAATCTTTCTAAATATTATCTCGGAGTTTGTTATTTGCGTACAGCTCAATTTGACAAAGCAATTGAAACCCTCCAGGATTTTGATTCAGATGATATGTTCCTCGGAGCAATGTCGCTTGGTTTGATCGGCGATGCATACATGGAAAAAGGCGATGCAGACAATGCAATCGAGTATTACCAGAAAGCTGCAAAGAAAAATCCGAACAAATTTACTTCCCCGGTATACCTGAAAAAAGCAGGTTATGCTTATGAAGATAAAGGAAACAAAGAAGAAGCGCTGAAAATGTACACACAGATCAAAACTGATTTCCCTGAATCACAGGAAGCAGCACAGATCGACAAGTACATCGGAAGAGCAGGCGGAACAATTAAATAAACCTTCGGATAGAAAAAGTTCAGCTCCGGAAATAAACTACCGGCAGGGCATTTTTTCTCCAAAGGAAACGCAACAGATGGCAACAGTATTAAGAAACCTTTCCGATTACGAAGCCGGAAGTATTCCCGAAGGAAAAGGAAAAAGAATTGCGATTCTTGTTGCAGAATGGAATAGTGAAATTACCTTTGCGCTGCGCGACGGCGCGGTGAGTTCTTTGAAAAAGCACGGATTAAAAGAAGGCGATATCGAAGTACATTATGTACCCGGCGCTTTCGAGCTGACTTTAGGCGCAGAATGGTGCGGGACTGATGAAGATATCGATGCTGTGATCTGTATTGGCTGTGTAATAAAAGGCGATACACCACATTTTGATTTTATTTGTCAGGGAGTTACGTACGGATTGACAGAATTAAACATCAGTTTGAGTAAACCTGTTATCTTTGCCGTCCTAACCACAAATAACCTCGAACAAGCACAACAACGCGCCGGGGGAATTCATGGAAATAAAGGAGACGAAGCAGCAATTACCGCTTTGAAAATGCTTGGTCTGAGAGATAAATTGAATAGTAAAGTTCTTTAGATAAAAATAGTAGATCGGAATGCATGCAAATGCTTACGGTTACAATCGGGGTGTAGCGTCTCGGCTCAGCCGAGAGTAGCGCATCTGATTATAGTTCTTTAAAATAGTAAATCGGGGTGTAGCGCAGTTGGTAGCGCATCTGCTTTGGGAGCAGAGGGTCGTCAGTTCGAGTCTGGCCACCCCGACATAAAAAAAGGGTTTCAAACGAAAGTTTGGAACCCTTTTTCTTGTTTTTGAAATAAATACAGGCTTCATCTCGTCCGCTGACTGGTCAAGAGCAATCCTCATGGTCGCATTGAAGAATTTCAGGTGAGGTAAACAGGCTTTTCTTGTTTTTTATCCTCTACTCCCCCATCACCAAAGCACCCTCTTCTGTAACATCATAAAACTTCACCTTTTTCTCCTCACACATCTTTTTCCATTTCGCAATCCTCTTCTTCCCATTCGAACCATCAGCAATTACCAATTCCGGTTTCGATTGACTGAGCAACTTATCCAAATCAGCAAACGTATTATTCCGCAGCAAAATAATTTTATCCGCACCATTCAGCTTTGATTTGAAATCTTTGCCCACCAGTACAACTTGCTTTCCAAAAGCAAACAACCGGCTTTTACCATAATGCATAAAATTATTTTCAACGCGTAGTGAATCTGTTAGTGAAATAAAATCACCTTCCTGCATTCCGCGCGCTTTCAGAAACGGTTCAATATGAAAGTCAATATCGCCTTTGCGTTTCAGAAGTGATGTATCAGTGAGCAAGAGAATTTCTTTTCCATTCACAACTGCAATGACCGAAGCGTGATTGATATCGAAGAAAACAATTTTCTGTTGATTCAGATTTTTATGACTTTCACATGCGCCCAACACGAGCATGAGTGAAAGCGCGGCCATTCCGAAACGGAGAAAATGCTTTCGCCTGTGAATTAAAAAAATAAGCAGGAAAGATATGCAGAGATACATCAACAGCAATTCGGGCTTTTCCCATTTTGCGGAATGAAGAACAGCGCTGGGCAAGTGCTCGATCTTTCCAACGCAGGCGTTTAATAACTCTACCAGGAAACCGAATACAACAGCAATTGGCTTAGCAATGATGAGAAAAGGAGAAACGATAAGAAGAAATAATCCGGCATACATCACGATCGTGGAAAGCGGAATGACAACTATATTGGACAAAATAAAGTAGAGCGGAAATTGCTGGAAGTAATAAAGTCCGAGCGGAAAAGTAAACACCTGTGCCACTAACGTAACTGAAATAATCGTCCAGCAGTGTTTCATTATTTTTCCTCTGAAGGTGGAAGTATCGGGTTCCCACAAACTTTCGAGCTTGGGTTGAAGCAAAACAATGCCGCCTACAGCGAGATACGACAGTTGAAATCCAATATCGAAAATCAGCAGCGGATCGAACAGCAATAAAATAAGTGCTGATGCCGAAAGTGAATTTAAAATATGTGCGTTACGGTTGAATGCTCTTCCTGCAATGATCACGCTAAGCATGGTAACGGAACGCAGCACGGAAGGACATAACCCTGTGAGCGTGGCATAAAACCAAAGAAAAAGAAGCTGCAGAAAAATGCTCAGCCATTTCATTTTCAACCTTCGTTCTAGTGGCGCAAGCAATTTCAGCAGCACAATATACACCAGCGCCACATGCATGCCGGAAACAGATAATACATGCAAAGTTCCGGTTGCGCTATACGATTGAATCGTGCCCGGATCAAGCTGATCGGATGCGCCGAGCAATAACGCTGCTGCAACGCCATAGGAAGAAGCGCTGAAACCATAACTCTTTAATTTTTCAAGAAAATACCGCCGGAGTTCAAGCGCTTTCGATTTGAAAAAATTTCCATGTCCGGCAGAAATTAATTTCCATTCGCCCTGTTTACCATACACCTGTTCATTCACACGCTGTCGGCCAAGCCACGCTTTGTAATCAAACTCTTCCGGATTTTTCGGCGATTCGATAATTGACGGTGCACTGTGAATAAGCAATTCATCGCCGTATTTTAAATTTTCTGCTGCTTGTTCACGCTGAAGATAAACCAACATCTTTTTTTGCACCGGGTTCCAGACGGAATCTTTTTCCGTGCTTACTTCTACAAAAAGTTTTATGCTTCGTTCTTTTACAACCGGGTCATTCAACAGCGTAACTAAAACCGCTTTCGTGTTATTTCCGGATGCATCTGTATTTTGCAATTGAACGGAACAGATTCCCAGGCCGGAGAAAAATAATGCGAGAGAAATAAATATTCCGTCAAACCCACGCCAGTTAATGGAACGTTTTAATAATTTCCTGTACGTAGTTAAAAGAAAAAGGCAGCAAATGATTAATGAAATAAATACTTCAACGCGAATTAAAATGTGAAAAGAATAACAAATAAGTATTCCAATAATAAAAGGAATCAACAGTCGTAGTAAAGGAATTCTCGCAGTAAAATTCATCAGCAGCTTTTAATAAGCCGAATCTAACTGGTGCAAGGCGAATTATCCGGTAACAAACGTTTGTAAATGGATAATTTTAAAAATAGTTGCTTATCGCTTCAATTCACCGATCATTCTTCCACGGGAAAAAGACATGCCATCCTCAGCGTGAAACAATTCATAAAGTTGAATCCGGTTACTTTTTAC
>JBDSHN010000016.1:0-14915 GCA_039918435.1 Bacteroidia bacterium | reverse complement strand
GTTGTATTCGGCGAAACTGCCGGTGCATTTCCTGCGAGGTTGCCCGGCATCCAGTTGTAATTATATGCAACCGTACCACCTGCGCCTGAACCGGAAAGATTTGTAATTGCTCCATCGCAAATGACAGGTGGCGTTGCCGTTGTTGCAGCGGTTAATAGTACAGGTTCTGTTACGGTGAAGGAAGCCGTGTTCCAGCAACCGTTTGCATCGGTAACGGTTACCGTATAGGCTCCAGGACAAAGGTTCGAAGCCGTTGAAGCATTTCCACCGGATGGCGACCAGGAATAAGTAAAAGGTGGAGTCGCTGCACTTCCTGTTGCAGTTATCGAAGCATCGCATGCAGAGAAACAGCTCACATTTGTAACAGGAGCAGAAGCAATAGTTAACCCGGCTGCATTAGGAACCTGTATACTGTCAACCGAGGTACAACCATTTGCATCAGTAACGGTTACAGTATATTGTCCGAAACCAACATTAGTATACGTTGCTGTATTTCCATTTCCCGGCATCCAGCTGTATGTGTAAGGACCTGTTCCTCCATTGGCAACCGTTGAAGCTGTTCCGTCTGCCGCATTACAATGTGCAGGAAGCGAGGAAAGATTTTGTGTGATTGCAGTTGGTTGTGTAACGGTTGTTGTAGCAGTTGTATAACAACCATTCGCATCAGTAACAGTAACAGTATAAGTTCCTGCACAGATATTCGGACAATTTGCTGTATTGCAACCTGTGTTCCAGGAATACAAATAGAACGGTGTTCCGCCATTTGCAATAACAGCTGTTTGCCCGTCGCAGGCGTTAAGGCATAATGCAGGAGAGCTGGAAGCTGCAAGTGCAATAGCAGGTGGTTCTGTTAATGTAAGGCTTGTACTTCCTGTGCATCCTGCAATATCAGTCACAGTACATGTGTAGCTTCCGGCACTTAATCCATTTGCATTTGCAGCGTTTCCACCAAATGGCAACCATGAATACGAATAACCGCCTGAACCACCTGCGCCAATTGCCGTTGCTGTTCCATCAGATCCTGCGAAACAGGAAATTGTTGTTCCTGAAGAAGTCGGGGCAACAGCTGTTGGTTCTGTTAAGGTTACACTTGTGGTTGTAGCGCATCCATAAAGATCAGCAACCGTGCAGGTATAGCTTCCTGCTGAAAGTCCATTTGCCGTTGCCGCATTTCCACCACTTGGCGCCCAGCTGAATGTATATCCTCCGCTTCCGCCCGATGGGTTTGCAGTTGCCGTTCCGTCCGTTCCGCCGAAGCAGGTAATATTTGTTCCTGATGAAGCAGCGGTTAACACCGGCGGTTCTGTAATTGTAACGGTTTGTGTTCCGGTACAACTATTTGCATCTGTAATTGAAACAGTATAATTTCCGGGACATAAGCCGGTTGCGGTTTGCGCATTTCCGCCACTCGGCGACCATGAATAGCTGTAAGGGCCATTGCCGGATGTCGGATTTGCTGTAGCTGTTCCATTACATGCTGCGTTGCACGTAACATTGCCCGGAGTAATTGCGCTTGTAACGGTTACTGTATTTGTACCAACAGAAACCGCGATCACGGTAGGGGGTGAACAGGAAACATTGTCATCAACTGTACAGGTATATGTTCCCGGACAAAGACCTGTTGCGGTTTGTGCATTTCCACCGCTTGGCGCCCATGAGTAAGTAAACGGACCCGTACCTGTTGGGTTTACTGTTGCTGTTCCATTGCATCCCGCGCAGCTTGCGGGAGTTGAAATTGCTGTTGCAGTTAATGCTGTTGAACACTGTAGGAAATCAATAAACACACCGGAATCATACACACAGTCACCAGCATCTGCAATGGCAATTTTCCAATGATAAGTCTGGCAGGCACACAACAAAACTGTTCTTGTCAGCACAGTAGTCATTCCATCATACTGGATTGTTGCGCCGTTATTATTGTTTACATAATAGGCAGAATTGGTAAACGGGTTAACGTTATCAATGGAAACAATAGTCGTGTTATTGGGAAGGGTAGCCACGTTGGTGTTATTGTAATAGCCGGGCTGACAAGCAGGTCCGGGACCGGTAATCCAAAAACCAAATGCATCATTATATCCTGAAGAAACAAATTCCGGGTATTCTTCGGAACCAAAAACGAAACGCACAGTTAAGGTATTGCATTGAGGAACAATATCGAATTCCAATATACAGGGATCGCGTGTAGCTTGCGGATCAAGACTCTGTAATTGCGGATCGTTCAGATTAGTATTATTGCAAGTGCCGTAACTGGTAGAGTTATTTGGTCCGATAGCGCCGATTGCGGAGCCGGTGGTAAGCAAAATCCCAGTGCTAATTCCCATATTGGTGGTATTCCCATTGGAAAAATTGCCATAGGCATTATTTGGACAATTCAGCGTGACATTGGTAATGGTCATACTGGAGCCAACAAGATTATTTATAAGTGAAGCTGAAGTTACTCCCGGACTAACGATCAGCTGTGCATGAATATCCGCAGTCATTTCCAAAAGGAAAAAGATGGACAGGATCTTACAAGCGGAATATTTCCAGCGTAGAATTTTATTTACCATGCGCACGAAATTTAAATAAAAAGGTGTTTGCCTATTTCAAATATACGATTTGTATGCCATTATGACAAGTTTAAGAGCAGCTTCAATTATTTAAACCCCGGAGAAAAAAATTAAACAGCCTCTGAACAGTTCAATTTATTTTCTGAATTGCTGATTAACTCTGCACAATAATCAGTTTAACTTATTTGAGGGCTAATTTTATTTGCATTCACAAATTACAATTGTATTTTTAATCAAAATAAATCCATGGCAGAGACAGACTGGGCTACCGCACTGAAACCTTTGATTAAAAAATACAAAGGCAAACAACATCCGCTTGAGTACAAAAATAGTTACCAGCTTCTGGTCATGGTGGTTTTATCTGCACAGGATTCTGACCGCAACATCAATGCGCTTGCTCCGGAATTGTTCAAAGCGTTTCCCAACATGAAATCACTCGCACGTGCAGATGAAGAAGCACTTTTTCCATTTGTCCGGAAAATCAGGAACAACAGAAATAAATCCAAGTGGCTGCTGCAAATCGCGCAGACCATTAAGGATGATAAAAAGATTCCGTTGACAATGGAAGAGCTGACGGAATTGCCGGGCATCGGAAGAAAATCTGCAAACGTCATTATGCGCGAAGCCGGTTTGAAGGCAGAAGGAATTATTGTCGATCTGCATGTGGTTCGTGTTGCGCCGCGTATTGGAGTTGCAACCGGAACAGATCCAAAGAAAATTGAAAAGCAATTAATGGAAGTGCTTCCGCAAAAAGACTGGGGAGAAATCGGAATGGCAATTTCTTTTTTAGGAAGGGAAACGTGCAGGCCGTCACATCCGCATCACGATGAATGTGTGGTGCAGGATGTTTGTGGTTATTATAAGGAGATGAATAAGAAGGGATCAAAGACTCCGGCAGGAAAAACTGTAAAAGTTTCCGTTAAAAAATCCGTGAAAGTTGCCGCTAAAAAAGTGGTTAAAAAATAACAGCCACTTTTTCTTGTAATAGCAGGGATAATTATTTTTCATTTCACTTCCGTAAGCAATTTCGTTTTTCTAACCAATCAAAAAAATTCCCCCAAAACATTGCTGTTTCAGGGGAATGTAAAAGTCGCACTAATTTTCCGTGCCCGTAAAAACCTACGACATCTTCGGCGGCTCTTTTTTGTTCTTGTCAATTATAATTTCCGGAACAATAACCTCAGTAGCTTTCTTCTTCTCCGGATCCATCATCTCCATCAATTTCAACCCGAGCAACCCGTCGATCGCACTTCCGCCATTTCCATTTCCACCGATCAGTATATCAGGAATTAATTTGACATGACCTTTGGAAAGCTCTTCGGTGATCTTGTAACGCGTGAAATTTTCTCCGCCAAGTGCTTTCACTGCAAGCTCATAAGCTTCTGCCGTTGATTTACCAATGGCAAGAATTTTTCCTGCTTCCGCGCCACCCGTGAGCGAGATCTGTTCCGCCTGCGCGGATGCTTTTAATTTGATCGCTTCTGATTCTGCCTGCGCTCTTGCTCTTGTTGCTTCTGCTTCTGCAAACGCACGTTGCTTGATCACTTCTGATTCTGCACCAATGGCAAGCTTCACTCCTGCAGCATCACCTTCTGCTTTTTTCACCGTTGCATTCGCAGTACGTTCTGCGATCTCAACACTCTGCTGCGCTTTTACAATTTCTTTTTGCATGTCGGCAATAGCAGTTTCTTTCTCCATGCCCTGCCGCGTTTCCTGCGCACGTTTTTGCGTATCGTAAGTTACTTTCTGCTCTTCGGCAAGCTTACGGTCTGTTAGTGTTTTCATCAGCGATTCAGGAGGAACGATATCTCCGATCAATGTGTCCACAGCATTCACGTTGTATTCATCCAAAACTTTCCGGATATGTTCTTTAGCGGATTCCTGGCGCTCTTTACGTGTGCTTAAGAATGCGATTACGTCACTGTCCTGCGCAGAGTTACGGAAATAGTTTCCGATCGTAGGCTCTAACACCTGCGAAACAAGATTCACCATGTTTCCGAAACGTGCAATTACTTTCGGCGCTTCTGTTGTCGGCACGTGAATAATTTGTGCAACATCAAGATTAAAAGGGAAACCATCTTTTGAACGCACAGTAATGGTGGAAAGATTTTTATCCAGGTTATGTGCTTCACTTCTTGCGCTTGCCCAATTGAGAACAAGGTTCGTTGTCGGAACCGGTTCCACTTTCATAATGTATTTATTGATCGGGTATTTTCCCGGACCAAGTGGTTGCAGCCAAACACCTTTGTAACCTTTCTCCACAATATTTCCGTGTTTGAAATCAACGCCTGTCAGATCGTTTCCTTCCTGGCCGATGTATGAAATAACAACACCAACGTAACCGATCGGAATTTCCAGCATTGGAATTTCTTCCATCTGTATTGCCCACGGATTTAAATTATAGGAACCAGCCAAAATTACCTGTGGCTGCAATCCGCGGTTTCCGCCTCCTTTGATGAATTTATCAAAGTCCTGGAAGTTGTTGTGGCCGTCAATTAATTTACCCGCAATTTGTCCCACTTCAATCGGCTGTCCATCGAGTGTCGTAACAATTCCAACCATACTTTCCTGTATGCGCACCATATCTGTGATAGAGATCTGGAAGAGCATGGTGTTGATACGATACGATCCGGAAGTGATGTAGGAAGTTTGGCGACCACGTTGTCCGCCATTATTTAAAAACGATTCCGCATCCTGGAAATTATCAGAATCCACGCGTTGACCGAGAATATTTCCGGTTGGAATTTCAGCACCGTCTTTCGCCATTACCAAACCAATTTTTCCTTCCGGAATAATGGTGAATTGCTGCATGGTAATTTCATATTGCCACACCCACATTCCGAAATACAATCCCGGAGCAAGTGTTTTAGCCTGGAATCCTGCTTCACCTTTTGTAGCAATGATACGTCCGTCAGGAAGCGATCGGTTAGCCCCGACAAGCACAAACTTTTTTGTAACAAGTCCGATCCTGTCTTCAGGAACGATGACCATTCCGAATAAGAAACGGAGAATAAATTTATAGAGGAGGAGGCAGACGACAACTGCTCCTATCCACCAATAGTGTTGAATGATCTCTGACATTTGATTTAGAAATTAATTGTGGGAAGAATAATTGAATTGTTGTTACGCTTGCTGATGCGTGAGCGTTATAAGGGGGAAGAGAAATCTCACATTGGGGTAAATATGAATTGAAGGTCAAAGGTAATTGTCTAAGGGTTGCCGGACTTAAATAGAGAAAATAAATCGTATAAAAGCGACGAATAAATAAGCCAAGAAATTATGTTTTGGATGTGAAAAAAGATACATTCCGGTAAATCAAAAACAGGAGCAGGAAACAAGAAGCTGGAAGAGAAAATGGATGGGCGAAAAAAAACCGCCACAGAAATTATTCCGTGACGGTGAGGTAATGAAGAAAATATTTTACTCGATTGTAAGCACTCCCAGTTTATCTGTATCACCTTTCGAACCGTAGATCAGGATACGTGTATCAGATGATTGAAATGAAATACGTGGACGAATGATGATCTCGAAATCTTTAGCTTCAAATAATGCCTTTTTTGAAAGTTCGCCGGATTCGGAAAGCGTAACCATCATCGGCACAGTGCCTTTTATTTTTTTCAGCACTTCTGTATCGTATGCAGGCTGCACGTCTTTATTCAGCGGATCATCATTAAAAACAAAAACAATTTTATCTCCTGTAATTGCAAGCAGGTAGGAATAATAAATTGTCTGATCCGTTTTCAGGTTGAACATATAGCTCGCTGAAATAATTCCTACCCCTAAACCAATGCTTGCTTTACGCTGAATAAAGATCTGTCGTTTCGGTACGATCTGCGTCCATTTAATAGTACCGTCTGGATTAATATTCGTTACAAGCAGATCACCATAGTAGGTCATTTCTACAGCCTGTCCATTTCCTTCTGAATAGGAATAGGAATATTGTTCATAGATACAAACAACTCCTCCATCTGCTTTTTGAACGATCTGTCGCGGAACAAAATTATTTGGCAAAAGCAACGAAGGATTTTTTGCCATTTGTTTTGGCTCGTAATAGCTTTCAATCATTTTTTTGTCAAAATCCTGGAAAGACTTTGATTTTTCCATACCAGTGTTTTTATCAAGACTCATGAAAAAAGTTCCGGAAATCCCTGCATATTTAAAAATGCCTTTCCCTGCTTCAACTTCATAAAAACCGGATACCAGCAAATTCTGGCTATTGTCAAAGTTGAACGAAAGCTGGTCAATACGCTTTCCTTCCAGGTTAATTACAAAATCGTGTTGGCGTTTTCCTTCAGCATTAAAAGATAAGATTGTATATTTTGTTTTTGCCGGAACCTTTCTTAATGCTGGTGTTGTTTCCATGTGCAACAGGAAAATTTCTCCGGAATTATTAAGCGCATAATTAGAGATGCGGTGAAGAACTCCATCTTCCATTCTGGGAAAATCTTCTTTCGCTTCTGTTATTTTTTTCAGATTTTCATCAAGAACGGTCATTGTGATACGTTGGATCTTCAGTTTTTTGAAATAAGCATAATGTGTCAAAAGAATTCGTGTACTGTCCTCAGAAATAAGAATTCCAAGATCACCACCCTCTGCGCGCGAATTCGCTTCAATAGAAAGCAACTCAGGAGCTGTATTGCTCATGACACCGTCCGAGTTGAAAGAATAAGCATGAACAGTAAAGGTGTTCAGCTTGCTGTTGTATAAAGAGGTGAAAAGAAGAAAACGACTTTGCAGGTATACGACAGCTTCAATGGTTTGCTCTTTTCCTTCCAGCTTTGGAATTTCCATCAACTTGGAAAATTCCTGCTTGAATGTTGTGCTGTTGTAACGCTCGAGGTAGAGATCATCTTTACGCGTTGATAACGTGAAAAACTTCCCTTTTTGTTCCGCGAGAAAACGTTGAATGCTCGTTTCCGTTTCAAGAGGCGAACCCCATTTTACATTCACCTTCTGAGCGGAGAGACCGGTAAATAGCAATAGCGTCGCCAGTAGCGAAAATAATTTTTTCATAAGGAAATAATTTAGGGTTAATTAAGGTTAATGAAGCGCGAATATACACTTTCAAGGCGAAAAAAAACCGCCACAGAAATTATTCCGTGACGGTAAATAAAGAAATAGTTGTTGAACTTAGTGTTGCACCATCACTTTATGTGTTGATGTTCCTTCTTCAGTTACAACATTAAGTAGGTAAACGCCTTGTGGCAATGTGCTTACATCAATGCGTGCAGAACGGCCTTGCGATTTTCCGGTGAAGACCACTTTGCCTGCAAGATCAGTAAGCGTAAATGTTGCGTTTGATTCTTTGCTGAATTTTATTTCAACGGAAGAAGAAGCAGGATTAGGGAATACGCTTACATCATTTGTGCTGATCTCATTAACAGATGCCGGATCTAAGATTGTATTCAATGTAGTGTTTGTCATCACAGGTGCATTGAAATCAAAGTAAATTCCGGCAGTATTGCTGATCTCTGTAAGGTTCGGCAGGTTTTGTTTTGCTGTGACACGGAAAGTAACCCATCCGTGACTGTTTGATTCGTCAGCTGTGCTATCGATCAGCCAGATGTCAGGGAAATTAAATTTCAACACGTTGCCGGGTAAAATATGTGGCTCCATTAAGTGACTGCTTCCGGTAACAACCAATGTTGAAAGATCAAGATTGGAATTGAGTGAATCGAGCAGGAAAATATTTCTTGCAGCAGCAGTTCCTGTATTCTGGAATTCCAACGTGTAATCGAATGTTGTGTTCTGCGCAACATATCCTTCAGCACCCATTCCTCTCGGGGAAACGTATTTTGCATTCGGGTCTAAGGAGACAAGCGCAGGAACGCAACGCACAATTGTATTGTTTGCCGGGTTGACATCACCAGCAATTGGATTGATGATCATTGTGAAACAAACACTGTCACCAAGCTGTAAAGAAGGATCACCGATCACCTCGATGCAGCCATAGTTGATATACCAATAATACCAATTCATATAAGACGTGGCGGTGCTAAAGGTCCATGTCAATGTATCACCATTCACTGTTGGTGCAAAGTTTGGATCACACACGCCGACATAATTTACCAATGGATCAAGGATGAATGTAACTGAACCGGCAACAGTAGTGCATGACTGGTTAATGATGTAGGGATGGATACGTCCGGGACTGGTAGGGAAGATGCCATGCGTGATGCTTATGTATCCGGTAAGATCATGACCGTTTGGACAAGTGACGGCAAAATCAGCGATTACATTCCCGGTTGCAATTACATTTACGTTTATTATACCCGAAGACGGGCATGCAGGTGTCAGCGGAAAGAAACTTGCAGCAGGTAAAATACTGATGTCATAATTGCCCGGTGGAACATCAATGGAATAGTGACCATTTGCATCCGTCATGCAGTAATAGTTAATACCTGCAGGGAGCCCGGTAACCAGTACATAAACGTACAGGTGCGAGGAATCACCGGCGTCGAAAACACAATTGCTGTTGTTATCGAGATAAATATCACCCTGGATATTTCCGCAGGTATCCGTTGCTGTGACTTCGTTATAATTCACTAATGTATCAGCATTAGCATCGGGACCCGTAGCAATATACTGTACCGAATAATTCCCTGATGCAGTATAGGTATGATCTGCCGTTCCGACAAACCAGGATTGAGGACTTCCGCTGAGCGGTGTTTTAAAGGTTGTGTCATCCCCGTCTCCGAAATTTACGTAAAGCTCAATGGAGTCTGTTGCAGTATAATTATAGGCACTGCCATAAATAAAAAATGATGCAGGATAAGGAATGCAATCATTTGATATAAAGCTGGAGTCGCCCGCATAACTTAAAATTACTTGAGTTTGAGCAGAAAGTTTGTTGTTCAATCCGGCGACTATCCCGGAGAATAACAATGCAAAAAGTATTATTTTTTTCATGGTTCTGGATTTTAAATTAGTTTCCGCAGCAAACATACTATGCTCCATTTGCAGGGACAATGTCATTCTCTCGTATTCTTACGCGGTCAGGCATAAAAGTAACCACAAAAAAAACCTCCGCAGATGCTGCTGCGGAGGCGAAAAGAAATTCAAATTATTTTTAAAGTTCTTCCGTGCTCAAAATGATTACTCCCTGATAAACCGTACAGAAGAATTTCCATTTTCATCCATTGCACGAAGTAAATAAATTCCTGCGGATAGCATTTCCACATCCACAGTAATTGTTTTACCTGAAACATTTTGTAATCGTTTCACCACGCGACCCGTTTGATCTACAATTTCAAGCTGCCCGTTTTTCATCTCGTTTGCAAATGAAACATTCAGCTGATCATTCACCGGGTTCGGATAAGTTCCCGAAATCGCTGACGTGTTATTTTCACTCAATGATGTGATCAGGATCATAACCATTTGACAAGTGCTGTCGCTATTTCCACATGCATCAGTTGTGGTGAGACAAACCTGGTAAAGCCCACCTGTTGCATAATTGTGAATTTCATTTTGAGACGAAGAAATCTGGCTGTCGCCGAAATCCCAGAGCCATGTTCCAACCGAACCAGTTGATTGATCTGCTGTGAAGACAGTATCCTCATCCTGTGTATAGGTGAATGCTGTTATAAGCTGATCACAGACAGGAATGGTATAGCAGATGGTATCAGCATCTCCACAGGTATTTGTTACGATAAGACAAACATTGTATGCACCAGCTGCACCGTAAACGTGAGTTGGATTCTGCTGGTTGGAAGTTTGCGAATCACCAAAATCCCATGTCCATGAAACAGGAGAATTGGTTGTCTGATCAGTGAAAGCTACACTGAACAATGTATTCGAATTGGTATAGGCTGCTACAGGTTGAGCGCAAATCATCACTGCCGAACAAACAGTATCAGACTCACCACAATTATTTGAAGTGATCAGGCATACGTTGTACGTTCCTGCAGTCGCATACGTATGTGAAGGATTTTGCTGCGTTGAAGTCTGGCTGTCGCCGAAATCCCATTGCCACGTTGTAACTGTTCCGGAAGAGAAATCTGTGAATGACGCATTCAGCTGTGCGGCAGAAGAAGAATAGGATGCCGTTGGTGGCAAACAAATGTTCACGACCTGGCAAACCTGGCTGGTTGTACAAGGCGAAGCAGAGGTAAGACAAACCGTGTATGTTCCGAGTGCGCTGTAAGTATGCGTTGGATTTTGTTGTGTTGATGTTTGACTGTCACCAAAGTTCCATGTCCATGAAGTAACAAACCCGGAAGAATTATCTGCGAAGCTTACGGTTTGTGCGGCGGTTGAAGAGGTAAATGCAGCAATTGGTGTGCTTGAATAACCTGTGATCGCTGCCTTGATGCACAGATCGCGCTGGTCATCGTATCGAAACTGTGACCAGCTGGCATCCAGGATTTCGTAATTACGGTGAGAGCGTGGCCCGAAAGTTTCCGTGCCGAGGAAAATAGTTGCTCCCCCTTGCAGCCACACGACGTAAAATCCACCGCCGTTAAGTGTGATGGCAGTAGGAAGTGTGACAGTATTCCATGCACCGGAAATAACGGATGCTGATGCGATGGTTGTGTTGAAAAGCAACGTTCCCGGTGCGCCGTTCGGACCGTCATCATCATATACTTGCGCGATATACCCGTTAGAAGAATTGCTTGAAATATAATACTGCAATGCCGTGATATTGTAAGGATAAATCGGCGGAGCAAAATAAACAGCTGCTCCATCATCGTTCGCGCCACCATTCCAATTGATGCTGCCATCAGGAATGCTCGAAGTATTATAACTTAAAAGCATATTCGGTGAACAGATATTTACTGCTTCCAGTTCCGTGCTCAGCACATCGTTTGCAGTATTTATATCCTGTGAACATGTGGTGATGGTGCGATTGGTATATTGTCCCGCGATAGTTGGAGAAAATGGTGTGGCAAAAACATACACGCTATCGTCGCCGGCTGCAAGTGATGGAATTGAACCGCCATTGGCTAATACGGTTGCATTTGCCGCATCGAGAATCGTTGACTGAAGACTGATTGCGGTCGAAACGGCAGTGTTTCCTGAATTACGGATATCAGCAGAAAGGATCTTCGGCGTATTCACAATAACAAACTCAGCTCCATTGCCTGAATTTAAATTCCAGGCTGGCATAATATCCTGGATGCTCAGTAAAACAGGATTCGGATACCTGAATCGTATGGCATAATTGGGAGGTGGCATTACGTCGGAGTGAACCTCCAAACCAATTGCACCAGTGCTGTTTTCAATTCCAATGGTCATATCAATGCAGGCAGCGCCAGGTGTAAATCCACTTAACGCGCCATATTGATAAGTGATAGAGCTATCGCTGTTACAAAGAATGATCTGGAAACTATTTGATCCGAGCCATCCGGGAGCATTCACTGTCCAGAAAGGAACATTGATATAGGAGATAATAAATGAGTCAACGTTGTTCGACCAGTACTGCACCGAACCAATGTTACCGGCACCTGTGAAATTAAGATCGCCCATCAGTGGTGCAAGAAGATTGTCACCTGGCCCGCCGACAGAAGGAATAGTAGGAAAGCAGGCTGCAATATTACTTACCGGGTTGAAACTTGTCCAGCCATTGGAGCCGACTTTCAACTGGGTATAATCATTCCAGTAATAATGAAAATTAATGCCAAGCGGAATCATGCCCGCTGCAGAATTATCATCAGCAAGTCCGACAACTGTTTGCACACCGGGGCGGCTTGTAATATCGATCCAGCTGAAAACCGGTCCGCCGGCATCGAGGCTTGTCAGCCAGGTGTAACCATACGCATCGGGGCCTCCGGATGCCTGTGCTGCCTTTGCAGAAAGCAATAAGCAAGCGAAAAGAATAAGTCGTAAACTGTGTTTCATGGGAATCTAGTTTGGTTTGCTTACAGAAAGTTACAAAAAAAGCGATACCTCAATAAAAAAAACACCCCCACAAATGATCCTGTGGAGGTGAAAAAAAAAACTGGTTACGAAATACGAAAGTACGAAAGAAGAAAAAAAGTTGCTTTCGTATTATCCTGCCAATGCTTCGGCACCACCAACAATCTCAAGGATCTCATTGGTAATGGAAGCCTGGCGTGCTTTGTTGTAAGAAATTTTAAGCGCCCGGATCAATTCCTGTGCATTATCAGTTGCTTTGTGCATCGCAGTCATTCGGGCTCCGTGCTCAGATGCTACGGAATCCAGAACAGCTTTGTATAATTGTGTTTTGAGTGAACGTGGAATAAGGTCAAGCACAATTTCTTCCTGCGAAGGCTCGAAAATATAATCCGCGCTCATTACTTTTTTGCCTTCAACCTTTGCCGCAACAACAGGAAGGAATTGCTCTGCCTGTGTGATCTGAACTGCGGCATTTTTGAATTGGTTGTACACAAGCACAACTTTATCATAAGTTCCTTCTGCAAATCCGTTCATTATTTTTTCCGCAATCGGTGCGACATTGGAATAGGAAAGCTTATCGAAAATACTGATCGTGTCAATTTCAGGATAAGCACAGGTGAAGCTTGTTTTACGGAAAGCCTCTGTGCCCTTTTTTCCAATGGCGAGGTAATGAATTTTTGCCCCTGCATATTCTTCACGTGTAGCAACCAAAGCACGCTTGATCACGTTGGAATTAAATCCGCCGCAAAGCCCGCGATTGGAAGTAATTACCACGATCAGCACATTCTTCACTTCGCGCTGAACAGAGAATGCGCCTGAGCTGCTGTCAAGGCTGCTGCTTAGATTTTCGAGGATCTCGCGCATCTTGTTTGCATACGGACGCATTTGTGTGACAGCATCCTGTGCACGGCGCAGCTTGGCAGCCGACACCATTTTCATAGCGCTGGTGATCTGTTGCGTTGAGCCAACGGATACAATCCGGTTACGAACTTCTTTAAGACTTGCCATTTTTCAGTGTTGAGTTCAGCGTATTTAGTTCGGAGAAAATCCGGAGCATATCCGAACTAAATTCGCTTTTCTTTACTTTTTATATTTAGCTGAAATTTCTTTCGCTGCATTTTCAAGAGCGCCGGTAATTTTGTCGTCAAGCTTTCCTGCTTTCAGATCAGCAAGCACATCTGCATGTTTGCTGCGCATGTAAGTAAGGAAGTCTGCTTCAAATTCACGCACTTTATTCACAGGAACATCACGCAACAATCCTTTTGTTCCGCAATAAATAATTGCAACCTGGTCTTCTACTTTGAAAGGTGTGAACTGGGCTTGTTTAAGAATTTCCACGTTACGGACACCTTTGTCAATTACAGATTTTGTAGCTGCATCAAGGTCAGAACCGAATTTCGAGAATGCCTCGAGCTCACGGTACTGCGCCTGGTCAAGCTTCAATGTTCCTGCAATTTTTTTCATTGATTTGATCTGTGCATTTCCACCTACACGCGATACAGAAATACCAACGTTAATAGCTGGGCGCACACCGGCATTGAATAAATTCGACTCCAGGAAAATCTGTCCGTCTGTAATAGAAATTACGTTTGTCGGAATATATGCAGATACGTCACCGGCCTGTGTTTCAATGATCGGAAGTGCTGTCAATGATCCGCCGCCTTTTACGATTCCTTTTAATGATTCAGGAAGATCGTTCATTTCTTTAGCCACATCATCATTCGCGTTCACTTTGCAAGCGCGTTCGAGCAGACGGGAGTGAAGATAGAATACATCCCCGGGATAAGCCTCACGTCCCGGAGGGCGACGAAGCAGAAGTGATACTTCACGGTAAGCAACCGCCTGCTTTGAAAGATCATCATAAACGATCAAAGCGGGCTTACCTGAGTCACGGAAAAATTCTCCGATTGCAGCTCCGGCCATTGGCGCAAAGAATTGCATTGGTGCAGGATCAGAAGCAGTTGCGCAAACAACAACAGTATAAGCCATTGCGCCGTGTTCTTCAAGCGTACGAACAACGTTGGCAACGGTCGAACCTTTTTGTCCGATTGCAACATAGATACAGAACACCGGAGCGCCTGCAGCATAAAATTCTTTCTGGTTGATGATGGTATCGATACAAACAGCTGATTTTCCTGTCTGACGATCACCAATCACCAACTCACGCTGGCCACGGCCAATCGGAATCATCGCGTCAATGGATTTGATACCCGTTTGCAGGGGCTCGTTTACCGGCTGGCGGTAAATTACCCCCGGTGCTTTTCTTTCCAGCGGCATATCGAAAAGCTCTCCCAGGATAGGACCTTCCCCATCGATCGGATTACCCAGCGTATCCACTACCCGCCCCAGAATTCCTTCGCCTACCCGGACAGAAGCAATCTGGTTCGTTCTTTTTACCGTGGCGCCTTCCTTGACACCACTGTAATCTCCCAACATCACGGCACCAACGTTGTCCTCTTCTAGGTTAAGCGCCATGGCCCGCAGGCCATTTTCGAAGACAAGCAACTCACC
>JBDSHN010000015.1:0-32108 GCA_039918435.1 Bacteroidia bacterium | reverse complement strand
AAGTGAAAGAAACATTCCGTGGCAGATTATACAATAGAGAAGATACCGTAATGCTCGTGGCTTGTGCCCTACACAATTTGAAATTAAAGGCGAAATTCACATAATGAACTTAATCGATATAAACTCTTTTATACATAAAAAAATAAAAAAGACCCGGACTGTTACTAGCAGCCGGGCCATCGAGGGAAAATCCCACGATGCTCACGAAAAAAACGTCTTTTCGAGAAGCGGGCGCATATTACCATTTTAACTACCCGATTGTCAATACCTTCTCACTGATCGAGTTTTTGTGAGCGTTTTACAATACTAAAAACGCTTGCCATGAATAACGACCCACAATCCCAAAATCGCTTATCTGCGATAGAACTTCTCCGCTTTTTATTAGAGGAATTCAAGCGACAGTCTCCTGATGAATACTTGGAATTAGTGAAGGATTCCGAATTCGACGCGAATCCAATCGTACCTCATCATAATGCTTTTATCTGGCGGGGAAATTCTGAATCTTTCTCGGTACTATATGAAAGAACAGTTTTGAAATATGACATTTTCATTGTTGAAAGTGAAGAAAAATTCAAAATGATATTCGGCAAAATGATTCCGGATGAATTAATCAGAATACAAGAACGATGTCTTAGTGATGCAATCTATCTGTTCAAAAAATTATCTGCTGCCGATGTTCGAATCATTGCTCTCACCAACCATTTACAACAGATCATGCCGCTTGTCTTTGAAACGAAAATTGGCCCCGTGAAGTATGGGTCTGTTAAGACAAGGGCAAATCTTGCTTGTTGTGTATCAGGAAAAAGGAAAACAATTCTCGATTCGATAATTGAAGATGTGAAATGGGCAAACCGAAAACGGTAAATTTTCCGCACCTGCTTTCCGCACCCGTCCGCACCCAAAATTTATTTTCCCGTTCTTTCCTTCATTGCACTTGGTAATCTGAAAACGCAAAAATGGCCTGTTTTCACGTGTGGAAAACGGCCATTTTTCGCCTTTTGTACCCAGTGCCAGACTCGAACTGGCATGTCCGTGAAGACAATGGTGTTTGAGACCATCGCGTCTACCGATTCCGCCAACTGGGCAAACTTTTTCAAACAACCACACGCTGGTGTTTGAGACCAGCGCGTCTACCGATTCCGCCAGCTGGGCATTTTAATTTTTTATTGCAGATCCAAGTCGGCAGACAATCTGCAATTCCTTTCGGGAGTGCGAAAATACCTAATTCTTACCCATCACACAAAGAACCACAAGAAATAAATAAAAAGTAAAAACCATAATCCCCCTAAAAAGTGCCAGTATTTGGCAAGCATTTCAAGCCGCACGCGCTCCAGCCGATCGGAGAAATAGAGCACGGCGCGCACATCATCACTTCTCATATTCACAACTTTGAACATGGAAATGAAAAGAAAGATGAGTCCGCCCACGAGGTGAAGGATGTGAAGGCCTGAAATAACAAAAAGAAATGCGCCGCTTGATGTGCCCGTTTCATTGGGAATGCCGCCAACTCCGTAAATCGTAATGTCGGATTCCCACAATTCGCGCCAGCCGATGAATTGAAGCACGAAAAATACAAGCGCAAGGCCTAACGTAATAAGCAGGGTATTGAGCAATGCTTTTCCATCTTCGAGGTCAAATGCCTTTCGCACCCGTTCCATGAAAAAGCTGCTGATCATAATAACAAGCGTGCTGACCAGGAATGCTCTTGGAAAATGATGCGTGGCAAAAAAATGTGACGCACGCGTAGATGCGAAGGCTGCCATAAGAATGAAAAAAAGCATACTGATGCTGGCAATGATAAAATACACCATGTTTTTCAATGGATGATTTTTCGCTGCAAGCCGCCCTATCCGGTCTTCGGGTTCTTCTCTTTGCTTCACTTTATTATTCCTTCTGTTAACTATTTAACTGTGAAAACTGGTAATCTATATACCGACACGACACACGCATGCCTTTTTTTTGGAACTTGTGATCGCTAAAAATTCTAAATTGAAATTATGCGATTTTTCTTAATATTCATACTGCTATTTTTACCAATATTCATTTTTGCCCAGCGCATAGAAACGACTGTTCTCCGCGGACTTTCTGATGGTAAAATTCATAAATATGAAACCATTGAAATAGGAATCCGTATGCCGGAAAGAGAAAATGCCTACCGTAATTTTCTCAATCCTTCGGTAGAAATCAGCCAGCTTCCCAGCTACACGCAGATAAATCCATACACCGAAAAATTTCTCCGTCTCCAGTTTATCTGCAATGGAAAAACATACATCGTTCCTGCTTTTTACATGCAGGATGTGGTGGCTGATGAAAAAATAAATCAATACGTAACCACGGAAACAGATTGGCCCTGGCGCGTTCGGTTTGCGGTTCCGGATACAGGCAGCTGGCATTGTCTTGCACTCGTAGGTGAAATTCTTGCGCAGGCTATTCCAAAGAATGCAGCAATTTCTTTTCAATGTATTCCCGGAAAAAATCACGGCTACCTGAATGTTGCTCCCGACCGCAGGCATTTTCAGTTTACAGATGGCACGCTCTTTTTTGCAATCGGACAAAACATTGCATGGGCTGATGAACCCGTTTTGCATGGACATCCCGGCCCGCCGCCGGTTTATTCAGCAGGTTATTTCGATACGTATGATTACATAAATAACCTCGCAGATAATGGCGGTAATTATGTGCGCATCGTCATGATTTATTGGAGCACAGGTATTGAATGGGAACGCCTCGGTGTGTATGATCAGCGAAAAGCAGCTGCGCTCGACAGCATGATTTCTATTGCAGAAAAGCGCGGATTAAAAGTGCAGCTCTGTTTAAATATGACCGGCGGATTGAATGCAGAAACTGCTGAGGAGAACTGGTCGCAATACAGAAAGCGGTTCCTTGGTCTGCATAAAACAGCGATCGAGCTTTTTAAAGACAGCGCAGCGCTTTCTTGCATGGATGATTTTATCCGTTACATACACGCACGCTGGACTTTTTCTCCCACCGTGTCCAGCATAGAATTCATCGGTGAAGGAAATGCGTGTGAAGGATATGATGCACACAAAACTTATTTCGCTGATTTTTATTTACATGCGCAAAAACTGCTTCGTGAAGAATTCGGTGATACAAAGCATATTCTTTCGACCAGCTCCAGCAATACGGATCATCCTGAAATGTATAAAAATGACGTGATGAGCTTTATTGATATGCATCATTATGATAATAATTTCAAATGCAACCAGAAGCGTTATCAGTATGTGCAGCGCAATTCAAAAAAAATGAATAAGCCATTTTTATTCGGGGAGATGGGAATGATAAATGGCCCGGGAAATGGTGCGGATCCGGATGATTATGAACATTGTAACGACGTCAGCTTTCACAACGCATTATGGGCAACAACATTTATGGGCGCTGCAGGAACAGGACTGAACTGGTGGCAATGGAAATTTGATGTAAACAGGGAGACGAATATTAAACCGCTGCGTTATTTTCTTGATGCAATTGTTGGTGCAGATCTTTTTTATTCAGAAGCAGATTTTTGGAGCGGTAATGGACTGGAATGTTTTTATCAGGTGAATAAAAAATCGGATAATGCTTTCGGATGGGTGCATAATACGAGCTATTGGTGGGGAAATATGATGCAGGATTGTAAAGACAGAAATGGCAAACGAATGACCTTGCCAAAAGATGATGACGAAGCAACGATGGTTGAAAACAGGAAAGGAAATAAGTTCAGAATAAAGGGGCTTTATTCCCGTACCGATTATGTAATTACATTTTATAATACGCGGCAAAAGAACGTAGTGACTTCTGTCAATTCCCTCAAAACCAACCTTTTTGGCGCTGTTGAAGTTGAATTTCCTGCCATTGAGGACTGTGCTTTCCGGATCGTGCATGAATGAGGGCTTGTTTTTCAGGATAGTTATTGCCCAATCCCCTTGATTTCCTTACATTTGCAGCCCTTCAAAAAAGGGAATGTATGGACACAGAAGTTAAAATATTCACAGGTTCGGCCACCCGCCCTTTCGCGGAACAGGTAGCTTCGGCTTATGGACAGCCACTTGGAAAACTGACGTTCCAGAAATTCAGCGATGGCGAGTTTCAAACCAACTATGAAGAAACGGTTCGCGGATCTTCTATTTTTCTTATTCAATCTACTCCGCCTCCAACCGACAATCTTTTTGAATTGTTGTTGATGGTAGATGCTGCAAAACGTGCTTCTGCAAAAGAGATCATTGCGGTAATTCCTTATTTCGGATTTGCGCGCCAGGACAGAAAAGATCAGCCACGTGTTGCGATCGGCGCAAAGCTTATTGCAGATCTTTTACATACCGCGGGCGTAAACCGCATTATGACAATGGATTTGCATGCCGACCAGATTCAGGGATTTTTCAACGTTCCTGTTGATCATCTTTACGCTTCCACACTTTTCATTCCTTACATCGAAAGTCTCAAGCTTCCGATGCTCACAATGGCCGCTCCTGATATGGGCGGATCAAAACGTGCGAATGCTTACGCGAAACATTTGAAAAGTGAAATCGTCATCTGTTACAAGCAGCGCACAAAAGCAAATGTTGTAGATTCCATTACAGCGATTGGTGAAATGGAAGGCCGCAATGTTGTGCTTATCGACGATATCATTGACACCGGCGGAACACTTTGTAAAGCTGCCGATATGATGATGGATCGCGGAGCATTAAGCGTTCGCGCCATGTGCACACATCCTGTTCTCTCAGGCAAAGCTTATGACAACGTGGAAAAATCAAAGATCACCGAGCTCATCGTTACTGATACAATTCCTTTGAAGCAGGAAAGTTCAAAGATCAAAGTGCTTTCAGTAACCAGCATGTTTGCTGATGTATTTCATCGCATCGTCAATCATGAATCGATCAGCTCACATTTTATCATGTAATTTTTTATCAATAACCATAAATCAAAACCAAAATGAAAACAGTAGCAATTAGCGGCTCGATCAGAACGAGCGTAGGGAAAAAAGATGCTAAAGCGCTGCGCGTTTCTGGATTGGTCCCTTGTATTCTTTATGGTGGAACCGAACAAGTGTCGTTTGCTGTCCCTGAAAGAGACTTCAAATCACTTGTGTATACTCCGGATGTCCACGTTGTTGAGCTTGAGCTCGGCGGAAAGAATTACAATGCGGTCATGAAAGAATTGCAGTTGCATCCCGTTACTGACAAAATCATGCACGTTGATTTCCTTGAAGTCATTACCGGCAAAGCCGTGACAATGGCACTTCCTGTGAAATTCGAAGGAACTGCACCTGGCGTTCGCTCGGGTGGAAAACTCATTCGTAAAATGCGCAAGATCACTGTCCGTGGACCCGTTGAAAAAATTCCTGAAGCGATCACACTCGATGTTTCCAAACTGGAAATCGGTGATGCAATTCGTGTATCAGATGTAACAGTTGATGGTCTTACACTGTTGGATATCCCGAACAACACAGTTGTGACAGTTCGTGTTACCCGTAACGTTGTGGAAGAAGCTAAACCTGGTACAGCAGCAGCAGCTCCGGCAGCAGCAAAAGCAGCGCCAGCAGCAGACGCTAAAAAACCGGCAGAGAAAAAGAAATAATTTTTTCTTACCGAAGCTCATAGAACCGCGGAGAAATTTTCTCCGCGGTTTTTTTCTTTCTTTTTTCGCGATATCTTTTCCTGCCGCCTGCTGCTTTTTTTCCTGCCGCTTCCCCATAGGCAATTTCACATTATCTTAGCAATCGCAAATGAAATACTTAATAGCCGGTCTCGGAAACATTGGTGATGAATACGACGGTACACGTCATAACATCGGCTTTAGTGTGCTGGATCGAATTGCGAAGAATGCGAATCTTTCTTTTCGCCACGACAGGCATGCGTATGTGACGGAATATAAATTCAAAGGCAGGAATTTTATTCTCATCAAGCCAACAACATTCATGAACCTGAGCGGGAAAGCAATACAGTATTGGATGTCGGCGGAAAAAATTCAGACCGAAAATTTGCTGGTGATCACTGATGATCTTGCTTTGCCATTCGGAACAATTCGCATCAAAGCAAAAGGTGGTGCAGGCGGACATAACGGGTTAACAAACATTGAACAAACATTAAACACACCAGAATACGCGCGTCTTCGTTTCGGCGTTGGAAATGATTTTCCGAAAGGACGACAAGTTGAATATGTTTTGGGAAAATGGAATGATGAACAGAAAAAATTATTGGATGAACGATTGGATAAATGTGCTGATGCAATGCGCGCGTTCGGAACAATTGGTTTAGGATTGACGATGACTAATTTTAATGGTAAGTAAGCCACAGATTTCGCAGATTACACAGATTGATTGCTTTATCCAAAATCCGCGCAATCTGCGAAATCTGTGGCAACAAACAGCAAAGAATATTTCCCTTGCAAAAAATTCACACCTACATTTTTTCCGGCCTCGGCGTAGATGAACGCGTGTTTCAGCGAATTCATTTTCCGGAAAACGTGGAAGTGCATTTTGTAAAATGGAAAACGCCTGTTCGTTCCAATGAAAGCCTCGATGAATATATTTTAAGACTTGTAACAATTGAAATTAATCAGCCGGTAATCCTGATCGGACTTTCCTTCGGCGGAATTGTTGCACAGCAGCTTGCTAAAAAAATAAATCCTGCTTTAACGATTATCATTTCCAGCGTTTCATCACCTAAAGAACTTCCCTGGTATTTTAAATTATCCGGCCGCTTACATCTCGACCGCGTGACGCCATTCCGCTTAATGAAGTTTCCGAATTTTATTACCAATTGGATCTTCGGCGCAAAAAGCAGGGAGGATAAAAAATTGCTTCAGCAAATCATCAGGGAATCTGACAATAAAATAATCCGATGGTCAGTGCGGCAAATTCTCAATTGGAAAGGTGCAACAGTTGCCGTCTATCACATTCACGGCACCAAAGACCGATTGCTTCCATTGAAAAATGTAAATGTAAACGCGAAAGTGAAAGACGGCGGACATTTTATGGTTTATAATAAAGCAGAAGAGATAGAAAGAATTTTAGAAGAACAACTTTCTAAAATAAAGATTTAATTTTTTAGCCCAGATTGCAGCAAGCTACCGTGTAGCGCGAAAAGCGGGAAACAGCTCCTACATTTTAATTTCCCATTTACACTTTTTTCCATTTGCACATTTTAAAATTTGCACATTTACTTTCACCTTTTCACCCGCGCAGCTGCATGTGCCTGGTATTCTCTTGGCGTTTTGCCCGTTACTTTCCTGAACACGCGATTGAAATGCGAAACGTTTCCGAATCCGCATGAGTAAGCGATCTCTGCAATTAATTTATCGTCGGGTGTTTTTAATTTGCGGCAGGCTTTTTCTACGCGCACTTCATTTAAAAAAGTAACATACGTTTTTCGTGTATGCTTTTTAAAGAAGCGGCAAAATGCTTCGGGCGTCATGTGCACCACATTTGCTGCATCACTTACACTCACTTCTTTGTCAAAATTCTTCAACGTAAAATCGAAGATCGCGTGCATGCGTGTTCCTTCTTTTTCAGAAAGGTCGGGCCCCACTTCTTCATCGGACAAAGGAAAATGTGTGCTGTGATTTAAAACTAATTCGATGAGCTGAAGAAAAGCAGTGAGTCGCGATAAACCCTGCTGCACACGAACGCGCAAAAATGCTTCTGTCATTGCCACATAATCTTTAGGCTCAATACGGAATCCTTTTACCGAACGAATGGCAAACTGTTTTAAATTTTCCAGCTCCGGCACCGACAATAAATTCTGGCGCGTTTCAGACACATCGAAATAAACAGAGATCGATTGCGCTTTGAGCCAGTTTTTATTCTGAAAATAAACCGGGTCGCAACGAAACACATGCGGCTGATTCGGTCCTAACCAATAAATATCGCCCGAACCAAAATGTCCTGTATAATTTCCCGCAAGCAAAGTGCCTTCGCCTTTCAGAATCCATGTGAGCTGCACTTCCTGGTGCTGATGCAAATAAGTATAAAAATGCTGCTGGATTTCCTCTTCCACAACAATAGATGTTTCGCCTGGGACAGGAATTTTGAAGGGTAAAGATTTCATACAGGAATGGTAATATAGTTCACATTCGGTGGAATATTGGCCGATTGAGACTATAATTTTACCACTTTAGGTCAAGATTTGCAAGTTGGGTACGAATTGCGAAAAAGGCGAATAGTTACGAAAATGCGGATTTTGTGTACGAAAGGAAGCGGAAATATGAATCCGCATCGACGGACGAAATCTAAACGAGACAATTCGTAACTATTCAATAATATTCGTAATTCGTACCAATCCGTAATTCGTACTCTCTTAATTTTTCTTGGCCACAAACATCCAGTCAAACGGAAAAGGTCCTTTCAATCCTTTCGGTGGATTTACCAATTCTGTATCCCAATCATATTCGAGTTTGTTCCGCTCTACAGTTTCCATTTTAAATTGATGGAGCAGCGATTCAAATTCTTCGCCGATATAATGTTTGGTAGGAACACTTCCCACTTTTACTACACCATCGGCAAGTGAAAGCACATCTGTTTTTATTTTTCCTTCAATATATTTTTTTGCTTTGGCCGCTGAATCACCTTTTGCAATCCGGATCTCCATTATTTTTTGAAAAACAAAAAGTGAAGATTCCATTGCAGGAACCACAACAATAAGATAGCCGCCTTTTTTCACGGTTGCAGACATGGTCTTGAGCATCTTGCGCAACATTTCAGGCTCGTGTGAAATAAGCACGTTGGCTGCAATAGCAACATCGCATTTTAATTTAAGTGGTTTGGTAAGATCATGAACAAATAAATTGACTTGTTTTTTTTTCGCAAATTTTATCTTCGCTACATCAATGCACTTCGGGGAAAAATCGCAAGCGGAAATTTTCTTCGCACAGGTAAGCAGTAAAGGAATAAATCCACCAACACCACAACCATAATCTGCCACATGATCTTTTTTACCAACGTATTTTTTAATCGCTTTGAAGAGCACTTTATTTTTATCCGAATGAAGCGAGCTCATTACTTCGTTTTCAAAAGTTGCTGCAAGCGTGTCCCAGTGTTTTGCGTCCATGCGGACAAGGTAAATGGAAAATAAGAAATTAGAAAATCGGGGAATTAACCACGCGGTCGATCTATTTCTTTTTTTTTCTCAAGATCACAATCATGCGCCACAGAAAAAGTGCGGAGAAGATGGACATAAAAATGAGAAATAATTTTTCGTTGCCTTGCATAGAAACACTTTAACGCGCATTATTCAGAAATAGTAACGGGCAGATCTTCGCAGTGAATAAATTAAAGCTTCCGCAACACATTATGCATGCTAACCTTCTCTCCGATAATTTGCGGAAGCTGATCAATCGGCACGCGCACCTGGTGCATTGTATCGCGCTCACGGATCGTCACTGTATTATCTTCAAGCGTCTGATGATCTACGGTAATGCAATACGGCGTTCCGATGGCATCTTGGCGGCGATACCGTTTTCCGATCGAATCTTTATCTTCTGATGTAATGATGTGATCGTATTTCAACAGGTTGATAATTTCTGCTGCTTTTTCCGGCAAGCCATCTTTATTTACCAATGGAAGAATAGCAGCTTTGATCGGCGCAAGAAACGCAGGCAGGTTTAAAACCACACGTTCACTTCCATCATCCAATTTTTCTTCTTTATACGCCTGCGAAAGAACAGCAAGGAACATCCGGTCAAGGCCAACAGATGTTTCCACTACAAAAGGAACATACGATTGACTTAATTCGGAATCAAAATACTGTAACTTTTTTCCGGAGAATTGTTCATGCTGTTTCAGATCAAAATCGCTGCGGGAATGAATTCCTTCTAGTTCTTTAAATCCGAATGGAAATTCAAATTCAATATCGCAGGCCGCTTTTGCATAATGCGCTAATTTCAAGTGATCATGGAAACGGTATTTTGTCTCTGGAAATCCAAGCGCTTTGTGCCACGCCATCCTTGCAACTTTCCATTTTTCATACCATTCGTCTTCTGTTCCCGGGCGAATGAAAAACTGCATTTCCATCTGCTCAAATTCGCGCATGCGGAAAATAAATTGACGTGCAACAATTTCATTCCTGAAAGCTTTTCCTGTTTGTGCAATACCAAACGGGATTTTCATCCTGCCTGTTTTCTGCACATTCAAAAAGTTGACAAAAATTCCCTGTGCCGTTTCAGGACGGAGATAAATGGTATTCGAATCTTCCGCAACAGAGCCAAGTTGTGTGCTGAACATTAAATTGAACTGGCGCACATCCGTCCAGTTGCGTGAACCGGAAACAGGGCAAGCAATTTCAAGATCAATGATGATCTGTTTGAGCTCGTCCATGCTATTGTTTTCGAGCGCAGCTTTGAAACGTTCATTCGTCTCATCAATTTTTTTCTGATACTCCATCACTCGCGGATTGGTGCTGCGATACATTCCTGCATCAAATGTTTCACCAAAGCGTTTCGCCGCTTTCTCTACTTCTTTATTGATCTTATCCTCCACTTTCGACATTGCTTCTTCCACAAGCACATCGGCGCGGTATCGTTTTTTTGAATCTTTGTTATCGATCAGCGGATCACTGAAAGCATCGACGTGACCGGAAGCTTTCCACGTGGTCGGATGCATAAAAATAGATGCGTCAATGCCTACAATATTTTCATTGAGCTGCACCATTGCTTTCCACCAGTATTCGCGGATATTTTTTTTCAGTTCTGCGCCGTATTGTCCGTAATCATAAACAGCGCTGAGTCCGTCATAAATTTCGCTGGATGGAAATATAAATCCATATTCCTTCGAATGGGAAATAATATTCTTGAAAAGGTCGTCGTGGTTTGCCATAGGCTACAAAGATAAGAAGGAGTTTTTTAGTTCGGAGTGGTTAGTTCGGGGTTCCGGGTTTTAAAGTTGTAATTGTTCCGTCGCAACGCCCGGCGACCTCTATTCAGGATAATCCCGCGATCTGGTAACCCGATAAAGTTTTACCTTTTTGCAGGAGCAGATTACCTAAATTTGAAGTATGCGATTTCAGCGAACCGTCGTTTTCCTTTTTTTCCTGATCTTTTTTCAGCAGGCGAATGCCCAGAAAAAACCTTTGAATACGGATTCGTTGTGGCGTGTTTATAATAATTCTTCTCTTCACGACACAATCCGCTTAAATGCCATCGGTGATCTTTCATGGCAAATGAACTTTACTAATCCCGATTCCGGCCTCGTGCTTGGGAAACTTCAATTGGCGCTTGCTGAAAAATCCGGAAACCTCAAAGCCGAATCTGTTGCGTACAATACGATGGGCGTTGCCTGTATCAATAAGGACGACCTGGTCAATGCGTTGATCTATCATCAGCAGGCGCTTGCTATCCGGCAAAAAACGAAGGATAAAAAAGGCCAAGCGGTTTCGCTGAACAACATTGGCATTGTATATAATTACAAAGGCGATGTGGTTACTTCAATCGATTATTATCAGCGGAGTCTGAAGATCAAGCAGGAGATTGGCGATATGGCAGGTGTTGCTGCAGCCTACAGCAATATCGGGCAGGTTTATATTAACCAGGACCTGAATGAAACTGCACTTACTTATATGCTCGCGAGTTTGCACATCCGTGATTCGCTTAAGGATATGCGCGGCATTGAAGATTCCTATATACGGCTGGCCAGCTATTATGGCACATTGAAGAACTATGAAAAATCAATTGAATACGTACGTAAGTCAATCGAAATAAGCAAAACATTGCAGCACAAAAAAATTCTTGCCAATAGCTTTTACCTGCTCGGTGTGAATTACAAAGCGCTTAATGAGCTGGACAGTGCGCAGAAGTATTTAGAATTATCCCGCGATATGCAGATTGAGATGGATGATACGGAAGGATTGGGTGATAGTTACCAGAGCCTTGGCGAAATACAACTGGTTCGAAAAAATTACAAGAAGGCTATTGAGCTTTGCACGAAAAGTCTTGGCTATGCCGGAACGGATTTTCCGGAAGTGGAGCAGGAAGCTTGTGATTGTTTGCAGGAAGCTTATGCAGGCGCAGGCGATTTTTCAAAAGCATTCTTTTTCCTGAAACGATATCATACACTCAATGATTCCTTGAATACGCTGGAGAAATCAAAAAATATTTCAAGAAAAATATTCCAGTTTGAATTTGAAAAACGCGCGTTCGCCGATAGTTTGCGGATTGCAAAAGCAGATGAAGTAAAAGATCTGAAACGGGCTGAAGAAGTGCGCCAGCAGAAAACGTACACCGTTGCAGGTGTGATCGGATTTATTTTGATGGTCATCATTGTTTTTATTCTTCTGCGTGGCTATCGTGCGAAGCAAAAAAACAATGATGCATTAGAGCTTAAAAATAAGATCATCACCGATCAGAAGCTGGAAGTGGAAGATCAGAAAGTGCTGCTGGAAGAAAAAAACAAAGCAGTACTTGATTCCATTAATTACGCGCAACGTCTCCAGCTCGCCATTCTCCCTTCTGAGAAATTGTGGAATGAAATTTTTCCTGACAGTTTTGTTTTTTACCTGCCGAAAGATATTGTGGCCGGCGATTTTTACTGGGTTGAAAGTTCGGGTGATCTTGTCCTTTTTGCGGCAGCAGATTGTACGGGTCATGGTGTGCCGGGTGCGCTGGTGAGCGTGGTTTGCAGCAATGCATTAAATCGTGCGGTGAAAGAATTTGATTTAACCGACCCGGGAAAAATTCTTGACAAAGTAACGGAGCTTGTGCTGGAAACTTTCGCCAACAGCGAAAAAGAAGTCAGCGACGGAATGGATATTTCCATCTGTGCATTGAACCGCAAAACAAATTCCCTGCAATGGGCCGGCGCAAATAATCCGGTTTGGTATTTCTCACAGGGAAAAATGAACGAGGTTGCTCCGAATAAGCAACCGGTTGGAAAATCAGATAATCCTGTTCCGTTCAAATCACATCACATTCAGCTTTCAAAAGGCGATACCATTTATCTTTTCACTGATGGATTCGCAGATCAGTTCGGTGGCCCGAGAGGAAAAAAATTCAAATACCGTACATTCCAGGAACAGCTGTTTGCAAATAGTTCCACAAGCATGACAGAACAAAAAAGAATCTTGAATGAAACATTTCAGTCATGGAAAGGTGATCTGGAACAAGTGGATGACGTCTGCGTATTAGGTATACGCATTGGTTAGACTGTCTGTGTATTAGGTATAAAGATTGGTTAGACTGTCTGTGTATTTAGAATTTCGTATTTAAAATTGTCAATCAACAAATCATAATTAATAAATCTTTTCCTATGTTTTTTGCCCGAATCCGTGCGCCCTGGCTTTTATTACTTTTCTTAATTCCTATAATTGCAAGCGTTGTATTTGCGCAGCTCGCAGCATACAACGAAGCAAAACATTTACGGTTTCTTATTCTGAGCGTAAATCTTTCAACCGTTTTTGCAATGCTTTTCGTGTGCTGGATTGCAACGCTTTCTTATATTCTTGCGCCACGATTCCGGAGCAAGCTGTTTGCTTTAGTAGGATTAGGACTCTCGGTTTTATTCCGTTTGTGGCAGGATAATTTTACGCTCGATGTAGTAAGCGTTACCGGCGCTATTCCGCAGCTCGAATTTATAAGCGTGGATTCACCGGTATTTGTGATGCATGTAATTGTTTCTCTCTTTATGATTACACTTTTAGTACAGCTTGCTTTATGGTTGCTGAAAAAAGAAAAAGAACTCGGACTTGACACAACATCCAAAGGCAAAACTATTCTTTGGTTTATTGTTTTCCCTGTAGGAATGTGGTTTATTCAGCCACGCATGAGAAAAATCCTGGAAGTGCTGGAAAGTGATTAGTTGCTTTTTGATTGTTTGACAAAAAAGATTTCTATTTAAATTCTCCGTGTCTCTGTGCCTCCGTGGTTTTTTGATTATTGGGTAGCGTATCAGTTTGAAGTACTAATAATTCACTTCCGATTTCTTATCTTTGATTGTATATTTTCCAAATGAAAACAGTTATTATTGATGCCAATAGTGATTCTACTGCAAAACTTTTACTTGACCTTGCAAAAGAATTGGGTCTTTCTGCTAAAATCCAAAAGACCGAAAAAATAAAATGGACTATAATGCCAAAAGAAGATACTGAGCTGGAGGCAATGGTTCAAAAAGCGAAAGAAGATTTTGCTAAAGTAAAAGGGCTTTCTACAAATGAAGTCCGGAAAATTATTCGTTCATGGAAATAAAGGCAAAGTGGCATCCGGATGCCCTACAAACCCTTCATGAATCTTTTGATTATATAAAACACAGTCTCCACAAAACGCCTTAGTCGTTCTTGAACAATTACTACAATTTGGCGATAATCTTTGCTTATTACCAGACAAATATCCTCTTTGTCGCAAATCTGTCTTACGTCGTCAAAAATTACACTGTGTTACTTATTTAAACCATACATTCATTTACGGAGTAAAAAGAACGAACTGTTAATTTTTAATTTAGTCCACGCAAGCCAACACCCCAAAAAACTTCGTGTAAAATAATAATTTTGCTGTTTCTCTACATCGATACAAAATCACATTTTCTCTTCGCTTTTTACAGCTTATAACACGAAGCCCGGAACTCTCCGTATCTTTGCACCATGATTGAAATCGGAAGAACCCTCATTTCTGATGAGCTCGTAGAAAAGAAATTTGTCTGCGATCTGAATGCTTGTAAAGGCGCTTGTTGTGTGCATGGCGATTCTGGTGCGCCGCTGGAAGATGCGGAAACAAAAATCCTGGATGAGATTTATCCGTTTGTAAAACCTTACATGACGGCTAAAGGAATTAAAGCCATTGAGAAACAAGGGCAATGGGTAATTGATTCCGACGGCGATAAAGTAACTCCGCTTGTCAGTGGCAATAAAGAATGTGCATATACGTTTTTTGAAAACGGCTATGCGCTGTGTGCCATTGAGAAAGCACATAAAGAAGGAAAAGTAACATGGCAAAAACCAGTTTCCTGTCATTTATATCCTGTGCGGATTACCGCTTACAAGAAATTTGATGCAGTAAATTATGAAACATGGGACATTTGTAAACCCGCATGTGCGTGTGGCGAAAAATTGCAGGTGCCCGTTTACAAATTTGTAAAAACAGCATTGGTGCGCAAGTATGGTGAAGAATGGTATGCACAATTAGAAGTCGCTGCAAAATTTATTGAAGACAAAGAAGGAGTAAAAGCAGATATCCCGACTACTCCCGATAGTAAAAAGGAGAAAAAGACGAAGAAAGGTTAAACGTATAGCTTCCAGCAACATAGAAAGGCGGTGCGCTGAAAGCCTTTATTCATGAGGGTTTCAGGACACGAGGCGCTGAAATCCAATATTGTTATAATTATCAGATATGCAATAGGCAAGCCCATAAATTTTTCATTTTTTTTGGGCCTCGCGTTGTAAGTGCCGTAAAGCCTCACAAAGTGTTAGTTTATTAGTCGTTATCAACAAAACGCTTTGGTTACAGTGTTTAAAACTTTGAAGGTTTGTTAATTGAAATGACTTGACTGTTAACTGCTTTTTCTAAAAATTTGTTCTCGGGGTTAGCAAACGACCTTTTCCCCATAAAGAACTCACCGCTAACACCTTAAACAAATCGAGCAGGCTCCGGGCCTGTTTTTTTAGCCTGAAACACCTGATTACCAGAAGCAAACACACAATTTCATCCCTTAGGAGGCAAGTATTATGTCAGATTCAAATGAGCCAATTTTAAAAGAGAACAAAGATCGTTTCGTTCTTTTCCCTGTACAGCACGGTGATATTTGGGAAATGTATAAGAAAGCAGAAGCGAGCTTTTGGACTGCTGAAGAAATTGATCTCTCTGCTGACCTTACCGACTGGGCGAATAAACTGAGTGATGATGAACGTTACTTTATTAAAAACGTGCTCGCATTTTTTGCAGCCAGCGATGGAATTGTAAACGAAAATCTTGCGATCAATTTCATGTGTACTGTGCAGTATCCTGAAGCGCGTTGCTTTTATGGCTACCAGATCATGATGGAAAATATTCACAGCGAAACATATTCGTTGCTGATCGATACGTATATCAAAGAGCCTGCGGAAAAAGATCGTCTCTTCCACGCTGTTGACACAGTTCCTGCTGTAAAGAAAAAAGCAGACTGGGCAATGCGCTGGATCGAAAAAGGATCTTTTGCTGAACGTCTTATTGCTTTCGCAGCAGTAGAAGGAATTTTCTTCTCCGGATCGTTCTGCTCTATTTTCTGGTTAAAGAAACGCGGACTCATGCCGGGACTTGCTTTCTCGAATGAGCTCATTTCACGTGATGAAGGTTTGCATTGCGACTTCGCATGTTTACTTTACACAAAACATCTGCAGCATAAATTACCTGTGCAGCAAGTCACCGACATCATCTCCAACGCAGTTACTATCGAAAAAGAATTCGTTACTGATTCTCTTCCTGTAAAACTGATCGGAATGAATTCAGAATTGATGTGCCAGTACATTGAATTTGTTGCCGACCGGCTGCTGCTCGCTTTAGGTTGTCCGAAAGTTTACAACGCAACAAATCCGTTCGACTTCATGGAGATGATTTCTCTCCAGGGAAAAACGAACTTCTTTGAAAAACGTGTTGCTGAATATCAAAAGGCCGGCGTGAGTGGTGACAGCACCAAGAACGTTTTCAGTCTAGACGAAGAATTTTAAAAAACAAAATGCTTTGGCGGCAAATGGAAAAATTCGCCAGGGCATGTTAAGAAATAATTTCCCTACTGTTCTCCTATTACTTCAACAACATTAAAACCGCGACCACCTATGTATGTAATCAAACGCGACGGCAGCAAAGAGTCGATTAAATTCGACAAGATCACAGCCCGTATTCAAAAACTCTGCTATGCGCTCGATTCGGTGCACGTAAATCCGGTAGAGGTTGCGATGAAGGTGATCCAGGGAATTTATCCCGGCGTTACTACCAGCGAGCTTGATAACCTTGCGGCTGAAACTGCAGCGTCTTTAACTACAACGCATCCTGATTACGCGTTGCTCGCTTCACGTATTGCTGTTTCTAATCTTCATAAGAATACAGAGAAATCATTTTCCAAAACAATGGAAATGCTTTACACGTATCTCGATCCGAAGACAGGACAGAAAGCTGCTTTGATTGCTGATGATGTTTTCGAGATCATCAAAAATAATGCACAGCTGCTTGATTCGTCCATCATTTACGATCGCGATTTCGGTTACGATTATTTCGGATTCAAAACCCTTGAGCGTTCTTACCTGTTGAAGCTGCACGGCAAAGTTGCTGAGCGTCCACAGCACATGATCATGCGCGTTTCTGTCGGCATTCACAAAGAAGATGTGGAAGCTGCAATCGAAACCTACAACCTCATGAGCGAGCGTTGGTTCACACACGCAACACCAACACTCTTCAACGCGGGCACTCCAAAACCACAAATGTCTTCCTGCTTCCTGCTCACTGTAAAAGATGACAGCATTGACGGAATTTACGATACACTGAAAAACTGCGCTAAAATTTCACAGAGCGCAGGCGGAATCGGACTGAGCATTCACAATATCCGCGCAACGGGTTCTTATATCAAAGGAACAAATGGCACATCAAACGGAATTGTTCCGATGCTGCGCGTATACAATGACACTGCACGTTATGTTGACCAGGGAGGTGGAAAGCGTAAAGGTTCGTTCGCAATTTATCTCGAGCCATGGCACGCTGATATTTTTGAATTTCTCGATCTGCGTAAGAACAACGGAAAAGAAGAAATGCGCGCGCGTGATCTGTTCACCGCAATGTGGACTTCCGATCTTTTCATGCAGCGTGTAAAAGAAAATGGCGACTGGTCGTTGTTCTGCCCGAATGAAGCGCCGGGACTTTCTGATTGCTGGGGAGCTGAATTCGAAGCGCTGTATACCCGCTACGAAGCAGAAGGAAAATTCCGCAAGCAGATTAAAGCGCAGGATCTCTGGTTCGCAATTCTCGAATCGCAGATTGAAACAGGAAACCCGTACATGCTTTTCAAAGATGCGGCAAACAGAAAAAGCAACCAGCAGAATCTTGGAACAATTAAATCTTCCAACCTCTGTACAGAAATTATCGAATACACTTCACCAGATGAGATCGCAGTGTGTAACCTTGCTTCATTAGCATTACCTCGTTTTGTTAATGAAGGAGCATTTGATCACAACCGCTTGTTCGATGTAACTTATCACGTTACAAAAAACCTGAACAAGATCATTGACGGAAATTATTACCCGGTTCCTGAAGCGCGCGTTTCAAATATGCGTCACCGCCCGATCGGTTTAGGCATCCAGGGATTAGCAGATGTATTCATTCTTCTTCGTCTTCCTTTTGATTGTGATGAAGCGAGAAAATTAAATGCAGAGATTCATGAGACGATCTATTATGCGTCCATGACCGCTTCAAAAGACCTTGCGAAGATCAACGGGCCTTATGAAACATTTGAAGGTTCACCCGTATCAAAAGGAATTTTTCAGTTTGACATGTGGGGCGTTACACCAAGCTCACGTTGGGAATGGGATATTCTGAAAGAAGAAGTAAAAGAGCACGGCGTACGCAATTCACTCCTGCTTGCTCCGATGCCAACTGCTTCCACTTCACAAATTCTCGGCAACAACGAATGTTTCGAACCTTACACTTCAAACATTTACACACGCCGTGTATTGTCAGGAGAATTCGTTGTAGTGAACAAACATCTTCTGAAAGATCTCGTGAAACTCGGTTTGTGGAATGACAACCTGAAAAATAAAATTATCGGTGCAAACGGATCCGTTCAGGACATTCCTGAAATTCCGCAGAACATCAAAGATCTGTATCGCACCGTGTGGGAAATTCCTCAGCGCGCATTGATCGATATGGCTGCCGACCGTGGCGCTTTCATTTGCCAGTCGCAATCACTCAACCTGTTTGTTCCAAGTGCAAACTTTGCGAAACTTACTTCTATGCATTTCTACGCATGGGAAAAAGGTCTCAAAACAGGAATGTACTACCTGCGTACAAAAGCTGCAGCTGATGCAATCAAATTTACTGTTGACCAGGCTGCATTGACACAACCACACGTTGAAGCAGTTGTTCTTGACACTGTTGTAACCTTAGAAGAAGCAAAAGCGCAAATGACCTGCTCACTCGATGATCCGGAATCATGCGAAGCTTGCGGAAGCTAAACAAGAAGGTTTGTTTGGGGTAAATTTATTTTGCTAAGCCCTTTCATTGAAAAATGGAAGGGCTTTTGTTTGGTAACCGCGTGGTTATTTCACTTACTGATTTCCTTTTTTTATTTCAATTCTCCAATTACTAAATATTGATCAATGGGTTCTGTCAGTTACGAATACGAATACACCAACTCCGACATCAAACATCCGGCAAAAACACCAATGACGGAAAAGGAATATAAACAGGTCAGGAAAGACGTGGATCAGTTTTTAGAAAATTTTGTAAAGAAGGCGGAACCGGAATTCGAAAAACAGGTAAATCCGCACCGCTTCAGGTGGAAACGATTTCTTATCCTGCTGGGCATCGGTATACTCCTGATCATTATTGAGTTTAGCCTTAAAGCGATGGAGTATTATGATGCGGGCGACATCTTTGATATGCTTTCGTACGTTCCGTTTTTTCTGATCTTACTACAACCCTTCTTGTGGGTGTTTTATGCTTTTAAATCTCCCGACATTTATTCTTATAAAAAAAGAGCAACCACCTACTACCAGTTTCATTGTTCGAAAGCGAATGAATCAAAAAACTACGAAGATTACCTTCGCATCATTTCAGAAACCAACATCGGCGAATACCCTACCGAAAGAAGAAGGGTGCCAATGTTTTAAGAAAGCGTAAATGTAACCTGGTCGCCGTACCATGTCAGCTTATGCGCAGGATGCCACAATTCGATCAAACACTTCAAAGACGTGACGAAGGGCTTCGTTTTTTAGTCAGTCATATTGGCCGATAAGGTGCCTGTCACGCCACATTTCTTATCTTCATACCACGAAATTTTTCCAATAATCGCATAACCCTCCGTGAAAGCTGCGTTACATTTTTTTCTGCTGTCCGTTATTTTCCCTGCATTCCTGTGCGGACAAAATGATTCGTTGAAAAAAATCATTCTTGCAACATCTTCGGATACTGCGAAATTTCGCTTGTGTAATGAATACAGCGCACGGCTTTCTTCTTCCGATAATAAATCGTCGATGTACTTCGCGGATGAGGCGCAGAAAATCGCCATCAAAAGAAATGATAAGCGCGGACAGGCAGAAGCAATGAACAATTTTGCTTTCGGACTTTTTTATTCCGGAGAAAGCGACAGCGCGATTAAAATATTCAACCAGGCGATTCAGCTGGCACGTGAGAGCGCCGACAGCACAAATGTATTGTGGGCCATGAACCGTCTTGGGTTTATTTACCGCGAGAAAGGCGATTATGCAAAAGCGCTTGTTGCTTACAATCAATCGCTCGCTTCGAACATCGGGGAAAAGAATAAACCTGAGGCCGCCAATTCTTACCTGAACATCGGCGTGATTTATAATGACCAGAAGAATTATAAAGACGCTTTACGTTATGAAGAAAAAGGGCTTAAGCTTTATACCGAAACAGGTGAAAAGGCACGCATCGCAAATTCGCTTGCACGCATTGGAAATACTTACCTGGATATGGCAGACACAGTGAAAGCCATGGATCATTATCTCCGCTCGCTCGATATGTTTACGAAAGCAGAGAATCCACGCGGCATTGCAGTTTGCCTGAATAACATCGCAAACCTTTATAAAGAAAAAAAAGATGTACCGAAGGCGCTCGAATTTTATGACCGTGCATTGAACATAAGAGAAAAGATCGGAGATAAAAATGGTGTTTCACTAATTTGCAATAATGTTGGTATGCTGTATCTCTCGCAAAAGGATTACCAGAAAGCAGATTATTATTTCAACAAAGGACTTCAGATTGCCCTTGCGCTTGATTATCGCGAACAAATGAAAGCAAATTATGAAGGGCTTTCAGAAACCTACGAAGCGATCGGTGATTATAAAAAATCGCTTGAATATTTTAAAAGCTATTATAACATCAACGACAGTCTTTTCAACGAGAAGAACAATGAACAGATCAATGAACTGAATGCAAAATTCGATTCCGAAAGAAATTTACGCGCGAATGAATCACTGACAAAAGAAAATGAGCTGCAGGATCGGCGGAACATTTTCATGGGTGTTGCAATTGGTCTTCTGCTGATGCTCGTTGTCGTGATCTGGTTGAATGCTACAAAATCGAAACGAAGCAATGTGCAGCTTCAACAGCAGAAGAATGAAATTACGCAGCAAAAGAAAATAGCCGAAGAGCAGCACCGTGATATTGTTGACAGCATCACCTACGCAAAACGCATTCAACGCGCAGTGATGCCTACGCAGGAAGAGATCCGCGAATTGTTTCCTGAATCATTTATTTTTTTCCGTCCCCGCGATATTGTAAGCGGTGATTTTTGGTGGATCGGAAAAAGCGGAAACATAAAATTAGTGGCTGCGGCAGATTGCACAGGCCATGGTGTGCCCGGCGCGTTTATGTCGCTCATTGGAAATACCGCGCTCAATGAAGTGGTAAAAGAAAAACACTTCACCGATCCGGGAGAAATTCTGTATCATCTTTCAAAAAATATCGTTGCATCACTCAGGCAAGGACAAAAAGAAACGGATGACCTGGCTTCCTATTCCATGCAGGGCGTGAAGGATGGAATGGATATTTCATTGTGTGCAATCGATGAGGAAAACGATGTGTTGAAATTTTCAGGCGCAAATAATCCATTATATTATGTACAAAACGGCAGCATAAAAGAGATCAAAGGCGATCGCCAGCCCGTTGGAATCTTTGAAGGTGAATTAAAACCTTTCACAGTTCATACTATTCCGCTTGAAGGACTTGAAGCTGTTTATCTTTTTACAGATGGTTATGCTGATCAGTTCGGTGGTGCGCAGGGAAAAAAATATAAATATTCCCGCCTGAAAGAATTGCTTTTCCAGTTACATCCCCAACAAGCGCAGCAACAAGGAAAAGAACTTGCTGAAGATTTTGAAAAGTGGAAAGGACAACTCGACCAGGTAGACGATGTGCTGGTGGCCGGGATTAAATTCGGCATTAAAAAAAGTCCACCGCTTACTAATGGTCTTTAGTCTTTTAGTTAAAAGCCTTTCTTTTCAGCAGCAGATTTGCTATATTTAAGTTGCATGAATTTTCGAACATTCCACATAGCTTCCGTCAGACCTTTCCTGTTGCTGCTTTTCCTGCTGGCATTTGTGCCATCCTGCAATATTTTCCACAAAAATACTGTAGATCCTTATACAGATTTCACAACCGATCAGCTGCGTAATTATCGAATAAGTAAAATTCTTCTCGTTATTCCTGACAGCACTATCTGTTTTCCTGGCGCATCATTTCCTCTCGGTATAGTTGCTGTTATTTCTAATGGCAAAGAATTAAAAACACGGAATTTATCCGGATTCGTAAACTGGAACAGTTATGCCGTTACTGTTATGGGCGGAACATTTGATAATGGCATGGTAACGCTTGAAGCCGATCCGCGAAATGCAGGAAGCCATTTTACAATTTCGGTGATTCCAATTGCTTACCCGGGTTTAAAACAAAATCTTGAATTACCATTTACGTACAAAGCAAAATTCATCGCCGATTGTAAAGGACAAAAAGGAACAGGCGGAATTAATGGTCTTACAGGAGCAGCGCTTCACCGGCTTGATACAACGAAGCAATTTCATGTTTATGATGGACGTCGTGGACAAGCAGGAAGCGATGGAGGCACAGGACAAGATGGATGCATCGCAGATGTGTACGTAAAAGCAATTACGGTTGAGAATAAAAAAATGATGAGCGTGCTTGTAATCAATCATTGTAATAATGCACAGCTGAATTTTTATGTTGATCCTGATGGCGGCTCACTGCTCGTTGATGTCAGTGGTGGCGATGGTGGCGATGGAGGCAATGGAGGCGACGGTGAAAATGGTGTTGATGGTGCGGGTGCTTCTTATTTGTATACCACGGTAACTCCTGAAATCGATCGTTACAATTCGGAATATTATAAGTACGGCATACATTACATCGATTTGAAAACCGATTCAACTTATAATCCTACTGGTAACGGAGGTGATGGTGGCATTGGTGGTAATGGTGGACGCGGAGGATTGGGTGGCAATGGCGGAATAGCAATTATTCATATCGATTCCTCTGCGGTGCAATGGAAAGATAAAATCAATGCGGACAACAGCGGAGGAAAACCTGGTAAGCCCGGTAATGGTGGTCTTGCAGGCTGGGGAGGAAATGGCGCTTACCTGATGCAAAGCAAAAAAAACGGCAACAACGGATACATCGGCGCAGAAGGAATGAAAGGCACTCCGGGAAAACCCGGAGAAACGATTCTGCGTATTGAAAAGGTGGAAATGAAATGGTAGCAAGGGAATCCTTGCATCCAATGCCTGAGTAATGGCATTATAATTCTCCAGACCAATAGCCCGATGCTTCAGCTCAGAACCATTGTAATGGTAAAATGGCTTTAGCCTGAATCTATGCGCTATACCTGTGCTTCAATAAAAGCCATCTTCAGCCCTGTTTTTGTCCTGCAAGCGCTTCCAGTAATCAAACGCAACGGAGCTACTTTGTAATCTTTTATTTGTAATTGTCTGCTAACTTTGCCTTAAGCCGCCTTTATCGTCTTTTGCAACTATGTCACAACTTCATATCACCAATACACTTTCACGTAAGAAAGAGCTTTTCAAGCCCATCAACGCACCGTTCGTAGGCATGTACGTTTGCGGCCCTACGGTTTACAGCGATGTTCACTTAGGAAACTGCCGCACGTTTATTTCCTTTGATGTTATGTTCCGTTATCTCATGCATCTTGGCTACAAAGTGCGTTATGTACGCAACATTACCGACGTTGGCCATCTTGTAGACGAAGTGCAGGGCGAAGGTGAAGATCGTATTGCGAAAAAAGCGCGTATGGAAAAACTGGAGCCGATGGAAATTGTGCAACGTTACACATTCGGCTTTCATGAAGTGATGGGTATGTTCAACGCATTGCCGCCAAGCATTGAACCTTCTGCTACAGGTCATATTCTTGAGCAAATTGAAATGACGGAAGATATTCTCAAAAGAGGCTACGCTTACATAGTAGATGGCACTGTTTATTTTGACGTAGAAAAATTCGCGAAAGAAAATAATTACGGCATTCTTTCCGGTCGTGTGCTGGAAGACCAAGGAAGCAATACACGCGAACTCGACGGACAAGAAGAAAAACGCGGCCCATACGATTTTGCATTATGGAAAAAAGCAAAACCGGAACACATCATGCGTTGGAATTCACCTTGGGGCGAAGGTTTTCCAGGCTGGCATATTGAATGTTCTGCTATGAGTAAAAAATATCTTGGCGAAACATTTGATATTCACGGTGGCGGAATGGATTTGATTCCAACGCATCATACAAATGAAATTGCGCAGAACGTCGGATGTTGCGGGCAGGCACCGGTGAAATACTGGATACATACGAATATGCTTACGGTGAACGGACAGAAAATGTCGAAGTCGCTGAACAATTCATTTTTGCCAGTGGAGCTTTTCACCGGGCGGGCATTAGCTGCTGATTCACCGGGAGCAACTCCATCGCAGGCAAAGCTGGGCGGCAAACATCCTGTGCTGGATAAAGGATATTCGCCAATGACATTCCGATTTTTTATGATGCAGACGCATTATTCCAGCACGCTTGATTTTTCGAATGAAGCGATTACAGCAGCTGAAAAAGGTTTTCGCAAATTGATGGAAGCCATACGCCTGCTTGATAAATTAAAAGCGTCAGATAAATCATCATACGATGTTGCTGCATTAAAAACACGATGTGAAGATGCAATGAATGATGATTTTAATACGCCCGTGCTTGTTGCGCAATTGTTCGACGCAGTGCGGATAATTAATTCTGTCAATGACGGGAAAGAAACTTTGAATGCGAATGATCTTGATGCATTAAAATCATTGCTCAAAACATTCGTAAACAATATTCTCGGATTGAAAGATGATGTGATGGAAAGCGCAGGAGAAGTTACCGACGGATTGATGCAGCTGATCATTAAAATGCGTGCGGATGCCAGAAGCAAAAAAGATTTCTCCACTTCCGACCTTGTGCGCGATGAACTTGCAAAACTGCATATCGTGTTAAAAGATGGCAAAGAAGGAACAGGCTGGGAAATCAAATCATAACTTTAGTTTCGGGTTTCGGGTTAAAAAATTAATTTTTCATTGTTTGTTTGACATTGTTTGTTATTTCTATCGAAGATATTTCACATCGCAAGAATGTTCAATGCCAAATCAACAATGAACAATGTTCAAGGAAAAATAAAAGTAAAATACCCAAACACGGAACATAAATTCACATGAAAAATTTAATTTATTTATTTTCTTTCCTCGTTATTTTCGGAAGTTGTACGAGCTGTTCGGATGATACGAAGCCGGTTGACGATTCTACATCAAATCCACCGAAAGCGCGCGTCACCGGTCCGCAATTCAATGGCGATTCCGCTTTTGCATTTGTAAAGACGCAGGTAGATTTTGGTCCGCGTATTCCGGATACAAAAGCGCATACCGCATGCTATGAATATTTTCTGAGCAAATTAAAATCATACAGCTTAACCGTTACACCACAGCTTACTTCCGGCACAACAGCGATCGACGGAAGAATGGTTCCGATCATGAATATTTTCGCACAGTTTCATCCGGAACGTAAAGAGCGCATTTTGCTGCTCGCACATTGGGACACGCGTGTATTTGCAGATGACGATGAAAATAGTGAATTGCGAAAAAATCCATTTGACGGCGCAAGCGATGGCGCAAGCGGTGCAGCAGTATTGCTTGAGCTCGCAAGAATCCTGCAGCAAAAAGACCCGAACATCGGCGTTGATCTTTTATTCTCCGATGCAGAAGACGGCGGATTAAACAGTGGCGCTCAGGAAAGCTGGTGCCTTGGTACACAATACTGGGCGCAGAATATGCCGAAAGATTACACCGCGCGTTTTGGAATTTTGCTTGATATGGTCGGCGGAAAAAATGCCACATTCCCGAAAGAAGGACAAGGCATGTATTACGCACCGCAGGTAATTGAAAAAGTATGGTCATCGGCTGCGCGTTTAGGCTACAGCTCTACTTTCATCAACCAGGAAATTCAGCGCACGGTTGATGATCATCTTTACGTCAACCAGATTGCAAGAATCCCCACCATCGATATAGTGCATTACGATATGCAATCCAACCGTTATCCATCGTGGCATCACACCACAAAAGATAATATGGAAGTGATTGAGCCTTCAACATTGAGAACTGTGGGAGAAGTTTTGGTGGATGTGATATATAATGAGATGTAGCTTTTAGTGAAGTGAAATGATCCTGTGGGTACGAATTACGAATGTGCCGAATAGTTACTAATCAAAGAGTATATTATTCAAAATCAATTCGTAACTATTCGACGCATTCGTAATTCGTACTCCGACTTTTCAACATTCAGGCAGAGATATTCACATCCACTTTCATTTCAGGTCATTATGCGTTTTCTTTGGGTTCCTGAAAAATACGAACCCATAACCCACTCGTATAACGCCCTCTACAATGAAAAAACTTTTCTCTTTGCTTCTTCTGTTTTCTACCGGCACGATCGCTTCTGTTCATGCTGAAACAGTTTATAAAAGCGGGTATGTGATCCTTCTTTCAGGCGATTCTGTTAAAGGTGAAATTCGCGTAAACACTAAAAAAGAACTTCCGCAGTTTCAGAAAGTTGCATTGAAGCAAGGTGAAGCAACAAAAATGTACAAGCCCGACCAGGTAAAAGAATACGGGTTTGAAAACACGCAATTCGTTGCCCGTAAAGTGGATGGCGAAATGCAATTTCTTAAAGTCATTTCTTTTGGCCGTGTAAATCTTTACGAATGGCAGTTCGAAATACAAAGAGGCCCTGATGTAATTGTTCAATCAGAATATTACATCGAAAAAAATGATGGCGCTTCTTCATTGCAAAAAGCGAAATCAGCGAAGTTCAAAAAAGCAATCGGCGAACTTATGTCTGATAATTCCGAACTTGTAACACGCGTTCAGAACGATGATAAAAAATATGACGTTGAAGAAATGAAACAGGTTTGTGATGAATACAATACCTGGTATGAAATACAAAACGGCTCCCTGCAGGGTTCACGTTAAGATTTCCCTAGTGTAGTTTCCGCCGACGGCCGGGTACAGTAATGTAACCGGCCGTTTGGTATTTTGAAAAAAGGAGCAGTCAAAAAGGAGACGGGCGACAGGATAATTTGATTTCAAAATAATTTCTAAAAATATTTTTTCCTGCCTCCTGCCCCTTCTTTCCTGCCCCTTTCCTCCGTAACTTCGTTTCCCGCAAAAAAAGACACCTTCCCAATGACAAAAAAGCTTTTTCTCCTCGATGCTTACGCGCTTATATACCGCGCTTATTTCGCGTTCAGCAATAGCCCGCGCATTAATTCACAGGGACTCAATACTTCCGCGATTTTTGGATTTACAAATACGCTTCTTGACGTGATCAAAAAAGAACAGCCTACGCATATCGCTGTTGTTTTTGATACTGCTGCAGCGACTCACCGTCATACCGAATTTGTTGAATACAAAGCACACCGCCAGGAAATGCCAGAAGACCTTGCAAAGGCTATTCCGTATATCTACCGTTTGCTTGAGGCGCTTAATATTCCTGCTATTGAACTCGACGGTTTTGAAGCGGATGATGTGATCGGCACACTTGCTAAACGCGCAGAGGAAAATGATTTTCATACGTTCATGATGACACCCGATAAAGATTTCGGTCAGCTGGTATCGGAGAAAATATTCATTTACAAACCAGGCTACAAAGGCGGACCTCCTGAGAAGCTCGGCATCGTCGAAATTAAAGCGAAATACGGAATTGAACGCGCCGACCAGGTAATTGATATTCTTGGTTTGATGGGCGACAGCGTTGATAATATTCCGGGAATAAAAGGTGTCGGCGAAAAAACTGCACTGGCATTGATCAAAGAATACGGAACAGTTGAAAATCTGCTTGCGAATACACACACATTAAAAGGAAAGCTGAAAGAAAAAGTAGAAGCAGGGAGAGATGCGGCGATCATGTCGCGTATGCTGGCAAAAATTATTACTGATGCTCCTGTTCCGTTGGATGAAGAACAATTACGCTACAAGGAAATCAATCGCGAAAAAGTGAAAGAGCTTTTTACCGAATTGGAATTCCGCAGGCTTGCAGTGACTTTACTTGGAGAAGAATTACCAAAAGGCGAAGAAAAACCATTGGGCGAAGATGGTCCGTCGAAAAAAACCATTGCAGGACAAATGGATATTTTCGGACATACCGGCAATGATGTGGAAGATGCGCCAATAGCTGAAAAAACAAATTACCAAACCATCGAAACTGTTCCGCATCACTATTTCCTCGCGGACACAGTTGAAAAAAGGAAAGAGCTCATTGATATACTTTTTAAGCTGGATCGTTTTTGCTTTGACACAGAAACAACCGGACTGAATACACTGAATGCAGAACTGGTTGGATTTTCTTTCAGCTGGAAAAGTCATGAAGGATGGTATGTGCCTGTTCCTGCTGATCAGATCGAAGCGCAAAAGACAGTGGATGAATTCAAGCCGCTTTTTGCAAATGATACAACTACGAAGATCGGGCAGAATATAAAGTACGACATGAACATGCTGAAAAAATACGGCATTGAAATAAAGGGCAAAATGTTCGATACGATGATCGCGCATTATTTGCTCAATCCTGATATGCGTCATGGCATGGATGTGTTGGCAGAAACGTATCTGAATTATTCGCCTGTAAGCATTGAAACGCTGATCGGAAAAAAAGGGAAAAATCAAATCACGATGCGCGATGTTCCGGTTGAAAAGATCCTGGAATACGCTGCTGAAGATGCAGATATCACCTGGCAGCTGATGGAAGTTTTTGAACCACAACTGACAGAAGCGAATGCACAAAAACTTTTTGATGAAGTAGAAATGCCACTTGTGCCTGTGCTTGGTGCCATGGAATGCGAAGGTATCGCGATCAATTCGGAAACATTAAAAGCACAATCCGCACAGCTTGAAAAAGAAATTCTTGCTATTGACGATGAGATTCAAAAATTAGCAGGAACGCCATTCAATATTTCTTCACCGAAACAAGTAGGAGATATTTTATTCGAAGTATTAAAAATTGCAGAGAAGCCTAAAAAAACCAAAACCGGTCAATATGCAACCGGTGAAGATATTTTACAAAAGCTGACGAAGAAACATCCGATCATTGAAAAGATATTGGAATACCGCGAGATGGTGAAATTAAAAAACACCTACATCGATACGCTTCCTGAATTGGTGAATGAAAAAACAGGTCGCATCCATACTTCCTACAACCAGGTAGTAGCTGCAACTGGCCGTTTGAGTTCGGATAATCCGAATCTTCAGAATATTCCTATACGTACTGAACGTGGCAGAGAAATCCGCAAAGCATTTATTCCGCGCGATGAAAATCATGTATTGCTGAGCGCCGATTATTCGCAGATTGAGCTTCGTATTGTTGCTTCTATCTGCGGCGATAAAAATATGAGCGAAGCATTCCGCGACGGAAAAGATATTCATACTGCAACTGCTGCGCGCGTTTATGGAATTCCTGAAGCAGAAGTGACGAAAGAAATGCGTTATAAAGCGAAGAGCGTCAACTTTGGAATTATTTACGGTCAGAGTGCATTTGGCCTTGCCGAAAATCTCAGCATTTCAAGAGGTGAAGCAAAAGAACTGATCGATAATTATTTCCGCGAATTTTCCGGCGTGAAAAAATACATGGACGACACGATCAACTTTGCACGTGAATACGGATATGTGCAAACGATGCTCGGAAGAAGAAGATATTTACGCGACATCACAAGCAACAACGGAGTAGTCCGCGGCTTTGCAGAACGTAACGCCATCAATGCACCGATCCAGGGAACGGCAGCGGATATGATTAAAGTAGCGATGATCAATGTGCAGGCTGCTTTGATAAAAAATAATTTCGCAACAAAATTGCTGCTGCAGGTTCATGATGAATTGGTTTTTGATGTTCCACTAAATGAAGTTGAATTGGTTAAGCCGGTTATTGAGGAAGCAATGATCAATGCATTGAAGCTGGAAGTTCCTGTAGAAGTTGGAATTGGTATTGGGAAGACGTGGTTGGAAGCACATTAAAAAAAGGAAGCAGGAAAAAAAGGAGACAGGCGGCAGGAAAAAGGTGGGAGGAGAGATTTCCTTAAAACTAAGCAGCAGGGAAAAAAGGAGCAGGAGGCAGCGAAAAATTATCTGCGGCATCTCTGCGTAATCTGCGAAAATCTGCGAACCGCTTACACGCGGCCTCACCACAAAACTAAGAGGCAGCGAAAAAAGGAGCAGGAGGCAGCGAAAAAATTATCCGCGGCATCTCTGCGTAATCTGCGAAAATCTGCGAGCCGCTTACACGCGGCTCAACACTTCATATCAAAGGCAATCTGCTTTTGTTAAAAATATTGCTTACAAGCGTATCTAAACTACTACTCAATCCGTTATAGATAGAGTATCTTTGACGACCCAACCTGATTTATGCAAAAGCGCTTTTTTCCCACAATTATTTTTTTCGCAGTTCTGTGCTGTTTAATAAGCTGCGCTGATTCTAATGAAGATCCTGCAAACGATACAGGTTCTGGAACGATTGACGTGAACCAGGAAGTCGTTTCAGCAGAGAATGTTTTTGTTTACGTGCCTTCACCGATTGAAACTGCCGGACTTTTAAAAGATGCCGGTGCAAAATACAATGCAGATCTACTGAGTCCGCCACAGAATGTTTCGCGCTACTCCACTACTGCATCGCGCGCGCTTAACCTTGGTATTTATGGAACTGATCTTTCTTTTGCCGGAATTTTCGACCAGCACGGAGAAACAATGGTGTATATGGACTGCACCGGAAAACTTGCTGATGCATTGCATGTTTCTTCAGCATTCAGCCCCGACCGAAATAAACGCCTCGAAGCGAATATGAATAATCGTGACAGTGTGTTGAGCATTATTACTGACACGTATTGGGATTGTGATGCGCTATTGCATGAAAATCATCAGCCGCAGGCTTCCGCATTGATGATTGCCGGCGGATGGATCGAAGGATTATATCTTGCGTGCAAGGTTGCAGAAGAAACCAACAGCAATGAAATCCGCATTCGCATCGCCGAACAACGCTCTTCGCTTGATAAGCTTATCGTATTGCTCGACAAACAAAATCATCCTGATGTTGAACCGATTTCAATTGAATTGAAAAAGCTGAAAATTCTTTTTGATGCAATTCCGAAGCAGCCGGTAAATTCGCCTGTAGCAACTACCGATTCCGAAACCGGCGTAACAACAATCGGCGATGAAACTTCAATCCCAACAGTGAGCTTGAATGCGCTTGAATTCAAGAATATCCTTAACCAGGTAAGCAGTATCCGCAACGGCATAGTAAACGGGAACTGAAACTTTACGCTTTCTTCGTCGTACAAATAGTTTGGCACGTTTTCTGAAAGTGTGCTGAATACCCCATTACTATGCGTTATACACGAAGTTCAATTCTATTAGCATCTGTCTTTTCTCTTGCACTTATTGGAGATTTAGCTGCACAGTGCAGCAAAACCTGGGTAAGAAAAAAATGCATTCCTAAAATTGCACCTTTCATTCACAACGGGCAGATGAACACTGTTCCATTGAAAGAAGGCGCCAAAATGGAATCCACTCTTACTTTTTATTCGGGGCAGGATTACCGGATATTGATCTGCGCAGAAGAAACACTTGAAAATGTAACTTTTGTTGTAAGCGATATGAATGGTAAAGTCATTTTCGACAGCAAGGAGCATAACAATACGGATGTGTGGGATTTCAAAGTAAAAACAACCACTGAACTGAAAGTGGTTGTAAATGCTGGCAAAAATGAAACCGGGAATGGAACAGCAACAGGTTGTGTTTCTGTGCTTGTTGGATTTAAATCAAAATAATTTCTTGCGAACAACATAAAGCAAAAATGGCCGCAGAATAATCAGCGGCCATTTTTGCTTTTCAATTAATTTTCTTATTCCGCAACCAGCTTCTGCGTCACCATTCTT
>JBDSHN010000014.1:0-75580 GCA_039918435.1 Bacteroidia bacterium | reverse complement strand
GCAAAATTGATCATTCATGAGCTCGAACAAACGGGCAAAACTGATCATTCATGAGCTCGAACAAACGGGCAAAACTGATCATTCATGAGCCTGAACAAACGGGAATAATTGATCATTCATGAGCTCGAACAAACGGGCAAAACTGATCATTCATGAGCCTGAACAAACGGGAATAACTGATCATTCATGAGCTCGAACAAACGGGCAAAATTGATCATTTATGAGCTCGATCAAACGGGCAAAATTGATCATTCATGATCCCGAACAAACCGAAAAGAGGAACGGAAGACCATAAGCCGTTGTTCATTGAACAAGGGAATCTTTCTGATTCAACCCTCACAACAAATAAGTGAAAATTCAGCCCGTTTGTTCGAGCGAAGACGAGAACACACCGGCATTCTGTACTTTTGCAGGGCAAATCACGTTTTTAAGTATGAAAAGAATTTTTGGCGCTTTATTGATTTCAATGCTCGCATTCGGCTGCGGTGCGGATGAAAAAACGGATGCTGATTCTTTGCCCGATACTGTTGCTCCTCCATTGCCGCAGGATCATACGGATGTGGTTAATCCGGCGGACTCGACAAAACTGGTGCTGACACATTTATCGGATACTGCTGTTGTGCTTGGTGACTGGATAATTTTTCTCCGCCCCGATTCAACACGTTTTGCAAGCTATTCTGAAAAGCTGCAATCGGGAATTTACGATGCGGATGCGGATTTCGGTTATGCTTCTTCTATGACGATTGATACGATCATTGGCAATAAAAGCTTTAAAGGAATTAAGGCAATGATTTCCACGCGCAGGTTTATTAAAGTAATGGACTGTAAAGAATGCCCGTTTACCATTGACCGCGACACCGTAAATTATGGCATCATATTAACCGGTACGGGACGCCCGATGAAAGCGGAACAAAATGTTTATCCCGGAGCGCATTATATAAAAGCTGTGCGGAAATATTTTGGTGTAAAATAAGCAAGGAGAATTGCAGCATACATTTCATCCGTAATAACGCATCAATGAAACAGGTTTTTATTCTTTTCGTTTTCTTTTTCACGTTCACTGCAAATGCGCAATTGAACCCGGATAAAAATGCAGATCGTAATCTTTATTGCAGCAATAAAGTGAAATCGGTGACGATGTATGAATGTAACCGCAAAACAAATGCTCCCTGCCGGAATGAGACGCTTATTTCAAAAGATAGTTATGATACAACCGGCCTGCTGATCGATTCGTATTTCCATTTTGGCTGGATGCATGATGCGTATTATCACCAATTTGAATACGATAGTTTTGGAAATGTTGTGAGTGATATCTCGTTCTATAATAAAGAACCATTCATGAATACGTTTACATATACCTATGAAGGAAATAAACCGCTATCGAAAAAGAAAAATGATGAAGCATGGTATTATTCTTACGACAACAAAGGAAACAGGATCACAGAAAAATGGCTGCTGAACGGAGACAACTACCCGAACAGTTTTTTCCTTGACAGCTTTCAATTCAACGCGAAAAACCAGGCAGTAAAAATGACGCGCTACAATAACGATGGAAGCTGCTATTTTTATTTTATTTACCAATACGATGATGCAGGCAACAGAATTTCGGAAGCACGTTTTCAGAATAATGAAATGACAGATATGTGGGAGCATTATTTCGACGGTAATCATCACAAAACCGGCTGGGCGCATTACAGTTCAAAAATGGAAAAAACAGCTGGATCGTATTTTGAAAATGTATATGATCAAAATGGCTTATTGATTTCTTCCGTAGTGAATAAGCGTTACAGAAGGTATGTTTATGAATATTACCAGTGAGAATAAAAATTAAATCGGGTACTTTTGGCTGTGGAAAAAAATAATTGTTTCTTGTTAGGTTACACCGCCCGTGCGTCGGGTGTGCAGGGCGAAGTGGTCATTGAAATAGACGTGGATGATCCGTCGCGTTACAAAAAACTGGATTCACTTTTTCTTGAAATGCATGGATCGCTTGTTCCTTTTTTCGTGAAAGCAACAAAACTTAACGGCAGCTCGTTAACAGTGAAACTGGACGGAATAGACAAGCCTGATGATACACGTGGTATTCTGAAATGTTCGGTCTTTTTGCCGCTGGAAAAACTGGCACCGCTGGATGATAAACGTTTTTATTACCATGAGATTGTAGGCTATGAAGTGATAGACGAACGCTTCGGTGTAGTTGGAATTGCAGAAGAGATTTTAGATCGTATGATGCAGCCGGTGATAAAAATAAGAAACGGCAAAGATGAAGTGATGATACCACTTGCAGAAGGCGCGGTAAAAAAAGTTGATCGTACAGAGAAAAAATTATACGTTTCTTCGCCTGAAGGACTGATTGAACTTTATCTCTCAAAAGATGAAGATGTGCCGGATGATATTTAATTTGAGAAACTAATTACAAATCAAAACGAATATACGAATGAAATAAAAAAGTCTCTTTCCGGGATTCGTATATTCGTTTTGATTTGTAATTCGTTGCTCTTCCTTTTTTTTAGTATCTTAGGCATAGCTCATTTATGTCGAATACAAGTTTCGCTTTCAAGCAATTTATAATTCACCAGGAAAAGTGCGCCATGAAAGTGGGCACTGATGCAGTTTTGCTTGGTGCGTGGGCGAAAACATACGGCGTAAGGCGCGCACTTGATATTGGTACAGGCACAGGAATTATTTCTTTAATGCTTGCACAGAAATGCGGCGGCACAATTGACGCTATCGATATTGATGACGTAGCCGCAGGTGAAGCAAAAGAAAATGTTGCAAGCAGTCCGTGGAAAGACCGCGTACATGTTCATCACATTTCCCTGCAGGATTTTGCAAAGTTGCAGGATGAGAAATATGATCTCATTGTAAGCAATCCACCTTATTTCAACGATTCAAAAACTGCCACCGAAGCATCGCGCACAAAAGCCCGGCACACGGTGCTCCTGCCCTTCCCCGATCTTATTCAATGCGCATCGAAGCTCCTTTCGAAAGAAGGGAAATTTTATGTGATACTTCCCACCAAAGAAGGAGAATTGTTCCGTGAGCTGGCAGCAGCAAAAGGGTTGCACTTGCGCAGACTCACACGCGTAAAAACAACTCCGGAAAAACCCGAAAAGCGTGTGCTGATGCAATTTGGATTTACTACAAAGCCGCAGGTTTCGGAATCAACATTGATAATTGAAAAAGATAACCTGAACGCGCAGCATTATACGGATGAGTATAAAGAGCTGACAAAAGAGTATTACCTATATTTCTGATGGGAGATCGCGTGAAGGGATTTAGCGACCGGGAGACTTGGTAACCGGGTGATTTGATCAGGAGTATAAATTTCAATTCCGGAACTTTACCGTGCCCCTGCGCCTTTGTGGTGATAATGTCTTAATGGGGTATTTTAAAACAACCTGATTATTATCGCTACCAACTGGTAAATAAAACAAATAACCATACTTCTGACTGCCATGCAAACGGCACATACATGCCTCTACATATAATGTTACTACTTTAATTATTTATTAATATATAAATTATTTATTTAATTACTATTGCTTTTGTGTTTTGGAGGGTATACATTTGAACCTCATCAAACCACACATCTCATGAAAACTATCTACAGCACCATGGCAGGACTCTTCCTGTTATGTACCACGCAACTCTTCGCGCAGGACGGCACGACGAATGCAAACGGCATCAATCCGAAGTCGACGCAAAGTGCAGAAGCACGACAGGCAGGACCGGTTGACCCGAACACACCACAGGATGGAAGCACCTTTTTAGGACCTGCTTACCAGTACACGGCCTGCGGACTGAATTACACAACGGCAACACAAAAGCTCGGACAACGTTTGTCTACTTCGTGTTGTCCGGCGACGAATGGTGTGCCACAACCAGCAACATTTACAGTTGCAGGTATTCCTGCAGGCGCAACAATTGTAAAAGCATTCGTTTGGTGCGATGCATCAGGAAACGGAGTGCCGGTAACGCTTACAGTTACCAATCCAACACCAACTCCATTCAACATTCCTATGACTGTTGTTGGCGGAGATGTGGATAAATGCTGGGGCTATGCAGGTGTTTTTACCTACAGGGCTGATGTAACTGCGGCAATGACCGGAAATGGAAATTACCTGATCAGCGGTTTTCCTGTTGATCCGGGTGCGGCTACACATACCAATGATGTGGATGGTGCAACGCTGGTTGTGATCTACACACAAACAAATTCCGGTTTTCAGGGAACACTTACCATCTGGGACGGTACGGTTGTAAAAATTGGCATGCCGACCACACAAACGATGAGCAATTTCAAAGCTTGTCCGACCGGTAACATTTCAAACGCCCGCGGATTTGCAGCGTTTGGTGATTTGCAACAGCTGAATTCGGGTATCATCATCAACGGTATGCCTGCATTCCCGATTGTGGAAGACTGGTGGAATTTTGTGGATGTGCCAACAACAGTGTTTGCAGGACAAAACACGGCAACTTTCGGTAATACTCAAAACCAGGGCGACTGTTACAACTTCTGTTTAATGGGACTGTATTACCAGGATGATTGTAACCAGGCAAGCTGCGCAGTTCCATGCGTGGCTAAGGCGGTGATTACATCCACAGGTTGCAACCCGGTAAACTTCTCTGGTTCGAATAGCGGTGCAACGCCTGTAACATCCTACTATTGGGATTTCGGTGACGGACAAACATCGACATTGCAAAATCCATCACACACGTATGCATTGGCAGGAACTTATAAAGTTTGTCTTACTATCACAGCAGTAAGTGCAAGCGGCCAGAGCTGTTGCGACCAGGTTTGTCAGCAGGTAATTGCTTGTTCTCCGACAACACCTTGCCAGGTAATCCCATACTTCAAATGGCAGGATATTGGCCATTGGAATGTTCAGTTCATTGACTATTCGACAGGTACAGGATCTCCATGTGATTGGGCCTGGGATTTTGGTGATGGAAATTACTCCAACTTACAGAACCCGGTTCACGCTTATGCAAATCCTGGTTTCTATTATGTTTGTCTCACAGCTTACTATTGCATTTATGATGCAGCAGGTAACCTGATTGATGAGTGTAAGGAAACCTATTGCGAGTATGTGAATGTAGGTGTGATTATTATAAACCCGCCTAGTGAGGCCAGGAAAGCGGGTGATCATATTTCACCACAGGAATCGAACAAAATAATGGTATTCCCTAATCCGGCAAGCACTGAATTGTTCATTAAAGCGCAGCAGGATCTGAATCCAACCATCCGCATTATTAACTCGACAGGACAAGTGCTGATGAACGCACAGTCGACGGGTAAAAACCTGTATAAGGTAAATGTGGATACACTTGCTGCCGGTTTGTACACGGTAGAAGTATCGTATGCAAATGGTACAACTGAACGTATTTCGTTTGTAAGAGACTAGACAGACCCGTGCAGTTTTTTTAAAAGGCAGCCGCTTCCTGATTTTGGGAGCGGCTGCCTTTTTTTTGTAATGTTGTTAAGTTTGAAAATATTTCTAAATAGCCCGGGGTGAAGTGGAAAGCCCACAGTATGAAGTAAAGCGCAGCGTACTTCATGCGAGGACTTGTAACGGAAGACCGGAAGCACTGTTGATAAGAAACGAAAAAGCCACTGCTCCCTAAAAGAGTCCTTGGCACCTATTCCTTAAATTTGTACTGCTGAAACAATTTCTTAATCAGTTGCAGGTTTTCTACCTACTCCGTAAATTACTTTTATGAAGAAGTTGATTGCAAAAAAAGCCGGAAAGAATTCATGGCGGCGAGCAGAAATACCAAAAGAAACAGACATTCAAATTCAGAAGTTTAGCCTTCAAAGAAGCATAAATAGCGCCTAACTTAATATTTATGAAAAATAATTGTGACTAAAACAATAACATATTACTTTCATTATCAACATATTAAAACATTTACAGGATGTGTTTATTAAGCTGTGTTAATAAGTTTTAATTAAGTACGTAGAACATATTACCCAAAACTCTATTTTTGTCCTGTAATCAATTATTAAACATTATTTATTCACGCGCTAATTATTACGATCATGAGCAAAGAGAAAGACAAAGAAAAAGAAGTAAACAAAGAAAAGCTTAAGGCACTTCAGCTTACCCTCGACAAGCTGGAGAAAACTTACGGCAAAGGCACAATTATGAAAATGGGCGACCAGCCAGTGGAACAGCTGGAGGTTATTCCCACCGGTTCACTAACGCTCGACATTGCGCTCGGAGTTGGTGGATACCCGAAGGGCCGCGTGATTGAAATATATGGACCGGAATCTTCAGGAAAAACAACCCTCGCTATTCACGCGATTGCAGAAGTGCAGAAAGCCGGCGGTATTGCAGCGTTCATTGACGCGGAGCATGCATTCGATCGCTTCTATGCACAACGTTTGGGCGTGGATACCGACAGCTTGCTTATTTCGCAGCCAGACAATGGCGAGCAGGCGCTTGAGATCACCGAAAACTTAATCCGCTCCGGCGCGATTGACATTATAGTCATTGACTCTGTTGCCGCGCTTACACCAAAGGCAGAAATTGAAGGTGAAATGGGTGATTCTAAAATGGGATTGCACGCACGTTTGATGTCGCAGGCTTTGCGTAAGCTCACAGGCACGATCAGCAAAACAGGCTGCTGCTGTATTTTCATCAACCAGCTTCGTGAGAAGATTGGCGTAATGTTTGGCAACCCTGAAACCACTACAGGTGGTAATGCTTTGAAATTCTATGCATCGGTGCGACTTGATATCCGCCGCTCGACACAGATCAAAGAAGGTGAAGCTGTAATGGGTAACCGCACACGTGTGAAAGTGGTGAAGAATAAAGTAGCGCCACCTTTCCGCCTGGCTGAATTCGATATTCTTTACGGAGAAGGTATTTCCCGTCTCGGCGAGATCATTGACCTCGGTGTTGAACACAACATTATCAAGAAAAGCGGTTCATGGTTCAGCTACGAAGACACTAAACTCGGGCAAGGCCGTGATGCTGTGAAGCAGATCTTCATTGATAATCCTGACTTGATGGATCGTATTGAAAAACAGATCCGCGAAGTATTGTCGGGAAAGACGCCGGCGGTTGAATTAGAAGAAGCATAAGATTTGGGGCAGCTCGGATAAAATGAGCTTTCAGGAAGCAAGTATTTTGAAAAGTGGCGGCAAAATTCTTTGTCGTGGTTGATTGGTTTTAGTTGCCGCTTTTCAATTTTTATTTTGGTTAATTAATCCGGTTTGAGCCTGCGTTTATTCGAAGGGTCTGACCGGATTTTTTTCTCTTATTTTTTATCCTCCATTTTTATGACTGCTGATTTTTTCAGATTGCATTACAGATTTTTTTCGCGTTCGTTTGCAGTATATACTTTTTGTATATACCTTTATGTAAAGCAAACAGCCATGAAAACATTATCCTTAAAATTAGACGACGAAATATTCAGTGAAACAGATGCGATGGCTAATAAGCTGAAGGTCGCAAGAAACAGGTATATAAACGAAGCATTAAATATTTATAACATGGTTAATAAACGCAGGCTCCTTAAAAAACAATTATTAAAAGAATCGAAGCTGGTAAGAAAAGATTCGATGGAAATACTCGCTGAATTCGAAAAGCTGATGGACGATCATGAAACAGTTTGAGATCTGGACGGCTAATCTGAATCCTCAATCGGGAACAGAGCCGGGAAAGGTGCGCCCGGTGGTTATTATTCAAACTGATCTTTTAAATGGGGATCATCCATCCACATTAATTTGCCCTGTCACTTCTAATGTTATTGAAGATGCGGAAATTTTGCGGGTTCATTTGCGCAAGGATCAGCTGACTAAAAAGAGTGACGTACTCGTTGACCAGGTGCGGGCAATTGACAACAAGCGTTTCTTAAAACGGATCAGTAAGCTGAACGCGCAGCAAGTGGAAAAGCTGAAAGAGAATTTAAAGATTGTGATGGATCTGTAGAAATTGAGGCCTAAACATAAAAGTAAATACACAAGAAATAAAACCTTAATCCTGGCAAATGAAACCATTAATTACGTTGATTTTAATGCTGCTGTTTTTTTCTCCGGCTTTTTCACAAGTAAAAACCAGCACAGCGAAAGAAACGATTAAACCATTTGTACTTGGTGAGATCCGCGAAATTAAATCGGCTGAGTTAGCAGAAACGCGAATTTTGAATATTTATCTGCCCGAAGGATACAATGCCAGCGATACTACAAAATATGCTGTGATCTATTTACTTGACGGATCTGCGGATGAAGATTTTATTCATGTGACAGGTATCATCCAGTTTAATAATTTTTCATGGATCAACCGTGTTCCAAAATCTATCGTGGTTGGAATTGCAACTGTTGACCGTAAAAGAGATTTTACTTTTCCAAGCACGATTGACGCGGAAGCAAAACGTTTTCCTACTTCGGGCCATTCCGATAAATTTATATCTTTTATCGAAAAGGAATTGCAGCCGTTCATTGATAAAAATTATAAAACTAATACGTCACGAATGCTTATCGGCCAATCGCTTGGCGGACTTCTAGCAACGGAAATTTTAATGAGGAAGCCAAACCTGTTTAACAAGTACATCATTATCAGCCCGAGTTTGTGGTGGGATAATGGTTCGTTGTTAAATCAATCTTCCTCCGTTTTACTGGAAAATTTCCCGCAAACAACTGGTGTATATATTGGCGTCGGAAAAGAAGGACTTACGCCATCGCCCGATCCGCATGTAATGGAGGTAGACGCAAATTTGCTTGCAGAAAAACTAATGCAGACAAAAAGTAAAAATGTAACTGTTCATTTTGATTATTTACCTCAAGAAGACCATGCAACAATTGCGCACCAGGCTATTTTTAATGCGCTCCGTTTATTGTATCCTATTGTAAATGAAAAATAAAAAGCAAATTAATTAAAACTAAATATCATGGATTCACTTACACCGAATATTTTTGTACAAGACATAAACAAGACCATTGAATTTTACAAACAGCTGGGATTTTCAATTCTTGCAGCTGTTCCTGAAGCGGGAGATCCGGATTGGGTGATGATGAAATGCGGAAAAATAAGTTTTATGTTCCAGTCATTTAAAAGCCTGGGAGAAGAATTGCCTGCGATCAAACGTGAAAATGGTGGCTCGCTTTTATTTTACATCGAAATAAAAGGATTGAGAAAATTACATGAAGAAATAAAAGACAAGGTGGAAGTTGTAAAAGGAATTGAAAAAGCATTTTATGGTGCAACAGAATTTTCTATCCTTGATCCGAATGGTTATGTCCTGACATTTGCCGAAGATGAAGTTGAAGTGACAGCAGATTAATTATGCCCGTGAATTGAACTCAACGAACTGAATAATGGAAAAGCCATTGATCAATAAAAAATGCCTGCTTCAGAAATACCCTGGTAAAGGCGGATGGACCTACGCTATTATTCCCGGAATTAAACAAGATAAAAAAGTTCGGTTCGGATGGGTGAAAGTGAGAGGACATATTGACGATTATGAAATAAAAAATGTAAGGCTTATGCCTATGGGCGATGGCCGCCTTTTTTTAACCGTGAAAGCGGAAATCAGAAAAAAGATCCGTAAAGAAGAGGGCGATTGGATAAAGGTGGTGCTTTTTGCAGATCGTGCGCCGGCTGAAATACCACGCGAATTGATTCTTTGCCTGAAAGATGATCCAACCGCGCACAAGAACTTTATGGCTTATTCGGATGCTGTGAAAAAACAATTTACCGATTGGATATCCGGTGCAAGAACAGATGAAACCAAAGTAAGGCGCATCGCATTAACGATTGATAAAGCTTCGAGAGGTGAAAAATTTACTGTTCAAAAAATCAGCGACGAATAAGAGCATTTCGTAAAATCAAAAACGACAAACAAAAAACCAATACCATGGCAAACATTAAATTGTTTTCAATTTTTATACTGACGATTATTTTCTCCTCTCTTTTCATGATGAACTCCTGTAGTAAAGACAAAAATAATTGTTACGATCCAAAACTTTACAGGCAACACAAAGATGATATCTGCCTGGCAGATTGCCCGGGTGTGACGGGCTGTGATGGGAATTTCTATTGCAATGAATGCGAAGCCAGGCGAAATGGAATTTCCATCAGGTAATTCAGCATGAGCGAACTCGATAATTTCTATTTGCAGAAGTCTGAACCTGTTAAAAGCTGCCTGCTGGCTTTGCGTTCTCTCATTCTTGCACAGGACAAAAACATTACTTCTGCCTGGAAATATGGGATGCCTTTTTTCTGCTACAAAGGGAAAATGTTTTGCTATTTATGGGTACACAAAAAACATTTACAGCCCTATCTTGGAATAGTTGAAGGAAAACGTATTGATCATCCTGAACTTATCGCTGAGAAACGTTCAAGAATGAAAATACTACTCGTTGATGCAGCTGAAAATCTTCCGCTTAAAACGATTGAAAGCATTCTGCAAAAAGCAATTGAACTTTACAGATCGGGCGAAATCAAAACCACCTGATGTAACATGCGAAGGAATAATGTCAACTGCGGTTTGCATGCATGACAATACTTGTCCTTCGCCTTTTGTTATGCTGAATGGCGGATAAAATTTCATACTGCTTTTTTTGAGGCAGTGTCTTTAATCCGGAATTTTAGTGCTGTTTCAATAGAAAGCATAATTTCTAAAATACAATTACTGCTCCATTAAAGCAAAAACAAATAAAGCAATCGAATCCCTCAACATTTTTTCTGACTTAGAATAGCAAATTGTTTTTCGTTGTAATCTTCTCAATGTTGTCTGAACTGAAGATTTTTTCTTTCAATATGATTCGTCACTTTATTTTTATACTTAAGAATCTCTGTTGGAATTAATGCCGGATATATATTGAGCTTATCAGTTCTAATTGATTTTGGCGAAAGTTTCATTAACACATCCGTTAACTTGCGAATATTTTCTTTCGTTCTTCTACCAACACAAAATGAAATACTATCTTTCGCCGCTTTATTCAAAGCATACATGATCCCGTGGAATAAGTTGAATGAGAATTCCTAATCTGTCAATGATATTGCAAACTGTAGTTTTGGAAAATTCGATTATGCGGCTAATGGAACTTACGCTGCACCCTTCATTGTTGAGTAGAACTGTCATTCGCTCCCGCTCGGTCTTAACTCTTCTTTCTGAGGAAGTAAATTGTTGATGCCTACAGCAGGCTTTACAAAAGATCTTTTGACGCTCACATTGCCAGCCTTTTTTATGCAACTATTACCACAATATTTACAGTCGAACATTTTTCTGCGCGTATTAAATCATCGCTAAGAAAATCTAAAATTGCAAAACAGAAAAGAAAAACCAAACAAACGCGCAGGTGATAAAAGTTTACACTACGGGGATAGGAATTCCTATTTAACAGGCCATAGAAAGCTTATTGGTTTGTTAGCCATATAAAAACGCTCTCTTTTTACAACAGCAATGATTGATTGTGTTTAAATTTTCAAGAAATTGCAGTAAACAAAGATCGCAGGTGATAAAAGTTGACACGACCCATGTATTCGCCATAACTGCCAATGGTGTTGCGGTTCATGCCCTTCATCCAGCCAGGTGTAGTTATAATAAAGGGCGGGAGCAGAAGCATTGTATTTTTTTACAACCATTGCTCCGGCTGTACGCTGCAAATCCTCGTGCGCAATACACCATTGTATTTAAAATTAACTTTATTTTGCGCACTGCGGGCTTTACGCTGCCATCCGGGCTAGTTAGAAAGTTTGTTCTTTTCTATTCACAATATGGCAAAGAACGAATTCCTTAAATAGAATTATTGTTTCTCTAAGCTAAAAATAAATAATGCGATAGAATTTCTCAGCATTTTTTCCGATTTAGAATAACAAATTGTTTTCCGCTGCAATCTTCTTAATTGTTGCCTGAACTGAAGATTTTTTCTTTCAATATGATTTGTCACTTTATTTTTATACTTATGAATTTCTTTTGGAATTAATGCCGGATATATATTGAGCTTATCAGTTCTAATTGATTTTGGCGAAAGTTTCATTAACACATCCGTTACCTTGCGAATATTTTCTTTCGTTCTTCTGCCAACGCAAAATGAAATAATATCCTTCGTCGCTTTATTCAAAGAATACATAAGCCACGATTCATTTTTCTTATTACCAACAAATGTTTTCAATTCATCCACTTCATAATCCTGGTTTGATTCCAGAGGTGGAATAAGTTGAATCGGACTTCCTAATCGATCAATAATACCACAGACTGTCGTTTTAGAAAACTCAATGAAACGGGCAATCGAACTAACGCTACATCCTTCGTTGTTAAGAAAAACAGCATCCCGTTCATGTTTTGCAGTAAGCCTTCTCTCAGCATAAGTGTATTGCTGATGTTTACAGCAGGTTTTGCAAAAGAGTTTTTGCCGCTGGCATTGCCAGCCTTTTCTAATGCAACTATTACCGCAATATTTACAGTCGTACATTTTCCTGTGCGTATTAAAGTTATCGCTAAGAAAATCTAAAATTGTAAAAGAAAAAACGAAAAACTAATGAACGCGATATAAAACCTAACAAACGCGCAGGTGATAAAAGTTTACACTACGGGGATAGAAACCCTTATTTAACAGGCCTTAGAAAGCAGATCGGCTTTTTGGTGATATAAAAACACCTTCCTTTTAGAACAGCTAAAGATTGATTGTATCTTGACTTTCAGTATTTTACTGTAAAAAAAGAACGCAGGTGATAAAAGTTTACACGACCGGTGAAGGCAAACCTGTCATATAAGTGAATTCAGGATGGTTATCATCTACCAGCATTGAAATATGTCCGGGATCAGCATCTGATAGGGTGACTGCCCGTGCTGGTGTATTCATATTCTGGTTAACTAATCCAATCACTATTTGTTCAGGAATATATAGTAATACCGGATCCTGAATTTCCGGCATGGCTGGTTGAAAATAATTGCCCATTATGAATTCGATGCTGCGATTTTCATTCAGGCGCACCTGGCAGGAGGCCAGTTTTTGTGGCTGATCAGGCGTTGCTACGTTTTTAAATTGAATTATCAGCGATTGGTTTCCCTGCGCGCCTGTAAGTTCATAACCCAGTACAGAATGGTTTCCCAGGCTGTCGATTGCATCTGTATAACCAATAAGCCCCCAAAAACAAAATTGTCTTTCGTCGTCAAATACAATTAACCCGCTTTGTTCTATGGTGAGACTGTCAAAATTCCTTCCGAGATAATTAAATGTGAATCCAATAGGAACCCGGTAAACGGGTTGGAAACCGTTTGGACTATTTAAAATTGTCTGTGCATTTAATTCCTGCCACGGCACCGAATCTTTACTGACTATATAATTAAAGTCTTGCCCTATGACATTACTACTTACGAGAAGAAAAGAGAAACAAACGATTAAATAACGCATGGTAATAAGTTCTTGAAGTGAATTGAAAATCTTTTTGTTTCAAATACACCTGCAAGTAACTACCATTAGAAGCCAAAGTAAATAGCAAACCAATGAACGCGTTGTTTAACCAACGAACGAGTCGAATTTCAAACGAACGCGTTTGGATGGAAGGAAAAAATCAATGATCTGAGGTAGTTCAGGGGTTTGGAATACCTTCCGTTGAACAAAGTCAACGTGATAAAGCCATCTTTTAATGGCTCTTCCGGAATTTTATATTCCGTAATTCTTTTGCAAAAAAAATCCCCCGTACTTATACGGGGGACAAAAACTAATTTTTAAAATTCTATTTACCTGATCAATGAAACGTGCCCAATGAATTTATGCTTTTTGTCAAAGACATCAGTCAGCGCAACTTTCCACACATATACATCTTCCTGTGCTATATCACCTCCTCTGCCCTGCACGGATCCGTCCCAGGCCTGGTTAATGTCTTTTGTATTGAAGATCAGATTTCCCCAACGGTCAAAAATCCATATTTCATACTTCGATATTCCATAACCCTGTCCGAAAAATCCTTCATTTTTTCCATCGCCATTCGGTGTGAATGCATTCGGAATGAAGAAAGTAAATTCGGGTTCTACAATAACTTCTATGGTTGTATCATCTACACAACCATATTGATTTGTTACTGACAGATAAACAGGGTACAATGATCCATATTCATCTGAATAGGTATAGGTTGTATTTTGTGTTATCGCTGTGTCAATCGTTGTACTCGGATCTCCAAAATTCCAGCTCCAAGCAACAGGATTTCCGCCTGACAAATCGGTGAAATTTACCACCGGATTTATCACCGTTGTCGTCATCGGAATAGCTGTAAAACTTGCATGAGGTACAGGATAAACCGTGATCATGTCAGGTATTACTAATGTATTGACACAACCTGCGCTGCTCATGGTGGTTAACGTAATGGTATAAGTACCTGTAATGGAATAACAATGCGAAGGATTCTGCTGTCCTGATGTTGCAGTGCTGTCGCCAAAATCCCATGTCCATTGAACAATAGATCCTGTTGCAGTTGTTGTTGAATCCGAAAAATCAACGCAAAGCATTGGACAACCTGCCAATGTATCTGCGACAAACTGAACTACCGGTAAAGCCACGTTTATCGCCTGGAAGGTAATTGTGTCTTTGCATCCTGCCGTATTCGTAACGATCAGCGAAACAGTATACGTTGAATCAACTGCATACGTATGCGTTGGACTTTGAACTGATGATCCCGGACCTGCATCACCGAAATTCCATGACCAGTTGGTTATTGCTCCGCTGACAGGAACAGAGAGATCTGTGAATGTTGTTGCTGATCCTTCGCATACTACATCTGAAGTAAAGTTGGCCTGCGGAACTTCATTCACAATTACCTGCATCGTATCAGAACCAACACAACCGTTATTCGAAGTGGTTACCAGGATCACATTATATGTTCCGGGCATCGGATATACATATCCAGGATTCTGAACATTGGATGTATCGCCTGTAATCTGACTTACACCAAAATTCCATGACCAGTTGCTGATATTTCCTGATGAGATAACAGTCTGATCGGTGAAGACAGAAGGAAAGCCGTAACAAACCTGCGTTGCCGCAAATTGTACCGCAGGACCCGGTGCAACAGTTACAACCATTGTAGCAGTATCGGCGCATGGTCCTGGTGTTGCTATGAGTGTAACGGTGTATGTACCGGGAGTTGTATAGGTATAAACCGGGTTGACCAGGTTACTTGTATCGCTTGCAGTTAAAGGAACTCCAAAATCCCAATGATAAACCGGGGAATTAATAGATTGATTTGTAAAATTCATCGGAGAATTTGTGCAAACCAGGTTAGTTGTGAATGCAGCAGAAGGCGGTAAACCAACGGAGATCACCTGTGTTGTCATTTGAGAACATCCATTGCTGGTTGTAACGACGAGCGTAACGGTGTAGGATCCTGCTCCGCTAAACGTATGAGATGGATTCTGTAAGGCAGAACTATTGTTTCCGGAAGCAGCATCACCAAAATTCCAACCGTAGCTGGTAATGGTGGAAGGCAATGTAACCGTTGATGTGCTTGAGAAATTTACAAGCGGTGCAGCACATGCCTGAACAAATGAGATGGAAGGTATTGGCTGCGGATTGACAGTAATTGTTTGCTGATAGACGGATGGGCAAGGTACAGTATTGACTACGAGGGTTGCCGTATACGTTCCCGGCGCAGTATAAATATGCGTTGGATTCTGCACCGTTGATGAATCTAACATACCGGAAGCAGGGTCGCCGAAATTCCAGTGCCAATCGGGAGGACTTGTCGACATATCCGTAAAAGCTGTAGGAGCGCCGAAGCATGCGGTTGTATTGGAATACAAAGCAAATCCTGCGTTGCCCGGATTAACAATTGCCGTTAACGTATCATCACAACCCGATTGACTCGTGACGATGAGTGTGACCGTATAGGATCCGGGCGTCGTATACGTATAGGTCGGACTGGCCTGCGTGGACGTATCTGTCGTGGTATTCGGCACCCCAAAATCCCATTGATAGGTTATGGAGCCACTGGCTATCGTACTTGAATTATTAAAAGTATAGGTGGTTGAACATGGCGGATAGGTTGGATTAAATTGTGCCACGGGGTCAGGATAAGAAGATACTGTGACTTGTAATTGCGTCTGGCAACCTGTAACGGATGTCATTGTTACGGTATACGTTCCGGGCGTCGAGACCACTATACTATCTGTCGTTTGTCCCCCGGGAGACCATAAATAATCCTGTGCACCCACCGGGGCGGATAATACAATAGAGCTTCCGGCACATAAGGAATCACTCGCACTGATAATATACTGCAGGCAAGAAGCATCGACATACGCATACGCATAATGGCCTGAATAAATGCAACCGCCGGCTGTAAAACGAATGGTGACATTATTTCCTATGTAAGCTGTAAGATCGGCATTGACAGTTGTCCATGGTTTATATACATTTCCAACTCCGCAAGGCAGGAAGCCCGGAATTGATCCGCTTGCTTCTACGAAATACTGCGCACATGGAATAAGGTTTCCTGACTGATCAAACATTTCAATACGGAAATAAGGTTGCTCACCGCCCGAATGTCCGCCGTCATATAATACAACTGCATATTGATAAGTGAAGGATGTATTTCCCGGGCCTACTGTAAATGTTTGTTCGATCGCCTCGCCCTGGTAATTGGCGTATGTATTTCCCAAACGCACTGAATAATTTCCACCGGGTGCTACAGTTGGAAATCCACCGCAAGGATCATTACCGGAAGCAGTTGTCATAATCGTATGACGCGCTGACATATCTGTTGTCAATGCATCAACACCATTAGAGAAAAATCCGGGCTGGATATTCTGAAGTGGTCCGTTGGAATTTAAAGTATTATCACCGATGAATCCTGACCAGCCGGCAAAAGTTCCTGATTCAAAATCCATATTCGTACAGGGCGCCATGGCCACCTGCGCAGGAACGCGGAATGCGGAAAGGTCAGTATTGGCTGCTGCGGTTGGAATATTATAACGCATGTTAATAAACCGGCGCTGATAACGGGCAACAAATAGCTGTGTTTCTGCCGAATCCAATCCTTTGGTTGTCGCAAGCTGCATGATAGCAGCAGTGTTAAAACCTTCAAGCGAATCGCCGATTATTGGATCAGCGACAGGATTTATAGCTTGTGCATAAGAATTACTTGAAATGATCATTCCAAGTCCGAAGCCAGCTATGCCAAGCAACTTGCGGAATTGCAGGTAAAAATGTTTCATGTGTCAGTTAAGGTGTTTGCTGTTAACCTTTAAGAAACGCAAGATAAACCATTTGGAGGTTCGGTGCAAGGGAAAATTCAGCATCGAAGGAGAGTTACTAACCGACAGATAAAGGCCCGTATCGACCGGTATCAGAAGGTTATTGCCGGGTTTTCAACATTTACGAACCAAAACATTACCAATCAATTCCTTTTTTCAGTAGTGTTAATGTCTCTGCCTCAGGACTTCCGGGAGAAGGAACAAAATTATAAAACCAGCCGGCCTGTTCGGGCAGACTCATTAAAATGGATTCAATTCTGCCATCTGTATCCAGCCCGAACTTTGTGCCTTTGTCATAAACCAGGTTAAATTCCACGTAGCGTCCACGGCGGATGAACTGCCATTTCTTTTCATTTTCGCCATATTCCAGGTCACGCTTTTCTTTGATAAAATGCGTGTAAACCGGAATAAAGGTTTCTCCAACGGCAAGAAGAAATTCAAATAGTTTTTCTTTTTCATGCCCGCTGTTCAACCGGTCAAAAAATATTCCTCCTATGCCACGTGTTTCGTTGCGGTGCTTTATAAAAAAATAATCGTCCGCCCATTTTTTGAATTTCGGATAATAAGAGGCGTCAAAACGATCACAGGTATCTTTCAATTGCCGGTGAAACCATTCCGCATCTTCCTTCACTACATAATGCGGCGTAAGATCAATTCCGCCTCCAAACCAGAATTCGCCATCCGATAGTTCGAAATAACGGATGTTCATGTGAATGATCGGCACCATCGGGCTTGAGGGATGAATGACAATTGACACACCTGTGGCATAAAACCGGTTGTCGGAAACTTTTAATGCGGCTGTAATATTTTCAGGTAATATTCCATGTACGGCTGAAAAATTCACACCGCCTTTTTCAATTACATTTCCATGCTGAATCACGCGTGTGATTCCTCCTCCTCCACCCTCCCGCTCCCATTTTTCCACGCTGAATTTTCCTTTGCCGTCTGCAGCTTCAAGGGCAAGACAAATTTTTCCCTGGAGAGAAATTAATTGAGCCGAAATAAATTCTTTTGTGAGAGGCATTTATTTTATCCTTTGCAGCTTATAGTCAATCACCTGTACAATCCGTACCCCGCGATTTTCATAGCCGCTTTCTGCATCGCTTTTGTAAAAATCAAAATCCTGCTGCAAGCCTGTGCCTTTTATTTCAGGCAGCTTCTGGTAAAAATAAGTTCCGTATGTATTCAGAGCCTGCAGATAATACATTCCGACGTCATAACCTGCGAATGTATACATCCCGGCATCTCCGTGAAAGCTGGTATTGTATTTTGAAAGAAAACGTTTCGTTGCTGCGCTTGAATCGTATTCAATAAAATAAGGCGCTACAAAATGAAATTGTAATTTCTGTAAATATTCCAGGTCAAGATTATCATAACCCATCCAGGAGGAAAGTCCATAAACGGTAATTACATATTTTTCAGATAATGTATTGAGTGAACGTAAAAGATCACTCACCCATGCCTGACTATTGGAAGGAATAACGAGAATATTATTTTTATCTTTTCTCAATAACGCTTCAAGCCCCGACATTCCTTTCGTCGTTTTAATTGTGTCGTTTGCATTCGGAAAAAGTATGTTGCTCACGTTTATACGGAATGTATTTGCTGCAGCTTGTTCTCTTGCATTTCCGCTTGTCACCATAATTACATTATCGGTTTTGTGATGTTCACCGACAAATGCTGCCAACTGTTCCATTTGCGTGGATAATGCAGGCAATGCTTTAGATGCATCCGGACGTTTAAACAACACGCGATTAGCAGGAGAAACAGGAGAAATAACAGCAACGTGATGTTCCTTCGCCCAATCGGAAACTGCAAAAAACGGCCCCGAGCTCAATGGACCGAGGATCATGTCCATATACTGGAACTCCGGCTTTTTCAGTATCTCCATTACTTTGGCAGAATCGGCATCATCCACATCGTAGACGTACAGGCTCACTTTCATTCCCGTCTTGCGCATGGAATCGACGGCGAGTAAAACTCCTTCATAAAATTCAACTGCTGCTTTTGATTTTGCAGGAAACTTATTCGGATCATTGATCACTTCTTTCGTGTCAATATTGTCTACATTGGAAAGTTGCAGCGGAATCATCAAGGCAACTGTATACGTCAATTTTTTATTCAGCGTAAAAAGTGTATCCGGCCCGTTCAGAATTGTAGTTCCAATAACAGGCGTTGCTGCTTTCTTTCCCGGAATCTTAAGCTCCTGCCCTATCTTCAATCCTGCTGCAACGGTGGGGTTTAATTTCACAACCCATTCATGCGTTACACCGTAAAACTTTTCAATACTGTATAAAGTTTGTCCGGCTTCCACCTTATGAATGAAATAGCCTGTATCGGTTTGCACTGGCTTAAAAACAGCCACCGCTTTTTGTGCAGGAATACGTAGTATCACTCCCGGTTTAATGCCATTCAATGCCTCCGGATTTTCAACAATAATATCATTCACCGTTAAATCGTACGCCTTGCTGATAGCATAAAGCGTTTGTCCTTTTTCAACGGTGTGCAGGTAATATTTCTTCCCTTCCACCGTCTCCGTCTTCGTCGATTTTTTCACTTCGCCCTTCTGACCGAAAACAGGAACAGCAAAAAGCATCACCACTAAAAGAGTGAGAAATTTCAGTAAGCGGCTTTTATCTGGAGGTGTCATTAAATGGTTGGTAATTGGTGATTAGGTAATTGGTGTCCGCCGCGGCGGAGGTAATTGGTAATTGGTCATAATTTTTTTCCTGCTGCCTACCGCTTTTTTTTCTGCCGCTTTCCATCAAGGAAATGCAAGCGCCTAATTTATAATCATTCCCACTCAATAGTAGCAGGTGGTTTAGAACTGATATCGTAAACAACGCGATTAATTCCTTTTACCTTATTAATGATTTCGTTCGACATTTTTCCTAAGAATTCGTAAGGCAAATGACACCAGTCTGCAGTCATTCCGTCAGTAGAAGAAACTGCGCGCAGGGCCACTGCATTTTCATACGTACGTTCATCGCCCATTACACCAACACTCTGAACCGGGAGAAGGATCACTCCTGCCTGCCAGACTGTATTGTATAAATCGAACTTTTTCAAGCCTTCAATGAAGATACTATCAGCCTCTTGCAAGATGCGTACCTTTTCTTCCGTCACATCACCCAAAATGCGGATTCCGAGCCCCGGACCGGGAAAAGGATGTCGATGTAATATATTGTGTTCCAATCCCAAAGCATCGCCAACGCGACGAACTTCATCCTTGAATAATAATCTTAAAGGTTCCACCACCTGCATCTTCATCGTCGCCGGAAGTCCGCCAACGTTGTGATGCGATTTAATCGTTTGCGAAGGTCCGCCCTGCGAAATAGATTCAATCACATCAGGGTAAATTGTTCCTTGCCCAAGCCATTTCACATCCGAAATTTCTTTCGCTTCCACATCAAATGTTTCAATGAAAATGCGGCCAATGATCTTGCGTTTTGTCTCCGGATCAGAAACGCCTTTCAGTTCCGAATAAAAAAGTTCGCTTGCATTCACACCTTTTACATTCAGTCCCATGTGCTTGTAAGAATCGAGCACAGAACTAAATTCATCCTTACGCAGCAAACCATTATCCACAAAAATGCAATAAAGATTTTTCCCGATCGCCTTATGTAAAAGCAACGCCGCAACAGAAGAATCCACACCGCCCGAAAGTCCCATCACCACTTTATCATCACCCAGCTTTTCTTTCAACGCAGCAACGGTATCATTGATAAACGAACCCGGCGTCCAGTCCTGCTTGCAACGGCAAATTCCGACAATGAAATTTTTAAGTAATGCCGCGCCTTCTGTCGAATGATAAACTTCAGGATGAAATTGAATTCCCCAGGTTTCTTCACCTTCCACATTATAACCTGCAAATTCAACATCTGTTGTGCTCGCAATGGTTTTAAATCCCGAAGGAACTTTTGTAATCGTATCCGCATGTGACATCCACACCTGCGAATTATGCGAAACCCCGCGAAACAAACGGTCCACATCATCCACATGCGAAAGATTTGCGCGGCCATATTCACGGTGCTTCGAAGCTTTTACTTCACCGCCGCTTTGGTTGGCCATCAGCTGTGCGCCGTAACAAACGCCAAGCACAGGCATCTTTTTACGAAAAGCAGAAAGGTCCGGGTTCGGAGCGTCTTTATCATTTACAGAACAAGGACTTCCCGATAGAATAATGCCTTTTACCAATGAAGTAACGGGCGGGATTTTGTTGAAAGGGTGAATTTCGCAGTACACATTCAGCTCACGTATACGACGGGCAATCAGCTGAGTATATTGAGATCCGAAATCGAGGATCAGGATGGTTTCGTGCATGGGCGCAAAGATAGTTTTTAGTTAGGAGTTGGGGGAGCGTGTGAATAAAATGGGGAAAATTCGTGGAGGGAGTACGAAAGACGCAATCAGGGTGAAAAAGTGTCACATGATGACCACTATGTGGTGAAAAACGAAAGGAACTAAGTGAAACACATTTCTATTCCTAATTAAAAGTTAATTAACCAATTATTAGCTTTCGCTAATAAATTCTCATACTATCCCAAGTAATTGTGACCTGTCTATATCAATAAAAAAAATCACTATCGGGCGTTTATCGTCTTTTTCTAAATGTATTGAACAAGAAATAAGTGCGTCTTTTTTCCCCAGTTTATCTAAGTTGATTATAAATAGCTCATAAAATTTGTAATCTTCATTTCCTTTTTCTTTAAGAACTGCTGCTCGAATCCGATAAAGGCGATATATATTTTTGCAAGAAACTTCTCTTTCTTCTAAATGAATATTGGGTTTCTTCAACTTCTCTATTAGTGAATTACGGATAGGAGAAGGGAAAGTTGAAGAATTTACCAGAGGTATTATTTTTGCAATGGGCGTTAGTAGACCGGGACTCTTTAATATACTAAGCTGAAATATAAAAATAACCAGTAAGATAAAATCTATAATCAAAAGAGGGAGTAACGCAACAGACAGAATGATTTCAACTTTTAAAAATTCCTGTAACCCGGGATTTTTACGATCTAAACATCCGACTATTATTGCAGAAACAATATATAAGGAAAGCCAAAATGTATTGGTAAATGCTGCAATAAATAAACAGGCATTATTTATTCGCCTGAAAGGAATCCAGGTAATAAAAGCCCAAAAAAGAAATATAGCAATGGTCATATAGATAACCTGGCTATAAAGATAATCTTCCTTCCTAACTCACCTATTACAAATCTTTTTGCTCAGTTGACATTGGCGATTCCTGTGCCTTTCTAACAAGTAACCGCATAGAATTTTTTAGCTTTACAAAAATGGAAAAGCAGAAATTCATTTCGAGGCTGAACTGGCGGTTAATAGTTATCCATCTGCTGGCGACTATTTTATTGTCACTCGGAGCGCGAAGACTTGCTGCGCTTTCTGATATAGAACTAATTGAAGTACTTTCAAAATATAATGGCAATGGAATGGAGAGTCTGGCTACGAAATCAGAGACTGTTGGCGAAAGAATTTATTTTTTCCTTTTAAAAATCTCGTTGTCTTACTTAATTGCCGGGCTTGTTTCCTTTGTCATTTCGTTCATCATCTGCAGAAAAAATAAAATATTCTGGTTCAATTCCCTGCTTGTACTGGTGCTAATGTTTATCATTAGTAAATCTCAAATACTTAATTCGAATGCTGTTAAAACCATAAGCGATGCACCCGGAACTTTATTCGATTCTTTTGGTTTGTATTATAGTTACCTGGTAAATGGAATTGTACCTGTAATTGCAGGTCTTATTCTTTTTTTTAATCCTTGGACAAAAAGAATGATTCGCAAACAATATCCAGAAGAACATTTTGCACCGGAGAAAGTGTTAGTCGCAGACAGCATGAAGGAATGATCACACGCCGGATCTCCAATTCTATTTGAACGACTTATAAGTGCTCGCAGCAAATAAGGCGATCAAGGTAAACGCAATGGCCAATACTCCACCCTCTGCAGCGTGACCGGTCGAAATGCAATAGTAAATTGCGGAAGCAAAGACAATCAGTGCGCCGTAGATAAATGTAACAAGCGCTTTTTTGCTGATCTGTCCTTCATTAGAAATTTTAGTCCGCGTTGTTTTTTCCGGTTTGGTGTAGGTGTGTGCGTAGGTAGTTTCCATGACGAATTATTTTTTTTCAAAAATGCTCCGCATTTGAAAAACCGGAACTGATGGCGGTCAGGGACGGGGATGATTTTTGTCAGGGGGATGGAAGGATATGATGCGGGAAAGTTGCAAATGTGCTTTGCTATTAGAGTATGACTGTTTAAAACTTTTTTGAAAGAACTTGCTTTTTACATAGAAATATAGATATACTTGTCAAATAATGACAAGTCGTAAAAAGGAAAAATGAAAAGTCAAAATTCAGATTTAGGCCAACATCTAAGAGGGCTCCGCAAGGAAAAGGGAGAAACCTTGCATCAGGTCTCAAAGGGGACTGATATTGATTCTCCAATGCTCAGTAAGATTGAAAGGGGGGATAGAATGCCAACATTGGAACAACTAAAAAGGTTGTGCAGGTATTTCAAAGTTTCAGAAACTGATTTAAAAGTGATGCATACGGCCGAAAAGATAATAAAGGATTATGGTATGAATGAAACGACGTATGAGGCTGTCAGAATGGTCGAAGAGCAATTAACGCCTTATCTTAAAAAGAACAAATCGAAATGAGTCAGATCGATTTATATACGAAGGAAGAACGCAAGTTGAATGGAGTATTTTATACCCCCTTATTTCTTGCTGAATATTTGGCAAATAAAGTTGTCAAGTATTTTGGCAAAAGAAAAATTGCAACAGCAATTGACCCTGCTTGCGGTGATAGTGTTTTGTTACGAAGTTTTGCAAATGAATTATTGAAAAACTCTAGCAAAAATCTTCCAAAGATTTTTGGAGTTGATAAAGACATTAACGCAATTGTAAGTTCAACTTCAAAGTTTGCCGACAAATCTTTTAAAAAAATTGTTGCAAATTTTATTCATACGGATGGTTTGTTTCCTGTTAATGGCAAAAACTCAATTGAAGGTTGGAATGAATTACGGAAGGATTTAAAAAGTAAAAATGGTTTTGATGTAGCAGTGAGCAATCCACCTTGGGGTGCAGAGCTAAACGGTTACAACCCTGCTATTTTGAGTTTCAATTTTGTTTTAGCAAAAGGTCAGTTTGATGTTTTTGATTTGTTTGTAGAAAGCATTTTGAATAATCTAAATGAGGGTGGAGTTTATGGATTGATTCTTCCCGATTCTGTTTTCAGTCAGGAGCAAGCAAGATTCAGATGTTTGTTATCAAAGAATACAACAATCCATCTGATTGCACGATTAGGCGAAAAAATATTTCCCGAAATTAATAGAGCTTGTTTAATTATTGTAGGTAGAAAAGCAAAAGCGAAAAGCAATCATCAGGTTGATTGCTTCCGTTTGCCCTCAAACTATAAGAAACAAGTTATTGCAAATGAGTTGTCGTTAGAGGAAGTTGAAAAGGAATTGATACACAAAGTTCCTCAAAGTAGATTTTTCGAAAACGATAATTGCATTTTCAATATTGACCTAAAAACGGATGAGCAAAAAACTTTTGATAAAATTCAAATAAACAGTTTGTCCGTTAAACAATTTGTAAAGAATACAAGAGGTGCCGAAATTTCAAAAAAGGGTATAGCGTGCCAATGTCCGAAATGCCAACAATGGATGCCTTACCCGAAGTCAAAGCAACCTAAATGCAACAATTGTAATTCCCCAATTAATATTGAAACTGTAACAAAAGAAAAGATTATTCTTAATCATAATGGAGTTGGAAACATCAAATTGAAAGTTGGTGAAGATTTGTATCGATTCACTTCGGTTTCTAAAAGTTGGATTAACACCTTAAAAGAAGGAATTAATTACAAAGATTTGAATATTTATAACGGCAATAAAATTCTTGTCAGAAAAACTGGTGTTGGAATTACTGCAAGTTTGGATTATGAAAATTCTGTTACGAATCAGGTTGTTTATATTTTGAAATTGAAACCCGCTGTTGAAAGACAAATTTCATTGGAATTTGTTTTGTCAGTTCTCAATTCAAGAGCAATGACATACTATCTTATTAAAAAGTTTGGTGAGAATGAATGGAAAAGCCACCCTTACTTAACTCAAACAATGCTTGTCAATTTGCCTTTTCCAAAAATAGATTTCAATTCTCCAGAGGCGAAGAAATTGATTAGCAGCGTTACTAAAATTGTTAAAGCCGAAGTCTCTAATTCAAAAGAGAAAAATATAACAAAAGCGAATGATCTTTTTATTGAAAGAGTGGTTGCGCATTTTTTCAAGCTGAATCAAAAAGATTATAAAGCAATTTTTGAAACACTTAGTTCTTCTGAACAACTAATACCGATTAAGCGATTGCTGAATTGTAACACCAAAGAGATTTTTACTGTAAATGGGTTTTAGATACATTGGCTCCAAGGACAAACTTTCTGATATAATAATTTCAGAAATCAAGTCCACAAAAAAAGGGGCAAAGCATATTATTGATTTAATGGCGGGAACTGGACTTTTTTCGTTGGCACTTCGTGAAAATGGTTATCAAGTTTCAGCGGTAGATGTTATGACTTATTCATATCACCATTTGAATGTGCATTTATTTTTGAATGCAGCTCCTGCTTTTATTGGTGTTGAAGAAGTTATTGATATTAAGAAATATCAACCCCAAAAATTATTCGGTGGAAGTAATTACGAAGCTGTTTTAAACTATTTAAACCGTTTGAAACCAATAAAGGGGTATTTCTATAATGAATTTAGCCCAGAAGGCAAACCAACAAACACAACAAGACCACGCAAATATTTTACTGCAAAAAATGCTGCAAAGATTGACGCAATCAGAAAAGAAATTAAAAGTTTGCGAAAAAAAGAATTTATTACTTCAAATGAGCATTCCCTTTTATTGCACGATTTAATTATGGCTGCAAATGATATAGCAAACATTGCAGGAACTTACGGTCATTATTTGTCTAAGTTTGGAAAGAGGGCGGAAGACCCAATACTGCTTTATGCTTCATCCTTCTCAACTGCAGGAAAAATAAAAGGGCACCAAGTTTTTAGAGGATATGCGGAAGATGTTGCAAGTAAGTTGACGGGTGATATTTGTTACATCGATCCTCCATATATCAAAAGACAATATGCAGCGAACTATCACATTTTAGAAACACTTGCAAGGGAAGATGAACCCGAAGCAATTGGAGAAAGTGGACTAAGACCTTGGCGAGACCAGTATTCAAATTTTTGCTCAAAAGTGAAAATCAGGGATTCGTTCGATAAAATTTTAACAAAAATAAATTGCGATGACTTTCTGATAAGCTACAGTGAAGATGGATTACTGCCGATTGATGATTTGATTTCTTTTTTGTCAGGATATGGGAAAGTGGTTAAGAAAGACATTCAATATAAGCGTTTCAAAAGCAGAACAGATGTTATCAAGAAAGGCGCAACCCTGAATGAATATTTAATTCACTTGCACCGCAATTAATTAATCCTTCAAAGATTTCTCTACAGTTTTCAGATGGTTGGGATGCCAACTAATTTCATAGTCTGTTTCGTTAATCTTAATTTTCAGTTTGTTGTTTTTGGTTTTTGAAAGGTCAATCTTAGATACATTTGCGTAGTGAAGCATGCGATGTATCAATGGACTTACAACAATTGCGTTTGCATAAGCATCAGAACCGTTTTCTCCTAATGAAATCAAGTGATGTACTTCTGAATACAATTCGCCATTTTTCTTTTTGAAAGTAAGTTTGTCGCCTGAAATTTGGCAATGTCCTTTGTAAAGTTTTTTCAGGTTCCTCACAATCTGTTTATTTCTCTCCCTGATTTTTAAAAGTTTCTTTCTGAATTCAGGTTTAGCTTTTACTTCTGGGTCGTCAAGTTTCGGAGAAGTATCTTGATTCAATAAATCATCCTCAACATCTTCTTGCGTTTTGATTTGATTTTTGATTGTCTTGGCATCAAAGTAAAATGCCCACTCTTTATTTTCTGTGTCAATAAGAATTTTTGATTTGAACTTTATGTAACCAGCAGAATCTTCCTCAAACATTCTTTTAAGGAAATCATTGACTTGCCAATTTTTAGGAATGTCATTTTGTAAAAACCAACCTGCCCAAAATTCTCCGTCAGTTGTTTTTACAATATAAACAACAAGGTTAGTTACATCTGGGTCGTAGTCAACTGGAAAACCATTCTTAGGGTGCCATGAAAAAACTCTTTTACCTGAATTACTATCTTCCTGCTTTTTTTGAGAAGTAATACTTACAGAAGAATTACGCCTATTTGAGATTAAAACTGGCTGCTTCTTTGCAAGTCCTAAACTATTTATTGTAATGGTCCACTTACTTCTATTTTTTGCTCCTGTTGCGGTATGTCTTCCAAGAAAATCAGACCACTGATTTAAATTTATCCCCCTTGTAGGAAAATCAATGTATCCTTGACCACCACCACCTTGCTTGTCGCCTTGCTTTTGGTATGCACTCCCAGGTTGATTGATTTTGTCAAAATCATTTTTTGTAAGTCGTCTGAATACGATACTGTCTACTCTTTTTTCCATTAGAACAGTTTTTTGATGTCAACGCCAAGTGCCTTTGCTATTTTTTCAATATTTGCAAGAGTGATGTTTTTTTCCGCCCTTTCAATCATTCCAATATAGGTTCTATGTAGGTCGGATTTAAAAGAAAGCTCTTCTTGCGAAAGCCTTTTTTCTTTGCGAAGCTCGCGTACTTTTTCACCAAATGATATTAGAATTGCCTTTTTTGCCATTATAAAATGAATGGGACAAAGCTATTTATAGTATGCAACTAGGCAACATACTATAATTAGCATTATTATAGGGTGAGAGTGCAAATTTTTCGGTTGTCTCACCGCACGAATGGTATACGAACATAGCATCACCAATACCTGACTAACACAGCCACGCTCATCATCCTTTTACAAATTCAATAGTAAATCCCAAAGGAATATTTTCTAAATAAACTTCCCCAACAAGCTAATTTTCTTCCCGAACTACCCCTCCCACTTTCCAAAACCCCTATCACAACATCGCAATCTCCTCCAAACTCAATCCCGTAATTCTTGCAATAGTAGCCGCATCAATATTTTCTTCCTTCATCTTTTTCGCCGTTGCGATCTTTTCCTTCCTAGTAGCCACCTCCTCCGCCATCTTCTTGATCCGTTCCACCTGCTCATAAGCCGGCACCCACAACAAACTCTTCCGCAGCTCATCCATCAACCCCACCGCATGATAGCTCAAATGATCCTCCGCCTTCGCATTAATCACAATATGATCAAACACCTCAATGCCGATAATGCGTCCCACCTGTATCATCCGGTCCGTTAGCGCCTTATCATCATCCTTCGCGCTCATATCATCCGTTTTGCTGTTGTGGCAGAGGTACAAATACTTCGCATCCTTCTGCAGCGGCAGCTTGTAAATTTCAGTCGGCTGCACCTGGTCCTTCACCGGTATGCCGAAAGCAATCAGCTCCACGAACAACATTTTAAATTCCTCGTTCAGCCCTATCGTCCACAAATGTTCCCGCTGGCGGCTCAGCTTGTTTTCGCGCAGTAAGATCTGTCGCATGATGCGCGCCAGATCATCCGACGATTCGATTAACGTTTTCTGCGTTTTTGTCAGCTGGATATTCATAGGTATTCAAAAATAGTGAAAAACAGGTTGGCCCTTTCCAAAAAGCCACACCACCGCTTTTCCATTCATACCCGGGCAAGATACGCCGATAAAAAGTGCAGCTCCGTTTCCTGTGCGTGAATTACTAACGGGGAAATGTTCAGGGTATTTCTGAAAGTAACGCATTTCTTTAGAATTCAATTAATTGGGATTTTAAGTTCCCGCCCGAGACAATCTAAGCTCCTTGCGAGACTATCCAAGCTCCCGCCGAGGCAATCTAAGTTCCCTTTACCACCCTGAATTTACTTTTTTGGCAAAAATACCTCCGCTGATCATGAACTATCTTCTTTTCATTCTCCCAAATGATTCTTTCCTGCCTGCATACTTTCTCCGCTTCCTCTACCAGCAGATTTTAAATTCGTAAAATTGTACTAATGACCACCACACGGCAAAATTTAATAAAAGCAGAAGAAAAAGCATGGCAATTATTCAAAGCCATCGAAGCCAATGGATTGATCACTCCCGGTAAATCGGAAAAACAGCTGAACGCCGAAATTTATAAGCTCGCGAAAGAAATGTTCGCGATCAAAAAATTCTGGCATAAGCGCATTATTCGCGCGGGGAAAAATACCCTGTTGCCGTACAATGAAAATCCGCCCGACCTTATTTTGCGTGAGGATGAAATTTTGTTTTTCGATTTCGGTCCGCTCTTTGAATCGTGGGAAGCGGATATTGGAAAAACGTATGTCATCGGAAATGATCCGCTGAAAAAGAAGTTGAGCGTTGACATAGAATCAGCCTGGCAGGAAGCGCAGGAATTTTATTCGCAGCAAACTAAATTAACTGGCGCAGAGTTTTTTGAATTCATACTCACGCTTCCTGCAAAATATGAATGGGAATTCGGCGGTAAAATGGCAGGACATTTAATAGGCAAGTTCCCGCATGAAAAACTGAAGCCCGGAACCTTTTACAATTACATTCACCCGAAAAATAAAAAGGACATGTTTGATCCGGGAGCGAATGGTGAAAAAAGAGAATGGATCCTTGAAATCCATTTTGTAAATAAAGAAAAAGAAATAGGCGGCTTTTTTGAACAGCTGTTGCGGTAAAATTTCAACTTTATTATTTTAGCAATCAGCGCTTTGAACAAGTTTTTAAAATAATTCCCCCAATTTGTCCAATTCCAGAATCCTGATCGTCATAAGGGTGTAAATCATCAATATCCACCTTAAAACTAAAACAATGACAACTCAGGAAAATGCACTCAATTGGTTTGAAATTCCGGTAAGCGATATTAAACGCGCTGCAAAATTCTACGAAACCATATTCGAAATCAAAATGGAACAGCAGGAACAAATGGGCATGAAAATGGCCTTCTTCCCTGTTGATATGAAATCAAAAGTTGGCGGCAGTCTTGTGGAAGGACCAATGCACAAGCCAAGCGCTGACGGCGCAAAAATTTATCTCAACGGAAATCCTGATTTATCAAATGCACTCGGAAGAATTGAAGGCGCAGGTGGTAAAATAGCGATGCCGAAAACAAAGATCTCAGACGAAATCGGCTTCATGGCATTTTTCGTAGATTCGGAAGGAAATACTGTCGCATTACATTCCAATAAATAAGCTAACTACTATGAAAGAATTTCTTTTAATTTTTCGCCGCGATGAAAGCAAAATTGAGCCACGTTCTCCTGAACAAATGCAGACCATGATGAAACCCTGGCAGGATTGGATGGGCAGTATTGCGGCACAAAACAAACTGGTCACTCCCGGCAACAGGTTGGAAAATGATGGTGCTGTTCTGAAAGCGAGCAACATAATCACCAATGGACCTTATGTTGAAACCAAAGAAAGCGTTGGCGGATATACAATCATCAAAGCCGCATCGATCGAAGAAGCTATTGAGCTTTCTAAAGGTTGTCCTATTCTCCAGGATGGCGGTAACGTAGAAGTACGCGCAATCGTTCCAATGAATTAACAGCATAAAAATCATCAGCCTCCTGTCAAACGGTTTTCGCCGCAACGACAGGAGGCTTTTTATCATGCAGCAGCAAGAGCTTCTTCCGCATCTTTTCAGGACTGAATACAGGAAAATAGTTGCTGTGTTGTGCAAACTCTTTGGCATTGAACATATCGAAACAGCAGAAGATATTGTCAGCGATACATTTTTACTCGCATCAGAAACGTGGGGACTAAAAGGCCTTCCTGAAAATCCAACAGCATGGCTGTATACGGTTTCAAAAAACAAAACCATCGATTTTCTAAAGCGCAATAAATTATTTAAAGAAAAAATTGCGTTAGAAATAAAACATTCCTCGTCTTTATCGCAGGAAATTGAAATCGATCTGTCGAAGAAAAATATTGAAGACAGTCAATTGAAAATGATGTTTGCAATATGTCATCCCTGCATTTCCACAGAAGCGCAGATCGGACTTTCGCTGAATATTCTTTGTGGATTTGGCGCGGAAGAAATTGCAGATGCATTGTTAACCGCAAAAGAAGCAACCTATAAGCGATTAGCAAGAGCAAAGGAAAAGCTAAGAAGTGAAATGGTGAAAATTGAATTGCCGGAAGAAACTGAGATCAGCAACAGGCTTGAAACAGTTTTAACTACACTTTATTTATTATTCAGCGAAGGCTATTATTCCACTTCTCAAAATACCACGCTTAGAAAAGATCTTTGTATTGAAGCGATGCGTTTGAATTTAATGCTGACAGAAAATGAGCAGACGGATACGCCTGTTGCCAATGCGTTGCTTTCCCTCATGTGTTTTCATTCATCCAGGTTTGATGCGCGCACAGATTCAAATGGCGAAATAATTTTATATGAAGACCAGGATACCAATCTCTGGAACCAGGAGCTGATACGCAAAGGAGAATTTTACCTGAACCGCGCTTCTACAGGAACAAAACTTTCGAAATATCACCTCGAAGCCGCGATCGCTTACTGGCATACACAAAAGCAGGATACACATGAAAAATGGGAAAACATCCTGCAGTTCTACAACAAGTTATTACAGCTGGAATATTCACCCATTACAGCATTGAACCGAACGTATGCACTTTCAAAGGCTAACGGAAAAAAAGAAGCAATCAGGCAAGCTGAAAAATTAAATCTCTCCGAAAATCATTTGTATCATTCCCTGCTGGGAAATCTTTATACAGGAGAAAATAAAACTAAAGCGATTCAGCATTTGGAAATTGCATTCATGCTGGCAAAAACAAATGCGGATAAAAAACTGCTCGCTACGAAAATTGAGCGGTTGAAAAATAGTTAGATTACATTTTCGTTCCGAACAAGCGTATGACCTGGCAAACAGAATAAAAAAAGGATCCCGTCAGTATAGACAAGATCCTTTTTTTATTTTAAAACCTATGGCAAGGTAGAAAGTGTTGCTGTAAATGCAGCTTCAGTTGTTTGTGTAAGTGTAACATTAAACACATCATTACCCGTTGCTGTTCCGGACACAATTCCTGTGTATAATAATCCATTCTGAACGCTGATCACTACAATGTGAAGTGGTACACCAGTTCCAGTATGATTATCGGAATAAATATTGGTGGTTGAATTAAACGCATTCCCAAAGCTCCAAACACCATTCACATTATCATACCATACGTAGGCCTTGATCTGCGCAGGATCAAAAGTTCCCGAAACATTCACATGAATTGAAGTATACGTCGGGTTGTTGAAAAACTGGTCTGCATTGCCCCAATCAAGGCTATCGCAGTAAGCAAAATAACCCAGTGGCGCAGAGGATGGAGAGATAGCTGTGTTCGAATCCAGGTTCGGACCCCACTGTATTCCTGAGGGAGTGATTGTACCATCAAACAAACTCATTGCCGGACTTGGAGTAGCAGCGCTTGGTAAAAAAACACTATAAGTAACACCGGGCGCTAATTTTAAGGTCGCATTTCCTTGTGTAGCATGAACATAAAATTCGCCGCCGGAAATCAATGGTGCTTGAGGCCCGCTTGGAAATTGCTCCGCATTTGTTGTAATATTTGACAAGAGCATATTTTTCTTGTCATAAATTTCTCTCAGCTCAATCGTAACATTTCCTGTTACCGGCGCGCCAGCTAGCGTTACAAAAGAATTCGCAGCAAATCCAACCATCGTTCCACGGCTTCCTGTAATGGTTTGCAGCGAGTTATTGTTGATGGTGAACGTTTGAGTTTGTGCACCATTGCTTGTAAAAAAAGCATTCAGCGACGCGAGACTTGCTGCCGGTATGGGAGTTGGTGTTGGAGTTGGTTCCGGAGTTTCATCTTTTTTACAACCGGTAAATGCCATTGCCGCAACAATAGAAGTCAGCAAAAGCGTTTTTGAAAATGTTTTCATCTGTTTAGTAGTTTAGTTTGACTGAACCAAAAGTAGGCGCACATTTCCACCGCCGGAAATTCAAACCACCCATTTCTTACCTCTTCAGGGAGGAAATAAATTCTTAAAAAGAAGTTATTGCTTTAAGCCAATGAAATGCGAATGCAAGACAATTCCCCTATGTAGAAAACGAATTGGTTTTATTGTGCTGCGAAGAAACTATTTGAACGAAGTCTTTCTTCTTCAGAAATAATTAAGCCGGATTTGAAACGTGCACAATTAATAATGTGGTCCGATTCACTACTGTCAGGAATATTTTTTGCTGAAAGAGAATTTTTATTTCCATTGGAATGAGTCCTGCGGACAGCTCTTGTTCTTCTTCTTTTCTTTAGTAGAAAAGAAGCAAAAGAATCGCCATCTGACGCGGGTTTGCCTAAATTCAGCAGAAAAAATCGAGCGAAAACCATCCCGATTAGAAATCGGGACTTTGGTTTTCTTCCGCACAGCCCACGCAGATTTTTTCTGCTGAATTCTTAACGGCAAACCCGCTAAGGCCGGCACTTTCATTAAATGAATCGTGAATCCAATTTAGTTTATTCCGGACAGTAGTGGATCCGATTCAATGATTTTTATTAATTTTATCTATATGAATTGGCAAGAACATATTGTTTCAGACAAGGATATATTACTGGGAAAACAGACAATCGTTGGGAAGCGAATTTCTATTGAGTTAATTTTAGAACTATTATCAAACGGTTGGTCTGAAAAACAGATCCTCGAAAGCTACCCTGTTCTCACACAAATCTTGTAATTGGTAATCCTGAATTATTTCCTCCCACCTACAACCAATTCAATCAAATCTTCTTTTTTCAAATACTTATTTGCAAGGTCGCGCAATTGTTCCGCTGTAATCGTGCGGATGGTTTCCACATAACGATCATAATAATCGTAGCCTAAGCCATAACCTAAAATCCCTTTCAAACGATCACCAATTGCAAACGGACCATCCGTGCTGCGCAGGAAAACACCAATGAGATAATTCCGCACCAGTTCCAACTCATCTTCACCCACCAATTCAGTCTGCAACTTATCAATTTCATAATACACTTCTTTCAAAGCCGCATTCGTTACGTCCACTCCTACTTCGGTAGAGATCACAAAGTATCCACCGCCGAGCATCGAAACCAATCCGGAACCAATTCCATACGTATAACCTTTGTCTTCGCGGATATTCGCCATCAACCGCGAACCGAAATATCCGCCAAGCACCGTATTCAGCACCTGCATTCCTAAATAATCCGGGTGCGTTTTATTGAACAGCACACGACCCATCCGGATCGCAGACTGAACAGCACCCTCCTTTTCAATTGTATGTACGCGTTCTTTAGCTGTAACCGGAACAGGCAATTCAGCATCCTTAATATTTACCGGTGCCTTCCACTCATCGCCGAAAAATGATTCGAGCAGCTCCAGCATATTCTCCGGTAACTTTCCTGAAACCACAATCGTGCAGCGGTCAGCGGTATAATTGTTCTTATGAAAATTTGCCAGCGATTCTCTTGTGAGCATATCAAAATCAGCAAGCTCGCTTTTTGCTCCGTACGGATGTGAAGCTCCGAAAAGCAGATCATTGAATTTTCTTCGCGCCAGCACAGAAACTTTATCGTTATCTACTAAAAATTTCTGGCGTTTATTCGTAAGGTAAATCCTGAATTCCTCCTCGGGAAATGATGCATTGCGGATAATGTCCTGCACAACAGGTAAGGTAGAACGCAAATGTTTGTTCAGCGAAAACAAAGTGAACGAAGCCACATCATGCTGCGTTTCTGTTTCAATGAACGCACCAAAAAAATCAAGCTCTTCAGCAATCACTTCAGCATTGCGTGTATGCGTTCCTTCATCCAGCATATCATTCACGCCGGATGAAACGAGCGAATGAGCCTGGTGACGAATACCGGCACGGAAAATAAATTCAATACGCGTTACTTCCTGTGTTCCTGCATCGAGCATGTAAACAGGAATGCCGTTCGATAGTTCCAGCTTTACAGCCTCCTCTAAATTGATTTTTTCTACTTCGAGAAATGCCGGTGGTGCTGTTCTGTTAATAGTTGCCATTTATTTTTCCTGTTAAATTCTTTGTTCTGTTTTTACATTACCACTTTTCGAAGACCTGCTTTATTTCAAATGTATCACCGAAAGCAGGTTGGAGTTTTTCCGCAATTTTTCCAGCTTCCTCCAGGTCACTCTCCTTAGCGAATTCAAAATTTTCATCCGCATCACCTTCGCCATTGAAGTACTGACTGAGAATAACAACCAGGTATTTAAAATCTTTCCCTACACCTTCCGAAACGATAAATTGAAAACTATCACCAAGCGAATCAGCGAAATCATTCTCCGTTTTTATCTTCTCAATTTCGCTGGCGAATAATTTCTTTTCCGCGTCCGTAAAAGTCGGCTCACTTATTTTCGTCAAAATTATCATTGCACCGTAATCACTCATAGCTAACTATTTTATGAAGGTTTTTTACGGTCAGATAAATAGTGAAGCGAAGAGCAATTTGTTTTCCGCAGCACTTCTTTCGAAACACGCTGCAAATCCTGCGGGGTTACTGCCAAATAACGATCTACTTCATTGTTGATCATTTCTGCATCGCCCAGCAATTCAAAATAAGCCAGGTTCATCGATTTGTCCAGAATGCTCATCTCGGCAAACATCAGCGACGATTCTACTTTATTTTTCACTTTGCTTAATTCGCGCTCAGAAATCAATGCTTCAGAAAGCTTATTCAATTCTGTAAAAACAGCTTCTTCTGCTGTATCCGGTGAAACACCCGGCGAAACTTTGCAGGATACTACAAACAAACCTTTGTCCATATCCCCCATCACAAAAGCAGAAATTTCGCTGAACAGCCGCTCTTCTTTTACAAGCCGGTTATACAAACGCGAAGAATTTCCACGCGATAAAATATCCGACATCAGGTCGAGCACGTGATACTCTTTTTCTCTGCGGTCGCACATGTGAAACGCCATTGTCAGCGAATCAAACGGAACATCATGCTCTACCACAAGGCGGCGATATTCTTCCTGCTTTGGTTCTGCCGGCAGGTTACGCAATGGTTTTTCGCCGCCGGGAATTGGTCCAAACCATTTTTCTCCCAGCTCTTTCACTTGCTCCACAGTCACATTTCCTGCTACCACCATTACAGCATTCGCCGGAGAATAATGCTTTTTGAAAAATGCTTTCACATCATCCATCACCGCATCTTCAATGTGTTTTATCTCTTTTCCAATCGTCGCCCATTTGTAAGGGTGCATTTTATAAGCCAGCGGCCGCAGCAAAAGCCATACATCACCATAAGGCTGGTTCAGGTAGCGCTGCTTGAATTCTTCAATTACCACACTGCGCTGCACTTCTAAACTTTTGTCCGAAAACGCAAGACTCAGCATTCTATCCGACTCCAGCCACAGTGCTGTTTCTAAATTTTCAGCCGGCAGCGTCAGGTAATAATTCGTAATGTCATTGGTTGTAAACGCGTTATTTTCACCGCCCACACGCTGCAACGGTTCATCGTAGCTCGGAATATTTACCGATCCGCCAAACATCAAATGTTCAAACAAATGCGCAAATCCTGTTTTACTTTCATCCTCATCGCGCGCACCTACGTCGTATAAAATATTTACACAAGCCAGCGGAGTAGCCTCATCGCGGTGTACTATTACTTTTAATCCGTTCGAAAGGGAGAATTTATCGTATGTTATCATATTCTAACTGGGTAATTGGTAATTTAGTGACTGGGTGATTGGTTGGTGGTGATTGGTGATTAAATTTCTAATCTGAATTTGTTATGGCGTGCGAGCCGGGCTTTACGCGCTACATGGTAGCTTGCTGCAATCCCTCACGCAAAGTATTTTAGTTAACATCAATCATTCTTATTCCTCCATCTTCATTGGACAATTTTATTCCGCACCAGGGACAAAAGTTAATTACAACCATAGAAGTGCCCCCATCATGAATTGGAATTCCAAATCGTCCGTTTTGCCAACGATTCATAACAACATCTGCATCATCATATTTTATTTCACATGTTTCATCAACACTTTCGTCAATTTTTATTTTCATGTTTTCACAGCAAAATTTAATGTGTCCCATCAGTAATCCGTAATTGGTAATCTAGATTTCGTATCCGTTTTTATCCGTCCAATCCGCGTCATCCGTGTTCCATTCCTTATTTCAAAAGTTCACTTCTCACCGCTTCATACTCCTCCAAAATCTCCCTCACAATTTCCGCAGCAGGTTTTATTTCTCTCACCATCGCACTCACCTGCCCTATTTCCAATTCGCCTTCTTCCATATCGCCTTCAAACATTCCTTTTTTTGCTCTCGCTCTTCCTAAAATCTGTTTCAGCTCTTCGGGTGAAGCGCCATTCATTTCCGCAGCTTCTATTTGTTTAAAAAACTTATTCCTGATCAGCCTTACAGGAACCAGCTGCTTCATCGTAAGCAACGTATCGCCTTCACTTGTCGTGATTACCGCTTTTTTAAAATGTTCATGCGCCGACGATTCATCCGATGCCACAAACCGCGAACCGATCTGAACAGCATCTGCACCCAGCGCCATCGCCGCCAGCATTTGCCTGCCCGATGCAATTCCACCTGCTGCAATTACCGGAATTTTTACTGCTTTTTTTATCATCGGTATCAGCACCATTGTCGTCGTTTCTTCGCGCCCGTTATGTCCTCCCGCTTCAAATCCTTCCGCAACTATTGCATCCACGCCTGCTTCTTCGCTCTTCCGTGCAAACTTTACATTCGAAACTACATGCACAACTGTAATTCCTTTGTCTTTCAAAATCCCGGTCCATGTTTTCGGATTGCCGGCCGAAGTAAAAACGATTTTCACGCCTTCCTCCATAATCACCTGTATATGCTTTTCAATATCCGGGTAAAGCAATGGCACATTCACACCAAAAGGTTTATCTGTCGCTTTTTTGCATTTCTGAATATGCTCCCGCAGCACATCCGGGTACATCGATCCCGAACCAATCAGTCCGAGTCCGCCGGCATTGCTCACCGCAGCAGCAAGTTCCCAGCCGCTGCACCAGATCATGCCGGCCTGTATAATCGGGTGCGCTATGTTAAAAAGTGATGTTACTTTATTGATCATTGCCTCAAATATGAAGATTGCAAAAGTAGTGATTGGTTTTAAGTGTCCGCCGCAGCGGGGGGCATTGGTCGTTATTATTATCCACAGTAGCCGGTTTTCACCTTTTCATTTTCCCAATCACCAATTACCCGTTTCTTATATTTGTTTTTCTCCCCGATTTTGTGTTATTTCGTAACAAGGAATGAACCGAAAAAATCAGTCTATGAGGAAGTTGTTACTTTTTACACTTGTTTTACTTGCTCCGATACTCGCAAAGGCGCAGTATTATTGGGATTTTGGTGGTGGAGTTGGTGCAGCAAACGTGCTTGGCGACATGGGCGGAAAAGAGCTCACACGCCGCGATTTTGTTGCCGATCTTAAGTTTCAGCAAACCCGTCAGGCTGTTAATGGATTTGCACGTTACAAAATCGCGCAGATGTTTTCCATTAAAGCAGGTATCAATTACCAGTGCCTTCGCGGTGCAGATAGTCTTTCCACCAATCCGGGCCGTTACTGGCGCAACCTGAGCTTTCGCAATCAAACATGGGAAGCAAACGCAACCTGCCAGTTTAATTTTTATGAAGTAAATGACCTTGGCCATACCTACCGTTACAAAGATAATTTCCGCGCGTATGTCGGGCTGGGTATCGGTGCATTGTATCACAATCCAAAAGCGTATTACCAGGGTGCATGGGTTCCGCTTCGTCCATTGATGACCGAAAATCATTCCTACACAAAAATTACAATGACCATTCCGGCGGAAATCGGTTTTTACTTCACACTTAATAAGCATTACCGCATCGGCTGGAACCTTTGCTGGAGAACAACTTTCAGCGATTATCTTGATGATGTAAGCACTGTCTATGTTGATCCTGCCACACTCAGCTCACCGCTTGCAGTTGCGCTTTACGATCGCACCGACCATGCTGCTGCAAATACTTATGGAGCTAACAATGACAACCCCGGATTCGGCAACAATTTCGGTTACCACACCTACATTGATTCCGACGGAAACCAGCATCTCAACAAACGCGGCGATCCAACACACAACGATTCATTCATTACTTCAAACGTGGAATTTTCTTACGTCATCCGTGGAAAATCTTCGCTCTACCGCTCCCACTACGGCGGACTCTTCAAAGGTAAAAAAGGCAAACACCGTAAAGTGCGTGCTAAATTTTAGAGGGTACGAATTAAAACGAAAATACGAATGAAAAAAAGCCGGTCTGTACGATCGGCTTTTTTTCATTCGTAACTATTCGGAGCATTCGTAATTCGTACCCAAACCAACTTATTAACAGTCAGGAACTTTCTGAGAAAATTGTCGTAAAATAGTCTGTCCTTATTTTAACCCAAACGACAAACTCATGAGAAAAGCTACCCCTGCTTTCAAAGGCATTTTACTCGCCGCAACTCTTTTATCGGCTCCTTTTGTTCTTAACGCGCAGTATTTTTGGGAAGCAGGAATTAATACCGGCGTTTCCAATTACCTCGGTGATCTTGGCGGAAATGAATTAACACGCCGCGATTTTGTTGCCGATATAAAGTTGCAGAAAACGAATATTAATCTTGGCGGATTTGTGCGTTATAAGGTCAACCGTTATTTTTCTGCACAGGCAAATATTTCCTGGCTACGCATTTCCGGCGACGATAAGCTTTCTGCAAATCCTGCACGGAATGCACGGAACCTCAGCTTCCGGAATGATCTTATTGAAGCAACTGTGCAGGGTCAGTTTTTCTTTTATGAAGTAAATGATCTTGGGCACACCTATCGGCATAAAGATGCTTTCCGTGCTTATGTTGGCATTGGCGCCGGTGCGGTCTACCATAATCCCAAGACCTCTTACAACGGAGAATGGATTGCATTACGTCCGCTTATAACTGAAGGAAAAAAATATTCGAAAGTAACAGCTATTGTTCCTGTTTCAGGAGGATTTTATTTCGTGCTGAATAAAAATTATCACATCGGGTGGAATCTTACCTGGCGCACCGCGTTTTCAGATTATCTCGATGATGTAAGCACTACGTATGCGTATAATTCAGAGCTTCCTTCTTCCCTTGCAATCGAGCTGGCGAACCGTACAGATGAATTGGCCGTAAACCCGGCATTCGCAGAAAACTTCACTCCCGGCAACAAGCGCGGCGATTCAAAGCACAACGATTCTTATTTATCCACCAGCATTGATATGAGCTATGCATTCAAAGGCAGAAGCGCATTTGATAAAGCACAGCATCCGTGGGTAGGTCACCGACAAAATCATCCTGATAAATACAATGGTCCGGGAAATTCACGCCGTGGTCCTTTCGGGATTGTGCGGAAGGTGCGTTTGCACTGGTAAACAAAAATGAACTAATGAAAGAAGACGTTTCTGAAGAGAGCGGCTTTTTTTAATTCAATTTTCTACATACGAATTACGAATGTTTTCGAATGAGAAAACCATAGATTCGTAACTATTCGAAACATTCGTAATTCGTACTGCTGTTAGCCAAAAAATTGCTTGATCTTAGAAAGCGGCTTCCGGATAAACGTAAGCAAACCCGGCTTCAATCCATTTACTTCCCAGGCGCGCTTGTCTTCACGATTTGCTTTTACGCGATTTTTCATAGAGGAATTGCTTACTCCGCCTACTCGCATCCTAACAATTACTTCGGGCAAATATGCTGTGGAAATTTTATGTTTGTGCAGCATGCGCAACATCAATTCATAATCTGCTGCAGAACGAAAGCTGGTGTTAAACGTTCCGAACTTTTCATAGATTTCCTTCTTCAGAAAAAAAGAAGGATGCGGTGGCATCCAGCCTTTACTAAAAAGTCCGTGTGTGTATTCGCCGGATCTCCAGTTGCGGATTATTTTTTTTGTGTCTGCACGATCTACGTAATGTAAATCGCCATAAACACTTTCCACATTTTTTTCTTTGAAGAGCTGCATCACTTTCGTGATCACATTCGGATCGGCGAAAATATCATCAGCGTGCAAAAAAGCAATTACGTCGCCGGTGGATTTTTCAATTCCTTTATTCAATGCGAAATAAATTCCATTGTCCTTTTCAGAAATGAGCCTTGAAATTCCGGATTTGAATTCATCCGCAATCTTCAATGTATCATCGCTCGATCCGCCGTCGATAATAATGTATTCCATGTCCACATAATCCTGCGCGAGAACAGAACGAATCGTATCGGCGATGGTATCAGCATTATTGAAGGAAGCGGTGATGATGGAAATTTTCACGTGGTTAAATTACTTATTTGGGAAATAAGAAATTGGGAAATCGGTGGCGGTGGAGAAATTAAGTCAGCTAGGTGGGGGTACCACTATTTTCCCTGCGTTCCTCCGCGCCCCAGCGTCCTGGCGTTAAAAGCCCGCAGGGAATAGCGTCTTTTCGCAGGGTAGATTGGAATGAATATATAATTTCCAAATTTCTATTTCCTAATTTCTACTTCTCCAACTTCGCTTTTATCATCCTGTCTTTGCCTTGCATATCCTGCAAAAGCTGAACGTCAGAATAACCGGCTTTTTGAAAAAGTATTGCCGTATCAATGCCAAGCGCTTCATTAATTTCAACATACATTGCACCGCCACTTTTCAGCTTTAGTTTCCCGGTTGCTGCTATGGCTTTATAAAAAAGTAATGCATCTTCATCCGGAACAAATAAAGCAATATGCGGCTCATGCTCTACAACATTCTCATGCATGGAAGCACGCTCTGAGCTTTTTATATACGGCGGATTCGAAACCATGATCGTGCAGGCTGGCAATTTATCCATGCTTGCCGCATCACAAATATCAGCGTGAATAAGATGAATTTCACATGCATTCCGCAATGCATTTTCTTTTGCCACATTTAATGCTTCCTCAGAAATATCCAATGCATAAACATGGCAACGTGGAAGATTTTTTTTCAAAGCAATGGCGATGCAGCCACTTCCTGTTCCAATATCGAGAATAGAAAAACTTTCAGTATGCGATTTTGCATCGTCAAGAATGAGTTTTACCAGTTCTTCTGTTTCCGGTCGTGGAATAAGCACACTGCTGTTGACGATAAATTCCAATCCGTAGAAAGAAGCTTTGCCGAGAATATACTGGATCGGGCGGCCGCGTTTCAGATCTTTTACCGCAAAGTGAAATTTCAAAAGATCGGATTCGCTTACGGTTTTATCCTGCTTCACCAATAAATCCGTTTTCGAAAAGCCAACAAAATCTTCAAAGCAATATTGAATAAACTTTTCAATCTCCTCTTTTTCATAGAGCGTCGAAAGTTCATTGCGGAAATACTGCGCGATATCAGATATTTTATTCGAGGGGATTCTCATTTAAGATTCAAGATCATTACAACTTATTCTTCGATTCCTCTTTTGGAGGTAACAGTGAAGGATTCGGAAGTTCAAATCCTTTGACGGGTATTAATCCTTCTTTTTCGCCGACTTTGAGCATTAATTCCCAGGCAGCATTCCGTTCGTTTGGAATATCACCGTCAAGAATTGCTTCGCGGATAACAGCTTTAATATTTCCGATTTGTATGTTCGGACGAATATTAAATGCGTTCATAATATCTTCACCTGTAACCGGCGGCTGCCAATTCCTGATATTATCTTTTTCTTCAATCTCTTTCAGCTTCGTGCGCACCAGTTCGAAATTTTTCATGTAGCGCTTCACACGATCTTCCTGCTTCGAAGTAATATCGCTTTCACAAAGCTTCATCAAGTCATCAATAGCATCGCCTGCATCAAATAACAAGCGGCGAATGGCTGAATCTGTGACCTCCGCTTTTGCCAGGACAATCGGTCGCAAGTGAAGCTGCACTAATTTCTGCACGTATTTCATTTTTGCATCGAGTGGCAATTTCAACTGGGCGAAAATTTTCGGAACCATACGCGCACCACGATCTTCATGCCCGTGAAATGTCCAGCCGTGTCCTTCTTCATAACGTTTTGTTGCAGGCTTGGCTATATCATGTAAAATCGCAGCCCAGCGCAACCAGAGATCTTCTGATCGTGTGCACACATTATCAAGCACCTGCAACGTGTGATAAAAATTATCCTTATGCGCGTGACCTTTTATAATATCCACGCCATGCAGGGCAACCATTTCAGGAAAAATAAGCGCAAGCAAACCCGAGTCAAATAATAATTTAAAACCAACGGACGGAACTTTTGCTGCTATGATCTTATTCAATTCGTCAATGATGCGTTCTTTTGAAACAATTTTTATGCGTTCCTTATTCTTCGAAATTGAATCAAACGAATTTTTCTCAATCGTGTAATTCAGCTGCGTCGCAAAACGGATGGCACGCATCATGCGCAATGGATCGTCGGAATACGTAATGTCCGGATCGAGTGGCGTGCGGATGATCTTTTTTTCCATGTCGGAAATGCCGTCAAAAGGATCGAGCAGCGTTCCGTAATCCTGCGGATTCAAACTTATTGCAAGCGCATTAATGGTAAAATCGCGGCGATCCTGGTCATCTTTCAATGAACCATCTTCTACAATTGGTTTGCGCGAATCGCGGCTGTAAGATTCTTTCCGCGCACCAACAAATTCAATATCCAGGCCAGAAGTTTTTACCTGTGCCGTTCCGAAATTTTTAAATACATGCACATGCACTTTAAGCCGTGATGCAACCGCTTCAGCCAAAGTAATGCCAACGGTTTTTTCGCCCTTTCCTTTTCCGATCGCAACAATGTCAATGTCTTTTGAATCGCGGCCCAGTATAGCATCGCGTACAAAACCACCGATCACGTAAGCATCTATGTTGAGCTTCGATGCTTCGTCGGCAATTATTTTAAATGCGGGATGTATAAGGTGATTTTGCATTGGCAGGCAAAGGTAAGCCATCGCGATTGAAAAAAACCGGTATAGATTACGTAGATAATGGAAGCATTTTTTTGAAAAGACAAAATTGTATTACTCGGGAAGATAGGGTCTGCAATCTGCAGATATTGCGGCTACTTTACAAATACGGAATCGCCGACACATTTGTTGATCATCTTCACAAGCTTGCTGAATTCGGGGGAAACGACACTTGGCCTGAGCACATTATTATAACTACAGGCCAGCATTCTTTCATTTGCAATAATTTCAAGACGCATTGTATTTACATCTTTTGACTCATATTTATCTATGTTAAAAAGATTGTCGTTCCGGATTGCATCTATTGCATACAGAAAAACTGAATCCATTTGTGCTTTATCAATTTCGTAGGTTTTGTTGTAAATGATTGAATCTTCAGCATCATATCTGAAATGATGAATTTGCTGTTTTATTTCAGTTGAATCGTAATCAAAATAAATTTCATTTTCACGACCGGCCCAATAATTACCGAGCTCCAGACGAATATGATAAACCGCAGGAATAGTTGTTGCACCTTTAGAAGGAGCAGGCTGGCAAGCATACACAAAGAGTGCAGTGCAAAACAGGAGAAATGAGGAGAGCTTTGAAGAAAACATCGGGCAAATTTAACCTAATTCTATCAGAGGCTGTTTAAATTTTAAAGTTCGCCCATTACTTTTTTCGCTTCAATTGTCAAAGCGCATTTAAAATGGACTTCCGGACATTCCCGGTGACCATGCAACCCGCAAGGACGACAAGTAAGCGGAATTTCGGTTTCAACAACGCGTGAGAAATCTGACAACGGACCAAAACCAAATGCAGGAACGGTAGAACAATAGATGGCAGTAACAGGTGCATTCATGGCAGAAGCAAAATGCATTGGAGCAGAATCATTGACGTAATTCATTTTTGCACTTTCCATCAATGCTGCGGATTGCAAAAAGGATAACTGCCCGGCAAGGTTTGCAACATTTTCGCGGGCGGAACGTCTCACAATTTCTTCACAGGTTTTTGCATCACCAGGCCCGCCGAGCAGATAAACACGATACTGTTTCGGAATCAGTTTGATCAGTTCAGCCCATTTTTCAACCGGCCATTGTTTTGTAAACCAAACGGAAGTCGGCGCCATACAAACATATTCGCCGACATTTTTAAAATAGGAAACCAGCTTAAAATCCGATGCTGAAGGATATAATTTCGGACGTGAAACGCCATCATCCGAAAAATGTCCGATCAGATCAAGGTTGCGTCTTACTTCATGTTTTCCTGTGCCAATCTCATGCTCAACTTTACGGGTGAATAAAGATGACATTGGATTTTTATCAAACCCTATTCTTTCTTTTGCTCCTGAAAATGCGGTGATAATTCCGGATGATGTAAAACGATGCATGTTAACCACCATGTCATACTTCTTTCTGCGTATTTTCCATACCAGCTTCCATATATTTTTGAACTTATCATTTTTCTTATCGAAAATCAACACTTCATTCAGAAAAGGATGATCTTTTAAAAGACTTTCATTTCCCTTGCGCACCAAAAAATCAATAGCAGCATCCGGAAAAACACGATGAAGCTTCTCGATAACAGGTGTCGCGAGAACAACATCGCCGGTGAAAGCGGTTTGTATGAGAAGAATTTTTTCCAATTTATATCATTCAAACAATTCAAGACTCAGACTATGATCGAGAATTAATTTTGAATATTGAATTATTTATACGGCTACATCATATTCACGCAATGCATTATTCAATGAAGTTTTTAAATCTGTGCTCGCTTTTCGCTGACCGATGATTAATGCACACGGAACATTGTATTCGCCGGCGGCAAATTTTTTCGTGTAGCTTCCGGGAATTACAACGGAGCGTGAAGGAACAAAACTTTTATATTCTACAGGTTCTTCTCCTGTTACATCAATGATTTTTGTGGAAGCTGTCAATACAACATTCGCACCGAGCACCGCTTCTTTTCCGACACGCACTCCTTCCACCACAATGCAGCGCGAGCCGATAAAACAGCCATCTTCAATAATTACAGGAGCTGCCTGCACGGGTTCCAGCACACCGCCAATTCCAACGCCACCGCTCAAATGCACATCCTTCCCGATCTGTGCACAGGAACCAACAGTTGCCCACGTGTCCACCATCGTTCCGCTATCCACATACGCGCCGATATTCACATAACTCGGCATCATGATCACGCCTTTTGCGAGGAATGCGCCGTATCGTGCCACTGCATGCGGAACAACACGAACGCCAAGCTCAGCATAATTTTTTTTGAGCGCCATTTTATCATGAAATTCCATCGGGCCTGCTTCAAACGTTTCCATTTTGCGGGTTGGAAAATAAAGAATGACTGCTTTTTTCACCCAGTCGTTTACTTTCCAGTTTTCACCATCTGGCGCTGCTGTGCGAAGCGTTCCTTTATCGAGCATCTCGATCACTGCATTGATTGCATCGAGCGTATCTTTTTCGCTGAGCAGGCTCCGGTTTTCCCAGGCTGCTTCAATGAGTGGTTGTAGGTTTTCCATAATCAAAGGCGAATTTACGAATAGAACACGGATTAAGCGGATCTGGCGGATTTTCACGGATCTTTTATCTGTATTTATCCGCCCAATCCGTATTATCAGTGTTCTATTTCCGCCCACAAGCTATCTTTGAACAAATGCCACGACTACTTGCAATAGATTACGGAACCAAACGCTGTGGAATTGCTGTAAGCGATCCTATGCAGATCATTGCGCAGGGATTGACAACGGTGCACAGCTCTGAATTGCTGAGTTTTCTTGAAACATATTTTCAAAAGGAAGAAGTTGAAATAATAATCGTTGGTGAACCTAAACGAATGAGCGGTGAAGCGACAGACGCTACGCCTTATGTAAATGCATTTGTAAAAAAGCTCAAAGAAAAATTTCCTGCAAGGAAAATCGAACGTATTGACGAACGATTTACCTCTAAAATGGCTTTCCAGACAATGATTGATTCCGGCCTAAAAAAGAAAGCGCGTCAGAATAAGGAATTAGTGGATGAGATCAGTGCTACTATTATTCTGCAATCTTATATGGCCGGAAAACAGGGGCAGTAAAACAGGGGTAGAAAAATCAGGAGGCAGGAGGCAGGAAAAGACTTTTGAATTATTAATTAACGACCGCCTGTCATCTTTTTTTGACTGCACCTATATTTTCCTGCCGCCTGCCGCCTTTTTTGACTGCCACCTTTCCCTTATATTTGCAGTATGATATTACCAATAGTAGCCTTCGGTGATCCGGTGCTTAAGAAAGTCGGGAAGGACATAGAAAAAGATCATGCTCAGCTGGAAAAGCTGATTGCGGATATGTTTGAGACCATGTATAATGCAAAAGGTGTCGGTCTTGCAGCCCCACAGGTTGGAAAATCGATCCGGCTTTTTATTGTAGATGCTACTCCGTTTTCAGAAGATCCGGAAACAGAGGAAGAGGCTGCATTGAAAGATTTCAAGAAAGTATTTATCAATGCACAGATCACAAAAGAAGAAGGCGTGGAATGGAAATTCAATGAAGGCTGCCTGAGCATTCCAAAGATCAGGGAGGATATTTCGCGCAAGCCGAGGATCACGATTGCTTACCTCGATGAAAATTTCAAAGCGCATAAGGAAATCTTCGAAGGTATTGCTGCCCGTATCATTCAGCATGAATATGATCACATTGAAGGAAAACTTTTTACCGATCGCATCAATCCTATCCGCAGGCGATTATTGAACGGAAAACTCAATGATATTACTAAAGGAAACGTGGATGTGGATTATAAAATGCGTTTCCCGAAATAGTTATTAGTCTGGAGTTTTGAGTTCGGAGATAAAATATTCTCTGCTACACGCTCCGAAATAATAACTCCGAACTAATAACTAAAACCATTATGAAAAAAATTCTCCTCCTTACCTTTTCGCTGGGATTTCTATTGTGTTCTTGTCAGTCTGAAGCTGAAAAGGCTGCTGAAAAAGCAAAACAAGATAGTCTTGCAGGTGTTGCTGTGTATGTTAAGTATAAAATGGCTGTTGATTCTGCTGAAACACTTATGCAGGCGGATAAAACGTACAACATGAAGAACGCGATAGGCACGTTAAAAATGTATAACGAGTTCGTCACGAAATATCCGAATGACACGATGACTGCAGAATATCTTTTCCGTGCAGCCGATCTTGCCATGGGAGCAAAACAGTATACCGAATCTGCGAACTACCTTGAAACAATTCTTGCCAATCACAAGGACTATCGCAAATATCCGGATGCGTGTTTTGTTGCTGCGTTTGTTTATGACACCTACCTTGAAGATGTCAACCATGGTGGTGATCGCGCAACGCAATTGTACCAGTTTATCATCACCAACTACCCAACATCTTCTTACGCAGAACAGGCCAAAGTGCTGATCACGTACATTGGCGTTCCGGAAGATCAGATGCTGAATGATATTATCAAGAAGGGTGAGCAGCAGGAACAACAAAGCGGAACTTCGCAACAAGATAAAGGGACAAGGACAAGTAAAGGGACAGGTTCAAATAAAGAGGCAAAAAAAGGAAACTAATCAGAAATATTTCAACTAGAGAGACACTCTTACCTGAGTGAAATCTTTCTAATTGTCAGACTGAGTAGGGTTTTACAAATGAAGTTTCCTGCGCAAAAACATTGATGCAAGATCACGTGTCAAAAGCAACAAGCAGAAACTTTATTGTATCAGGTATTTTTCCAGCAATTCTTTCAGTTTTTCAGGGCTGATGCTGTTTTCCATTTCTCCGTCGCGTGCGAAAGCAATATCTCCGGTTTGTTCAGAGACGACAATCGCTAATGAATCAGTATTTTCTGTCAGGCCGACAGCTGCGCGGTGACGCATTCCAAGGTGAGCAGGAAAATCATTATTTTCTGTGACGGGAAGCACACATCGCGCTGCACGAATTGTATTGTTTGAAATAATTACAGCGCCGTCATGCAAGGGACTGTTCTTGAAAAAAATACTTTCGATCATGCGCACAGAAACGCGGGCTTCTACTGGATCGCCGGTATTGGTGTAAAACTTCAAATCATTTCCGCGGGTTAAAATGATGAGCGCCCCTGTTTTTGCTTCTGACATGTTGCGGCAGGATTTGATGACGGCATTTATATCCAATGCGGAGTCTTTTCCATCATCGCCCCAATTAAAAATGGCTTTACGGATGCGCTGGTTTCCGGTAATATTATACGTTCCGATAAACAGGAAAAAACGACGCAGCTCCTGCTGAAAAACAATAAGCAGAGCAATTACACCGACATCAATAAATTTTCCGAGGATGCTGGAAAATAATTCAAGATTAAAAAGACGAACCGTGCGGTAGAAAAGATAAAAGAAGGCAACGCCAAGGAAAATATTCATTGCCGCAGTGCCACGGACTAATTTATAGAGCTGGTAAATAAGCACCGAGACAAGAAATATGTCGAGCATATCCTGCCAGTGAAAGGTTAAAAATATCAGCACAATGAAATTATTCATCACGGAGGCAAAGGTAAGTTTTTAGTTTTGAGTTCGGGGTTTTGAGTTCAGGGTTCCGATTGGAGGTTTTTGAGTTTGAAACTTAACCCTGTCTTAATTGGCTGTATAAATCAGAATAAATAATCCGCGCAATCTGCATAATCTGTGGCAAAACGAAAACTACTGCCACGGATTACGCAGATTTCAAAGATTAAGGAAAAAGCATTATTAAAAAACCTCTGAGGATGTACGTATCATTTATCCTGAAAATTATTAATTAACTCCATAGTCTCCCTAACATCATGCACCCGCAAAATCTGCACACCTTTTTGCAATGCAATTTTATTCACTTCAATCGTCCCTGCTAATGTTTCCTGATTTTCTCCGCCATATAATTTCGTGATCATTGACTTTCGCGATAATCCAGCAAGCACAGGAAAATTCATTGCAGTAAAAATTTCCAGCGAATTCAGCAATTGATAATTATGTTCCAGCGTTTTTCCAAAACCAAAACCCGGATCGAGAATAATTTGCTTCACCCCGAGTGATTTCAGCTTTGTGATCCGTTCTTCAACAAACTGCTTCACCTCCTCCACTACATTTTCATAAACCGGATTTTTCTGCATTGTTTCAGGCGTTCCTTTAATATGCATCAGCACATAAGGAACATTTAATGCGGCGATGGTTTCAAACATTTTATCGTCGAGTGTTCCTCCTGAAATATCGTTTATAATGTGCGCTCCTGCCGCTATCGCTTTTTCCGCGATCGCAGCTCGGTAGGTATCGACGGACAAAACCATTCCGGGAAAATTTGTTTTCAGCAGCGGAATAATTGCCTTCATCCTTTCCCATTCCTCCTCCGCCGAAATAACGTGCGCTCCGGGACGAGTAGAAACTGCTCCGATATCAATAATTTTCGCTCCCTCTTCTACCATTTTCCGGGCATGAAGCAGGGCGTTTTCGGTGGAATTATATTTACCGCCATCGTAAAAAGAATCGGGAGTAAGATTCAGAATTCCCATAATTACCGGGCAGGAAAGATCCAGCACCAGGCCTCTGCAAAACAGGTGTAATTGTGTATCTTGGGCGCTCATTTATTGAATATGACAAACACGTCGAAACAGTACGACGCAAGTATAGCCATCTGCAGGGATATCTTCGCCAAAAAACTGCGCGATTATGGAACTTCGTGGCGCATGTTCCGTATTTCTTCCATCACCGACCAGGTTTTTATCAAAGCCCAGCGGGTGCGAACGATTGAAGTGCAGGGAAATCAAAAAATAGCGGACGATATCCGTGGCGAATACATCGGGATGGTGAATTATTGCATCATCGCTTTGATTCAGATGGAGCTGAAAGATGAGAAGCGGATAGAGTTGCCTGTGGATGAAACGCAAAAGCTTTATGATAAATATGCAACTGCGGCAAAGTCTTTGATGGAAGATAAAAACCATGATTATGGCGAGGCTTGGAGAGAAATGCGGTTGAGCAGCCTTACCGACATGGTGCTTGTAAAACTGTTAAGAATAAAACAAATTGAAGATAACCAAGGCGCTACTGTCATCTCTGAAGGCATTGACGCCAATTACTTCGATATAATCAATTACGCTATCTTTAGTCTCATCCGTCTCTCTGAAGGAAAATAAACTATGGCATTTCTGAAAAGTCGTCTTTTTCGCCTCATCGCCTCTATTGGCCTGGCGGCATTATTCTTTTTCCTCTGTCCGCCCTGCTTCAGTAAAACTTATTTAGGAATCGTGCTGGCGATCCTTTTAGTCATTATCAACTTCCATACTTTTTTCGCGCGTTTTCGCTGGCTTACGCATATTGCACGATTCCTTGTGGGCGGACTTTTTATTTTCTCCGGATTTATCAAAGCAAATGACCCGGTTGGATTCAGCATTAAGCTGGAAGAATATTTTGAAGTGTTCGGCCAGGGATTTTCCTGCGATATGAAAGTTGAAGGAAAAACCGATGCGAATATTCCATGTGCAAAAGAAATGCATACAACTACTAAAAAAGTTTCGGAAAGTTCCCTGAAGCTGATGTATGATTTCTTTGCTGAACATTCTTTGTTTCTTGCAATTCTGATTTGTGGATTTGAGATGGTGCTTGGCCTTTTTCTTCTTCTCGGAATACAAGTGCGATGGACGTTATTGCTGCTCCTTGCCATGATTGTCTTTTTCGCATTCCTTACCTTCTACTCTGCCTGCTGCAATAAAGTAACCAGCTGCGGTTGTTTCGGTGATGCGATAAAGCTCACACCATGGGAATCGTTCTGGAAAGATCTTTATTTGCTGCTGCTCATTTCTGTGATATTTGTTGGTGAACGAAATGTAAAACCGCTTTTCAAAAACAGGATTCTTCTTAATGGTGTTGCCGCAATCGGTTTATTCGCATCATTTGCTTTCCCGGTTTATACCTGGAGACATTTACCGGTTATTGATTTCCGTCCGTACGCAATCGGCACAAATCTCTGGGATGCTTCTCAACGAAAAGATCCGAAAACAACCGGCTGTCAGAATGATTCTATTGTGATGGAATTCTATTATTTCCATGACTTGAAAGACAGTGCTACAGGTCCGTACAAAAAATTCACGGTTGACAATCTTCCCGACAGCACCTGGAATTACTTTTGCCGTTATGATAATGTAATCCGCAAAGGAAATTGTGGTGCGACGGTTCTGGATTTTAATATTACTGATCCGGAATCGGGTGGAAATATGAATGACTCGCTTCTGAAAATGAAAGGCATTCAATTTATGCTCATCATGTTCGATATTGACAAAGCAGAACGCGATGTGATGCCGGAAGTAAATAAATTCTATGCAGCATGCGAGAAAGACGGAACACCATTCAATGCATTATCCAGCGCATCGTATGAGCAGGCTGCTGCTTTCCGTAAAGAAACAAATGCAACCTACCCAATGCTCAGCGTAGATCAAACTGCGCTGAAAACAATTATCCGCTCCAACCCCGGATTGATGATGTTGAAAGATGGTGTTGTTACTGCAATGTGGCATGCCAACGATTTCCCTGTGTACGAGAACGTCATCAAGAAATACAAATAGAAGAATCAACCCTGAGTGATTAAGTTTATTATTAAGCGTTTATTGTACGGCTTCCTCGTATTATTCGGGGTAATCACTACTGTATTCCTTCTTTTCAACGTGCTTCCCGGTGATCCTGCACGTATGCGCCTCGGACAACATACGGATGAAAAGTCACTGGAAATTATCAGGAAAGATCTGAACTTAAATCTTCCGCTGCACAGGCAATATTTAATGTTCCTGAATGATCTTTCTTTTTTTTCCATTCACAATATAAAAGACAGTACAAATAACTTTTTTCTTGATACGACCAAATACGGGCATCCGACTAAAATTATCGGAGGAGATAAGAAAGCATTGTTTGTTAAAGCGCCATATCTGCGACGTTCTTATATATCACAACGACCTGTTTGGGATATTATCAAACGTGCATTTCCGGCAACTGTGGTGCTCGCATTAACGTCAATTATTTTTGCCTCCTTCTTCGGTATTATGTTCGGCATTTTCAGTTCGCTGTATAAAAATTCCTTCTGGGACAGATTAGTTTCCGTTATTTCCACCTTAGGAATGGCCGGACCATCGTTCTTTTTCGCATTGATCATTGCATGGCTTTTTGGTTACGTTTGGCACGATTGGACAGGATTAAAAAACCTTGGAAGTCTTTACACCCCGAACATTTACACCGGTGAAGATGATCTTGCATTACGCAACTTAATTCTTCCTGCATTCACATTAGGAATCCGTCCGCTTGCGTTAATTGTTCAGCTCACAAGAAGCTCCATGCTCGAAGTGATGTCGATGGATTACATCCGCACTGCGCGGGCAAAAGGGTTAAGCAATTTTAAAGTGATTGTAAAGCATGCTTTAAAAAATGCATTGAATCCTGTTATCACCGCAATTTCAGGCTGGTTTGCCGGGTTAATGGCAGGTGCAGCATTCGTAGAAGCGGTTTTTGACTGGAAAGGAATTGGAAATGCTGTTGTGGAAGCGCTTTTGAATTACGATCTTCCGGTAGTAATGGGAAGCACCCTCATCTTCTCGACTTGTTTCGTGGCTATAAATATAATTGTTGACATCGTTTACGCGATATTAGATCCACGGGTGAGACTTCAGTAAGGGAAAAAAGTGATTTGGTTATCAGTGTCCGCTGCGGCGGAGGTGATTGGGCTAAGCAAAAAAACTGATAATTTTATCATCGGACTTTACTTGCAAACTGATTAATCACTAATTTCCAATCAGCAAATGAAATGTACGTCCACCGCGGCGGATAAGAGTTATGATGTACGATTTAAAAGATTAAAACAATCATCCAGTCATTATCCGCCGCGGCGGATACCAAGTCACAAAATTCCGTCATGAGATTAAAGATAATAGCCGGCAACTGGAAAATGAATAAGACTTACGGGGAAGCGTTGATGCTTGCTACCGAAGTGGCGCTTGATTCGGCAAAGTCACATCACCAGGGTTTACTTACAATTCTTGCTCCGCCTTATCCATTTATTTCTGCAGTGTCACGTTCGCTTGACGGTTCTAATAATGTTGCTGTGGCTGCACAAAATTGCCATTATGAAGAATCAGGCGCATTCACGGGAGAAGTTTCTGTGCCAATGATCATTTCAACAGGCGCTCGCTTTGTAATTATCGGGCATTCTGAACGCAGAGCGTATTTTAATGAGACGAATGAGGTGTTGTTGAAGAAAATAAATGCCGCAGTAAGTCATGGAGTAAAACCGATCTTTTGCATTGGCGAAACAACAGAACAAAGAAGTGCGGGAAAACATTTTGACACGATCAAAACACAGCTGGAAGAAACTGTTTTTAAGCTGACTGAAATTAATTTTCTTGAACTCATTATCGCGTATGAGCCGGTGTGGGCAATAGGAACCGGCGTAACTGCAACAGCTGCACAGGCACAGGAAATGCACGCCTATATCCGTAATGCTATTGCTGCGAAATTTAATGCAAAGGTGGCCGATTCAGTTTCTATTCTTTACGGTGGCAGCTGTAATCCTGCTAATGCAGCAGAATTATTTGCGTGCAAAGATGTGGATGGCGGATTGATCGGCGGTGCATCATTGAATACAGAAGATTTTTCCGCGATACGTAATGCAATGATCAAACAGCTTGGATAATTAGTAGTATTTATTCAAAACTCAGATTGAATGAAAAACCTTGTCTTGTTTTCTTTTATTCTCCTTACTTTTTTTCAGTTGAATGCGCAGGTACGCACTGTTTCTCTTGGTGAAAAAAGCCAGGTGTGGTATAAAGACACAACAGTTGTTGAGGTTGTAAAACATCCGGGAAAGGAAAATACCTACGCCTTGCGATCTGAATTCAAAAAAGGGGACTGGGAATTATTTTACGATGAAGCGCTTCTTATAAAAATGGCGGAATGTCATTTTATAGGGAACGAATGCAAAACCGGGCATTGGAAAGAATGGTATACCAATGGAAATCCGAAATCAGAATACGATTATACGTCTTCGTGGTTCGATCCCTTCCCCGTTGGTATGATGTATTACCCCGGTGGAAAAATGCAGCTTGAACGCGTTGCTCAAAACGATACTCTTTTAGAAACAAGCTATTTTGAATCAGGAAGCATTTCATTCATCCGTAAATTTTCGCGCAACGGGTTACTTTTTTCACAGGCACAATTTTATGAAAATGGTAAGCTGATGGTGGAATTTAATCCGACATCGCTTGTACCTCTTCCGGTAAAAAAATATTCTTCAGGTGGAAAACTAATGGCAGAATACAGCTGGTATATTCAAGGTTATTCAGGAAATTATACGGAATACCATGAAGACGGAAAGACCATTGCCGTTGCAGGGCATTACCAGCAATATCCTAAGAGCAGCACCGAAATCAGGTTACAAAAAAAATCCGGTGAATGGAATTATTTTGATAATAAAGGGAAACCGGTGAGTACAGAAACCTGGGTGAATGGAAAATTAGTGAAGAAGGAATACGATGTAAAGCTGAATGAATAGCTTAGATAAATTAGTTTTTTCTGCTTTTTTCATTAAAATTCCCTGCCGCCTCTTTTGCACTGGGGAATCCTAAAGACCTGCTCCTTTTTAGTCAAGATTTCCCATTGCAACTAAAATACGCTCCAGTTTCTTTTTCATATCCGTTGCAGAGCAGTTATAATTATTTGCGAGCAATGAAAAGCAAAGCAGCTTTCCCGATTTTGTTTTTACATATCCCGCATAACCCCGTGCGCGATTGATATAGCCTGTTTTTGCCTGTAAATTATTCTCTGCCAATGTTCCTTTACAAAGACTGCTCATCGACCCGCTTCTTCCGGCAACAGGAAGTGATTTTATAAAATAAACATACCACTTCTGTGTCGATGCTTTTTGCAAGATCTGCGTCTGGATCAAAGTTGTTATTCCGTTTGAACGTGAAAGTCCGGAGCCGTCAGTCATGTACAAACCATCGATATTAATTCCGAGCGATTGCCAATAATTCTTCACCACTTCAATTCCATCTTCTGTTGTTCCACCTTTGCCTTTCAGCATTCCGAGCGTGCGCAGCAATTGTTCAGCATATAAATTATTACTGTGAATGTTTGTTTCTTCTACGATCTCATATAGCGATGGCGAATAAACAATAGAAAGTGTTTTGCGTTTTGCATTTACTTTTTCATTCGCAAGCCGCATCCGGCGCATAGTTGTTGGTTTTCCGGAAACAGCAATAGTTGGCATTAACAGTTCATAGAAATCTTTTGCGCACTGGTAAGCCGGATCAGGATGCGACGCGCGCACTTCGAAATCTTTTTTTCCTGCGGGAATGCTTCCGTGCACGTAATTCATATTTCCGTAAGGCGCACCATACACTAACGCTTCATCTTTTTTTCCGTCAGCCGTTACATCAGAGCGATAAATTACATTTTCAAGCACCGGATCTGTGTGCGTTAATATGCACGAATCACCTTTGTTAGAATCAAAATATAAGCTCACGGAATTGTCGCTGTATGTAAGTCCGCAGGTTCCTGCACCGTAATATTGTCCGAGATCGCTCCACGTCCAGCCATCCGGAACTGGATTATCAGAAAAGCAGGAAGCATCACCGATAATATTTCCTTCGATCTTTTTTATTCCTTTAAAGCTTAACCGAAACGGCAGACTCTGAAAAACAGAAATTGAATCACCCTTAATAAACCGCGCTGAATTAAATGAGGGATCACCGGAACCATGGATGTAAACATTGCCTTTGATTATTCCGTTAATGCTGTCGTACGTTCCATCGTATTCAATCCTGGTTTCATATTTAAAATCAGGGCCAAGTAAAGCTAATGCGGCGCCGGTGGTAAGTGTTTTTAATGTGCTTGCAGGAATTAAACTCTGCTGCATATTGTGCGAAGCAATCAACTTTCCGCTGTCAGCAGTCATCACGCAAAATCCCCAGCTGCCATAAGCCAAAGCGGTATCTGCATTGAGCCTGTCGATCTCTTTTTGAATGCCCACAGGAGAAATCCCCGACATACAAAAAGCTGCAAGCAGAATAAAAAATAAAAGCTTACCCGGAATATTTCTCATAAATTTCCCCGATCGATTTAGCCAGCTCGCGGTCCTTATCAGTTACAATATTCCCGGCATCATGTGTGCTGAGTGTGATCTCCACTTTATTCCAAACGTTTGTCCACTCCGGATGATGGTTCATTTTTTCACATACAAATGCAACGCGTGTCATAAAAGCAAACGCTTCTGTAAAATCCTTAAAAGTAAAAATGCAATTCAGGTTATCAGCGGATTCGGTCCACATTTTCTTATTGGGTATTGAGTGGTGAGTATTTAGTAAATCTGGTTTGAAATTTACGAAATAAAAAAGACCTGATTTACACCAGGTCTTCTGTTTTATACACTTAATCTCATTCTAAATACTCAATACTACTTCTTCGAATAAAAATCTGAAATTGAAGTAGTGATGGTAAATGTATTGGTTGCTCCGGCCAAATGATAAGAAGCGTGGGCGTAACTGATATTGAACTTATAAATATGAACACCGAAGCCAAAAGTGAATCCGGTTCCCCCGCGTTTGCTTTCGATAGACAATTCTTTTCTTCGCATATAATTGTAGCCCAGGCGCACCGAAACCGCTTTACCGATAAGCAACTCTCCCCCTACTACCAGGTGACGGCCGAATCTATCGCCGAATGTTTTTAATTTGCTGATGTGAATTGAATCACCGGTAAGCGGATCAACTAATTCAGGCGGATTATTCGGATCGATGTAGGTAAGATCCCATTTCTGAAGGTTTGTAAATGCGAATGAAAAACGAAAAGGCATGTGCTTTGGCTTGAACGACATACCAGCTTCTACTTCAAATGGCAATTTTTCTTTTACACCATCGGTATACTGATTCATCATTACACCCAAGTTGCGCATTAAAAGCGAAGCCGTGAAATCTTTGTGTGGCACTTTATAACGAATACCGGCATCAAGGCCAAGTCCGCTGGCATTCCACCGGTACAAATTTGATTGAATAAATTTTCCTGTTGCACCAAAACTAAAATTACTGTCGAGCATCCTGCTGTAACCGATATTGATGCCATATTCACCGGCAGAAAATTCTCCGATGATTGCTCCTGTATTATCCGTTTCGCGAAAAGTGCCGTAATCAATTCTTGTTGCCGTCAATGCAAACGTTCCGACTTTATCTACATGGTAAGCAAAACCTGCATAGCCATATTTCACATCCGCAAAATAATCTGCGAAGCTGAATGCAAGCTGTGTATGCATTTTAGGATTGAGCATGGCAGGATTCCAGGTAGCGAGATTGAGATCATCGTCATTTACCGCCATGCAATTTCCCCCAAGTGCAGCTGAACGCGCGGAAAGCGGAAGATCAAGTGAAGGAAAAACAGTGCTGCCTCCTATTTGTGCATGCAGTGTGCTGATGGTAAGGAGGCCTATAAATGAGAGGAGTTTCGCAGTTCTTGTCATTGGTGGCTTAAAGATAAGGAATTGGTCAGGCTTTTAACGGGGGAACCGGGCGAATATTGCGGCGAAAGGAAAAATGATGCGTTTGCTTCGTTTTAATAGAGTACCTTTTAAGACCATTATCGTCCTTTCCCCCGGTATAATAAAGATGCAAAAATTAGGTTACGTAAATGCCTTGCGGGGATTGGCTATTTTGGGTGTGATCATGGTTCATGCGAATCTCTATGGTCACTCCAGCCTGCCGCATGTTATGCAATTAATAATTGAAAAAGGCCAGAGCGGTGTCCAGCTGTTCTTTCTTGCAAGCGCGTTTACATTATACCGTTCCTTTAAATTACGCTCATTAACAGAAGCATCACCAACAAGGAATTTTTTCTTCCGGAGATTTTTCCGGATTGCACCGATGTATTATGCAGGCATCTTATTTTATGTGATCCAGAATCGGATCGGTTTTATTGCATCACCTGAAACGATAGAACATTTTACTACAGCCAACATCATTTCGAACTTTACCTTTTTACATGGATTTAATCCGTACTGGATGTCGAGCATTGTTCCCGGAGGTTGGTCCATTGCAATAGAAATGACCTTTTATGCATTGCTTCCTTTCTTATTTTCCAGGATAAAAACGATTAACCATGCGTTTTATTTTTTCATCATCAGTGTTTTCCTGCGGATATTTTTTCACCTCATTCTTCTGAAATTTCCATTGATCAGTTTCGAGAGTTTGTGGACAGAATACCTGTTTTTATATTTCCCGAGTCAACTGCCTTTATTTGCATTAGGCATTATCATGTATTTTTTAATTTGTGAAAATAAAGCGGCAAATGTTTTTTCGGGCAAAGCATTATTAATTTCCAGCGGATTATTGCTTGCTATACTAAGCATTGATTTTATTCCCACGCAAATTGTTTTTGGAGTCGCTTTTTTAATCCTTGGCGTCGCACTGAGCAAATACAATTTCAGGTTAATTGTAAATCCTTTGATGGAATTTATCGGTAAGATCAGCTTCAGTATGTATCTCGTGCATTTTGCAGTTTTTCAATGGCTGACCAATTTGAATTTCATTGATTATTCATCTAATGGAATAGTTGATTATGCAGCGCGATTCATAATCGGATTAGCACTGACAGTTATTATTTCATCTGTCACCTATTACTTAGTAGAAATTCCATTTCAGAACCTTGGCAAGAAGCTGATTGATAAAATGGAAAAAAGACGACTGCTTAAAGTTGCCGTTCTGATCTTACCGGTAAACGAGGCGGTTTTATAAGCGCGCGACAATAAAATGCATAAGTGCAATTGAAGGTTTTGTATATTTATATGCTACAGCGGATAAGTTGAACAAAGTTTATGAATAATCAGGAAATCATACAAAATTTTTACACCGCATTTTCAAAAGGTGATGCCGAAGGAATGATCAGCTGTTATGATCCTGCTATTATTTTTACTGATCCTGCATTCGGTGAATTAAAAGGAGAGGATGCAAAAAAGATGTGGCGCATGCTCATTGAACGCAGCAAAGGCGAAATAAAAATAACTTTTGACAATGTGGAAGCGAATGAAAGATCGGGGTCGGCAAATTGGGTAGCGGAATATAAATTTGCACAGACGGGACGAAAAGTAATTAATAAGATCAAAGCAGAATTTGAATTCCGCGACGGAAAAATAATCCGTCACACCGATCATTTCAGTATGTGGAATTGGGCAAAGCAGGCGCTCGGATTTAAAGGCTTTTTATTAGGCGGCACGTCATTTTTAAAAGCCCGCATACAGAAACAAACTAATGGTTTATTGAAAAACTATTCTTCTGAAAAATAGTTCTACCTGGTTTAAAGTATATGCTGACCGAAAAAAGCAAATTATTAAATAGCCCGCTTTTCTTTTCAGGAATATTATTTCTGATTGTGCTGCTGATCACCCTGCAGTCTTTTATGCTTCCGCCAAAAACATTTTACACAGGCGGATCAGAATACACGCATTACAATAATTACATCATCTTCAAACAATCCTGGTTTCACTTAATGGAGAATAAAGATCTCTACCAGCCTTATTGGAAGGAATACTGGGATCTTTACAAATACAGTCCCACGTTTGCAGTATTCATGGCGCCATTTGCAATTCTGCCAAATGCAGCAGGACTGCTTTGCTGGAATTTATTAAATGTGCTTGTTTTATTTTTTGCGCTTTGGAAACTTCCCTGGTCAGCAAATAAAAAACGATTGTTTGCGCTTGGATTTGTACTTATTGAATTATTTTCATCTGTACATAATGCGCAAAGCAATGCATTGATTGCAGGGCTTATCATTTTTGCATTCCTGCTTCTGGAAAAAAAACAGCTTGCACTCGCTTCCCTGCTGATCGTGCTTACTGTTTTCATAAAATTATTCGGATTGGTTGCCTTCGTCCTTTTTATCTTTTACCCCGGCAAGCTTAAGGCAATTTTCTATACGATAGGCTGGACGCTGCTTCTTGCAGCGCTTCCTTTACTTTTTATTTCATCCGGACAATTAATCTTACTTTATCAAAACTGGTTTCATCTTTTGCAGAACGATCACAGCATTTATGTTGGCTTATCCGTAACGGGATGGCTGCAAAGTTGGTTCGGCATGGAAGCAAAATTACCTGTTCTGATTGCGGGTATTGTACTTTTTTTGCTGCCCTTGATAAAATACAAATACTTCAGCGAATTTAAATTCAGGATTTTCTTTCTTTCCTCTATTCTGCTTTGGATCGTTATTTTCAATCACAAAGCAGAATCACCAACATTTGTAATTGCAGTTTCCGGAATTGCGATCTGGTTTTTCATGCAAAAAACTAAAACTGAAAATACAATATTACTGTTGGTCGTTCTGCTATTTACAATTTTATCCTCCACCGATCTTTTTCCTGCTAACCTCCGCAAAGAATTTATTGAAGCTTATGTTTTGAAAGCAGTTCCGTGTATCCTGATCTGGCTTAAGATCACGATGGATCTGCTTCTGTATAAGCCGGAAAAAATGCTGAACGAAAGAAATGTAAATACGCTATGAAATCTTTCTCAGCAAAAATTCTGAAGACCGGCATCCATCCTTAATTTTAATTCTTCCCTGAAAGAACCACATGTAACAGGGCATTCACGCAAACCGAACAAAGTAAATTATTCAAAGGAAAACGTTGATTGATCATTTTTCAGAAACCAGCAATAATCCTGATGATAAAGGATAAAATTCAGCGGATAAATTACTAACAAAGTCTTCCCCGTATTTCAAATAAAATGGAATAAAGTTTTCGTAACGTTCCTGCAAAACACCATCAGGTAAAATCTTCTCCCGTATTTTTCGAATCTGTGTAATCGATATTTCCTGCTTTTGCTTGGAGGCTTTCAGCAATTTGCCTTCCAGGTTTTCAATACCATTGATTTGTTTTTGTAATTCTGCATCTGCGGCGCCTTTTAATGTGGCATCTATCGCCGTGACCTTATCCCGCAGACTTTCAAAAACATTCCTGATTGTTTCCTTTTCTTTCTCCAGTGAAATAGAATCGCCGGAAATGTTGCGGACATAACTTTTTATCAATTCTTCCGCATCACCAAAAAAGTCTTCCGCTTTTAATCCGAGCTTGTTTATTTTTTCTTCTGTATTTTTATCCATGATCAATGCAAAATTTCTCGGCTGCAGGATGGGGAATGAAATATTGAATTGCTCAAACATATTTTTATACTCCAGCCAATAAGCAATTTCACCCGGTCCGCCGATGTAAGCAATGTTCGGCAGGATAGTTTGCTGGTACATTGGACGCAGCACCACATTCGGAGAAAAATTCGCAGGATAATTTTTTATTTCATATTCCAGCTCTTCCTTTGAAAATGAAATAGCAGAATTCAAAACAACATACTTCCCGTCTTTCTCCTCAATACGTTCTCTTACATTTCCCTTCAGATAAAAAGCATTGATCGTTCTTGGATTCACCTGCACATCGTAACCAAGTGATTTTAATTTTTCGGAAGATCCATGCACTAAAGGTTGCGATTCATTTGAAATAATATCTTTTAAAAACTGTGGAACAAAATATTTTTTCAGAATTGCATCATCCGGGTCAAGAATTAAAACAGTGCCTTTAAATAATTCATGCACCAATTCGCGCGTTGCATTTGCCAAAGTTCTGCCATGGCAATATGCTTTTGAAATCAAATCAAATAATTTATTTGCCGCTTCATTTTCACCCATCAATATTTTCAGCTCAGCCAATACAGGAGCAAGCGAATCTGTTTTTAATCTTCCCACTGCCCCACCCGCTTCTGTATTCCAGGAAATGGTTTTTCCATACAGATTAACCGAGCTTATTTCCTCAAAATCATGATCCTCGGAAGCCATCCAATAAACAGGAACAATTGTTTTGCCCGTTTTTTCCGATTGTTCTTCCGCAATTTTTATTGTAGTAATGATCTTGTAAATAAAATAAAGCGGCCCGGTGAATATACAAAGCTGGTGGCCGGTGCAAACTGTCAAAGCATTCGGCTGTTCCAATTTGCTGATGAGTGATTCATTTATTTGAATGTCGTTGTTTTTGTATTGTGCACGAATGGCGAGAACTAAATCTTTGCGGATCGTTTCATCGTATTTTAATTTCTCTGTCGCAGCTTTATATCCTGCATCGTCCAGATTATTTCCATAAAAAGACTGAAGCTCCGTATTGCCTGAAATGTAATCGAGAAACAGTTTTGAAAATTGTCTGGTCTCGGCAAACGGAATTGTACGGGTAGAGAAGTTAGTCACGGGACAAAGGTACAAAGCATGGTGACACGGAGAATGGCGATTTGTATATTTGCACATGACAAAGCTGCCGCCCGATCTTAAAGTAAATCCGTGGAAAACACATGAATCCAAAATGGTTTATGAATCACCTTGGATCAGCGTGACGAAGCATGATGTAACAAATCCCGGCGGACTTCCCGGAACCTATTCTGTTGTGCATTTCAAGAACCTTGCAATCGGCGTGCTCGCGCTGGACGAGGAAAATAATACCTGGCTGGTGGGGCAATACCGTTACCCGATCAATCAATACACGTGGGAAATTCCGGAAGGCGGTGGAAATCCGGATGTTGATCCGCTTGATTCAGCAAAAAGAGAATTGCACGAAGAAACGGGTATCACAGCAAAAAAATGGACGAAGATACAGGAGATGCATTTAAGCAATTCGGCGAGCGATGAATTCTGCATACTTTATCTCGCTCAGGATCTTTCATTCGGTAAAGCGGAACCCGAAGCGGATGAAGATCTGCAGCAGGTAAAAATTCCTTTTGAAGAAGTTTATCAAATGGTTTTAGCTGGGAAAATTACTGATAGTTTGACGGTGACTGGTGTTTTGAAAGTGAAATTGATGTTGTTGGAGGGAAGTATAGAACACGGATGATACGGATTGGATGGATAAAAACGGATTTAAATCGGCAAGAGTCCGTTTGACGGTGACTGGTGTTTTGAAAGTGAAATTGATGTTGTTGCAGGGAAGTATAGAACACGGATGATGCGGATTGGAAGGATAAAAACGGATTTAAATCGGCAGGAGTTCTTTTGATACACATTATCCGCGTTCTATCATTGCAGTTTTTGTTTTCCCTTTTTTATATTTATTAATCGTATAAAAGATCAGCGGCGCTCCAACGAGTGAAGGTCCGAGCCATGTAATAATTGGCGGCAGAAAGTGCACTGCTGTTACAAGAAATGCTGTCACACTTGCAATGTAAGAAACTGACATATTTGAAATGTGTTCATATAGCCATGCTTTTTTATCGTTTGTTGGATTTTTCAGCCGGTACAATTGCGTCAGCGATGTGCGTAGACCAATAATTCCAAAAGCGGCTGATATGAACGAAAATATCCTTTCTCCATCGCGGAAAAGCGTAAAGCTGTAGTAACAAAGTCCGGCAGAAAAAAGAGCGGCAAGTCCATCAATCAAATAGTCAATTGCTTTTGCCTGGCCGGGCTTCTTCCTGTAAATCGTTCTGTAACCACGCGCTGCTGCTGAAAAGCTGAAAATGGCAATCATCAGCAAAAAAGGGATGTGGTGATAAAGCGACATGGTGATCGCGGTTAATGCGACAACTGCCATGCAATAAAAATAAATTTTGCCCCACAGCCGGTGTGCAGGCCCGCCTTTTAAAGTCATGAAAGCGATCGGCGCAACGACCAGTGAAATGGTTCCTGCAGTGATGTGAACGATGAGAAAATAGAGATGGTAAGCAGCCATAAAGATTTGATTTTGAATTCAGTTGCAAATCTATTGGGACGATTTTTCGCAGGCAAATTAAAGGGGCGAATGACAAAGTATTGGGAGGGATTGCATGCGCGTTGGGACGAATGGAACGCGGATGACGCGGATTGAACGGATTTTTATCCACCCATTTCTGCCAGGTCCGGGTTTTCCGCGTTCTATTCCAGCTTTTGCTTCAACTCTTTCCCCAGATTTCTGGAAACCGGAACTGTATTTTCCGTTCCATCAAAATGAAGGCGGTAGCCCTGTGCATTACCCGAAACGGAAATAACTTTTGACAAATTGACAATATAAGTTCGGTGGCAGCGATAAAGCGAAGGGGCTCCAGCCTGCTCTTCCATCCTTTTAAGACTTCCCCGGAGCAGCAGTTTTTTTAATTCATTATTCTCCAACATGTAAAATGTGGAATAATTGTCAGCCGATTCTATAAAAAGTAAACTCTTTTCATCTGCTTCCACTTTCTCCTTTTCATTTTCAGAAATAAAAATCCATGGCGTGCTCACTGGTTCGGCTTTGGGAAGCGCTTCTTCTTTTCGGTGTTCGATCTCCCCGTTTATTTCTTCCGCCATTCCTTCGCTTTCACGTGTCATTTTCCCTTGACGCAACATCACACTGAAAGAAACCGGTATGATGGAAACAACCAGCGTGACGCCAGCCCAATAAGGAACCTGCATCGTTTCAAAGTTGCGATGGAAAATAATATTGGTATAAAATAAATTACAGATCGAAACAATAAAAATGATGGTGAGTGTTGCCAGAATTTCTTTGCCGGTTGTCCAGCTTTTTTCATCCATCCATTTCGGAAATAAAAAACGCAGGAGAAATCCGTAAATGATGCAGATAACGATGGTCAACAATCCATACCCGCCAAGAAAGGCGATGCGGAATGTCTCATCAGTAATGGAACTTGTGCCAAATGGTTGAAAGACGATAAGAAAAAGGCCGATAAAAATTCCAATGCCTGTAGAAGTCATAAGCCAGCGCTTCATGCTTTTATCTACGGGATATGGTTTTGAAAGGATATTCATTTTCAGTTGTCTGTATTCAGTTGCCGGTTTTCAGTAATCAGCGATGCCGCTGATATGATTGGACTTTAATACAAATATCAAACTTTAATGATAATTGATATTTCTTTTACTGAAAACCGGCAACTGATATTTTTTTTACTGACCATTGACAACCGGAAACAGACAATTTCCTTTATTTGGCGAATTCCATTTCTTTCAAAAGATAACCTGCGCCGGCGAATTTATCGATGATAAAAAGAGTGTAACGTACATCGAGTGCAATATTGCGGCAGATGGAAGGATCGTAATTCACATCGCTCATTGTTCCTTCCCAGCAGCGATCGAAATTGGTTCCGATAAGATTTCCATTGGCATCGATAACCGGGCTTCCGGAATTTCCACCTGTTGTATGGTTTGATGCAATGAACGTGGTGTGAATTTTTCCGTCCTTTTTATCCGCATAAGTTCCATAATCTTTTTTCTCCCAAAGCTCATGCAACTTTGCGGGTACGACATAATCAAATGTATTCGGATCTTCTTTCTGCATTACGCCATCAAGCGTACAATACCAATTGTAATTTATGCCATCACGCCCGGAATAATCATCGATCTTTCCATAAGCTACACGCAACGTAAAATTTGCATCGGGATAAAATTTCTGCGCTGTAAAAACTTCCATCTGCGCCGCCATATATAAACGGTTAAGCCGATTGATCTCGTCATTCAATTTTAAATATGCCGGATAAGTAGCTGTATAAAAATAAGTGCTTAAGCTCTGCGTAAGAGAAAATGCAGGATCCTTTTCCAGCTTTTTATAATCGGCGGGCTTATAATTTGCAAGCAGCGCATACAATTTTGCGGAATCGGTCATCATTGTTTTTGCAAAGATCATGTCAAAATATTTTTGGTAATCGCCTTTGTATTTTGTCTTTACCAGTTGAAACACTGGTGGCTTATTTGCATAATCCACTTTCAATGCATTATGATTTTTATCAAATGTTTCAATCGTCATGAACGGCTGATCCATCTGCTTATCGACAGAAGAAAATATCGCCACTGCGATGCGCTTATCTACTGTCTCATTATAGTTTTTAAAAAAGCCCGGGATAGAAGCCTTTAAGGTTGCCACCTGTTTATTTATTTCTGTCATATCAGGCTGCACGGCCTTGCTCAATTCAACCAGCTTTAAAAAAGGGCGCGAAAAAGCGATAACCTCAACAGCAAAACATCCTTCACCCATGAGGTCTACTGATTTCTGCCACGGTTCAATATTTTTATATGCAGTTTCCATCTGGGGAAGCAGCGTTCCATACTTTGCTTTTTTAGCCGGATCAGCATCAACGTTTTTCTGGAACGCAACTTCATGTACTTGTTTTTTCTCTACTGCTTTTGTTTCCTTTAAACCTTTCGCTTCACCCTGCCATTTTTTCCAGGCATTTGCAGTTCCGTTTCTTTTTGCTGCATATTGAATTTTTACTTTTTCGCTTTTATGCATTTCCTCTTCCATGATTTCCAGGCGTTGCGTACGCAGACCAACTTTTGCGGGATCAGAAACATTTTCAATCAGGTTTACGCCCCATGAGCTGAGGTATTCTGTTGTTCTTCCCGGAAAACCATATACCATGGTGAAATCATTTTCACCAATACCATTTGCATTTATCCTGAAAAAATATTTTGGTGTATAAGGAACATTTCCTGCTGAATAATCGGCTGGATTATTATCCTTGTCAGCATAAATGCGGAACAAAGAAAAATCTCCTGTCTGGCGCGGCCATATCCAGTTATCCGAATCACCACCAAAATTTCCGATTTGCTGCGGAGGTGCGCCAACCATGCGAATGTCTCTGTACGTTTGTGTCATGAACATGTAATACACATTGCCATAATAAAACGGGCGGACAGCAGCATCCAAACCATTTTTCGTATTTGCTTTTTCCAGCACTTTTACATTTACATCAATTGCTTTCGCGCGATCGCTTTCACTCATATCACCTGTAACACCTGCAAGAATATCAGCAGTTACTTCTTTCATGCTCACGATAAAAGTGACCGTAAGGCCGGGACAAGGCAGTTCTTCACTTTGATTCATTGCCCAAAATCCATCGTCAAGATAATTATGTCCTACCGAGCTGTGATATTGTATATAACTATATCCGCAATGATGATTGGTAAGAATTAAACCTTTTCCGGAAATTAATTCGCCGGTACATCCGCCACCGAATTGCACCACGGCATCTTTCATGCTCGATTTATTTACGCTGAAAATATCTTCAGCAGTAAGTTTAAATCCGCTCGCCTGCATATTAGCAATGTTCAGCTGATCCAGCAGGATCGGCAACCACATGCCTTCATCAGCACGAAGGTTAGCAAGTGGAGAAAACAAAATCAGGAATAACGGAAGGAGAAATTTGCGCTTCATAGGTTGGATTTAAGAAGCGTAAATTTAAGGAGAAAATAAAGAGCTGGCGTGAAAATAAGGACGAGCGGAAATTGTTTGTTATTTGCGGAAGTTGTTTGGTTTACCATACATACTGAGCAGCAAAAAACATTGTTGAAAGCAGTCTGATTTAAATGTATCGTATAATCACCATTTATTTTATTTAACCTCGGTGTTTAAAACCATTCGGCTTAATGCTGAAAACGCACATGAAATCCTTTGTCAGGGAATAAATCCCGGAATTCTACCTTATCGGAAAAACCTGCGCTACAGCAAGCGTAATGAACGGTAACCTCTTCTTGAATTTCGCTGACTATATCAAACAAAGACTTTGCACCATCTACAACAATAGGATTACCGGCTAGCAAAAGTCTGTCCGGCGGCATAACAGTATAATTAATTGCTTCCCGGCCCGGCCCATAAATATATGGATAAGGAGTGGGAACCGGAACTACTTTGCTTCCATCACTTTGTTTCATTTCCAGGAGCTCGGCTTTCGGATAATTCCCCTGCTCAATCGCATTTGCTACTGCATTATCCAACGCAGCGCCATTAGGTGCATACATGATGAGTGTGATATTATCAGGAACTTTAAAGGTTGCTTTTTTAGGACTGCGTTTTTTGCCTGGATCCTGAGGCAATAAATAGCTTTCATTAAAACGCCCGTGTCCGCTAATGACTTTATCCGGCGAAGGTTGCGGTGGGCCGGCTAATGCAGGTAAAAAAGAAGATGGTGCCGAAGAAAGCATCGGTGAGGGCAAAGGATATTGCGGAGCTGGAAAAGAAGATGGCGAAAAGTTTGAAGAGGATTGCGGACCAGTTAAAGAAAAAGATGGTGCCGAAGAAAGCATCGATGAGGGCAAAGGATATTGCGGACCAGGAAAAGAAGATGGCGAAAAGTTTGAAGAGGATTGCGGGCCAGAATAAGAGGCCTGCGGAGAAAATGAAGAGTCCGAATAATCTACTTCATCCATCGGCATCAGCCCATCATTTTCTTCTTCTTCATCTTCATCTTCAACTTGATAATTCGATGATGGCGAATGCGAAGCCGGGCGCAACTCGCTGGTTTGACGTAAGCCAATTATATTTAGTCCCGTCACTCGCACTTCCTCACCATGCCATTTAAAAATATAAGTATCAAAAAAAGCAGGTCGAAGATAAACTGCCATTACGGTACCCATGCGCTTTGGCAGTTTTATTTCGAAAATCTGACCGACTTCATTGGCCTGCGGACTGTAAAGCTGGATAACACCGGAACCTGCGCTTTGCAGTTGAGCTAACCCGTTTGAATTGGCAAGCTTTTTCAACTGTTGCTGTGCTTTCGCTTCAGGTCTTTTTTCAGGCTGATGTGTGACTTTTCCTGGCATCTAAAACGAAAAGTACAAAATTCATCGTTGAAAAAAGTAAGCAATTCTATCTGAGATTCAGATTTTTTTCAAAGAACTGATTTATAATATACTTGTCGTTATGAGAGTGGTTAATAAATATTTTCAAACTATGAAGCTGTTTATTTATGACTATATAAATAAACCTTTGGATCAATCGCTCTCCCACTTTCGCGATCGTTTCCCTTCTTTCCGGATCACTTCCAACTCATTCTTTTTAGCATAACGCAACAATTTTCGTCTCAATCGTTTCGGATAAAAATTCTTTCTTATCAAGCCGAAATTTGAACGTTGCTTTACAATTCCTAAGTGAGAAAGCACATCCGCACAAGCCGACGCACATCGCATTCCTAAAAAGGCATAATCATAGGGGCAGGTATCAAGATAACATTGCTCAAGATTGGTTAGCGATAAATATTGTGAATCTGTGAGTGGAATGCGGATTGAAGTATATTTCTTATCGCTTGTATCTTTTGCCCACGTTGTTGCAGCTTCTTCAATAAATCCGCCTTCGATTTTATGATGACGTGAAATAATGTGCCAGCCGGTTTTGGGTGTGAAGCTGTAAATGGTGGAATCAATCTGGATGGAAACATGCCCGCCATGAATTCCTCCGAAAAGTTTTGGCTCTGTTGCTTTATTTCCGCTTGCTGGTTTAGAGCCATAAAGAAAATGTACAGTAATAATTTTATACGCAGAATCTGTTTGGCAAAAAAGCGGACTTCCTATCAGAAGAAATGCAAAAAGCAGGATGCTACAGCGAAGTGATTTCATTCAAGCGCTTTTATTTCATCCATTTTTTTATTGCCAGCTCAGCAGCATCAGCGCCTTTTTGATTTCCTGCGAACGTTTTAATCTCCGATTTATCCGGGATAAATTTCTCATCAACAATTCCAAATTCCCGGAACGTAATGGTGATATCTTCACTTTCAAATTGCATAAAACTTTTTCCCTCTTCGGGAGTTTTCATGATCGTACGACCATAATCTTCGGCGTTGGCTGTAGCAACAGTGCGTGAATTAACGGCACCCGTTTCCGTATTAACGATAGCAAGGATCAATTGCTGATCATCGGGCCGCTCGGATTCTCCCGGTGATGTCACAAGGAAAACCACAGCAATGACTTTAAGATCCAGATAAAATTTTCCGACCGCCGCTATTTTTGTTTCTTCCGGAAATTCGCTGGATTGTGCAAACCATTCCAGGTTTTTATCAAATGTAAGTGGAATGATCTTTTTGCTTTTGAGTTCTTCCACATCAAGCAATAAAGGAAATTTCAACAAAGGCAATTGCGGCAAAAGATTTTCAATTTTATTTATTTCCTGCGGTGCGGTTATATGGATTGAATCTTCTTTACTCGTATCCGCTGATGCAGGAGAATTTACAGGATCATGGTTTGTTGTGCAGGAGATTAAACCGATAAGTAGAAAAAGAATAATAACAACAGGCAACTTTTTCATCTCAGTCAGATTTTAAATGGTTTACCCTGTTCACAAATAAAAAAATAAGGCTGAATTTCTTATAATGATAACGTTTGAAAAGGAAAAATGTTCAGCTATAAAAAGTTAAATCCTGCTTTTTTAAACGTGTTCCTGCTGAACCGGGTTTAGAGCGTGCGGCGCTTTCTTCAGGATATAAGCAGAATACCCGATATAAAAAACGAATAAGATAAAGATCAGTGCGCCAGTGTATGGATCACGCAGCGACTCCATTTTTGCTCTCATTTGTTCAGGTGTTTCTGCTTTACTATTCAAAATCCCGATGAAGGATGGAATGCGGGTGACTAAGCGGCCAAGAAAAAGCCCGACCACAATGAGCTCAATCCAGATATTTGTGCGATAATAAAGATCTGTTCCCCTGTTTTCGAAAGTAGTTTGCCGGGTTGCCCAATACAATAAAGCTGCTCCCAGCACCATACCGATAAAATCAAACAAGTAAGAAACCGGGTGAAAGGCCGCAGTTGTTAAAAGTATAATTGCCACAAGAGAAACCAATGAAACACGAAAGATCAATCTTCCTTTCGAATACTTCTGGAAACCGATTGAGCGGAAAATTCTTCTTCCGATAAGAATGATCAATACTACAGGAAGGATGTACTGCATAGTATGGGACATCTGATTTTATTTCTGTTAATAAACCATTTGTTTAATTCACAACATCACCATACAAATCAAACTCTTCTGCTTTATTGATCTTCACATTTGCAAAATCACCAACGCGCACGTAAGCATCTTTCGCGGAAATCAAAACTTCATTGTCCACTTCAGGAGAATCGGCTTCTGTTCTGCCAATGAAATAATCTCCTTCTTTGCGATCGAATAAAACTTTGTACGTATTACCGACTTTTTCCTGGTTGATCTCAAATGAAATTCCCTGCTGCACTTCCATCACTGCCTCCGCACGTTTCTGTTTTATTTCAGCCGGAACATCATCAATCAATCCATGTGCGGAAGTATTTTCTTCATGCGAATAAGTGAAAATTCCAAGACGGTCGAAACGTGTTTCTTCCACCCACTTCAGCATCTCTTCATGATCTTTTTCTGTTTCACCCGGATAACCTGCGATCAAAGTGGTTCGCAAAGTAATGCCAGGAACTTTATCGCGGATCTGGTTTACAAGATCAATCGTTTTTTGTTTTGTATGTCCGCGCTTCATGCTCTTGAGCATATTATCTGTGATGTGCTGCAAAGGCATATCCAGGTAATTGCAAATATTCGGCGTCTCGCGCATTACATCCAGCACTTCCATCGGGAAACCGCTCGGAAAAGCATAATGCAAGCGGATCCAGTCGATGCCTTCAACATCAGAAAGTTTTTTCATTAATTCATCGAGGTTTCTTTTGCCGTAAATGTCGAGACCGTAATACGTAGAATCCTGCGCGATGAGAATTAATTCCTTTGTTCCCTTTTTTGCCAATGAGTGTGCCTGCATTACAAGCTCATCCATTGGTGTTGAAATATGTTTGCCGCGCATTAATGGAATTGCACAGAACGAGCATGGACGATCACAACCTTCTGAAATTTTGAGATAAGCAAAATGTTGTGGCGTTGTAAGCACACGTTCGCCGACAAGCTCATGTTTATAATCTGCTTTTAAAGTTTTGAGTAAACGCGGAAGGTCACGAGTACCGAACCATGCATCCACTTCAGGAATATCTCTTTCCAATTCGGGACGGTAACGCTCGCTCAAGCAACCAGTGACGTATACTTTATCTACCATGCCGCTTCCTTTGGCATCCACAAATTGCAGAATGGTATCGATGCTTTCCTGCTTTGCGTTATCGATGAATCCGCAGGTATTGATAATTACAATAGAAGAATCGTCGCTTTTGCTTTCGTGCTCCACTTCATAATTATTCGCTTTCAATTGTCCCATCAATACTTCGGAATCGAAAATATTCTTCGAACAGCCGAGCGTAACGACATTGACTTTATTCTTCTTGAGGGTTTTTGTTTTCATTGAATTATTCGATCGGGAAATAACGGTAAATCTCTTTTCTATGCAGCACTCTTTCTAAAACAATGCCTTCGTTTTCAATTCTGAAACCTAATCGATAGTCTCCGAATCTTATTTTGTAATACTCTTTGAATCCTTGCAATTTCTCAGCCTTTACTATTTCTCTCCAGCTTTTTAACATGGGCAGAATTTCAAATACTTCTTTCTCGATTTTTTTTCGATAGTCTGAAGGTAAATTCGCAAGGTCTTTAAGGAATTTTTTGTGGTATAAAACTTTCACTACTTGCGTTTCTTCAGTTTGGAATAATATGCCTTCGCTTCACTTACAGCTAGTACATCCTTAGGCTTGTTTTGTTTCAGAATTGAAGCATATTCAATGTCTTCAATTTCATCAACACTAACCGGTTTTGCTTTATAGCCTAATTTTTCCAAGAGCTCAGCAAGAAATTTTTCGTCCTTCCTGCTCTTAATATTTACTAGTAACGACATAGCTGTGCTTTATAGAACAAAGTTACTAAATTGAGCCTTTAAGCTGTTTTTATTCCTAATCCAATTCCTGTTAACCCACCCAAAGTCCGCCCGTAAATGAATCAAAGAGCACGAGTTGAAGAAAAACACCGGCCAAATAGCCGAACAACAGAAAATAGGGAGCTAAACGCCACCTGTTTGCAAAAAACAAGGGCAAAGTCAGCACCAGCATGCCGAGATGGTATAACAAGCCCGGGCGATCCCATTGCGCCCACCAGTGATTATCGCTGAAATAAATTTCCACGCCCATAAGGCAAATAATTCCGAAGGCGATGATCATGGTAAAAAGCAGCGCAGTTGTATTCCAGACTGGCCGTGTTGCAATGGCCAAGGCGAAGATCATCCAGAAGGGTGTGCAGAAAATATAACGACCCATGCTCATGATCGCTACCGAACCGGATGCTTCATGAATTTGTCCGTTAAAAATCACATACCACACTTGTACTGCGAGGTACATAATGGAAAAACGAACCACTTTGCTATTCCACGTTACCGGGTCGCCTTGCTTTCTTTCTTGCACTGGTCCCCAACCTGTAAAAAGTAAAATAATTCCACTCCCGATTCCTACCACCGCAGCTAATCCATCTGCCCACATATTTTCTGCCTGGTACCATGTTGTAAGCGGAAAATGCATGCCATGCCAATGCTTATTCGTCAGGTTAGTCTGCACTTCAAAAAAAGAAAATGCAAATCCCGTTTGTACGTATTGAATGATAGCAATTGTTGCAACGGCCAGAATTACTGCGAGCGTTGGCAAAATACTTTTACGGATTACTCTTAGCAAAACTTCTTTGCGAAAGCTGAAATCCTGCATCCATTCCATGAGAATAGCAATTGGAATAAAGAAAAGTCCGGTACCGCGTGAAAGCATTGCAAGATAAATTCCGGCAGCCATTAACCAGCGATTATCTTTTTCAACGCCGGCAATGATCATGGTTGCCGATAAAAAGAAAAATGCTTCGGCGTAGGGAAGAAAAAAGAAAATCAGCGAAGGAATAGCAAGAAGATAAAGCTGCAGCATTGGCGGAAACCTATACGTTTTGACCAGCCACCAGAATCCGCTCAGCATAACAAGGTAATTCAGGATGCTTATTCCAACAGCACCTAATCCTGTCCATTTCCAGATGTATGGGAATAGCGGAAACATTCCCGTATTCCACTGCATTGTTTCGGGGTGAAATATATAACCATGATCACGAATGTGTGCGAGAATTCCGGCGTCCCACTGAGCAATATTATCTGCACCGGGGTTGCTTAAAAGAATATTAAAATGATGAAGCAGGTAAAAAGTGACCATCATTACTGCAAAGTGAATCACAAATATTACCGGAGGAGTAATCTTGATTTTCAAAGCATTATCTAAACTTATGATGGAATCACTTTTCAATGGCATTATTGGAGAGTTAATTATCGTCTTGAACCAGGAACCGCTAAAGTAAGAAAATCAGAATTGCTGTGAACGATAAAATTCTCTTTGTAATCAGCCAAAACGTCTGACCGGAATGCGGATTCAATTTATTAATTTTGTACCCGGATTTCAGCATGAAAACACTACTGGCTTTTCTTTTTGTCGCAGTGCCATCTTTAACTTCAAATGCCACGCTTTTACATTTTAAAGCGGATGACATTGTAGGTTTCTGGATGACAACAGAAAATATGCTGAAAGTGCAGGTTTATAAATGCGGCAGTGAATATTGTGCGAAAATTATATGGTTTGAAGATGCACATTACAAGGCAAAGATGGAGGAATGCCGCGATGAAAAGAATCCTGATCCTAAGTTGCGCGACAGAAAAGTGCTGGGACTTGAAGTGGTATCAGGATTAAAATATAATGCAGCTGATGATAACTGGCAGGATGGCAGGATTTATGATTCCAATTCCGGCAAAACATACGATTCGGAAGTTA
>JBDSHN010000013.1:0-11206 GCA_039918435.1 Bacteroidia bacterium | reverse complement strand
TAAGATTTGTATGCCAATGATTCAAGAGTTTTAATATCAAAAACTGAACATTTACTGGGTATCCATGATGCCAAGTCCGCAGCTTGAATGTCAAAATGATCGATTTTTGAACATAGTACCTTAATCGTCATAAACTCTAATCATCAAGATATTTTAAAATCAGGTTTTCACCGTCTTTCGGCTCAATAATCATCATTGTTGTTCCACTGATATTAAAAGCATGATAATCTTTACTGTACAACGACATTAACCTTTTCTCGTCTGCTTTCGATTCCTCCATTACATCAAATGCAAGCCAGCCTTTATAATCTCCCTTTCCCAACGTAAAGCTTAGCCTGCACGCAAATGCAATAAGACATCCTGCAACTAAATCATACTTTTTATCCATTCCCCTGTTATGCGGCGCAGTTTCAATGTAAGACATATAAGGCTCCTGTTCATCTTTCATCTTGTAAAGCAAACAACCTTCAATGATATCAGGAGTTTCGTCCGTCACAAGGATATATGCATGAGTTCCTCTTTCTTTCGCATGTTTTGGAAAATTGAACCTCCAGCCTTCATGTAAGGAAGGAAGTTTATATTTCCCTTTTTCCATTATCCGCGCCAAAACCAATTCATCTAGTTCTACTTTCAATATTTTCACCTTCATACGCCAAACAAATATACTAATTTATTTATACAATATGTATAATTATTATACATATTGTATAATTTAACATTTATAACAATCAGACCTTATTTTAGTTCTTGCGACAACAGAGCGGCCGGATCTTCCCTCTAATTTTTTCTTACCCGCTCCAGATTAATCGAATTCGTAGGATCAATGATCAAACCGCTTACACTCTTTTGCACCAACCTTACAATCCGGTCATAATACAATGGAATAACAGGAGATTCTTCCACTAAGATCTGGTCCATTCGCAAAAACAATTCTGACCGCAGCGAATCATTCTGTTCTACAAGGCATCTTTCATAATAACGGTCAAATTCGGAATGATGAAAATGTGTGTAGTTGGAGCCTGAAGGACTGTAATGTTTGCTGTAAAAAAGCGTCATGAAATTTTCCGGATCAGGGTAATCGCAGATCCATGATTTACGGAAAACGTTCAATTTCCCTTCCGCAACAGCTGTTTTAAAAGCAGTCGGCGGCATGATATCCACTTCCACTTTTATTCCGATTTCATTCAACTGATTGGAAACATCTTCTGCAATATCAAGATAGCTTGCCGTCGTTGTCAGCTTGATCGTTTTCAAACCTTTTCCTCCCGGAAATCCTGCCAAATCGAGCAGCTCGCGTGCTTTATCTGGGTTGTATGAATAGCCTTTCAATTTTGCAGGATCATACGCGTGCATATCAGGTGGAATGAATCCGGCATTCGCAGGAGTGCCCAGATTATAACGACGGTAACGAACAATCTTTTCCCTGTCAATTCCATAATTCATCGCCTGGCGCAGATATTTGATCCGCAAAGGAGAATTCTTTACGATTTCGGAATTCTCGTCAATGTAAATGCCGAAATAATCGGTTTTCAAAAATGGTTCGGAGATCAAAATGTATTTATCACGATACGTCATTTTCAGATCACCATTTTTCTCAAGCACTTTTTCTTTATTGATCGCGTCAATTCCTGAAAGCATATCGAGATCGCCGCTCATGAACTGGATAAAAGCAGCATCCGGATCTTTTACGAATGAAACGGAAATAATATCGAGATGCGGAAGACGTGCTCCCATTTCATCAGTCTTGAAGTAATGCTGATTTTTTTCAAGCACAAGAGAAATTTTGTCTTTCCAGAATTTTAATTGAAACGGGCCTGTGCCAACAGGATGAATGCCAAAATCACGCTTGTAAAACTGCACCACTTCCTTCGGTACAACAGAAAAATATTTCATCGTAAGAATTCCGAGGAAAGGCTGAAATGGTTTTTTCAGGCGAATCACCAGCGTAGAATCATCCAGCGATTTAATGGCCGGGATGGAACTATTGAATTCCAAATCAATTCCATCCACAAGTGTAGAAGCATTCGAAATCTGCTTGTCGAACAAACGAGTAAAACTGAAAACAAAATCTGCAGCAGTTACTTTCCGTCCTTTTCCACCCTGGAATTGCGGATTATCATGAAAAACAACATCTGTCCGCAAGTGAAAAGTGTATTCCATGCCATCATCCGTAATATTCCACGATTTGGCAAGGCAGGGTTTTACTTCCAGCGCAGTATCCATTTCCACAAGTCCGTTAAAAAGCTGTGTCAGCGCCCAGTTATTTTCAAATGAACCTGCCAGCGCAGGATCGAGCGAAGTCACATCGCCCAACTCATTAAACCGGAAAACCTGCCGTGAATCCTGTGCACTATCATCGCCACAATTCATCAGAAACATTGAAACACCTGAAAACAGGGCAATTGCGAGGAGAGTTCTATTCTTTTTCATAAGCGAATTTGCTGTAACAAGTGTAGGGCTTTCCATTAGAGTTATCCATGTGAGAAGCATTACGGTTTTAAACAGGGTTATCAACAAAAATAGGAGGCAGGAAAAAAGGAGGCAGGCGGCAGGGCTTTATAACAAAGCTGAAACGTGAAAGTCATACTGCAAAATGTAATAGGAGAAGATTAATTATCAGAATTTCCCTGCCCCCTGCCTCCTTTTTCTATGCCCTTTTTCTATGCCCTTTTTCCCTGCCACCTGTCGCCTCTTTTTGCTGCCCCTCTTTTATTACCTTTGCACCCAATGAATTCTTCACGCACAGTTGCATTCCATACATTAGGCTGCAAACTCAATTTTTCTGAAACTTCTGCTATCGGGCGACAGCTGAAAGAAGCTGGTTATGAGAAAAAAGAGTTTAGCGAGGGCGCGGATGTTTATGTGATCAATACCTGCTCGGTTACTGAAAATGCGGATAAGGAATGCCGCAAGATTGTACGTGATGCATTGCATGTTTCACCCGATGCATTTGTAGTGATCATTGGGTGTTTCGCGCAACTGAAGCCAAAAGAAATTGCTGCCATCGATGGTGTCGACCTGGTGCTAGGCGCTTCTGAAAAATTCAACCTGGTTACTTATCTCGATAACATTCATAAGCGTGAGCACGCTGATGTGCATGCGTGTGAAATTGAAGAAGCAAATTTCTTTGTTGATGCGTGGTCATTCGGAGATCGTACACGTGCGTTCCTGAAAGTGCAGGATGGCTGCGATTATACTTGCGCATTCTGCACGATTCCGCTTGCACGTGGAAAAAGCCGCAGCGATACGATTGAAAATGTGCTGAAAAATGCGCGTCATGTTGCATCGCTTGGAACAAAAGAAATTGTTCTGACAGGTGTCAATCTCGGCGATTTTGGTAAAGGCGCAAATGGCGGCAAAACCAAAGACGAAGATTTCTTTGAGTTGGTTCAGGCGCTGGATGAAGTAGATGGCATTGAACGCATCCGTATTTCCAGCATTGAACCGAATTTACTGAAGGATGAAATCGTTGAATTTGTTTCGCGCTCAAAACGTTTTGTTCCGCATTTTCATATTCCATTGCAATCAGGAAGCGATAAAATTCTGAAAGCAATGCGCCGTCGTTATTTGCGCGAAGTATATGAAAACCGTGTTGCGAAAATAAAAGCATTGATGCCCCATTGTTGCATTGGTGTTGATGTCATTGTTGGATTTCCCGGGGAAACAGAAGCAGATTTTCTCGATACTTACAATTTCCTGAACGAGCTTGATATTTCTTACCTGCATGTATTCACTTATTCTGAGCGTCCGAATACAGATGCGATAGAAATGGAAGGAATTGTTCCTGTGCATGAACGTCGAAAACGAAATAAAATGCTGCGGATTCTTTCTGAGAAGAAGCTGCGTCAATTTTATGCACAACACGAAGGAAGTGAACGCCGTGTTTTATTCGAACATGAAAACCGCGACGGAAAAATGCACGGCTACACCGATAATTACATCAAAGTAAAATTTCCATTCGATAAAAACCTGGCGAATACAATCGTCGATGTTCAATTAACCAAAACCGAAACCGATGGAACTGTTGGTGCGGAATTACTTGCTGTTTTAAAATAAAAACCACGGAGACACGGAGAAAAAAACCGACCTAACACCGAGCTAAAAACTCCGAACTAAAAACTAAATATGTATCCAACCATTTACGACGCAGTTAAAGACATTTTCGGGGTAGAAATTTCGTTTTTGAAATTGCTCCAGAGCTTCGGATTTTTTGTCGCGATCTCTTTCCTGCTTTGTGCGTGGGCTTTTGCAAAAGAATTAGCCCGCAAGGAAAAAGAAGGATTACTCAAGCCGACGTTCCGCAAAATAATTAAAGGACTTGCTGCGACAAAAACAGAATTGAGCGGTCAATTTTTCTTTGGATTTATTCTCGGCTGGAAATTAGTTTCCATTCCATTTTCCGGTGGCGCATTTAATACAGATCCGCGTGCCTATATTCTTTCGCTCGAAGGAAATATTTTTATCGGTATCGCAATAGGTGGTGCTTTTGCTTATTGGAGATGGAAACAAACGGAAAAACAACGTTTGATTGAGCCGATTGAATTAGAAGAAAAAGTCGGCGCCGCAGATCATGTAGGAAATATGACATTAATCGCAGCCTTCTTCGGATTCCTTGGCGCGAAGATATTTCACATCCTTGAAAATTTCGGCGATTTTCTTGCTGCTCCCGGCGACATGCTTTTTTCGTTCAGTGGACTTACCATGTACGGCGGATTGATTCTCGGCAGCATCGCAGTTTTATATTACGCAAGAAAACAAGGCTTCAATATTTTTCATGTGATGGATGCCTGCGCACCTGGATTATTTCTTGCCTACGGATTTGGTCGCTTTGGCTGCCAGGTTGCAGGTGATGGCGATTGGGGAATTGTAAATACAAAACCTGCTCCGGGCTGGATCAGCTGGTTGCCGGATTGGTTATGGGCGTATGATTACCCGAACAATGTAAATCATACATGCAATCCATACACCGATCCCAATTCATCGGATTATATTATGGCGCAGCTCATGTGCGATCCGGAGCATATTCACCTTGTAGCGCCGGTCTTCCCCACTCCATTATACGAAGCGATCGTGAATATTTTATTCTTCGCCATTCTCTGGTCGCAGCGCAAAAAATTTGTTTCACCCGGAGCGTTATTCAGTGTGTATTTAATTTTCAACGGGCTTGAGCGTTTCTTCATTGAATTGATCCGTGTAAATACAACACTCTTCAAAATCGGTTCGTACCATGTTACACAAGCAGAATTGATTGCGCTTTGCCTGGTGCTGCTTGGTGTGATGGGATTGATATGGACGAAAAAACGTGCAAAAAGAATTTTAGTATAAGTAGGCTTTTTAAAAATTTATTTTCCGAATTTTTATGCCAGCATCAGGCAACATACTTTCTTCCGGCGAATTGAGCTTTTTGTGCGAACAGGTGCAGGTGCTCAGTATGCGCATTGGAAAGTTTATTGCTGACGAACGAAAAAAAATAAAGCCTTCCGACATTGAACTAAAAGGCGCTTCTGACTTTGTTTCTTATGTCGACAAAACCGCAGAAAAATATTTTGTAGAAGGCTTGAGTGAAATTTTTCCGCCTGCCGGATTTATCGCTGAAGAAGATGCTACATTAAAAACAGAAGAGCCTTACAACTGGATTATCGATCCATTGGATGGCACTACGAATTACCTGCACGGCATTCCCTGCTTCGCGACTTCTGTTGCATTGGTTGAGAATGGAAAACCTGTTATAGGTGTGGTTTTTGAGATCAATACGCAGGAATGTTTTTATGCATGGAAGAATGGAGGCGCGTGGATGAACGGTGAAAAAATTTCAGTTTCAAAAACATCAGCCCTGCAGGATTCTTTTCTTGCAACAGGGTTTCCTTATAAAGCGCAGGGATGGCATATTCCTTACTTGGAATTGTTCGCCGATCTTCAAAAATCTTCAGTAGGAATGCGTCGACTCGGATCAGCAGCAACTGATATTGCTTATGTTGCCAGCGGTCGATTTGATGGCTATTACGAATGCGGAATCAACGCGTGGGATGTTGCAGCCGGGGCAATGCTTGTGCTGGAAGCCGGCGGAATGGTCACAGATTTTAAAGGCGGTGATGATTTTATCTTCGGAAGAAAATTTATTTGCGGGAATAAAAAAGTGCATGCTGAATTGCTTTCAAAAATTCAACATTACTTGGATGGTATAAATTTACATGAAACAGAAAAACAGGAATGACAAAACTGAAATTAACACGACCGCTTGCTTTTATTGATCTGGAAACAACAGGAATAAATGTTGCTTCTGACAGAATCGTGGAGATTGCTATTCTTAAATTATTACCGAATGGCGATAAGGAGATGAAATGTATGCGCATTAATCCAACCATTCCGATTCCACCGTTTATTACAAAAATCATTCACATTACCAATGAAGATGTAAAGGATAGTCCGCCGTTCAAAGATGTTGCGCACATGCTTTACCAGTACATCGACGGATGTGACATTGCAGGATACAATTCCAATAAATTCGATGTGCCGCTTTTAGCTGAAGAGTTTTTGCGTGCCGGCGTTGAATTTGACGTAAGTAAGATCAGGCTCGTTGATGTTCAGAATATTTTTCACAAGATGGAACAACGTACACTTGGTGCGGCTTACAAATTCTATTGCGGATTGGATCTTGTGAATGCCCATAGTGCGGATGCAGATATTACAGCAACCTGGGAAATTCTCGAAGCACAATTAGAACGTTATCCTGAATTAAAGAATGATGTTGATTTTCTTCACGAATTTTCCTGCCGCGCGCAAAATGTAGATCTCGCAGGAAGAATTGTGATGAATGATAAAGGAATTCCTTGTTTTGGATTCGGAAAGCATAACGGCAAACCGGTTGCAGAAATTTTCGAGAAAGAACCTTCGTATTACAATTGGATGATGAATGGTGATTTTCCTTTGTACACGAAGAAGGTTTTGACGCAGCTGAGATTGGCAATGAAAAAACTTTAATGCCAAGGCACCAAATCTTCTTCGAATGCGAAATTTCCTTGAGACGTTTATTGCCACAAAGGCACAGGGCACGGTAAAAGTTTTGGCACACGAGAGTTCATAATTTTCAATATTGAATGTTGAATTTCAATCACCCTCCGCCGCTGCGGACATCAAATCCCCCTTATGAAAATCATCTGCATTGGAAGAAATTACGCTGAACACGCTAAAGAGATGAACGCCCCTGTTCCAAGCGAGCCTGTTTTGTTTATGAAGCCGGAAACTGCTTTGCTGCAGAAAAATCTTCCGTTCTATTATCCTGAATTTTCGAAAGACATTCATCATGAAGTAGAAATAGTTTTGAAGATCTCGAAAATGGGACGGCATATAGAACCGATGTTTGCCAATCGTTATTATGATGAGATCGGCATTGGAATAGATTTTACTGCGCGCGACATCCAGGCAAAATGCAAAGAAAAAGGTTTGCCATGGGAGAAAGCAAAATCATTTGATCACTCAGCTCCTATCGGAATTTTTTTACCTAAAACACGTTTTCCGTTAATGGATGATATTCATTTTCACCTCGACGTGAATGGTGAAAATGTGCAGCAGGGAAATACGCAGGATCTGTTGTTCTCTTTTGATAAGCTGATCGCGTATGTTTCGCAATACTTTACGCTGAAAAAAGGTGATTTGATTTTTACAGGAACGCCTGAAGGAGTTGGCCCGGTGAAAATCGGTGATCGCCTGGAAGCGTATATCGGGCAAGAGAAACTGCTGGATTTTGAAATTAAATAATTACAAAAAAGAGGCCCTGCAATTTGCAAAGCCTCTTTTTTTTGTAAATCAAATCATACTATTGCACAAGGATCCTGTAATTATTTAATGTTCCATTCTGACGAACAATGAGGTGATACATTCCACCTTGTAATTCATTGCCCAGTTCAACCTGCATGCCTGACTGACCATCTGCAACTGAAATTTGTTTTGTCCAGCAGATTTGTCCAAGCGAATTCCATAATTCAACCTGTGCAACTCCTGCCACAGTTTCCCTTCCGAAAGTAACGGTTACTATTCCGTTCTCACGTGAAACAGGATTAGGGAAATAACCTGGCTGTGAAATTTCGGTTGAAGCCGCAAGACGAGTATTGTCGCCCGGAGGTGACATTGCAGGTGCCCAGCAAATTTCAAAATCCTGCATAGACCCAACATTCATCGTGAGCGGACTCTGCATAAGAGAATAGGGCATTGTTGCGTTCCACCATTCAATAATTCCAGGTCCCGCCATTGATGGCACGTCACGCAGATCATAATTACAACGGGTAACGCCGTTGAAATATGATTTTACAAAATAGAAATCAGAAGCTCCCGGAGCCGCCCATGAATTGACGGTGTTTCCGTAAACCGATAATCCGTTATTATTTACACCAAATCCATTGTACTGTGCTAACTGTATTGCACGTTCATTTCCCGGGCCACCATAAGTAAATTGCGCACCGGGATTTGCGGGAATTCCATTGAAATCGAGCTTGTAAACAACATCGTCTTCCCCTCCGAAAACACCGTTAGCGACATAACCACCGAGATAATATTCATAAACACCGGTTGTATTTAATCGTTCAATAACGTCATTGCCATAATCATTATTTCCAGGCATGGTATAATCAACGAGCGTTGAAAAATTAACGACAAAGCCAGTTGCATTTACATTAATCGCCCAGCTATCATCCGTTCCATTCGCCGGATTTCTATAAAATCCGCCAAGAACAAATCCGGGACCAGGATTATTTGCAATATCAATTGCATTTAATCCGCCACCGTTCGGCGTGAATGGCGTACCATATTCAATAATGCTCGGAATAAATGCACCGGTAGCATTTGCTACCCTGAAAAAACAGCCGCTGGAAGGAGCGCCGGGACGGATAAAATGTCCTGACAAAGCAACTTCTGGCGCGAAAGGTGATTCAATAACATCAGTTGCAATCCAGTCAATGTTTCCGCATTGATAAACATTGCTCCAGACAATCGCACCGTTAGCTCCATTGATACACATGACAACAGGATAACGCTGACCACCTGCAACAAGACGAACAAATCCGCACACAAACATGTTAACCGGATTTGTTATTGAATTGCACATGCCGGTTGCTTCCGCTTCCGCAATCGGGAATGGAAGTGCATACGACCAGATTCCGGCCGGGCCACCGTTAGGAGCAACTAACGCGTAAAAAAATTTGGTGGAAACGGGTCCACCAGCAGCGCCTGATACATGATCTCCCCAGACAGAAATGCGTCCGCCCAAAGCAGTTGAATGAACAATACTTCTGCCCTTGGCATCCACTAATACGGCATTTTCAAAAATCTGGTACCGGTTATTAAAAGTTGGTAACGGAACACCCATGCGTCCATTAAGATTTGTCCGGGTGATCACTAATGCATTCGGCCCCAGCAGATCAGTGTAGCCCGTCATTAAATGACCTTGTGGAGAAATTACATTCGTGTTCACACCAGATTCAAGCACTTCTTTTCTCTGAGAACCATAAGTATGCTGAAAATACTGTGCGCCTGCACTGCCAGCCACCAATGTGGCAAATACTAAAAGTCTAAATTTTTTCATAGCTATATATCTTTGGTTTAAAGCAAAATTAAATTAATAATTAATAAAAACCAAATAATTTATTTATGTACATACATTATATTTACATTAAAGAAATTAAAACTTACATTCAATATCCTAGCAATCCGGCAAATAGCCTGTTCATAAAATAAAAAAGACCACCCCTTTCGAAGCAGTCTATTTTATTAAATCAGTAATTTTTTATTCGCGAACAAACTTCATCGAATAGCTCATCGTTGCATTAACCACTTGCAATGTATAAACACCGGAAGCTAATTCTTCAGTTGTAATAACGGCTTTCAAATCCGAAGTTGAAATTGAACGAACGATTTGTCCCATAGCATTAAATACATTCATCGTAAAGGAATTTTCCGATAATGGTAATGCGATTTCCAATTGGTGCTGTGCTGCATTATAAAACGCATAGGGATCATTCGCAGCAATCGGATCAATTCCTGTGCAACCCACATTAATTACCTGTGACATTACCGTATCGTCTTCGCACGCATTTGTTACGATCAATTGTGCGGTATATGTTCCGGCAACGGCATACGTAACTGTTGCGCTTGAAGCGTTTGATGTTGCCGGTGATCCTCCTGTAAAGGTCCATGCAAATGTTCCCGCGCTTGTGCTTTGCGAACCGTCAAACACTACAGGCTGACCGATACAAACATTTACCGCACTTTCAGTTGCAACAGCTACAGGATTTGTAAGTACATCAATCTCAATAGTAGAATTGCTGGAACATCCCGTTGCAGTTGTTGTTCCCTGCACATTATAGGTGATGGTTGATGTTGGCGTGGATACAGTTACCGGACCAGTTGTTGCAGATAAAAATGTAGCAGGCGTCCACACATAAGTAGTTGCGCCACTCGCGGTGAGTGTGGTTGAGTTTCCGATGCAGACTGATGTTGATGTTGCAGTGACACTCACAGCAGGATTCGGATTCACAGTGATATTTACAAATGCAGAATCGAATAAATGACAACCACCGCCGACAATGTACAGTATTGCCTGGTAAGCTCCCGCTGTATTGTAAATGGTGCTTTGTGTTACATTATTCGAAAGCAGCGGTGCGCCTCCCGGGAAAAACCAAAGCAACGTATCTTCAAATGTTGAACCATTTGCATCGAAGAGAATTTGTCCGCCTTCACAGATTGAAGTTGCACTTTGTGTAAATGTTGCAGTAGAATTCGCATTGGTAAGGAAAGGATGAATGTAAAGTGATGCGTTGAGATTCCAGGACCCTGCTGTCCCGTATTGATACCATAAATTATCACTTTGTCTTTCCCAAATCGCAGAAGGTGTTGTCTGGCCATTCGTATTGCTGACAATGGACAACGTATCATGCACGCCGGTCTGCCATTGCAAATTAGTAAGGATAATGCTCACGAAGAATTTTTTTGAAGCCGGAAGTGTTACCGGGCTATTTACAAAAGAATACTCCGTGTAATAACCGCCTGCTTCATCTGCCATGATCTGCCCCATTGTAGCATTGATCGTAGTCCCGATCTGTGCGCCCGGGGTACCACTGGTTCCATCATAAATTTTCATTGAAACGATCTTCGCCTGATTAGCTGAATACGCTCTTCCGAAAGCAACCCAGACGTTATTCAGAATAGTATAGGG
>JBDSHN010000012.1:0-21290 GCA_039918435.1 Bacteroidia bacterium | reverse complement strand
TTTGTGTACGGCAAAGCAGAATGGATATTCAGCGATTGACTTTCAGGTGCGCCTTCCATTCCAACCCACTGGCTGCGATGAACAAGTGTACCCGACAATACATCGCGGCTTCCTGCATAACCAGGATTTACATACATCGGGTTGAAAAAATATTGCGAGAAGGAAGGATCCTGCTGAGCAAACCCTGCGAGGCTTAACAGTGTTCCAACTATGCTTATGTAGATATGCTTTTTCATGACTTTTATTATTCTTCTGTTATTTGTTCTTCTCTTTATTATCGTTTGATAAATACCCATCCGCGCGATTCAGTACCGTTGAATTTTATGATGTAATAATATGTTCCGTCTGTAACATCTAATCCATTCATGTTTTTTCCGTCCCAACGCACTTCGTTATTATCGTAATTACTTGCTTTCCAAATCTCATTTCCCCAACGGTTAATGATGATAACTTCATTGTTACCATAACATTCTACCATTGGAATGTTCCACCAGTCATTCGTTCCATCGCCGTTTGGTGAGAAACCGTTGAAGATGGCGTCCTCTCCTACTCCGTAAGTAACCACATCACTTACGGTACAACCCGTAACTGTATCGGTGACAAATAGCGTGTAAGTAATTGTTACACCAGGATTCGCGATCGGCTGTGCTACAGTTGCGGAACTCAATCCTGTTGAAGGTGTCCACAAATAAGTGTAACCTGCAACTGCCGGTGAACCAAGTATTCCTCCTGATCCGTCACAGATCGTTTGGTCTGCACCTGCGTAAATTGCAGGTGATTGAACGACTACAGTAACTGTGCTTGATGTAGAACAGCTGCCGATAGTTTCTGTTAATGTGTAAGTAGTAGTGGTTGCAGGACTTGCATACGTTTGTGATGAAGATGTCGATGACAATCCTGTTGCGGGTGACCAGCTATAAGTATTACCTGCAACCGGTGCTGCTCCTATTTGTACACTGTCACCTTTGCAAATTGTTCCTCCTGTTCCTGGATTAGCAACCGGCGCCGGATTAACAGTCACCACAACTGTATCTGCATCGGTGCAGCCTGCAACGTTTGTTACTGTTAATATATAGGTGGTAGTTGCCGCAGGTGAAGCATCAGGATTTGCAACGCTTGAAGCGCTCAATCCTGTTGGCGGTGACCAGTTGTAAGTATTACCTGCAACACCTGTAGTTCCGATAGCGATGCTGTCACCTGCACAGATGGTCTGATCTGCACCGGCATCAGTAGCAGGCAGTGGAGATACTGTTACTGTAACTAAATCCGTAGCCATACAACCGGTCAGCGAATTTGTTACTGTCAAAGTATAAATTGTAGTTGCTGTAGGGCTCGCAATTGGTTGCGCAACAGCTGCTGAACTTAAACCTGTTGCTGGTAACCAGCTGTAAGAATATCCAGCGACGCCTGGTGTTCCTATCTGTGCACTTGCAGCATTACAAACTGTTTGATCTGTTCCTGCATCTGCAACCGGTAAAGGATTAATGGTGATTAAAACAGCATCAGTGCTTTGGCATCCGGATGCATTTGTAACTGTTAATGTATAAGTTGTAGTGGAAGAAGGATGCGCAAATGGCTGAGCGATTATTGAAGAGCTTAATCCTGTTGACGGCGACCATGAGTAAGTATTGCCAGCAACAGCAGGTGACCCGATCTGCATACTGTCACCATTACACAAACTGTAATCAGTACCGGCATTCGCGATTGGTGAAGTGCCGACGTTTACGGTAACTGCATCTGTATTCTGACAGCCCGCAGCGTTGGTAATAGTTAAAGTATAAGTAGTGCTGACAGCAGGGCTTGCCATCGGTTGTGCAACTGTTGAAGAACTTAATCCTGTAGTCGGTGACCATGAATAAGTTGTACCAGCAACAGTCGGCGTTCCGATCATGACACTATCACCGCTACATGAAGTCTGATCAGCGCCTGCGTTTGCAACCGGTAATGGATTTACGGTTACAACAACAGTATCTTTTCCCTGGCAACCAGAAGTTGAATTGGTAACTGTAAGCACATACACAGTAGTTGTTGCCGGATGTGCAAAGGGTTGTGCAACAGTTGAAGAACTTAATCCTGCAACCGGCGACCAGCTATAATTATTTCCTGCAATAGCAACGGTGCCGATCTGTGCACTATCACCAATACAAATTGACTGATCAGATCCGGCATTCGTAACTGGTGTTGTACCAACGGTGACAACGACAACATCTGTTTTCAAACAACCTGTTGCAGTATTGATAACTGTTAATGTGTAAGAAGTAGTAACTAATGGACTTGCCATTGGTTGTGCAACAATTGCAGCGCTCAAGCCTAAAACAGGCAACCATACATAAGTATTTCCTGCTACAGCTGCTGAACCTATCTGTACACTATCTCCATCGCAGGCTGATTGATCAGGACCTGCATTTGCAATTGGTAATGGATTGACAGTAACAATTACAGTGTCAGAATTCTGGCAACCAGAAACTGTATTCGTAACGGTAAGCACATACGTTGTTGTAGTTGCCGGATGTGCGAATGTTTGCGCTGCTGTTGAAGAGCTTAATCCTGTTGCAGGCGACCAGCTATAGGTATTTCCCGGCAATGCAGGAGTTCCGATTAATGCGCTGTCACCAGTACAGATTATCATATCCGGACCTGCATTGGCAATTACCGGTGCACCAACTGTTACAATCACAACGTCTGCGCTTGTGCAACCTGTTGCAGTATTCGTTACGGTTAAAGTATAAGAAGTAGTAACTAAAGGATGAGCCATTGGCTGTGCAATTGTTGAAGAACTCAATCCAAGAGCAGGCAGCCAGTTGTAAGTAACGCCTGCTACTGCTGCGGTTCCTATTTGTACACTGTCGCCATTGCAAGAAAACTTGTCAGGACCGGCATTCGCAATCGGAGCCGGGGTTACAGTTACGATTACTGTATCGCGGTCCTGGCAACCGGATGCAGTTTGTGTAACGGTCAATATATAGGTTGTAGTAACACCAGGACTTGCAACCGGCTGTGCTGCTGTGGAAGAACTTAATCCTGTAACAGGCGACCAGCTGTAAGAATTTCCAATTACTGCGGGTGTTCCTATTACAACATTTCCTCCCGCACAAATTGTCTGATCAGATCCTGCATTTGCTGTTGGTGTTGTTCCGACTGTTACAACCACTACATCGGTAGCAATGCATCCGCTTGTTGTGTTTGTAACTGTTAATGTATAATTGGTTGTTGCAACCGGATTAGCCATTGTTTGTGCACTATTCGGCGATGACAATCCTGTAGTTGGCGACCAGCTATAAGTATTACCCGCAACAGCAGGTGTTCCGATCATTACACTTGCACCGCTGCAGGAAACCTGATCAGGTCCTGCGTTTACAACAGGTGCTGTGCCGACTGTAACGGTTACTGAATTAGTATCGTTGCAACCAGTCGATGTATTGGTAACAGTTAAAATATAAGTAGTAGTTACAGCTGGACCTGCCATCGGTTGCGCGCTGTTCGCTGAACTTAATCCAGTTGCAGGTGACCAGAGGTACGTATTCCCTGCAATGGCAGGTGAACCGAGCTGAACACTGTCGCCATCACAAATGGTTCGATCAGGGCCTGCATTCGTGGTTGGAGCAGGGTTGATGGTAACAAGTACAGAATCTTTGTTCTGGCAACCTGTTGCTGTTGTTGTAACAGTTAATGTAAAAGTTGTGGTGGTGGAAGGTGCTGCCATCGGTTGTGGAAGACTGTTCCAGTCTAAAGGCGGAATTGGCGACCAATAATAAGTATTGCCGGCACTACCAGGCATACCAAGCATTACACTATCACCTTCACAAGCAATATGATCAGGACCTGCATTCGCAACAGGGATCGGGTTAACGGTGATGATCGTCGTGTCATTCATCTGACAACCGGTACTCATGTTGGTGGCCGTTAAAATGTATTGCGTTGTTGGCACTACAGGATGTGCGTAAGGTTGTGGTACATTGTTCGCGCTTAATCCTGTAGAAGGTGTCCAGAAATAAGTAACACCCATTGCACCCGGCGTTCCGATCTGCACACTGTCGCGCAGGCAAATTGTTTCATCCGATTCCGCATCTGCAATCGGTGCCGGATTAACGGTTATAACAACCAGTCCTGTATCACACAAAGAAGGTGATCCGTTGTCACAGATCACATAATAAATGGTGTCATTTCCGCTGAAGTTAAGATCAGGTGTGTAATCAATATTATTTCCTGAAAGCGACGCATTCCCGTTAAGAGGCCCGTTGTAGATGCTTGTAATAAGCGAATTGTTTTCAAGATCGAAGTCATTTGCCTGAACATTAATAGTTATGGTTCCTGAATTTTCACAAACCGCAACATAGTCAGTCACCGCAATCGGACTCGTATTCTGCGCAAAACTTATTTTCGGAAAGAGAAAGAAAACCAGCACAAATCCAACAAGTAAAAGATGTTTCATTTTTTAAGAATATTAGAATTTACATTTACGGCTAGGCAAGATGAGTGCCTCATTCCATATTTCATTCAAAACGGCTACTTTTTCATTGATGGAATAAAAAAAAAGAGAAATGAAATTTATATGCCGGATGCGAAAAAAAGAATTATAAGTGGGGTGTTTTCGCAACACTATGTCCATAAAAACAGGGAATTATTCCGCGATTTTGCGCAATTTGTGCCACCTTATTTTTCATAATCCGGACGTTTTAAAGTTGAAAAATCTGAAAGTTGTTTCTGTTTTTAACCTTTCAATATTTTCCTTTCAACTTTACTCCTGCAGGCTTTCGTGAAATATGATTTCTATTTAATAAATTTGCATTTTACTTAACATGAATAAACTCCCCGATTACATTCTTTCATTTTTTATTTGGAACTGCATCGTTGCCTTGTTAGCGGCTTCCTGCCATACGCCTTCACCTGCCGATGCCAGGAAAGACATTCGAATAGGATGGAAAACTTATTTCAACGCTTACCTCGATTTTAAAGGCAAAGAATCGAAAATGGGAACAGACAGCACGAAGATCGTTTTTGAAAATAATTCAGATTACATCGTTGACTCAGCAACTGTGATCTTCGAAAATCAGGGATTACTTGTACACAGCTTCGATACGGTGAACATAAATTTCATCGCTTCTAAATCGCAAAAAGCAGTACTCGCACCTTCGCATAAATTAGGTTGGAAACATAAAGTCGAAATTTTCGCTATCTATTCCAAAGCACTCGAATTTCGCTACAAAGGTGATTTTCCTGAAGCCAAACGCCAGGGTGATTGTTTTTACTGCAAATAGTATGGTGAGTTGTTGGTTGCCAGGTGTCAATTATTATTTGTATTCTACTGAAAACCGACTACTGAAAACTGACGGCTGTCTGCCGACAACTTTTTTTAACAAGCAGCGCAGTAATTGCAGGTACATCACCCACTCCTTTTTCGTATTTTCACAGAAGAATCATGAAACGTATTTTCCTTTTCGTACTGTTTGCCGCGCTTATTCAACCTCTGAAGGCCGCTTACCTGCTCATTCCTATGGATGATGCACAGAAAGATCATCTCAAAGCGTATGGTATTACGTATTGGGTAATTGAAAAAGGTGGCGAAGCACAATGGCTTTTAAATTACCGCTATGGCAGTTTCCTTTTTAAATATGATAAAATGTTTGAAAATGAATGTCTCACACGCGGCGTTACATTTGAAACCATTCCTGATGCAAGGGCGAATGCAATCCTCAATGAAATTTCAAGTCCTGAAGTAAATATGGATGCGGTGAAACTCGAGAAGCCGCCGAAAATTGCTGTCTATTCTCCGCCCGATAAACTTCCATGGGACGATGCCGTTACATTGGTGCTTACGTATGCGGAAATTCCTTATCGCATTTTGTATGATGAAAAAGTAATGCAGGATTCACTTGTGCGTTACGACTGGATTCATTTGCATCACGAAGATTTTACAGGACAATACGGACGATTTTGGTCGCAGTTTAAAGATTATCCGTGGTATCGTCAGCAGGTTGCAACCGATGAAGCAATGGCTGCAAAGCTGGGTTTCAAAAAAGTTTCTGAAATGAAATTGGCAGTAGCGAAAAAATTGCGCGATTTCGTTGCCGGCGGCGGATTTATGTTTGCCATGTGTTCAGCAACTGATTCGTATGATATTGCTTTGGCAGCAGAAGGAATTGACATCTGTGATCGCATGTACGATGGAGATGGAATGGATCCGAACATGAATAGCAAATTGAATTACGATAATTGTTTTGCATTCACCGACTTTCAATTAAAAACCAACAGTATCGAATACGAATTTTCCGACATCGATACGTATGGAACGAGAACAATGAAAGGTGTGAATGAGTCGAACGATTATTTTTCGCTCTTCGAGTTTTCCGCAAAATGGGATCCGGTTCCAACGATGCTTTGCCAGGATCACTCCAATCTCATCAAAGGTTTCTGGGGGCAAACAACAGGATTCGATAAAACCAAGATCAAACCCGGCGTGCTCATCATGGGCGAAAATAAAGCACAGAAAGAAGCCCGCTATATCCACGGCGATTTCGGAAAAGGTATGTGGACATTCTACGCCGGTCACGATCCAGAAGATTATCAGCATCGCGTAGAAGAGCCGCCGACAGATCTTTCTCTTTACCCGAATTCAGCAGGCTACCGTTTGATCCTGAATAATGTTCTTTTTCCTGCTGCGAAAAAGAAGCATCAGAAAACCTGACTTTTGTTATACTCTTTTGTGCCATTTCGGGATTCCAGCGTTATGCTTTTGCAATTCAGCCTTCACTGATTACCCCGGTTATACATACATCCCTCACTTCCCCAAATGAAATTCATCTTTCTGCGCACTGTTTTTGTTTTCACATTTTCAGCGCTTACCATTTTTTCGTATGCACAAAACGTTTTTATTGCCACTGATTTTGTTGCCTGCGCAACCGGATTAAAAGACAGCAGCGGTAAATGGATCGTGCAACCCATCTACCAGAATATTCAGAAATGGCCGGAGGGAACTTTCAAAGTTTTGTACGGATCAAAAGAAGGTGTGATCGACTCAAACGGAACTATAATTATTCCGGCCATTTACGATCATGTCCGCTTTTCTGAATATTCAGATAGCTCTTTGCATCTTTTAATTACCGTAATGGATGGTGGAAAAACAGGATTGCTCAATACCAAAAATCAGTTTATAGTTCCAATGGTCTGCAGGCAGATCGATGTAGACCCCGACGGATTGATCATTGCGGAAAAAACATGGAAAAGATATTCGATCTATACGCTTGACGGTAGAGAAACCAGTATTCCAAAGAAGCAGGGAACCGAACCTTTATTGATGGGCGATCATTTATTTGCTGTCTCAAGAAATTCTTTCGGGTTCAGTTTTGTACGGCGTTATTTTCCTAAAAGCAAACCACGTCACCGTTATCGCTGGCGTGTCACCTTGCGAAAGAAATACGGTGTGATGAATGATTCACTGCGCGTTATTGTTCCAAAGAAATTTTCCAGTGTTTATTATGGACCAATGAAATATAAACTGATCACCGTTCAGAAAAGAAAAAAAAGCGGGTATTATTCAATTAAAGGAAAAGAAATCTGGAAGCCGGTATCTAAGATTGGATATGGCCGGACGTATCGTTTCGGCAGCAGCGTTTCGATAATGAATGCAGAAGGTGTAACGGCGGCGCTGTACAATAAAAAATACGGAATCATTAGTGCAGAAGGTGATACGATCCTGCCGTTTATTTATACCTCCATTTATATGCCCTATTATAATTCCGACGCATCAAACTGGACCGTGGAGATAAACGGGAAGGCAGGGATTTATAATCCGTCCGAAAGAAAATGGGTGCTCGAGCCGCTATACGGTTCACTTTTTCCCATTGAAAATTTCAAGCTGGCCAATGATACGCTGGATGAATCAACACAGTTTATTCATTACCGCGAATCCAATTCGCGGGGACTTAAATTACTTATAGCCAGGAAAGACGGAAAGTTCGGATTGATCACCAGTTCCGGGCAGGAGATACTTCCTTTTATTCATGACGATTATGCTAATGGTTTGGAGGGGTATATATTTAAAAAGGACAGCAGTTTTATACTTGTTTCTCTACCCAAATATACTGCTGTTGTTCCTGGCGAAACTTATTCTATTAAAAAAAATATTGTTTCTAAAGCGCCTGAAGACTTAAAATTTAAAATGATAACCACGGAAAGTGGCGTTACGCTTTTTATTAATCCTGATCTTATAAAGGATTCTTTGCAACTTGCACTTTACGATTTAAAGACAAAAAATCATGTCATTAATAACGAGAATTATGACCATCTTCTTCATTCAACGGCGGTAGTTATTACTCCTATTCATCAATCCAGAATTTTACCCGGCATTGGCAAAGTATATTCGTATCACAGTACCGATATGAATTACACAAAAGGTGATTCTTCGCAAAATTTTATTATTCAAACCAAACCTTATTTTTATTTGCATACGTTCTCCATTGAATTCTCCGATGATTTTCATACTTATTATTCCGTCGGGCGTGTGTCGGGCGTTTACCGCGAGGATGGTTTTTGTGTTTTAAGGCCGGGTAGTTACAATTACTTTAACCCGGTTGGAAAAGTAAACGGGCTTGAATATTTTGCTGTTGATTGCGGAAAAAATAAAATCGGTTTGATCGATGGAAATGGAAAGTTGTTGCTGGATACAATATGGGGAGGGCTAGGCGATTCAAATGGAAAATACATGTGGGTAATAAAAAAACATCATAAGCGGGGCAATGATTACCGATGGAATATTCTTGATACTACAACAAACCAATTATTGCTGAGTAAAAAGTTCCGTTCCATTTCACAATCCGATCTTGGAAAAGCTGCCGTGATCATTGACCGACCAGAAGGTAAAAAGCTGTACAATATGGATTCACGCAGTTACCTCCTTGATGGCAATATCCGTGGAATATTTGCTTTGGATTCTGCACAAAATTATTTCGCAGTGCGCACGTGTTATGGAAACATTGGTATCATCGATGCAAATGGAAAATGGCTGACGGATACAATATGGAAAATGATCATCAATGCTGAAAATGATACAAAAAACCAGAGCCGGTACAGGGATTACTCATTTTATTATTCTCAGGAAAATGAACCGAATGGGTCTTGTTATTTTGTGCTGTCGAATGATACGGGCTGGACTATTTTTGACGGAACAAATGGTTCTGTTTCAAAGAATGAAAAAACAAAACATTTTCTCATGTCCACTGCTTTCAATAGTATGCATAAAGATTCCATTCATGGCATTATAAAATTTTGTGCGGATTGTCCTTCCTTCGCCTATCCGGACAGCACGATTAAAAAAATGGACCTTGCGCCATGGCAGGAAAGTTTATTATTCGACTCGCTTTTCACCGCCAGTTTTATTCCCGACACATTATTCCATTGGTCTAATTATGGCTGCTCCGATTGCAGGAAAAGAAATCCGAAGCACTATTTTCAATACGCATGGGCAGGAAATTATGACCGGGAAAATCTTCATCATGTTATTGAATATAAAAACGAATCCTGCATTTCTGTTTCAAGGGAAAACTTAGTTGGCTACAGGGAAATTAATCCGCGGGATCTTTTTTTCACCGTGATGCTTTTCAGCGATGGCCCGCACAATATGTTGCTTGATTCGTTGTTCGCCGGTGAAGAATGGAAATCAGTTATCTCAACTGAAACCAGCTTGTATTTTGAATCGCATCCTAACATAAAAGGAAGCTGCCATAATCCATACATGCTTCCGGTGGTGATGAAAGACCGCTTCGTGATTACACCAACAGGAATCGTTCTTTATCCGCCAAATTATAAAGAGAACGATCACCAGCTTTCCGTTCCCATAGCCTGGGAAAAATTAAAACCATACTTAAGAAAAGATGTAGCGGAGAAAATTGGGCTGAAATAATTTCGGATTTCGGGTAAAAAAATAATTGGAATGAATCCGGCAACTAAAGAAGAAAAAAATTAACAACAAACGAGAAACAAGCACTTTCCCATTCATAAGCAAATTCAACCATCCACAATTCCGCTGATTAAAAAAGGTATTTTTTTATTATCTTCGGATTCCTAAAAATCCAAGAACATTCTTCCTATGAAAATGACCAAAGCCTTTTGTTTGCTTGCAGCTTCAGCGCTCACAATTTCAGTTGCAGCACAGGACAAAACAAATAAAAAAGAAAGCCAGATCAAATTTACAGTTGTCAAAGAAGCAGAATGCACAAGTGTAAAAGATCAGTTTCATTCCGGCACCTGCTGGATCTTCTCTACCGAATCTTTTCTTGAATCAGAATTTATGCGGATGGGAAAAGGAAAAGTAGATCTTTCCGAAATGTGGATCGTACGCGCAGGATACATTGAAAAAGCAAAAAAATACATGCGCATGATGGGCAAAACAAATTTCGGCCCGGGAGGTGAAGCAATTGATGTTGTAAATCTTTCAGGCTCTTACGGAATTGTTCCGCAGGAATTTTATCCTGGTTTGCCGGAAGGTGAAACCAAGATCCGTCACGGTGAGCTCGATGAAGTTTTGAAAGCGATCCTCGATGCACAATTGAAACTGACAGAAGGAAAACTTTCTCCGAACTGGCTGAAAGTATTTACAGCAGCGCTTGATGCTTATCTCGGAGAGCCTGTAACTTCTTTCAAAGTAGATGGAAAATCCTACACACCGCAATCTTATGCAACGTTCCTCGGATTCAAAGCTGAAGATTATATTCCTGTCACTTCATTCACACATCATAATTTCTGGACAAAGTTTGCACTTGAGATGCCGGACAATTGGGCATGGTATGATTATTACAATGTGCCAATGCAGGACATGATGGCTATTATTGATAACGCAACAATGAATGGCTACACTGTTGGCTGGGGCTCTGATGTAAGCGAAACTTATTTCTCTTATAAAAATGGAATGGCGATTGTTCCTGAAAAAGACATGGCTGATATGAGTGCAGGAGAAAAAGATTCTCTCTGGCTCGTCCCTACAAAAGACAAACTGATCACACAATTGTCACGTCAGCAATCATTCGATGATCTCAGCACACAAGACGATCACGGCATGCAGATCACAGGACAAGCGAAAGATCAATCAGGAAAAAAATATTACATCGTAAAAAATTCCTGGGGAACAAAAAATGAACTCGGCGGATATTTCTACGCATCCGAAAACTACGTAGCGTATAAAACCACGAGCATTTTAGTTCACAAATCTTCCATTCCGAAAGAGATTGCGGCTAAAATGGGGTTGAAATAATAAGTGATTGGTGATTGGTTAATAATATTAAAAAAAGTCCGGAGAAATTCTTTTCCGGACTTTTTTTTAACTCAAGCAACAACTTTTTCCTAATTACCAATCACTTCCGCCGCGGAGGACACCAATCACCTCTTTCTATTACCTTTACAAAATGGGCACCTATTTCGAGACTGAAGAACTTTTTGAACTGAAAGCTGTAGAGCAAAAAACACTTTCGCGTGTGATTTATCATTTGTGGCAGAATAAAATAAATCCGGAAGAAACGTTTGAATTTCTCGATAAACTCGAACTAATTTTTACTGATGGAAAAAAGTTATTTCTTTCTGCAAGCGAAGATACACCTCCCGGAATTATAGTGCTGAAAGATTTTGATGCCGAGAAAAACCGCTTGTTGCTGCTGCATGAATTCCAGGGAAAAATTGATCATACTTCAGAAGAGCTTACAGAAAACGGATTGTGGGCAATATTGGTCGGACAAAAATTACTTAAAGTCGGTGTGATCGATGAAGGCGATAATTGTTACCTGAATGATGCCGTGCTGCTGGACTTCGGCGATGAAAAAATGGAGATTCACCCGGGAGTCGAAGGGCTGATTGTGGAGCCTTATGAAAACGTTTAATGGGGTAAGAATTACGAATGAAGGCGAATTTGCGAATCAAAGTATGACGACTTTTTTTTGCGTGAGTGATTGAGGTATTGTTGGAGCTCTTTTTATTTTTCTTAAAAAAGCGACTACCGAAAGCACGGCCTTTGGACACGCCATAAATACACACAAACATTTATCCTTTCTTATTCGTATATTCTATATGATTGAAATTCGCTCCCTTTCGTATATTCGTTTTGGTTCTTAATTCGCACCCCACAATGCAAAGGCTTTCTCTCTTTCTCTCAATTCTTTTTCTTCCATTTGTTACCTCTGCCCAATATGATGCGCAGCGCTATCCTGTTATTCCAAAACCATATTCACTTCTCCCCTTCTCCGGTGAATTTGCTATCAATGCAAAAACAGTAATTATCACATGCGGGAATATTTTACGGCTTGCAGACTTTATACCAGCTGATTCATCCTTCAGTTATTGATTCTATTCAATATGATAAAGATTCCAATATTGTAAATATCCCCGGCCCGCGTTATTCACCGAACTCAAAACTCCGGACTCAAAACTTCCTTATTCCTTCCTGCTCCATCATCGATCAGCCGCGTTTTGCATGGCGTGGAATGCACCTCGACGTATCACGTCATTTTTTTCCGAAAGATTCGGTGAAGGAATATCTGCGTTACATGGCGCTTTATAAATTCAATACGTTTCACTGGCATTTAACCGACGACCAGGGCTGGCGCATTGAAATAAAAAAATATCCGAAACTTACTTCTGTCGGCGCATGGAGAAGCGGAACACTTGTGGGCCACGAAGGCGCAAACAATCCTCCGGTTTTTGACACGATCCGTCACGGTGGGTTTTACACGCAGGAAGAAATCAAAGAAATTATAACGTTTGCCGATTCACTTCACATCACCATCGTTCCTGAAATTGAAATGCCCGGACATGCGCTGGCAATTCTTGCAGCATATCCGGAATTGGGATGCGCTGGCGAAAATTTTGCGGTGTCAAAAACATGGGGCGTGTTTGATGATGTGCTTTGTCCGACAGAAGAAACATTTTCATTTCTTGATAATGTATTGAAAGAAGTCTGCGCATTATTTCCCGGCAAATACATTCACATCGGTGGCGATGAATGTCCAAAAATGCGATGGAAGGAATCGGCGTATTGCCAGGAGCTGATGCGGAAAAATAATCTGAAAGATGAAAATGAATTGCAGAGTTGGTTTACACAACGGATTGTAAAAATGCTGCAGCAAAAAGGCAGGCAAGCCATTGGCTGGGACGAAATTCTTGAAGGCGGATTAGCAGCTGGTGCAGCTGTTATGTCGTGGCGTGGCCAGGAAGGCGGAATTGCAGCAGCAAAAGCAAAACACAATGTGGTGATGTCGCCCGGCAGTCATTGTTACTTCGATCATTATCAATCGCAAAGTGCAGACGAACCTTTAGCGATCGGCGGATTTTTACCGCTTGAAAAAGTATACAGCTACGATCCTGTTCCTGCGGAATTAAATCAGGAAGAACGAAAATATATCATGGGTGTACAAGCGAATCTGTGGACAGAATACATTACCACATTTACGCAGGTGCAATACATGATCTTTCCGCGCATGGCAGCGCTCGCAGAGGTTGCATGGACTGAACCGGAAAACAAGAGCTATGATTTTTTCATCAAACGTTTACTTACGCATTTTCACTTGCTGGAAAGAATGAAAGTGAATTATGCGAAAAGTATTTTTGATATAAAAGCTGTGAGTGTTGCGGATCCCGGCGGTAAAGGAATGCTTTTGTCTCTTTCTGCCCTGAGCAATGAAAATTCAGCAATCCGTTACAGCACCGGATTGCCATTCTTAACTAACATGTATTCAAAACCTATTGTGATAAAACAATCTGAAACTGTTTATGCTGCTGTTTTTAATGGAGCAACACAGATCAGTTCACTTTTTGCACAGGAATACCATGTTAGTCTTTCCACAGAAAAAAATATTTCATTACGGAAACAACCTTCTGTTAACTACAACACCGGCGGCGCACAAACGCTGACAGATGGAATTACAGGCAGACAAAAATCGTGGGTTGGTTCGCAATGGCTTGGATTTTCAGGTGATACATTGGATGCAGTAATTGATCTTGGCAAAGACACCAGCATAAATGAAGTAGGGTTTTCATGCTTGTCCGATCACGGAAGCTGGATTTATAATCCGGTAGCCGCAAGTGTATATTTATCTTCCGATAGTATTCATTGGGAAATTATGTGGAAAGGATCCAATGAAAAAAATGTTCTGAAAATTGAACATGCTGCAGAAAATAACGGCTGGTCATTCCATGGAAGCCCGGGAGGGAAATACAGGTACGTCAGAATAATTTTATACCCCGAGCTGAAAATTTCAGAAGGGAATCCTGGCGAAGGAAATCCCGCGTGGCTATTTATCTCCGAAATTGAAGTCAGGTAAGCCCTTACTTTTCCCTGCCGCCAGCCGCCTTCCGCGGCGGCGGATTGCCTGCTCCTTTTTTCTTCTTACTGCCGCCTGCCGCCTTTTTTCCTGCCCCTTTTTTCTTCCCTGCTCCTTTTTTATCCGGCATTACCTCCCGCGAAATCCTGATCTCCCCCTTCTTGAGTTTCTCCTTCTTCAATTTTTCTCCTTCTGCATTTTCAGCAAGTGCTTCCCAGTATTCATCACCATAATCAACAAGTATTTCTGAATTCGCAGGAATATTTTTTAATGCAACGATGTAAGGACGTTTTTTCTTAATGTGATATTCACAATTATTTTTGAAAGGCCCGCCCTTGCCGCCGCCATTTGCATCATTCGCATATTGTGCCAGTTCATCCTTACGTGGCTTTGCATCGATACAATTATCATCTGTGATGCAAAACACATAACGCACATCATCAAGATTGGCCTTATAACGTTTCAGCACTTGTTTCCAGGTGAGCTTGTCACCAAGATATTCAACAATAATATCGCCTTTACGGATCGGTGAAGTGGTAAACAAACCTCTTCCCGCATTTGGAATTCTTGATTTTCGTACGACCAGCATAAGCTAAACACCTTTATTTTTCAGGTGTGCGAAAATAAATCAGAAATGTCGTCCGTACAAGTGATTACGATTCTAATTACAACGTATTTTTACAGGTAAGCCGTGTGGATTTTTTACACAGCTAAAACCACCACCAGTAATTGAACAATCGCCTCGAAATTGCAGTTTTCAGCGCCGAAGCTGCCCTGCTTGCTTATAAAGCAGGTGCAGACCGGCTGGAGCTCTGTAGCGGTTATGGAGATGGCGGCCTAACTCCTTCATTCGCTACAATTCAGCTGGTAAAGCAAAAAGTGAAATGCCCTGTTTTTGTCATGGTGCGTCCGCGTGGTGGTGATTTTCATTATTCACCAATGGAAATTGAAATAATGAAACAAGATATTGCACAATGTAAATTGCTTGGCGTTGATGGAATTGTTTTTGGAATGCTGGATAAAAACGGGCAGCTTGACGCATCGGATTTAAAAGAGCTTGTTGCGCTTGCCGCACCTTTGCCGGTAACATTTCATCGTGCGTTTGATCTTTGTCATGATCCATTGGAAGCATTGGAGATTCTAATTGACTGTGGCGTTAAAAGAATTCTCACTTCCGGGCAAAAATCGTCAGCATTACAGGGCGTTGATTTGCTCACTGCATTAAATAAAAAAGCAAACGGCAGGATCACCATCATGCCCGGTGCAGGAATCAATGCAGAAAATATTTCAGCGATAAAATCAAAAACCGCGTGTACCGAATTTCACGCATCAGCAAAACGCATCAGCACATCAACAGATGCATTCGATTTCGGAGAAAATGTGTTACCGCATCCGGAATTCATCGCTGAACTAAAAAAGAAACTTTCGTTATGAAAAAATATTTCTCCGTGTCCTTTTCTCCGTGTCTCCGTGCCTCCATGGCAATTCTCCTGCTTGCCACGTCACTCTCAGCGCAGGAAGTTTCCCAATCACTGAATGCAAACTGGCAATTCACCGAATCCGGAAAAAACGACTGGCTTTCCGCAACCGTTCCCGGCACCATCCACACCGATTTGCTTGCACAAGGAAAAATTCCTGATCCATATATTGGCACCAACGAATCGAAAGTGCAATGGGTGGAAACAAAGGCGTGGGAATACAAAACAACGTTTGATGTAAGTGAAAAAATAGGAGCATCGAAACATAAAGAATTGGTTTTTGAAGGATTGGATACTTATGCGTTTGTTTACCTGAATGATTCGTTGATTCTCACCGGAGAAAATATGTTTTTGGAATACAGGATTGATGTTGCAAAATATTTAAAAAAGACGAAGAATAATTTGCGGATTGTTTTTCATCCTGCATCAGAACTGATTGAAAAGAATAAATCCGCTTCAACTTACAAAAATCTTCCGGGTGGCGACCGCGTTTATATACGAAAAGCACAATATCAGTTTGGTTGGGATTTTAGTCCGCGGTTAGTGACAGCAGGAATATGGAAGAATGTTTGGTTAGAAGGAAAGGACGCTAATTATTGCTACACAAAAATAGTAACACGTGAGGTTAAAAACGATACAGCTTTTTTAACCTTCCTTATATCTCCGGACTGGAGTGAAGGAGCTCCGCTAAAATTTAAAATAAACGATGACCAGCGCAGCTATTTTACCGAAAAAGAGCTTCCTGCTTATGACAAACACTCAAATAATTACAGCATTAAGATTAAAATCCCTCATCCTCGTTTATGGTGGTGCAATGGAATGGGGAAACAGGAAGTCTATCATTTCACTCTTTCCATTATAGAAGGAAAGAACAAAACTTTAAAAAAAATAAATCATTCCATACGTACTATAAAGCTTGATACAGCCGAAAATGCATTTAAATTTTATTTAAACAATGAACCTGTATTTATAAAAGGTGCAAACTGGATACCATCTGATAATTTCCTTCCGCGTGTTACACCGGAAAAATATTATTCTCTTTTAAAATCTGTTCAGCAATCAAATATGAATATGCTACGTGTTTGGGGTGGCGGTGTTTATGAAAACGATCACTTTTATAATGATTGCGATTCTCTTGGGATAATGGTATGGCAGGATTTTATGTTTGCAGGCGGGATGCTCCCTGATGCTAAAGATTTTTCAAAATCCATTGAATTAGAGCTTGTACAAAATATATGGAATCTATCGGATCATCCATGTATCGCACTTTGGTGTGGCAACAATGAAATTACTGAGGGATGGAATAATTGGGGATGGCAAAAAGAATACCAAATCAATGCGGTTGATTCTGCTTCAATAATAAAAACGTATTCTTCATTTTTTGAAGAGAAGGCATTACAATCAGTAATGCTTAATAGTCTCGGCATCCCTTACATTACCACCTCCCCTTCCACCGGCTGGGGTCATCCCGAAGCATACAAATCCGGCGATGTGCATTACTGGGGCGTTTGGTGGGGTATGGAACCATTTTCTTCCTATGATAATCATGTCGGTAGATTTGTAAGCGAATATGGATTCCAATCCACTCCTCCGCTTTCTTCCTTTGCATTATTCGACACCGACGGAAATTTTTCTTTGAATGATGCCACCACGCAAGCACATCAGAAACATCCGAAAGGTTTTGAAACCATCAACGAATACATGGCGCGTGATTATCCTGTGCCGGCCGAATTTTCCGATTACGTTTATGTTTCGCAAGTCATGCAGCGGGATGGCATTTCAAGAGCAATAGCAGATCATCGTAAAGCCATGCCGTATTGTATGGGAACTTTATTCTGGCAATACAATGATTGCTGGCCGGTTACTTCCTGGTCAAGCGTGGATTATTACGGACAGAAAAAATTATTACAATATGCGTTGAAAGATCTTTACGCGCCATTATTAATTACTGTAACAGAAAGAAATGATTCTATTTTACTGCATGTAATTAACGATGACACCATTTCTCATAAATGCGCCCTTGGTTTTGCATGGATGGATATGGAAGGCGATGTGAAACGCACAGGATTTACTCCGTTTACTGCATACACAGGAAGGAGCATGATGGTTTTAGGATTTCAGAAAAAAGAATTTTTTGAAAAGCTCGACAAGGAAAAAGGAGTGCTTCACTTGGTGCTGAATTATGAAAATAATGCTGCGATTATATCCAATTATTATTTTGCACCAACGAAATCATTGGCACTAACAAAAGATCCGGGAGTAGTAACAGACATTACAGCTGTAACAGGAAAGACAGGAACTTATAATGTTGCATTGCGCACGGTAAGCCTTGCGAAAAATGTTTATCTCAGTTTCAATGACCCGAATGCAACATTCAGCGACAATGGATTTGATATGCTCTCCGGGGAAACGAAAGATGTGATCATTACCACATCGCTTTCGTTGGAAAAACTAAAAACAGAACTGAAAATTCAGATGATGAATACACTGGTGAAATAATTTTCCATTTTTGGTTGTCAGTTGCACTAAAAATTCATGCTATTGAAAAATGACTACCGAAAACTGGCTGCTGACTATTTCTTGCTGAACCAATGGCCGGCATCAATATACCAGATGAGTTTTACGGAAAATGAGTTACTCTGCGGAGCATTAAAAATATACTTTGAGTCTTCGAAATAATTCGCGCGCAATAAATTATCTCTTGTAAGAATCGCATTCTTCCATACAAAGCTCAACTCACTTCCGGGAAGAAATTGCCAGGTGTAAATCATGTCAATGTTAAATGCGTTAAAGCTCACATCAGCATTTTTATTGTAATAGGCATCAGTAACTTTTCCATTTTCATTCACAAGAAAATAAGATGTGTAATCAGCCTGCGACCAATAATGGCGTACACGCATCGTCAGTCCCATCTTGTTGGTGAAAATATAATTTAATGTAACTGTATTGGTAATTGTATTCAGGTTACGCACGCCAAAGAAAAGTGAATCATTGCGGTAAGCGACAAATCCCACGTTATCAACTTTTTTTTCCTGTTCCCATTTATATACGATAAATAATTTATCATTCACACGAAAACGTGGTGCAACGGTGTAGGTGAAGATTGTGCGGTTACGCTCAAAAAAAACACGATAACCCATACTTGCATCCAGCGCGAATTTCTTACGGTAATCTGAAGAAATAAATCCACTGACGCCGGCATTTTTCGGATAAATAATAAAACGATCTTTTACACGGGCTTCAAAATAATCGTACGCTTTTATGGGATTCGTCAGCAGGTTAATTCCCCAGGTAAACCATTTCCTGGTTGTAAAAACCTGCTTCGTGCTGATGGTAAAAAACGTATAATGACGCGGGATAAATAAATTTCCAATATCAATATCAAGCGTATTGTAGATAGAAGCAAAATTGCGGAAGGGTTTGTAAATATTATACGTTTGCGTAACTCCGTAATTGATATAATTATTGCGATCGAGATAACCAATATCATTCGGATCAAATTTATCTGAAACAACTTTGTATCGCGCAATTGCAGTGTATCGTCCGCTTACTTTTCCAGCAGTAATATTGTAACGGTAACCGGTATATGCTGATGTAGCACCTGGAAATACAACGGCGCTTATATCTGTATACCCTTCTACCGCATATTTATTTGTTTTGTCGCCAACGCGGAACTGAACGCTGCTCACATTCGCATCACGTGCACTTCCGGTACGGATGACATTCGTATTTAAAAAACCGATATACGAATTACGCTTCAGGATTTTATCCACCACGATCACATTATAATTCGTCAGCGCTTCTGTTTCATAATTTCTTGTTTCACCTGAAAGCGTATCGCTGATCACCGCATAGGCAGGCGCAGAAACAGCATTAAAAAACCCGATTCCCAATTTACCCGGAGTGCGTCCCGAAATTTTTACAGCGTTGTATAATCGTGCAACTGTTGGATTCTCTTCAATTTGCTCATTCGTATCCAGCGCAGCAATCACGTTTGAATATCCCGAAGGCCTAGCACCAATCCTGCGCGAATAAAAAAGATCGTTCTTCGTAAAAAGCTCTGTTCCTTCAGTGAAAAAATAGCGGCGTTCATCAAACTTCACTTCAAACGGCGAAAGGTTCAGCACAATATTATCACTTAGCGCCTGCCCGAAATCCGGGATCAGTGTCATATCGAGCGTGAAACTTTCATTGATGCCGTATTTCACATCCATTCCGCCATTAAGTGAAGTGGCATTTTGATTTCCATAATTTTCAAAGTACCCGGAAACATAAGGAAGCAATGCCAAACGCACAGGAGAAATAATCGATACCAAACCATCAAGATCACCGCATTGATTGATCACACCTAACACCGCCGGATCAACTGCATTCCAATAATCAATTTCACGATAGCGGCGGATGTTGCGTTGAAAATTCAATCCCCATTTCTGTACATCCGATTTCGGAAAACGTAATGCTGCATAAGGAATTTTCATTTCCACATACCAGCCCAGCGAATCAGCGCTCACTTTGCTGTACCAGACTGCATTCAAACTTAAATCCCCTTTATCGACCGTATAACGCGCATCAGTTTGTACTCCCGCTGCAGTCACACCAAAGAAAAAAGCATTGCGCCGGTCGTGATAGGTATCCAGGTAAATTGCAAAAGCATCTGTGTTATTCTGAAATTCATCGCGCGGTCCGAGCTGTCGCAAAATACTATCTGGAGCCGAATCAAAAAGTTTTGCGAGCACATAAATTCCTTCATCATCATACATGATCCGCACTTCCGTTTCCTGCCGCGGAGTTCCACCCGGAACAGGCTGAAACTGCACCATGTCTGACGAACTTGCAGGTGCACTCCTCCAAATGCTGTCATCGGGAATTCCATCAATCTTCGGAGCAACTGTTGTGCGAAATGCTGTCAGCAATTTACACACCTGCTGTGCAGAAAGTGAATTCGTACAAACAAAAAGTACTGTGCTGAAAAAGGAGATCAGGAAACGTGAGGACATACTGCGGCAAAGGTATTGAATCCATCTTGTAATTATTATCCATTTACAAACGTTTATAACCGGATAATTAATTGAACCGTATTGATCTTTGAGCGCATTCAGTGGGAAGGCGAAGCGCGTAGAATGTGGCTAAAGCCGGAAACAGGAACAACCTTAAACCGTTGGCTGAAGCCAACGGAAATAAATAATACACGCAACAAAAAAAATTGAGTCGAAACAACGAAAGAAAAATTCAAGGAGGTAAAGAACTATAAACAAAACAACAGGGTAAAACTTGTATTACCTTCCCATTTAAGGGGCGGTAAAGAAAAACAAAGCAGAACAAAAAAAACCGCTTACCGAAGAAAGAACCATAAAGAGCGACAACCAAAAATAAACCCGCTTTACCGTCCCTTTCAGGGGCGGGAAAGCAAACAACAAAAACACAAAAACCAAACTTGCTTTACCGTCCCTTTCAAGGGGCGGGAAAGCAAACAACAAAAACACAAAAACCAAACTTGCTTTACCGTCCCTTT
>JBDSHN010000011.1:0-5467 GCA_039918435.1 Bacteroidia bacterium | reverse complement strand
GTGCGTTAGGATCAAATTCAGTAAGTCTAATATTGAACGACCTAAAGATTTGCGAGTACACATCTTTAGTACTAATGGATTGAGAAAAATATTTATTCTGCCTTAGCCAATTGAGAATTCTTTTATTGGGAGTTCCATAACTAGAATATCCCATTATTTTCCCAGCAGCAATCGCATGTTTTTTATGAGACAACCCTAAAATTTTAAAGACTAATTTGTTATTTTGAAAAATGTCAGTAATCTCTTTGAGATCCCAACTATATTCAATCGATTTAAATTGGTTGTTTTTATAAGTCCATGCTGAAAAATTGCTTTGGCTTGCCCCTCCGTCTAAATGGATTAATAAACTGTTCTCTTTAAAAGCACCATAGAAAGGAAGATTGGAACAGACATGAGCAAACTCATGATTCAAAATATAAGCTGTTTTCCTTCTTGAATTCCCTATCCATAAATTTCCTTTTTCAATTATGGGTTTTAATGTGTTAAACAAAGGCGCTTCAAATCTGAATACCCCATTTTTAGATATTAAACCTCTACCTGCAAAGGAATCTACAAATACAAAATCGTCATTGGGGGATATGTCTAATTGTGAATCTTTTAGTAATAATTCAATCCACTTATCCATTGAATTATCGTTCTTAAGTCGGGTTAATCTTTCAAGCTGTATATAAGATTTTATTTCTCCATCAACGATTTTTGTTAAGGAATGGTCATGGGTGTAACCTGGCGGTAAATTTCCGTTTCTCGACTTAATACCATAAATTCCAATGGTTGCCACTATTATCGTATCTGTAATGAATGGTTTCTGCTTTATGAAAATTTATTCTTCTGTTGTAACAAGCGAAGAATTAGGAGCAACTATATTGGCTTTGCAATAGTCTAGGAAAATCATATTCATTTGGAATTTTGTAACAATATATCGACTAATCTTTGAAGTAGTCGGGAACAAACATTTGTTGTCGGCTATTCTGAAGCTTACATCACTAACTTATCCATTGGTTCCAGATAGTATTGCTAATTACACATACTACTAGATGTGTGTGAAACATGGAGTTTCCCATAAGAATTTCCAGATATCTTCAATTGTTAATAACGTTTTCCCCTCAATTTTTTGAGCCCTCCCCAACCCAAAAATTTCCCTATATTTGAAATGATTAGTTCTTTGTAGCGGCTACAAGTCGGTTATTGAAACCAAAGGAAACCATCTACTTCCCAAAGGTTAAAATCCCATCTGCAAAGCTTCTATTGGTTTTTGGTTCTAATCCGTTACTTACAGAAACGAAAGTTCACTTTAAGTGCTTTTAATTCAGGTGATTATAGGATAGGTGCTTTTATCTATCTTTGATTATCAGGCAAATTTATGAAAGACATTAGACACAACTGGTCAAGGGAAGAGTTGCTAAACCTTTACAATACTCCACTGCTGGAGCTGGTTTTTCGCGCGGCTACAATCCATCGTCAATATCACAATCCACAAGAGGTACAGGTAAGCTCGCTCATTTCTGTGAAAACAGGTGGATGCGCGGAAGATTGTGCTTATTGTCCACAGGCTGCACGCTACCACACCGATATTAAAGTGCATAAATTAATGGGCGTGGATGAAGTGCGTGGTCTTGCTGAAAAAGCAAAATCGGGTGGCGCTTCTCGAATGTGCTTAGGTGCGGCCTGGAGAGAAGTACGCGACAATTCGGACTTCGACAGTGTTCTTGAAATGGTGAAAACCATTAATAAAATGGATATGGAAGTATGCTGCACACTCGGCATGCTAACGGAAGACCAGGCGCAGAAATTATCGGACGCAGGACTTTATGCATACAACCACAACCTGGATACTTCGCCTGAATTTTATGGTGAGATAATTACCACAAGAACTTATGACGACCGTTTGAATACATTGAAAAATGTGCGCAAAGCCGGAATGACTATTTGCTCGGGCGGAATTATCGGCATGGGCGAAACTGCTGAGGACCGCCTGGGAATGATTAAAACATTAAGCGGATTGAACCCGCACCCGGAATCGGTTCCGATCAATTCGCTTGTGGCAGTGGAAGGAACTCCGCTCGAAGAACAAAAACCTGTTCCGGTTTGGGATATGGTGCGTATGGTAGCGGTAACACGAATTGTAATGCCGGCATCTGCAGTACGTTTATCGGCAGGAAGATTAGCAATGAGCGCAGAAGGACAAGCATTGTGTTTTATGGCCGGAGCGAATTCCATTTTTGCCGGCGATAAATTATTGACCACACCGAATCCTGCATTTAATGAAGACATGGAATTATTTGCAACACTTGGATTAAAACCACGTGAAGCGTTTAAAGCCGGCAGGCCGAAAAATGTGGCGACTGAAAATACTGTTGAGGTAACAGGTTAACAATACAATTTTGAAAAAACATTTCCGCTTATTGATCGTATTGTTATTCCTCATCAGCGGGCAATGTTTTGCGCAATTCCGGATGAACTGGTATTCGCAGAAGAGCAAAAACAATGAGAAATATTTTCTTTCGGTGGGTTATGGAGTAGGGCAGGCGTATTGGTTTTCTTCGCTCACACATTCTTCCATTTACGACAGGCAGGGCAGCACGATTGAAACCGGAACCTTTAAATTCCGTGCAAACAATACCACTACTTTTTACGACCTGAACATACTTTTTCCGATTCACAATTTCCGAATGGGATTGGGAATGAATTTTGAAAAATTTTTTCTGACACGACTGGAAGTAAGACAGACGGTGACGACGAGCCAGGTTATTATTTACGATGAAAGTTTCCGCTTTGATAAATTATTTGTGCAAGTCGAGTTTCCTTTTTGGCCGGAAGCACGTTCAAAATTTTCACTCAGCGCGAATGCACGTGCCGGATTTTTCAGCTTTAATAATGTGGATCGGATCAATCTTTTTGGAGACGATGCAATGGCCAGCAGCATGTTTTTTACGGTAAGCCCGGTAGCAGATGTGCAGCTTTATTCCGGAATATTTTTATTCATTCAGCCTTTTGCGGAATATAAATATTTCAAAAATCCTGCTGTGGAACCGGGCGGATTTATTGAACATAATATATGGACCTATAGCGCCATGATCGGAATTCGTTTAGATCCGTCCATGGCTGATCCTTACAAATAAGTTTTTTTTATGATGATGAATTCTACTTCGCCCAAAACACAGACTGGCGCTGAAAGCAGGATGGCGGACAAATTACAAAAAAGAATTACGACCCATTCTCTTCGCAAACTAACACCGGCAAATTCCAGTTTCGTTGATTTTTGTTCCAACGATTATCTCGGCATTGCACGCTCAGAAGAATTAATAAAAGCCGCTGAAGCCGAATGGAAAAGATTAAGAGCAGCGGATACACTTCAGCTTATCGGTTCGGGCGGATCACGATTGCTTTCCGGCGATTCTGTTTATGCAAATGAGCTTGAAGAAGAGCTGGCTGCATTTTATAAATCAGAATCATTTTTGCTTTTTAATTCCGGCTATACCGGCAACCTCGCTTTATTTTCCACCATTCCACGCAGAGGCGACACGATAATTTTTGATGATCTGATTCATGCTTCTGTGCGCGATGGCATTAAACTTTCCTACGCAAAATCGAGAAGTTTCAGCCACAACAATCTGGAAGAGCTGGAAGAGCAGATGAAAAAAGCGGAAGGCGAAATTTTTGTTGCGGCAGAATCTGTTTATTCCATGGATGGAGATGAATGTCCGCTGGAAGAAATGGTTGAGCTCTGCGAAAAATACAATGCTTCGCTGATTCTTGATGAAGCGCACAGCAATGGATTGTATGGCGAAAACGGGGAAGGAGTTGCGGTGGGAAAAGGATTGCAGGATCGCATTTTTGCACGGTTAGTTACCTTCGGAAAAGCTGCCGGTTGCCATGGCGCGGGAGTGGCAGGAAGCAAAATTTTACACGATTACCTGGTGAATTATGCGCGGCCATTTATTTTTACAACAGCATTGCCGGTTCATGATCTTGCAGTAATCCGTTGTGCAGTGCGCGCGATGGCAGGTAAGCAGGAGGTGAGAAAACAATTATTTTCTTTTGTAAATTATTTCAAAGCCAAAGCACTGGAATATCCTTCCATAAAATTATTACAATCATCTTCACCGATCCAGGGAATTCTCATTGGCGGAAATGAAGCAACGCGCGCTATTGCAGCTGCTTGCAGGGAGAATAATTTTGACTTGCGCGCTGTTTTAGCACCTACTGTTCCGCTTGGTGAAGAACGGCTGCGCGTAATTATTCATGCGTATAATCACCCAATTGAAATCGACGAACTTTTACGCGTAATTGCCACCGTGGTTTGATTTGGTATAAAGAATGACGACATTTACCACATCGTTTCTGAACATCTCCTTATGAAAAGAATTTTTGTCACAGGAATAGGCACTGACGTTGGTAAGACAGTTGTATCGGCAATTCTTGCTGAAGCGCTGCTTGCGGATTATTGGAAACCTGTTCAGACGGGAAGTTTTTTCTCTACCGATGCGGCCAAGATTAAAAAATACATTTCAAATTCCGAAACCGTTATTCATCCGGAAAGTTTTGTGCTCAAGCAATACATGTCGCCACATGCTGCAGCAGAGCTCGAAGGACAACCGATTTCGCTGGATAAAATTGTAGTGCCTGAAACCTCGAATACACTGATCATTGAAGGCGCAGGTGGTTTGATGGTTCCTTTGAACGACAAAGAATTTGTTGTTGACATCATCACAAAATTAAATGCGCAGGTAGTGCTCGTGATCCAGAATTATCTCGGCAGCATTAATCATTCGATCTTATCTATTGACGCATTAAAAACGCGCGGCATTCCCGTGCTCGGACTTGTATTTAACGGCGCACCGCATAAACTTTCTGAAGACATCATCCTTTCTTACAGCGGACTCAAGTGCATCGGACGCATCAATAAAGAAAGTGTGATCAACAAAGAAGTCGTCAGCAAATACGCAGAACTTTTCAGAGAGAACTTATAATTCAACATTCAATATTATTTCTGTGTGATAATCTGAATCTTGAATTTTCAATCTTGAATTTTGAATAAGAAATCCTTAGCCGAACGCGATCAGAAATCAGTCTGGCATCCTTTTACTTCACAGTTGAATATGGAAGCGCCTGTTGCCATAGTGCGCGGCGAAGGAACATTGTTATTTGATGAAAATGGTAAATCCTATATCGATGCGATTGCTTCGTGGTGGGTGAATCTTCACGGGCATTCACATCCATACATTGCACTGAAGATGATGGAGCAACTGCAAACGCTGGAGCACGCCATCTTTTCCGGATTTACGCATGAGCCCGCAGTGCGCCTGGCTGAACGTTTGCTTGAATTTTTTCCATCGCTTCATAAAGTTTTTTATTCCGATGATGGTTCGACTTCGGTAGAAGTAGCGTTGAAAATGGCATTTCAATACTGGCATAATTCCGGCACACCGAAAACAAAAATCATTGCTTTTGAAAATGCCTATCACGG
>JBDSHN010000010.1:0-19438 GCA_039918435.1 Bacteroidia bacterium | reverse complement strand
CGGAGGTATTTTTGCCAAAAAAGTAAATTTAGGGTGGCATAGGGATCGTAGATAGTCTCGGAGGGAGCTTAGATTGTCTCGGAGGGAGCTTAGATTGTCTCGAAGGGAACTTAGATTGTCTCGGAGGGAGCTTAGATAGTCTCGACGGGAGCTTAGAATGTCTCGGAGGGAGCTTAGATTGTCTCGACGGGAACTTAGATTGTCTCGACGGGAACTTAGATAGTCTCGGAGGGATCGTAGATTGTCTCGGAGGGATCGTAGATAGTCTCGGAGGGATCGTAGATAGTCTCGGAGGGAACTTAGATTGTCTCGGAGGGATCGTAGATAGTCTCGGAGGGATCGTAGATTGTCTCGACGGGAGCTTGGATTGTCTCGGAGGGATCGTAGATAGTCTCGGAGGGAGCTTAGATTGTCTCGGAGGGAACTTAGATAGTCTCGAAAGGAAATTATTTGGGTATCTGATTAAACTGAGCAGTAAAGATTTTGCTTATTCAGAACATAAGATATTGCCTAGCGGTTGTCCCGACATCCAAAAGTGTTCTTCAAAAAATGATTTTTAATCCCCTTGTTTTGAACTCATTGAGTAGAGCTAGCCGTTTACAAACGGATATAGGTTTCATTTACTGGGACAAGGTAAAGTGAAAGTTGCCCTTTAATCTATTGACAATCAGTGCTGCATGTATCAAAAAAGCAAAGCCGCAACTCCTTAATTTTCAAAAAATAAAAATTTTGATTTGGTTATTCGTTGCTTTTACTTTACCGAAACTTAAAAACAAAAAATATAAATTTAAAATGAATGCCTGCTCCGAATGGTAACAGGCATTCAGGTTAAATTTTTTAAGGCAACTAATAATTCCTTATTAAGAATTATCAGAAGCTAACATTGTCAAAGCCAATTATAGCCAGAACAATTTTAATAACCGCACAAATAAAGTTTAGCATAATGGAGGATTTTAAGGTTGTTAGTACTCAAAAATCCCATCATGCAGCCCATTTTGTTAGGAAAAATAAGGATAACCGGGACAGCCGCTTAAATCATTGATATATAGATAAATGGAAGCCATATTTAACCTCCGCGCAATCATTGGAAAGCTATATAGTGAGGAAAAAGTTAGTATAAGAGCATACCTAAAACTTTTTCAAGAAAAGGGTAAGGCCGATACGAATAGAGGACTTACTCTTTTTGAGTACTTAGTCACACTAGAAAATCGAAAAAAGGATATTCATGAAATTGAATTAGCGATTTATAAAAAATCAAATAAACCAGCATTAAAAAAATTAGCAAATCGCACAAAAGAAAAAGTTCTAGAAGCATTAATACTCGATGTGAATGTGGATCGTGCAGGTGTGTACTCAAATAGAACCCTAGCAAATATTGAAGTAAGAAAGAAACTTACACAAGCTCAAATTTTAAATGGCAGAGGATTAAGACAACTTGCCAGTACCATGTTTGAAAAAATTGTCGATCAGTGTATGAAATTTGAATTATACGATGAATTATTAACTGCTCTAAGAATTCTAATTACTACACGCACTTTGGAAGAGGGCAGGAAACAACTGCCGGAAATGCTAGAACAGTTTCAAAAGTATGATTATGCTAAGAATGCTGTTATGTATGCTGAAATCAATCATCGAAAGGTTGTTTCTGGAAATGCTTTTCATTCAGATAAAAATATCAATCAAAAGGAACTACGCGACATACTGGATGGGATGTATGAGGATTATGTAAAAACAGATTCATCACAAATTGGATTTTACTATTACCATCTGGAAGCTCAGAACTACCAACAGTCGCGTGATTATTTGAAAGCAAGAAAAGAGTTATTAAATGGTTACAGATTAATTCAAAAGTATGATGCAATTAATATTCCCAATAATGAAATTGGTGTATTAATAAATTTGGCTGACAATGATTTATATCTAAGCAAATTTGATAGAACATTTGATAAGGCAGAGGAGGCATCGCAGCTTTGCAAATCAGGCAGTTTTAATTATGAGCAATGCATTGAACTTATGTTCTATGCAAAATACTATAAGGGGGAACACCAAATAGCATCCAATATTTTATTCCAACTTTTGCCCTCTGAGGATCAAACCACAAATTTCAGAACTGGAAGAAGAAGCTATTTTTTAGCCTCAACATATTTTATGCAGGAGGATTATCGAACTGCATTGAGATGGGTAAGCCTGATTAATCCCATTGAAGCCGATAAAGAAGGTTGGAATTTAGGAATTAAGGTATTGCAGATAATGACGGCTATTGAGTTAAATGAATTTGATGATGCCACTGCAAAAATTGATGCATTACGGAAATATTTTGAGAATGGTAATGGCGGCACGAATCACCGGGCGCAAATGATAAATAACATATTCCTTAGTCTAAGCTATAACGGTTACAATTTTAAAGCAATATACCAGGAACAAAGATCGCTGATTGATATGCTGGGGGAACGCGTTGGTGAATTGGAATGGATGATAAAATCTTCCGAAATGGTAATTTTTCATCAATGGTTTGTTGCTAAAGCAACTCGACAAGTATTTACCCAAAAAGTGATTTCTTATCAATTAGAATATGAAGATCAAGAAATTACTAATCAAGAAATGGCAGATAAAAAAGATAGAAATACAACAGATGATGACCCAATTAAGCAGTAAACGAATCAAAAGCTATTTACATTATTTTCCTTAATGGAGATTGATATTTTTAGTCCATCATTTCCCTGGTTGTCTAAATTTATTTAGTTTTTTATTCGTAAAGCCGCGACCCACGGCAAAGCGATACGTTACTACTGCTGAGGGGCAGTAGTCAGTGTATTCTTTGCGTAGTCGCGGTTTTTTGTTTGCATATTTCTCTGGCCAGAAATATATATGATCGCAAAGCCACAGCGCAAATAGTGGCACAACTTAACAAAAATGAAAAATGAAAAAAACAGTTCAAAGTCTCGATGCCTTCCGTTCAAATAAACTGGGCGCATCCTTTTCATCAAACGTACTTGGTGGCGAATGTACAGGTGGCGGTTTTATGCAATCATCTAGAACCGGAACAGCAATTTTTGCCTGGACGTCTGATGATGCAAACGGGGATACAATTACGTATAGCGGTTATTCCGATGCAATGCCTGTTAGAGGTGGTGGCGGACAAATGTAAATTTACCGCGCCTTAGATGAGACTAGCACCTTTATTGGTGCTGGTCTCCTTTCAAAATTCTCTGACAAATTCTTACGAGCAAAAGTTAGATCAATGAAAAAAATAATAATTTTTGTCCTTACTCTTTTCATATCCATGTTTGCACATGCTGATATGCCACAAAAGTTGAAGAACTATTTCTGCACAATAAACAAAGCAGAACTTTTGATTATTGATTCAAATTATAGGGAAGCAATCAGTAGGTACGAGGAAGCTGGGATGCAACTCGGACATCTTTATATAAAGGACCGTTATAATTATGCGGTTGCATGCGCAATCGAACAACAATACGCTAAGTGTGATGAACAAATCAAATATATTTTAAGCAAAGGGGGAAAGATCTCAACGTTCCAGAACAATAACGCATTTAATAGTTTCTTCAAAACTAAACAGGGAAAGCAACTTATTAAATGCAGTTCATGGATCAAGCAAACCTACAATGAGACTTACCAGAAAAAACTGGATTCGTTGGTTTCTATCGATCAAAAATTTAGAATCCTGCCGGGGGGGTATACTCTTTACAGTGATACAATAAGATTGCTTGATAGTTTAAATGTAATTGAATTCAACCGGCTTATCACAATTTATGGGTTTCCTACTGAAGAGCTGATAGGTGTAGATAGTGTAAGATTCAATCGACCAATTTATGATTTGCTCATTATTCATAATAGAAAAGGAGCTAAATATCGAAGTTTTGATTTTACTCAATTGATGAAAACTGCACTTGATAGCGGATGGCTTGAACTACATACCGCAGCAGATTATGTGGAAATGAGCAATGGTATTTCAACTTGGGGAATTGAAGAACTGCGCCCGCTTCGGTGTGTTTATGATTCCATTAATATGGCTGCATGTTACGGAGATCAAGCAATTAAACCAGATTATTCACACTTCCCGATTGGGTTTTCTGCTATGAGTTCGGACGCTGAAAATAATTATAATTCTAAGCGATTCATTTATTGTTTGGAATCCGTAAATGAAGCACGTCGAAAGGCACTTTTTCAATTAAAAGACACAAGGTTTGATTTTACCTATTCCAAATTAGATGTATTCGTCACATCAAAAAAAGTGGAGTATGACAATATGATGAAGTATGTTATTTTTTTATCTAACTAAGATGATTCTAATAAAGTCCATACATCAAGATATTTCAACTTTCATGGTAGTTGAATGGCTGCTTTATTTAGGTGGTTCTTTTACTGTTATTAATGATGAAGATGTAATAAGTAATATTCAATATTCGAGCCAAGAAAATTTCATTCTTCAAACAACTACGGGAAAACATATAAACGTCCATTCGGTTTCTTCGTATTGGTATCGAAGAGGTTTATGGAAGTTTGACTTTTCCCAGGTGCAAATGAAAAAAGTGCCCGCATTATTTGGGAATTCCTTGCGAGACGAATGGAGCAAGTTGTACAACTTGTTAATGCTACATCTAAAGAAACGAAACAGCATAGGAAGTGATCTGAGCGACGAATTGAATAAATTAGAAGTTCTTGAGATTGCAAATCAGCTTGGATTAGCAATTCCAAAATCACTTGTAACCAGCTTGAAAAGCGAAGTATTGCCTTTTTTCGGTAACAACTCAATCATTAGCAAAACGATTTCAGAGGTGATTCTAACAGAAGTAGAAGGAATCGCATATACAAATCGAACAACAGGAGTAGATATTAATACTTTACCAGAGTCGTTTTTCCCAAGTCTATTTCAGGAAAACATTGAGAAGCGATATGAGTTGCGGGTTTTCATTTTAAATAAAGTATGCTACTCAATGGCCATATTTTCTCAAACGGATGAGCAAACTAAAGTTGATTTCAGAAACTATAATTATCGTCAACCAAATCGTAACGTTCCGTTTCAACTTCCTTTGCATATTGAAACCAAGTTGCTGAAATTGATGGAGCATTTAGGATTGTCGACAGGTTCGATTGACTTAATCGTTAACAATTCACTTGAATATATATTTCTTGAGGTTAATCCTGACGGCCAGTTTGGAATGGTCTCAAGTCCTTGTAACTACAATCTTGAAAAAGTAATAGCATCACAGTTAATGAATTCCAATGAGCTACGAAGATGATCTAAGAAATCCTGAAAACAGGTTTTCGATACCAATGCAAAATATTCATGTTCAAGAGCTGGAGAAACTCAAAAGCTCAATTCCGCATGTAAAAATAGTTATATCAAAAGATTTGCAAACAGATGCCTATGCGCTTTCACCTTTTTACAAACCTATTTCGAGAATTATTGTACTCCAGAATGAAAAATGAAAAATATTTTCTGCTTTTTGCAAACTGTATTCCTGTAAGAGGAGCGGTACGTTCGGGTATTTGTGATCTCCAACGCGGCATCTTCGAAGCAATCCCAAATAGCCTTTTCGATATTTTGCAGGAGTGCGAAGATAAGTCTATTGTAGAAATCTATTCCGGTTATGATAAAGCGTTCCATTCCGACATCGACAAATTCTTTGATTGGCTTATTGAATTGAACTTTGGAATTTGGTGTAAAGATAAAAGTGAAAGAAAACTGTTTCCAAAAATCGAAAATAAGTTTGATTACCCTTTCCATGTATCAAATATTATAATTGACATTAACGAACACTCGAAATATGATGTAACAAATGTGATCCGTCAAGTTATCGCTGCCGGCATTCCATACATTCAAATTAGAGCATATAGTTATAAGTCAAGTCTTTTCTTTTTCGATCTGCTAAACCTTTTAGAAGGTTCAAGGGTAAGAGGGATTGATATTGTGATGCAATATTATGAAGGTGCAGAAGATACCGAATTTGATAAGTTGTGCAAGGAACATCTCCGTATTAACAGCATTACTTATTCCGGTGCTTCATTCAACAGCATAAAGGAGGAAATCGGCGGGAACACTAAAATCATTTTTACAACGTCACAGGTGTTAAATGATAAGTGTTGTGGAATCGTTTCACCTGACTATTTTACGATTAACAAAGAACTTTTTTTTGAATCGCATCATTTTAATTCATGTTTAAATAGAAAAATCAGTGTTGACGTAAACGGAAATATTAAAAATTGCCCAAGTATGCAAAAAATCTTCGGCAATATTAAGAATACTGCCTTGCAGTCGGTAATGCAATATGAAGGGTTTACAAAGTCCTGGAATATTAAAAAGGATGAGATAAAGGTTTGCAAAGATTGCGAGTTCAGATACATCTGTACGGATTGTCGCGCATTTGTAGAAGATCATACAGACCTGCACAGTAAACCGCTTAAATGTGGATATGATCCTTATACGGCAACGTGGATGGATTGGGCTACGAATCCTAATAAAGAAAAGGCAATGCTCCACTATGGAATGCCAGATAACCTACCTACTGTTTAGAAATGAAATTCAGAGCATACAAACAACAGGATGCAATGGATTGCGGGCCGACGTGTCTAAAAATGATTGCTCACTTTTATGGTAAGGATTTTACCCTTGATTATTTAAGGGATAGATGTGATTACTCAAAGTACGGCGTTTCCTTGCTAAGGATAAGCGAGGCTGCCGAAGCAATAGGATTCAGAATAATGAACGTTAGTGTTGATTTGGAAAAAATTATTCGTGAAGCTCCTTTGCCGTTTATTGCTCATTGGAAACAAGGTCACTTTATAGTTGTTTACAAAATTACACGCACAACTGTATATGTAGCTGATCCAGCGTTCGGGCTTGTTAAGTACAAACTCAGTGAATTTAAGTCGTCTTGGGTATCCACGAAAGACGAAGAAAGCGAACGTGGAATTTGCCTGTTACTTCAACCAACGCCAAAATTTTATGATACAGATGAGGAGGGTAAAGTTTTAAAATCAGATACAGGCTTCAAATTTATCTTTCGGTACTTTTCCATTCATAAAAAGCTAGTATATCAATTAATTATCGGCATGGTAGTCGGTAGTATTATACAGTTGATTTTTCCATTTCTAACGCAGTCCATTGTTGATCGGGGTATAAATCAGCAAAATATCAGCTTTCTGTATGTTATTCTCGCGGCACAACTAATGTTATTCATAAGTCGATCCGTCGTGGATTTTTTACGTAGCTGGATACTTCTTTACATCGGACAACGGATTAACATTTCAATGGTTTCCGATTTCCTGTTTAAGTTAATGAAGATGCCTTTAGCTTTTTTTGATACAAAGATGTTAGGCGATATTATGCAAAGAATTGGCGATCATACCAGGATTGAACAGTTCCTAACCTCCTCAACTCTCAATACGATATTCTCATTTGTCAATCTATTAATCTTCGGAGCTGTTCTCCTATTTTATAGTATTAAAATATTTGCAGTTTTTATTGTAGGCAGCTTACTATATATTTTTTGGACTACTTTTTTTCTCAAACAAAGAAGATCATTAGACTTTAAACGGTTTGCCAAACTCAGCCAAAATCAAAATGCGTTATTCCAAATGATAAATGGAATGCAAGAGATAAAACTTCATAATTGTGAAAATGAAAAGCGATTTGAATGGGAAGGTATTCAATCGAAACTTTTTAAGATTAATATGCAAGGCTTAAAACTCTCGCAGTATCAACAAGCTGGTGCGGTTTTTATTAATGAGACTAAGAACATTGTGATTACATTCTTGTCGGCTATTGCTGTGATTCGTGGGGAAATTTCACTTGGAATGATGTTGTCTATTCAGTATATCATAGGTCAGATGAATAGTCCGATCGAACAATTAGTAGGTTTTGTATCTGCGGCCCAGGATGCAAAAATTAGTGTTGAGCGGCTTACCGAAATTCATAACAAGCGCGATGAGCAGGATGAGGAAGATAAACGTACTTCTGACTATCCTTTATCTAAATCAATTGTAATTGATCGCGTATCCTTCCATTATTCAGGAATGCAAGAAATTAAAACTCTAAAGGATGTTACTCTAACAATCCCGGAAGGAAAGGTCACTGCAATTGTTGGATCAAGTGGGAGCGGAAAAACGACACTACTTAAATTGTTATTAGGTTTTTATTCTTCTCAAAACGGGGATATTCTTGTAGGTGGTCAAAAGCTATTAAATCTTAACCAGAAAATGTGGCGACAAAAATGTGGGGTAGTTATGCAGGACGGCTTTATTTTCTCTGATTCAATTGAAAAGAACATTGCATTAGGCGAAAAGAAAATAGACCGTGAACGGCTTTATAAGGCTTCTGAACTGGCTTGTGTTCGTGAGTTTATTGATACGTTGCCCAACGGTTTTCAAACTGTAATAGGTGCTGATGGACAAGGTATAAGTGCCGGGCAACGTCAACGTATGCTGATCGCCCGTGCTATTTACAAAAACCCTGAGTACTTGTTTTTCGACGAGGCGACAAACGCGTTAGATGCGAACAACGAAAGAAAAATTTTAGAAAACCTCGATACTTTTTTCAAAGGTAAAACCGTCATTGTAGTAGCGCATAGATTAAGTACAGTAAAAAATGCCGATCAGATTATTGTTTTAGAGAAAGGTCAGATTATTGAACGCGGTAGTCATATTGAACTATCGGGATTAAAAGGAAGCTATTACAATTTGGTAAAGAATCAACTTGAAATTGGGAACTAATATGCCAATGCCTACACTACATAATGATGATGTTGAAGAAATTCTATCTCGTCCTCCGTCGTGGATGGTAAGATGGGGACTTACGACTATTTTTCTTTTTCTTTTTCTTTTACTTTTTGGCGCATATTTCATAAACTATCCAGATACTATATCTGGTTCAATAATTTTAACAACTCAAAAGCCACCGATAAATTTACATGCTAATTCCAGCGCACGTATTGACAGCATTCTTGTTTTAGACGGCGATGTAGTTTTACCTGGTCAGAAGCTCTTGATTTTGGAAAGCTATGCAAGATCGAAAGATGTTTATTCGCTTGATAGCATATTGGATTCATTGCTGGTTTTTGGTAATGATTCTATGCCTGATCTGCATAGTTTAAAAGCTCTTATTTTCCGCCGTCTTCAATTGGGCGAAATTCAATCAAATTATACTGAACTCTCAAGTATTATTTCTGATTTTCTGGCATATTCCAAAACAGAAGATTTCATTAAAAAACAGCGTTCATTATTAGATCAAAAATCCATTCTTGAAAAGATTGTAGAAAGAAATTCCTTTCAAAATTCAACTCTTACTAAAGGCATGGACATAGCTGCAAGAAAGTTCCAAATGGATTCAACCCTCTTTTCCAAACAAGTAATTTCACTTCAAGAATATAATACGTCAAAAGCTACTTTGCTCGATAAACAATACTCCTATTCATCTACAACCACTAATTTTTTTCAAACACAGATGCAGTTGGCTACTTTAAATAAAGACATTTCTGATCTCGAAATAAGTCACGATGAAAGAATAGCCATTTTTATTTCTTCAATACAAAAGAAGTGCAACCAACTAAAGGACGCAATTTCTTCTTGGGAACTAATCAATGTTTTAAAAAGTCCAGTCAAGGGTCGGGTTCATCTGTTGGGCTTAACTCAAAATCAATCTTTAAAAATTGGCGCCGATGCCCTTACAATTATTCCAGAAAACGCCGGAGAAATGATTGCGTTCATAAAAGTGGCGACAGCAGGAGCAGCAAAGGTAAAGCCAGGACAAAAAGTTATTATTCAATTTACTAATTATCCATCTGAAATTTTTGGGAAGGTTTATGGTGTTGTAAAATCAATATCCTTACTCCCAAAGGATTCTGCTTACCTGGTTGAGGTGACTTTGTCAAGCGGCTTAAAAACTACTTCTAATCACGTATTGGAATACATGCCATCAATGACAGGCATAGCTGAAATCGTTACTGAAAAAATAACGCTTTTTGATCGCTTAATTGGGGTTTTTAGAAAGTCCGTAATTATTTTGTGAATTGTTACCAGGGTGTAAGCATCAATAATTATGTAAAGACCACCATAACCAACGATACCATTTTCTCGGGCGCCACTGTTATCAGTCCACCAAACATCATGAACCTGAATGGCGATCACGGAATTTTTGTAAAAACAAAATATTTCGAAGTAATGGAGATCAATGATAACAGCGTGGTTAACCAGGAAACAGGTATTCATTTGATGGTTGCTGCCGGCGGGTTGCTCTATCCTACAGCGCATATTATGCATAACAAAGTTGCAGCGCAGAACACAAGCGCCACGTTCACCACTACGGGCATATTTGCAGAAGGCGTAACCGGCGTTATATTCGCTCCTTATGAGTATTTGTTCATTGATAGCAATATGGTTGTTAATACTGCCACCTGTATTCATGCCCGCAACTTCCTGAAAATTGGTCTTCGCATTGATGATAATCCGCTCTTGAGAATACGCCCTATTACAAGCGCAACCGCAGGGCCGAACCAGGCAGGTATTCTTGTGCAAAATTGTCGGCTTTCCACAGTCATGCGCAATTCTATTAACAGTACAGGAACAACCATTACAAATGTGAATCACAGGAATGTGCGGGGCATTTACATGATAAACAGCAATAGCGCCACTGTAACTTGTAATCAAATACTCAATACCGGTCAGTCGCTTGTTTTTGAAGGGGGGTGCCCCGGTACTAAATTCGCGAAAAATGATTTTACAAATGCTTATGACGGATTTGTGATGCGCAACAGCGCTATTATCAGTGCACAGCATGATATAAATAATCCAAGTGATAACCAGTGGATAGGAACGTTTACATTTTCTCAAACTTATGTTGAGAATACTTCCAATATCAATAGCCCTACTATCGGTTCCCCCCTTTACACAAGAGCTGGTGGAACATGGCAGCCAACAAATAATCAATCTTCAATACCTCTTACTTATTATATTCCAAATATTGTGAATCCAGGTTTTACACCAGCGGATTGTGGTAGCGAACAACTTGCTGCGGCTCGGATACAAAATCCTGATCCGGATGCAGATGAAACGGCGCAACGTCGGCAGATAGCACTAGACATGATAAATTATGCTGTGTACCCCGATGAAAATGCGGTGATGAATCAAACAAATTTGCAAGCTGAACTCGAACACACGCCTTCACTTATTGATGGTGATACGGTATTGCAGAATTTCAGCTTCAACAATCAAAACAGCAGCATCGGAAAAATGAATGACGTGGAAGATGAGTTAGGACAAGGAAACCTAACAAATGCTTTCTTAGCCAATGCAGCAATTACACCAACCACTGCTTACGAAACCAACCAGCAACAGTATAATTCTATTTACCTGGATGCATTGGCTTTGAGCATTGACTCACTGGGGCCACAACAAATAAGCGATCTGTTTGATATTGCGCTGCAATGTCCGAATGAAGGAGGTAATGCAGTATTTGAAGCACGTGCTTTGCTTAATTGGGCATTAAATACCAGCCTGGCGTTTTCAGACAGTTGTTATTCATCGGCAAGAATTGGAACAGGTAGTGAGAATCCGAATCCAATCGCACAGGTATTTCCAAATCCGAACGATGGGAATATTACATTAACCTATGCCTTAGAAAATATTACAGCGGCTCGTTTTGATGTTTGTGATGCGTTGGGCAGGGTTTTGTTTTCAACCTCACTTGATCCTGAAAAATCGAAAATGGATATGCAAATTATTGGACTTGCCAATGGTGCATATATCTATAAACTTGTCGGTGATGGCGCTATTATTGCCAGTGGAACGCTTATTATATCACGTTAATCTTCTGTTAGAATAGTTATTTACGTAGTCCCTTCTTAGCTTTGTAAGAAGGGACTGCTTTTTTAAAATGAAAAGGATATTTGCATTTTGGATATTATTGAGCTGTTTCTGCGTTCAGGCAAACGGACAGATAAATCTTGTGCCAAATCCGAGCTTCGAATTTTTTACCTCATGCCCGACAACTGGTGCTCAAATTCAATTAGCTACTCCATGGGTTGATCCGGATGCGCAATCATCTGATTATTTTCATACTTGCAACGTGGGAAGTGTAGGAGTACCACAAAACATTTGTGGCTACGAAGTGGCACAAGACGGACTAGGCTATGCTGGTTTATGTTCATATTTATCTAATCAGTTTATACAAAACTATAGGGAATTTATTGAAGTTGCTTTGACAGACACGCTTCGCTCAGGCAAAAAATATTGTGTTACGTTTTATGTTTCTCTTGCAGATAGTTCTGAATATGCGGTTAGTAATATCTCAGCTTATTTCTCTCCAAATGGCGGAGGAACAAATATTCCCAATTATTTGAATTACAATCCTCAGATAAATAATCCCTCATCCAACGTTATTAATGATATTACAGGATGGACAAAAATTTCCGGAACTTTCCTTGCAGTTGGGAATGAAAAATATATCACGATTGGTAATTTTAATGATGATACAACAACCAATATAATGTTGGTTAATCCTTCTGCTCCTTATGCTTTTTCGTATTTGTACGTTGATAATGTTTCTGTGTACGAACTTGCTGACTGTATAGCAGGAACTTCGTCACAAATTTGTCCCGGCGACAGCGTACAACTTGGAATTGCTCCTGTGGCGGGTGTTACTTATTCATGGCAGCCGACAGTTGGTTTGAGTGATTCTATAATTTCAAACCCGGTTGCCAGGCCAATTACCACCACCACTTATACAATTACTCAAACAGAATGCGAAGTAATTTCGACTGCAACAATTACCATCACGGTAAAAACGGATTGTGATATTCTTCCTCCACTTGTAATTCCTTCTATCCTCATCGGAAATGAAATGTTTAAAGTTTCAGGACTGCCACCGGGTTCTTCATTATCCGTTTTTGATGCGCGAGGCCGGCAAGTATTTTTATCAGCAGATTATCACAATGAGTTCGGCAGCGCGTCTGTTGCGGCAGGAACTTACATAGTATGGTTTACTTTCCCCGATGGAAGTGAGCAAAAACAAAAACTTTGTATTGTTCATTGAGTTGTATTAGAATATCCACTTTATTTTTTTATTAGCTGCTTTCAATATCCTGATCCGGATGCAGATGTGGAATGACTTTCCAGGTGTCGGATATTTCAGTCAATTCGCGTACGATGCGAAGATTCGTGTTAATGCACAGCTTGATTTCATTCGTGTTCAATACGATCATTGTCGCATTAACTATTAATACTATTGCAGGATTAAGGAAATGATAAAGGGGCGATTACTCTGCCGCTACGATGTAAAACGAAAGCACGAATATGTTTTTCTGTAAACTGTAAACTGACAACCGAAAACTGACACCTGACTACTGACAATATTTCAACCACCACTTCTGAAACACAATTAATCCCCAGATCCGTGCAACGGAATCGCCGGGATTTGCTGAGTTCATTTGCTGACGGATCTTTTTTACTTCTTCGGGATGAAAAATATTTTGTTCGCGAAGGAAATTTTCATTGAGCAATTCATCGATCATTCCGCGGAGATCGGTTTTGAACCATTTGAGCAGCGGAACTTCAAAGCCTTGTTTTTTTCTTGAATAAATTTCTGAGGGTAACAGATCAGCAAATGTTTCTTTAAGGATTTTTTTGCGGTTGCCGGCTTCGATTTTATAAGAAGCGGGAAGCTGCATCACTAAATCAACTACATGATGATCGAGGAAAGGAGGGCGCACTTCGAGCGCGTGGTTCATACTCATGCGATCCACTTTTACGAGCATATCGCCTTCGAGCACGAGCTGCATGTCGGCCTGCAGAATGTCGTTGAAATTGCCGTTGGAAGAAAGTCCGCCGGTATAGATCTTTTTGTTTTTATCATTCAAATAAAAAGAACCGTTGATCAGCAAGTGTTCTATTTCTTTTTCACTTGCAAATCCGGCCCAGTTCCAATAACGATCGGCGGCATTCAGCTTTCCTCCGTTTGCAAATTTCCGCAGCTGGCGTACTTTATTTCCAAGCGAAGAATTTCTGGATGCTGGTAATAATTCCCAAAGCGGTTTACCGGTTTTGATGAATGAATTTGTGAAAGATTGTTTGCGGATTCTTAATTCGGCTTCGTGCTTATTGTAACCGCCGAACAATTCATCAGCGCCATCACCGGAAAGCGCAACGGTTACATGCTTCTTCGTTTCTCTTGCAAGAATATTCATAGCAAGTGCCGAAGAATCTGCAAATGGCTCATCCAGGTTTTCGAAAAACGAATCCAGCGATTCAAGCAGGTCTTTATTCGTCAATGAAAAAACATGATGTTTTGTGCCAAGATGTTTTGAAACCTGTTTTGCATAAGTAGTTTCATCAAAAAGCGGTTCATCTGCGAAACCAATCGAAAATGTTTGCAGCTGCTGTTTTTGTTTGGCAGCAAGCGCTGTTATGATGGACGAATCCAATCCGCCACTGAGAAAAGAACCAAGCGGAACATCAGCGATCAAACGGTATTCAACCGCTTTTTCAAGTAAAGCACGCAGTTGAGTTTTCGCTTCGTCGTAGGAAGGAATTAAATATGCTTCCGGCTCAGCGGGAAATCCATACCAGCGTTTTGAATCGGCATACGAAGCATCCTTATTGTTGATTTTTGTGTAAACACCTTTTTTCTGATAATACGTTTGCTCCAAAATTGCATCTGCATATTGCGGAATGTAATTGAGATGCAAATAATCCGCAAGTACAGTAATGGAAGCTGTGCGTGGAATTCCAAAAGCAACAAGGGCCTTTAATTCTGATCCGAAAACCAAAACATCGGTGTCGAAATAATAGACCAATGGTTTTTCGCCGAACCTGTCGCGCGCCATAAAAAGTGAACCGTCTTTTTTATCGTAAATAACAAACGAAAAAAAACCATTCAGTTTTGGCAGACAATTTTCTTTTTCCTTTGCATATAGCTCAAGTAAAACTTCTGTATCACTTTGCGAACGGAATTTCACGCCTTCTTTTTCCAGTTCTTCACGCAGCTCTTTGAAATTAAATATCTCGCCATTAAAAACGATTGTATAATTTCCATCATCAGAAGTAAAAGGCTGCGCAGCAATAGCTGAAGTATCAATGATCGCAAGCCGCGTATGACCTAAAACAACATTTCCATCTTTAAATACACCTTCTCCATCCGGCCCCCGATGGCGCAATGATTTCACCGCATCTCCGATCTTATCGAGATAGTTTTTTCCTTTTTCAGTAAAGGCAATTGCGCCGGTTATTCCACACATCTTAAAAGAGTTTTTAGTTCGGAGATTCATTGAGCGTTTTTAATTTGGAGAAATGTCAAAATCTCTTTTTCTCCGAACTAAAAACTACTTAATAGCTATAACAGAAATTTCTACCAATACATCCAAAGGCAAACGTGAAACTTCTACGGTTTCTCTTGCGGGATAATCACCAGTGAAACATGCGCCGTAGATGGCATTTACTGTTGCGAAATCTTTGAAGTCAGCGAGAAAGATAGTCGTTTTTACAACGTTGGAAAAATTCATTCCGGCATCGTTCAGGATTCCTTCGATGTTTTGCATGACGCGCGTGGTTTGCCCTTCAATGTCGTCAGGAATTTCACCGGTTTGCGGATGTTTGCCGACTTGCCCGGAAACAAAAAGCATATTGCCATGGAGAACGCCATGTGAATAAGGTCCGATCGGATCCGGAGCGTTTTTACTTGTGATTATTTTTTTCATATTGAGTTTGGTACGAATTACTCCGCGACGGCGGATGAAAACGAAAATATGCAGTTGCTGATTACGAATTTATACGAATGTACGAACGAATGATGGGAATAATTCTAATTGACGAACGCAACCATGCCCATAAACTGATTAAAAAGCTACTCCTTTTCAAAACATCCCCTTCCTCCACAACGCACACAAATCCATCGTAATCGCAACGCTGTAATGAATCAGCACACCCATAAATATAGAACGGCTTTTCATGGCGAGCATTCCTAAAACCAATCCTGCAGCTATTGCGCCAAATGTTTCCGGCATCGGTTTTCCGAAATGAATCATGCAATAGGGAATGGTCATGATGAAGATGCTGTAGAATCCGAAACGGTTTTTTAATCCGAGCGTCACGAATCCACGGAAGAAAAATTCAAGACCGATGAATTGAGCGAAATACATGATTTCCCAGATGAGAAATGGTGTTACGGTTTGATCATGCCGGGGATTATAAAACGGGTAGCGTGATTGAAATGAAGTGGTGGAGGAAAAATAAATTACCAGCGGCAACATCACTACAAGCATTACGGCATACAACCACCAGTCTTTGAACGCGCCTTTCATTTGCCAGCCGTAATCGCTCAGCTGCTCATGAAAAAGAAATTTGATGAGCAGCATCGGAACAAGTAAATAAACAAACAGCATTGTTCCAACCCACCAGCCCAAATGGCGCAAAGAAGCATTTTCACTATCTGCCCAGTTGCGCAAATTTTCCGCTGCAGATTTCAATCCGGTGTTTTGTAAAACGCCTGCGAAGAAAATGGGTTCGCCGTAATATTTAATGATCGTTAAACCCAATGCGGTCCAAACGAGAATGACAAAAACTTTCCAGTCAAATCCTTTTGATGGTGAATTTAATTGCAGCTGTTCTTCCGCCTGCTGAAATGTGGTTTGGAAAAGTTTGCGGATCAAGTTCAAAGCGAATAACGGGGTAAAGGAGCCGTTTCCTGTCCAACGAAATCCTGTTTGAGAAATTTAAAATAGCCGGCCATCGCAATCATCGCGGCATTATCAGTGCAATATTCGAACGAAGGAATAAACACATTCCAACCGTTTTTTTTGCCCATTTCCTTTAAAGCCAAGCGTAATCCGCTGTTGGCAGAAACTCCACCGGCAAGCGCGATTTCAGTCAATCCATTCGCTTTTGCCGCTTGTTCCAGCCGATTTAACAAAGTTTTTATAATTGTATGCTGCACCGAAGCGCATACATCTGCGATGTTTTTTTCGAGGAAAGCAGCATCTTTTTTCATTTCATCCCGCACGAAATAAAGCACAGAAGTTTTTAATCCGCTGAAACTGAAATCGAGTCCCGGGATCTGCGCGATAGGAAACTTATACGCAAGCGGATTTCCATTCTTCGCCAGCTGATCTACCATTGGTCCGCCGGGATACGGAAGGCCAAGGATCTTTGCTGTTTTGTCGAACGTTTCCCCTGCTGCATCATCGATCGTTTCACCTAAAATAGTAAACGTTTTTTCATCATCTACGCGCACTAATTGCGTATGTCCGCCAGAAACCGTGAGGCATAAAAACGGGAATTCCGGTTGCTGTAATTTCGTTCCGTCGTCAATGAAATGAGCAAGTATATGCGCCTGCATGTGATTCACTTCAATGAGTGGTTTGCCAAGAGCGAGCGCAAAACCTTTGGCAAAAGAAGCGCCTACAAGCAGCGAACCAAGCAAACCCGGCCCGCGTGTAAAGGCGATTCCGTCAATTTCCGAAGGCAAGATCCCGGCATCTTTCAGCGTTTTATCAATGACAGGAACGATGTTTTGCTGATGAGCGCGTGAGGCCAGCTCGGGAATTACGCCACCCCAGAGCTTATGCACATCCTGGCCTGCGACGATGTTGGCAAGCAATTTGCCATCTTTTATGACGGCTGCAGCAGTCTCATCGCAGGACGACTCAATTCCAAGTATGACGGGCATAATCGCTATTTTTGCACAATGGTAGTAAAGAAGGCAAGGAGTTACAAAATTATCAAAAAGACCGGGAAAGTATTTGCCTGGTTTTTTGGTGTGTTGTTGCTGCTTTTTATTGTCGCATTTATTGCTGTCAGAAATCCTGCTGCTCAAACCTGGATGGCACAACGCGCTGCGGCTTATTTATCGGATGAGCTGAATACAAAAATCAGCATCCGCGCGGTAAAAATAGAATTTTTCAGAACAATAAATCTTGAAGGAATTTACGCGGAAGATCTGCATGGTGATACGTTGTTGTTTGCGGATGAGCTTTCAGTGGTTATTGATCGTTTCAGCTACGATAATAAATATTTGTCTGTAAAATCAATCACGCTTTCCGATTCCAAGATCAAGCTTAAAAAATACAAGGGTGAAAAAGGGTTGAGCTATCGTTTTATTACGCAGTATTTTAAAAGTAGTGATACAACTAAAACTCCAAAAGCGCCATGGAAAGTGGAACTGGGCGGCATTGAGCTGGATAATGTAGTTTTCGCTTACATCGATACACGCGACACAATCAATGATCCCGGAATGGATTATGAAAACATCCGTGTCAGTGGCATCAACGCTTCGGTTTATGATATTGATCCGATGGGTGATTCACTTTCACTGCGGATTAAAAATTTCCAGGGAATTGAACGTTCTGGTTTTGCATTGAAAGATTTTTCGACACGCCTATTGGTTTCAGACAGTGTTGCACGACTTGATAATTTACATTTTATCACGCAAGGTTCTGCGGTGGATGGATTTATTTCTTTTTACTTCAACAGCACGGATGATATTGCGGATGATTTTATTCATCTCGTTAAAATGGACGGGCATTTTTCCAACTCTATAATTGAGATGGGCGACATCGCTTATTTTTCACCGGCATTATTGGGAGTGAAGAAAAAAATATTGTTCACGGGTGATATTAAGGGTACTGTAGATCATTTGAAATGCAAAAATGTCGATATCCGTTTCGGAGAGATTTCGCATATCGCCGGCAATTTTTCTTTCAATGGTTTGCCCGATATTACTGAAACGGATATGAATTTTAAGATCCGGGAAGCAATAACCAATAAAAAAGATCTCGAAGGAATTCCGCTTGCGCCATTTGAAAAAGGAAACCATCTTGTTGTGGATGATGCTATCGGTAAGCTTGGCAATGTGGTTTTCAGCGGATCATTTGAAGGCTTTTTGAATGACTTCGTTGCGCATGGAAAACTAAATACAGCATTAGGAACTTTACAGCTGCAAAACCTTGTTATGGCAAGGGATAATGACAGCGCAGAATATTCCTATGCAGGAACTATCCAGGCCAAGCATTTTAATATCGGCAGCTATTTTGATATTCCTGATCTTTCTTTCGTAAGCGGGGATGTTGCTATTGACGGAGCAGGGTTGGGACAGCGTACAATCAATGCAAAGATCGACGGGCAATTTTCAGAATTGGTTTACAGGAATTATTCTTATTCGGGCATTACAATTTCCAATGGAAAATTCCGTCGCCAGGTTTTTGATGGCGATTTTAAGGTTGCCGATCCGAACGTAAATATGGTTTTTAACGGTTCGATTGATAACAGCGGAAGCCTTCCTCAAATAAATTTTACCGCCAAGATCGATTCCGCAAATCTTGGTCACCTCGGATTTACGGATAAGGCGCATGATAATATTTTATCCGCCGATCTGAGTATGAATTTCAAAGGAAGTAATATTGATAATATTGACGGAACCTTTCGGGTAAAT
>JBDSHN010000009.1:0-46090 GCA_039918435.1 Bacteroidia bacterium | reverse complement strand
TTCAAAAAAAAGCATCACTACAATTGGCGAACGACTAAGAACGTTAAGAGAAAAAGCAGCTCTTTCTTTAAGACAAGTTGCCAGTAACATTGGCATTGACCCATCTTTGCTCGGTAAAATTGAGCGTAATGAAAGACAACCGACAAAAGAACAAATAAAACAAATTGCCACTTTCTTTAAAGTTGATGAAAAACAACTTATAAAAGAAATGCTAAGTGACCAATTCGCCTACAAAATAATTGAAGAAGAAGCCGACCTTGATACATTCAGAGTAGCTGAAGAAAAGGTTGAATACTTAAAAGCCAACAAGACCAAATGACTGTTAAAAAACTCATAGAAAAATATAACGCAGACAGAGAATACTATTTGACAAACAAGTATAATGAAACACTGCTCCGCAGTGATTTCTTAGACCCGTTTTTTGAGTTACTTGGTTGGGACATTAAAAATAACGCAGGTAAACCGACAAACGAAAGAGAAGTTATTTTAGAGGAAGCATTAAAAGAAAATGCTTCGGAACACTCAAAAAAACCTGATTATACTTTTAGATTATTTTCGGAAAGGAAATTCTTTTTAGAAGCTAAAAAACCTTGCGTAACAATCGAATCAAATAACGATTCAGCAAAACAAGTTAGACGATATGGCTTTACAGCCAAACTAAAAATTTCGGTTTTATCAAATTTTGAATACTTAATTATTTACGACACATCAGTAAAAGTTGACAAAGACGATACATTTCAAAAGGCTTTAATAAAAAAATATCATTACACCGAATACGAAAGCAAATTTGAAGAAATCAAAAAGCTTTTAGGGCACGATGCTGTCTATTCTGGTGCATTTGAAACAGAATGGAAAGAAATTGAAACTAAAATTAATCAGTATTCAATCGACAATCTTTTCTTAAATCAAATCAACGAATGGAGAAAGGCATTAGGAGCTGAGATTTACAAACACGAACCGAAAATTGACGAACAACAATTAAACGATGTTGTTCAAAGCTATTTAAACAGAGTTTTATTTCTCCGTGTTTGCGAGGATAGAAATTTAGAAGATTATCAAACACTTTTAAAGTTTGCTAACGCAAACGACTTTAAAGCATTAATCAAAAAGTTTGAACAAGCCGATAAACGATATAATTCAGGACTGTTTGACCAATTACTAAAAGATAAAATAGTAGAAAATATAAGTTCGGTTTTTTGGACGATTATCAAACAACTTTATTACCCTGAAAGCCCTTATTCTTTCAGTGTATTTTCATCAGACATTTTAGGAAGTATTTATGAAATTTTTCTTTCAAAAAAATTGGCAATTGAAAACAAAACTATTGCTTTAGTAACGAAACCCGAAAATATTGATAGGGATATTATCACAACACCAACCTTTATTATCAGTGATATTTTAAGGAATACAGTTCTTGTAAAATGCCAAGGTAAGACCGATAAAGAAATATTAAAACTAAAATTTGCTGACATTTCTTGTGGTTCAGGGGCATTTTTATTGGAGCTATTTCAATTGCTGATTGATATTTTGATTGATTACTATTTAAAAAATGACAAATCAAAACTCATTCAAACAAACCTCGACACATACAAACTACCATTCAAGATAAAAAGAGAAATTTTATTGAATTGCATTTTTGGCGTTGACAAAGATTACAATGCTGTTGAAGCAACGAAATTTGGTTTACTACTAAAACTATTAGAGGGTGAAGATGTAAACTCTACAAATGCTACAAAGCCTGTTTTGCCAGACCTTTCGCAAAATATTTTCTTTGGTAACAGTTTATTGAATCCAAAACAAGTAACCAACAAGAAAGAACAAGTAATTATAAATCCGTTTGATTTTTCAAAACTTCGTTTTGATGTTATTGTAGGCAATCCGCCTTATATGAAGTCGGAGGATATGAAAAACATTACTCCGCTTGAATTACCTCTTTATAAATCAAATTACACATCAGCATACAAACAATTTGACAAGTATTTTCTTTTCGTTGAACAAGGAATGGACTTGTTAAGTGCTGATGGAATTTTAGGTTATATCATTCCAAGCAAATTCACAAAAGTTGGTGCAGGTAAAAAACTAAGAGAAGAACTTTCAAGCAAAGGTTATTTACATTCAATTGTTTCATTTGGAGCAAATCAAGTTTTTGCAGACAAAACAACTTACACCTGTTTGCTAATCTTAAACAAAAAATCTAAAAAGACTTTCCAATATGCGGAAGTAAAGAGTTTGAAAAGTTGGAAAGTAAGAGAGCCGAATGCAGTTAAATATGCCACCAAAAACACAAACCAATTAGACAATGAAGTTTGGGTGTTAGTTCCTCCCGACCTGACAAACGCATACACTAAAATATCTGCTCAAAGTATTAAGCTGGTTGATTTAGTTGGTGAGGACAATATTTTCAACGGTATTCAAACAAGTGCCAACGAAATTTACATATTCATTCCGACAAAGGAAGATGCAAAGCATTATTACTTTACAAAAAAGAATGTGGACTACAAAATTGAAAAGGAAATAACCAAACCCTATTTTCAAACATCATCAGGCGAAGACAACTTAAATACATACAGAACTTTTAAGCCAAACGCAAGAGTAATTTACCCTTACGAAAACACAAAAAAGGGAGTTGAAATAATTCCGCTTACAGCGATTCAGAAAAAATTCCCATTGGCTTATGACTATTTCCAAAAGCATAAAGCCATTTTAAACAATCCAAAAAGAGATATAAAACCTGAACCTGCGACAAAAAAAGAATGGCACAGATTCGGAAGACAACAGGGTTTAAATATTTCAGGAAAGAAAGAAAAAATAATACTTGGTGTATTATCAAGTGGCGACAAATACGCTATTGATAATTACGGAACACTGTTTACCTCTGGTGGCACTGCGGGTTATTGTGCAATCACATTACCTGACAATTTTGATTATTCAACATACTACATTCAAGCCATTCTAAACTCAAAATATGTAGAGTGGTTCGTAATATTGACAGGCGAAATATTTAGAGGAAGTTATTTTGCAAGAGGAACAAAGGTTCTAAACAATTTACCTATTCGTAAAATTGATTTTGCAAACGCAAAGGATAAAGCAGTTCACGAAAAGATTGTAGAACTCCAAAAGGAACTAATAAAAATTCAAGATAAAATTGATGCAAACATTGGCAACAAGAGAGCATTAACTCCATTACAAAGTCAGTTTTCAAGAGAGAAAATAGCATTAGAAAAGCTATTAGCCAAATTATATGATTTAGGCAATGATGATTCATTAATCCCACTAATCAAAGAATTGTATGAAGCTAATTGAGAATGCAACAGCCGAAAAATTAAGGGGTGGATTTTATACGCCTGAACCAATTGCAGAATTTATTTTGCGTTGGGGAATTAATGGAAGCACCGACTTTGATATACTCGAGCCGAGTTGTGGAGATGGCGTATTCCTTGAACAGTTGAAGGAATTGAAATCAAAATACAAATCAATTACTGCAATAGAGTTTGATGAAATTGAAGCTCAAAAAGCAGAGAAAATTGTTTTGAAAAACAAACAAATCATCAATGATGATTTTCATACTTATTGCAACAATACATTACAACGCTTTGATTTGATTGTTGGAAATCCGCCATATATACGCTATCAGTTTTTTGACAGAAAACAACAAGTTGAGGCAGGCGATATTTTTATAAAAGCAGGTTTGACTTATTCTAAACTTACAAATGCTTGGGTTTCTTTTGTTGTTGGCTCCTCCCTATTATTGAAGGATAAAGGTGGGAAAATCGGGTTTGTTTTACCAGCTGAAATTTTACAAGTTTCATTTGCATTGCAATTGAGAAAATTCATCGCACAGTTTTACAATAAAATAAATATCATTTCATTTAAGAAACTTGTATTTCCTGATATTCAACAAGAAGTTGTTTTATTGCTTTGCGAAAAAAACGGAAGTAAAGAACATAACATTGAGCATATTGAATTGAAAGATGCAAGCGAATTGAAAACGCTTGATACAGCCAAATTAAAAAGCCCACAAAAGAAAATTGATTTTAAATCTAACAAATGGACTTTCTATTTTTTAAACCAAGAGGAAATTGATTTTTTAGAAAACATTGCTAAAAAAAGAAATATTTCAACGCTTGGAAAATATGCAAAAGTTGAAGTGGGCATAACAACAGGCTCAAATGATTTCTTTACTGTTCCGCTTACAACAGTTGAAGAATACGACCTACACGACTATGCAAAACCAATGGTTGGAAGAAGCGTTCAAGTAAACAGTGTAATTTTTACAGAAAAAGATTGGGAGAAAAATAAATTTTCAAAAGCAAAAGCACATTTGCTTGCATTCCCCGACAAACAGAACCTCAATCAGAAAAACGGAGCAGTAAAATACATTGCTCACGGAGAAAGTTTGGGTATTCACAAAGGTTATAAGACAGGCATTAGAAATGATTGGTTTGTAGTTCCATCATTGAAAATTTCAGATGCTTTATTTATCAGAAGAAATAATTTATACCCACGTTTGATAATTAATGAGGCAGGAGCATATACCACAGACACAATGCACCGAGTTTTTGTGAAACAAGGAACAGATATAAATGCACTCACAGCAAGTTACTATAATTCGTTATCACTTGCGTTTACAGAGGTAAGCGGAAGAAGCCACGGAGGCGGAGTTTTAGAACTAATGCCAAATGAAGCTGAAAAGGTTTTATTGCCATATCACAAAGACAACGCAAAGTTGCTTTCTCAAATTGACAAATTGATTAGAGACAAAACAGATATTGAAGAAGTCTTGAAAATAACCAATCAAATAATTTTAAAAGAACATTACGGCTTAACACAAAAGGAAATAAATTTAGCTCATAGCATTTGGAAAAAGTTATCATCAAGGAGACTAAATAGAAATAAAAATTGATAATAAATGGCAAACATTAGATTAAATATATTACCCATTTCTGAAAGTGATTTTTCTTTTAAAGTCTTCAGAAAACTAAAGCAAGAAGAAGATACTAAGGAGGATGCTATTTATTTCTATCATCTTCCTGAAGATTCCGATTTAACAAAAAGAAAAGGTTATTGGGTATCTTTTTTACCAAGAGAAGGTTTTGAAAAATTTGAAAACCATTCTTTTTACGCCATTGGTCTCACAAAGCGTTTTTTAACAGAGCAATTATTAAATACATTAACAATAAAAGGCTGTCCACTTCCATACAATGTTTATAGACGTTTCACAGAGGAAAAAATAGAGTTTACAATCCACGAATTTACAAAAGGCAAACAAATAATATACTTATCTCCTTTTTACTTTGAAGAACAAAAAAGATTTGGGTTTATTATTGACTTTAGATTTTCGAGAAATAAAGAGTTGCAATTTGATAAGGAAGTTCAAGTTTTGAGTTTAAGTCTTGATAGCCAAGGACGGAGCAACAAAAATTATTATTCAGATAAATTCAGATTGATTCAGTCTTTTTTGGATAAAGTCTATAGCAACATTCAAATAATAAGAGAAGGTGAAAATAATTTATTACATATTGAAAATGAACTTATAGAAACACCTGTTTTTCAACTTAATAAAAAGGAGTACATTTTTAGTAATAAAAGTACGGCAAATTCACAATTTCAAGGAATAAGAAATTATGGTCCACTCCAAAAAATAGATAAAGAGATTTTATTCGTTTTCATTTTTGAAGACCGTTTTAAATCGTTTGCAAATGAGTTGTATTTGAGCTTAACTGGCAAATCAAACCCTGGAACTTTTCCTGGCTTTGAGCAAATGTTTGGTGTTGTATTAAATACAAGCAATGTAAAACAAATTAAAATTGAAGGTTTTTCTAATGAACAACTACTTTCAATTGTAGATAAGGTAAAAACATATCAAGAAGCTGAACCGAATAAAAAAGTTATTGGGATTTACATCGAAGATTATGCTATTGATACTGAAGATATTGTTGCTTCGAATCACTATTATTTTATGAAATACAATTTCATAAAAAATAATCTCCCTTTACAGGTAGTTAATTATCGTAAACTAAGCGAAAAAAACTCTTTAAAATGGTCAACTTCTAATGTTGCATTAGCAATGTTTGCTAAAATGGGAGGGATTCCTTGGGTAGTTAAACCAAGTAATAACAATTGTTTGATACTTGGAGTTGGAAGCTCACATAAAAGAAATGAAGAAACTGGAGAGATTACTAAATACTTTGCTTACACGGTTTGTTTGGATTCAAGCGGTCTATACAAGACATTAGAAGTTTTGGCAGATGAAACCTCCGAAACTAATTATTTACAAAAGTTAAAATCTAACTTAATCAAGCTTTTAAAAGATAGCAGAATGAGTGATTATAAAACCTGCGTACTTCATTTGCCTTTTAAAATTAAGCAAAATGAAATTTCTGCAATATCAGAAGCAATAAAGCAAATTGACGACATTGAATTCGTGGCTATAAAAGTAAATCTTGATAATAAATATTTTGGCTACAGTTTCCACAACACATTTGTACCATACGAAAGTAGCTTTGTTAAATTATCACGCAATGAATATTTAGTGTGGTTTGAAGGTTTACTTTATGGAAAAGAAGTAGTTGATAAAAGATTGGCCAATCCTGTTCATATACAATTTTTGAATTTAGGGAATCAGAAAGGTTTTGATGAAAGAAAGTATTTACAAGATGTTTTAAACTTGTCTGGTGCAAATTGGAGAGGATTTAATGCTAAATCTATTCCAATTTCAATCTATTATTCTCAAATCATTGCTAAATATTCAGAAGCATTTGAGAAAATAGATGGCTATGAAGAAAATTCTATTTCGAATGATAAACCTTGGTTTTTATAAAAAATAATAAAATGGAAATAAAAGGCGAACATTTACTATTTCTTTTTGGTGCAGGAGCAAGCGTTGATGCTGGAATACCTCATTCAAATAAAATGGTTAACGACATAGAAAAACTCATAGTTGACCATAATGATTGGAAAGCATACAAGGATTTATATTTTTACTTAAAAAGTAGTATAAATTATTCGGATGGAATTCTTGGGAAATTTAATGTGGCTTTTAATGTAGAACGACTCCTTATTGTTATTACTGAAATTGAGAAAAGGGAAAGTAATATAATGTATCCATTCATTGGCACTTGGAACATCAGGTTGCTTGATTTGGCGGGGAATAACTTTGAAAACATTAAGAAGTTTCATAAGCTAATAAGAAAACAATTAAATGAATGGGTAGGATTAAGGAGTTATGACAATGCAAACTATTATCAATCTTTTGTTTCTCTTTCTGCTGATGTTGCAAATCTTATGAAGGTATTCACACTTAACTATGATTTGTGTTTTGAAAATGTTGTTGGAAAAGAAAAAAATATTGAAATCGGATTTACTAAAGAGACTAATGAGTGGCATCAATCCAATTTTGAAAATATTGATGGGAAGCATTATAATTTATACAAACTTCACGGTTCCGTTGATTGGTATCTCTCTGAAAACAAACTTTTCAAAAGTCAAAAAATAGAATCCGAACCTGAATTAATATTTGGAATTCAACACAAAATGACTTCGGTTGACCCATATTTTTACTACTCTTCCATATTAAGAAATTCTTGTTTTAATGAAGCTAAAATCATTACAATAATTGGTTATTCATACGCTGATGACTATGTCAATATAATATTATCTCAAGCACTAAATTCAAGAAGTGAACTTAGAATAATTAATGTTGCACCACTATTTGAAAATGAAAAGGAAGCAGAAATATCGCATATCAAAAACAAACTAAATTTAAGAAGTGAAAATCAAATAATTTATATTGACAGCACAGCAAAAGAGTTTATGACGAATACAATGAATAAGGAGTTTTTTGAAAGTAATATTGGAGAGCCTGATGGTGTACCATTTGAATAATCCATCACACAGGTGTAAGCACAATTGCAATTCGCACAAGGCAACCGCACAATCCAAAAATTGCAATAGAGCTTCCACCTTTGCCACCGAAAGAAAAATTATTTTTTAAAATCTCCCTTTCTAAAACTTTTAAAACAAGCAACGCACTGGCGACACAAACAGACCAAAACACAACTCGACAAATGACAGCGAAACTCACAGCAGACAACCACTTTACAACCTCGACAGACAGAAGGCCAGCTTATAACAGCACCTACAAAAAATTGGCGGTTCAGTGGTTAAATGAAGCTTTGTGCTTCGTATCAAGTTTTGTGGTGGCAGACAGTTTAGCGCTTCGAAATCGCCAACTTCTTGTAGCTGCAAACCGTTACAAGCAAGTGTAGGACGACCGACAGTGCTAACATAAACCGACAGAAAAAAAACAAAAAAGCCAACGCTTCGCAAAATTAAAAGAGCTGCAATGCCAACACACGAGCCAACCCAAAATTGCAGCACATTTAATTTTGCCCAACCGCACCAAGACATTCAGACCGTTGACAATTTGACGGAAACTTTGGACTGAAAAACGGTTTTAAAACTTAACTTAGCGACCTAAATTGCAAAAAAAAGAAATATTTCAACGCTTGGAAAATATGCAAAAGTTGAAGTTGGCATAACAACAGGCTCAAATGATTTCTTTACAGTTCCACTTACAACGGTTGAAGAATACGACTTACACGACTATGCAAAACCAATGGTTGGAAGAAGTGTGCAGGTAAACAGTGTAATTTTTACGGAAAAAGATTGGGAGAAAAACAAATTCTCAAAAGCAAAAGCACATTTATTGGCATTCCCTGACAAACAAAACCTGAATCAGAAAAATGGAGCAGTAAAATACATTGCTCATGGAGAAAGTTTAGGCATACACAAAGGCTATAAGACAGGAATTAGAAATGATTGGTTTGTAGTTCCATCATTGAAGATTTCAGATGCTTTATTTATCAGAAGAAATAATCTTTATCCGCGATTGATAATTAATGAAGCAGGAGCATACACAACAGACACAATGCACCGAGTTTTTGTAAAACAAGGAACAGATATAAATGCACTCACAGCCAGTTATTACAATTCGCTATCACTTGCATTTACAGAAGTAAGCGGAAGAAGCCACGGTGGCGGAGTTTTAGAATTAATGCCAAATGAAGCTGAAAAGGTTTTGTTGCCTTATCACAAAGACAACGCAAAACTACTTTCTAAAATTGACAAATTAATTCGGGATAAAACAGATATTGAAGAAGTCTTGAAAATAAGCAATCAAATAATATTGAAAGAGCATTACGGCTTGACACAAAAGGAAATAAATTTAGCTCATAGCATTTGGAAAAAGCTATCTGCAAGGAGATTAAATAGAGGGAAAATTTAGCATATGGAAAGGTATTCAAACAGAAGGGGCAATTCGCCAGTTACTCATTTTCAAATTGAAGATGAAAGAATCATTGTTTGGTTCAGCGGAGGAAAATCGTATTCATATAGTTATCGTAAAGCAGGCAGAACTCACATAGAACAAATGAAAATTTTAGCAAAAAGCGGTAGTGGATTGAGTGCTTACATTACGCAAAACGTAAGATTTGATTATGATTAAAGAAGTAGGAAGTAAAACTGTTACTATCTATTTTGATAGCCCAATGTCATTTGAAGCCAAAAACATCAAACCTTTGAATGGCATTACAGGATTGTATTTTATTTTCAGTTCTACAATTCAAGTGCAATATCCTTTTGATAAATCAAAGTTGCTGTATATCGGAATGAGCGAGAAAAGGACAAACAGCATAGGAAGCCGTTTAATCGGGCATTTTGAAGGAAAATCAAAAAATGTTGGATTAGTAAATTACAGAAAAGTAGAGCCGCTTTGGTTTACTTACATCAATATTGAAATGCTACGAAATATTTGGGATTTCAGAGTAGAAGATTTAGAAAGTTATTTCATTCTGAATTTTGTCGAGTATTATGGAGTATATCCGATTTGCAATAATAAAACGGGATTTGAAATACTAAATAATACGCTAACAACAGATTTTAAAATTGATTGGAGTTATTTCAAATAAGAAAACAATGGAAGAAAATAAAGTAAAATCAGGGAAAGAAATTTTAGATGATTTTTTTAAAGAGATTTCATCAATTGAAAATGTTGATAAAACCATTGCGAACAGCTTGGCTGAATTATACAATAATGGCAAATTAACCGACAAGAATGTGGTTAATGAGTTACAAAAAATCCGAACTGAAAATGGCAACGAAAATTAATGGCATAACGATAGCAGGAATCAGAGGAATACGAGATACGATTTCATTACCACTCAATGAAAAACCCGTATTACTTTATGGTGACAATGGAACAGGGAAAAGCAGTATTTCTGATGCTATTGAATGGTTTTATACAGACAAAGTTTCGCATTTATCAGGTGGTGAAATTGATTTGAAAGACGCTTTGCGAAATTCGTATCAGAAAGAGATTGATACCGCTTCTATTGCCATTTCATATAAAAGAAATGCAATTGATGCTACAAAGAATTTATTTAACAAAAGAGGAAAGCTCACATCTGAAATATCCAATTCGTCCGATGATTTTCAGAAATACTATTCCGCTTCTCAAAATGAAAATTTATTGCTTAGATACCAATTTTTACGTGGTTTTATAGACAAAACAAAAGGTGAAAAACAAGAACACTTATCTAACATTATCGGCTTTTCAGAAGTAAACAAAACGAGAGATGTTTTAAGAAAAGCATTTAGTTCAATTAAATCAGAGACAAAAACTCAAAACTTTGAAGCACAAATAAACAATGAAAAACAAACGCTAATTGCAAAAATTGGTGCAGCAGTGAGCCAAGAGAATAATTTGTTTGAAAAGATAAATGAAATTATCGAACCCTTAAAAACAGGAATTACTGTAAACTCTATTGAAGATATTGACAAGGTTTTGAACCACATCAAGAAACCCGCAAATACAAAACAGGTAACAGAACTTCAATTTTTAGAAAATACTAACAAAACACTTTCAACACTTAAAAGCGAAATATCTTTTATTGACAAAGAGTATCAGAAATACTTTTCTGAGTTCAACAAAATTGCCGAAGATGTTCAAAGCATAATGCAAACTTTTTTGGCGGAACTTTTGAAGTCGGGAGAAACTGTCATTACAAAGAAATTTCACAAAGAGGATAATTGCCCATTGTGTTTACAGGAAAAGAACCTTGAAGAATTAAAAACCGACATTCAACGTAGGTTACAAGAAATTGAAGAATCATCTAAAAAGAAAGTTGCTTTTGATACCGCTAAAAAATCTGTTTCCGACATTATAGCAGAACGATTGAAACGACTTGAACTTACAGCGAATAATGTTTTATTGAATGAACAAGAAAATGAAAATACCAAAAAGGCAATAAGTAATTTAAACACAAAGCTAACCGAATATCAGAAATCAGCTAATGAAAAAGTTACTTCTGGAAATAAACTTCCTGCAAACAATACTTTGATTTTTACTGAAGATGATTTCAAAATTCAAGAGCAAATTTCTACAAGATTTGAAGCAATACAAACTGCAATTAAAAACGATAAATCAACTGAACTTTACGCAAACATTTCGGCTGCAAAAGATGCTTTTTTGAAAATCAAACGGTTTGAAAAAGATAAAAGCAAATTAGAATACCAAAAGAATTCTTTGGAACTTATTTATAATGAATTTGTAAAACGCCAAAAAGAGGGTTTAGAAAGTTTCATAAACACATTTTCTTCATATATCAATGACTTCTATCAATATATGAATCCTGATGAACAATTCCACGAAATCAGGATTGTAATTATTGGCGAAGAAGATGAACTAAACGGAATTACGATTGAATACAAATATAATGACGAGTGGGTTTCACCACCACAAAAGTATTTTAGTGAATCACACTTAAACTGTTTTGGAATTTCATTTTTCTTGGCTTCTGTTATTGCTTTTAATAAGGAAAACAAGTTCATTGTGTTAGATGATGTGATTTCAAGTTTTGATTCCACACACAGAAAACGCTTTGCTGATTTGTTGTTTGAAAAATTTGCAGATTATCAATTTATTCTTCTAACACACGAAGCTGAATGGTTTAGCTATGTTCAACAATTAGCCAAACGGAAAGGTTGGACAATCGGGGAAATCAAATGGACAGAAGCGAAAGGAACACATCTTGAAGAAAAACCAAACGACCTGAAAGAGTTTATTGAAAGAGAACTTGCAAATAGTTCCGTTGAAACGCTTGGCAACCCAATACGAAAATACTTAGAAGCCAAACTGAAAGACATTTGCTTGAATTTAGACGTAAAAGTTAGTTTCAGGTTAAATGAAGTGAACGAAAAAAGAATGCCTGACGAATTGTTGAACGAATTAAAATCAAAAATCAATAAAAATGGCGGACAAGACATAAAAGCAAAAGCTCCCGTTATTGAACGTGTTACAAATTCTTCTTTGCTTGGTAATTTACTATCTCACGACAATCCGTTTAATCCAAAACTTGGCGACTTAAAGGCATTTTGGGCAGACATAAAAGAACTTGAAGCTATATTTTACTGTCAGGCGACAACTTGCACACGACCAAAAGTTTCAATCAAAAACTATGACAACGTTGCAAAGAAAATAAGATGTGGTTGCGACACAACAAAATACGAATGGAAAGATTAATCCTAACCCACAGGTGTAAGCACAATTGCAATTCGCACAGGGCAACCGCACAAACCAAAAATTGCAATAGAGCTTCCGCCTTTGCCACCCGAAGAAAAATTATTTTTTAAAATCTCCCCTTCAAAAATTTTTAAACCAAGCAACGCACTGGCGACACAAACTGACCCAAACACAACTCGACAAATGACAGCGAAACTCACGGCAGACAAGGACTTTACAACCTCGGTGGACAGATGGCCAGCTTGTAACAGGCGTTTGGCAAAAGTGGCGGTTCAGTGCTCCGCAGACAGTTTTGTGGTTAATCAAAGTTTGGTTCTCCGCATCAACATTTGTGGTGAAAATCGCCACCTTCGCCAAGCCCAAAACCGTTATGTACCACTTTAAAAGACAACAAAATCAATTATGAAATCTGGTTGCCCTGCATGTGAGAATAAAAATGTCATAAGTAATTCTTATGAAAGTTTTCACAGCAGATTTTCTGGACCGTTTATTAAAAGATACGATTTGAAATTTGGACAAATTGAACAATGTGAAATTTGCAAAATGAATTGGTATGTCGATAAGCGTGAATATTGGGTTAACACTATTTCTGATGACCGCATGCAGTCAGTTCTTCACTGGAATGAAAAACAATTAAAAATTAAACCTGAATATTTAAAAATACTTCTCGAAATTGGCTGTCCTCCTTCCGATTATAGTTCAAGAGGATTTCTTGAAATTCCTTGCAAATGCACACTTGATAACGGAATGATATTAGAAAATACAATTGTTAGCATACAAAGTAAACCACCTGTTGGCATGTCGTATCATAATGTTGAGCCGTTTTTTTTCATTGACCAAGTAATTAAAATAGAACATTCCAATATTGCTTTGCCCTTAAACATAAGATTGGAAACAGCAAATGCCGGAGAAATGAGAATGGGTTATGCGCCAACCGCAATTTGTGCTCCGAATAATCAAATTTATGTCCTCAATGGGCCAATGAGATTTTTTAATGAAGATGGCTTTGGCGGCAATGAAATGAAAATATCAAGAGCAGACCTTCGGAATCCAAAAGTTGGAATTGCCAGTAAAAATATTATACTAGGAGTAAGAATAATTGCAGACTGGTCAAATGAAATCGAAATGCAATTCAAAAAGCATATACAAAAAAGCGGCACATAATCGAGTAGCACGCCCCACCAACTTTCGCTGATGGGGAGAGGCTCTCACACCACCGTACGTGCGGTTCTCGCATACGGCGGTTCGCAAAGAGATGGATTGAGTTCGTAGTAAACATCCAGCATAGATTCATAACCTCGTTTCCGAAGTCGCTGCAACGTGATTGTTGTGGTAAGTATCGGACTTTGTGCAATTGCCCATCCTCCCTTCATTCATATAAATTTATTCCTGTTCAGAACTTTACAACAGATTCACTTATAGGTTGGAGTAAATCGACTGAAGAAATTGAATTTATAGAAAGTCTGCCTTTCCTTTAAGGCTCATCAAAGCTGATAACAACTTTCTCCGTAACCGGGTGCGACTGGCAAGTCAGAATATATCCCCGTTCCAGCTCTTCTTCACTCAATGCAAAATTCTGATCCATTTTCACTTGTCCTTCCATCAGCTTCGCGCGACAAGTACAACAAACTCCACCTTTACAAGCAAATGGCACATCCATCCCTGCATCCATCGCGACATCCAAAACCGATTTTCCATTCGACGCAAGATCAAAAACCACTTCTTCATCATCCAGGATCACGGTGACTTTACTCTGCACAATTGCAGATGGCGAATTTTCTTCGGCGGCTTTCACCGCAGTTTCCACAGCAGCAAAATATTCAATATAAACTTTCTTTGGATCAACTTTCAAATCATTCAAAACAACTTTCACATTTTCCATCATCGGTCCCGGACCACAAATGAAAAACATATTATCCGCATTCAGATCCACATGTTTTTTGATCAGCGACCTTACTTTTTCAGGCATTAAAATTCCACGGCATAATTCATCCACATCTTCGCCGCAATGCTCTAGAATATGATGCACTTTTAAACGTTCTGTATTCGCATTGGCAAGCGCATCCAATTGTTTTTTGAAGATGATTGCCGTCTCGTCACGGTTGCCATAAAAAAGTGTGATGCTGCTTTCAGGCTCGCTTTGTAAAACGGTTTTGATTATGGAAAGCATCGGTGTGATTCCGCTTCCGCCTGCAAATAAAATATAGTTCTTTTTATTTGCAGGGCTCAATGGCGAATAAAAATTTCCCATCGGTGTCATCACTTCCATTTCATCACCCGCTTTAAGCGAATCGTTGATAAATGTAGAAGCGCGGCCATCTTTTACTTTTTTCACCGCCACACGCAATTCGCGATCAGCAACCGGGCTCGTGCACAGCGAATAGGACCGGCGGATTTCTTCTCCGTTTATTTTCAGCTTAAGCGTGAGGTATTGTCCCTGGATGTAATTGAATTCCCCGCGGATATTGGCAGGAATATCAAACACAACAGAAACACAGTCAGCGGTTTCGCGGGTAACTTCAGCAACTTTAAGCGTGTGAAAACGGGCCATAAATTCAGACTTTTAGCGCGCAAAAATAGGGAAATAATACAGAATCGTAGAGATGTATTTGTCGGAGTGATTTGATGTCCGCCGCGGCGGACATCAAATCACCCAGTCACCCAGTTCTTTCGGATTTCGTATATTTGCTACGTAGTGATCCCTATGGGATATTCCCAGAAAAGCCAAAACAAAAACATGGAAAATTCAGTTCAATTCGAGGACATCTTTAATGGCAAAATCGATAAAGGCGACTTTATCGAACCTAAAGACTGGATGCCCGAGAAATACCGTAAAACACTCATCCGCCAGATTTCCCAGCATGCGCATTCTGAAATTATCGGGATGCAGCCGGAAGGAAATTTCATTACACGCGCTCCAAGCCTTCGCCGCAAAGCGGTTTTACTTGCAAAAGTGCAGGATGAAGCCGGACATGGTTTGTACCTCTACAGCGCCTGCGAAACATTGGGCATAACCCGCATGGAGCTGAATGAACAATTACATACCGGCAAAGCAAAATATTCCAGCATTTTCAATTACCCGACCTTAACATGGGCCGATATGGGCGCGGTGGGCTGGCTCGTTGATGGTGCAGCAATTATTAATCAGGTAATGCTGCAGCGTACTTCCTACGGACCTTATTCCCGTGCGATGGTGCGTATCTGCAAAGAAGAAAGTTTCCACCAGCGCCAGGGCTACGAGATCATGTGTGTACTGGCAAAAGGAACTGAAGAGCAAAAAGAAATGGCACAGGACGCACTCAACCGTTGGTGGTGGCCATCGATCATGATGTTTGGTCCGCCGGATGCTGAATCGAAGAACAGCGCTGATTCCATCCGCTGGAAAATCAAACGCGAAACGAATGATGAGCTGCGTCAGAAATTCATCGATCGCACAGTCGGGCAAGCAGAATATTTAGGCTTACAAATTCCTGACAAGGATCTGAAATGGAACGAAGCGCGCGGCCATTATGATTACGGAAAGATCGATTGGGAAGAATTCAATAACGTCATTGCAGGAAATGGTGTTTGCAATAAGCAGCGCATCGCCAACCACATCAAAGCCCATGAAGAAGGCAAATGGGTGCGTGATGCAGCAACAGCTTACGCGAAGAAAAAAGCTGCTAAAGAAGAGAAATCACTTGTCGCATGATTGGTGATTGGTGATTGGTGATTGGTAAAAAAATCACTAACAACAACTGACTAATGAGCAGGTACCGATTACAAATCACCTTCAACCAATTAACAATCACCTTTAACAAATCACCTTCAACCAATCACTTTTTTCCATGACAGCAGAATCCCAATTCCCATTATGGGAAGTTTTCGTTCAGGCAAAATCAGGAACGCCGCATAAGCACGCGGGAAGTGTGCATGGCGCTGATAAAGAAATGGCTTTGCAGAATGCACGCGATCTTTATTCACGCCGGAATGAAGGCATCAACATCTGGGTCATTCCTTCCAGTATGATCACCGCTTCAAGTCCGGAAGATCAGGGCTCATTTTTTGAACCTGCGAATGATAAAGCATATCGTCACCCAACATTTTACGTGATTCCTGAAGGAGTAAAATTTATATAGCGAATTATGAATAAGCAGGAAGCTTTATTGGATTACCTTTTGCGCTTAGGTGATAATTCACTGATTGCAGGACATCGTCTTTCAGAGTGGTGCAGCAAGGGCCCATTTCTCGAAGAAGATATTGCCATGACAAACATTGCGCTTGATTATGTCGGCGCTTCGAGAATATTATTGACTTACGTCGGCGAAGTGGAAGGAAAAGGAAGAACAGAAGATGATCTCGCATACTTCCGCACGCACGATAAATTCAAGAGTGCATTATTGCTCGAACAGCCGAACGGTGATTTTGCCGTAACACTCGCAAAACAATTTTATTATTCCATCTTCAACTTTTTACTTTATACCGAATTACAAAAAAGCAAAGACGAAACATTAGCAGGCTTTGCAACAAAAGCGTTGAAAGAAGTAACTTATCATGTACGGCACGTCAATGAATGGGTGTTGCGATTGGGCGATGGCACGGAAGAAAGTCATGCCCGCATTCAAAAAGGAATTGATGATTTGTGGAAATACACGGATGATCTTTTCGCAACCACTGAAGGCGATAAGCTTCTGCAGACTGAAGGAATTATTCCGGACGTTCCGGCTTTAAAATCAAAATGGCTGGAAATGATCGCTGAAGTTTTACAACGCGCTACACTTACCATGCCTGACGTAAATGCGTTCCAGCAAAAAGGAAGCCGCGAAGGAAAACGTACTGAACATTTGAGCTACATACTCGGGGAAATGCAATCGATTGCGAGAGCATACCCGGGAGCTAAATGGTAGCCGCAGATTGCACAGATCAATGTGCTAATGTGCTGATGAGGTAATTTGCTAACGGGATTAATTGAAGGCAATATTTTTTTGGATTAGCACATTAGCACATTCATTTCCCATGGGAGAAATTCATAAAATAGAAACTGCCAATCACCATATCTCTTCGGAGATACTGGAGATACTGAAGGCTGTTGTTGATCCCGAAATTCCGGTGCTTACGATTATGGACATGGGAATTCTGCGCGATGTGAAGCAGGATGAAAATGGCATTGAAGTAACTATAACTCCAACGTACAGCGGATGCCCGGCGATGGAAATGATCGCAGAGGAAATCAAATCTGCTTTATCACGAAAAGGTTTTTCAAATGTGCGAATCAAATCCGTGCTTTCTCCTGCATGGACGACCGACTGGATCACCGAAGAAGGAAAAGAAAAATTGCGTCAATACGGTATTGCACCTCCGGCACATTCTACTGCTGATAAAGGTGCATTGCTCGGAAATCCGAAATCAGTAAAATGCCCGAGATGTAAATCGGAGCATACAGAAATGATTTCCAATTTTGGTTCTACTGCCTGCAAAGCGTTGTGGAAATGCCTGGATTGCGAAGAGCCGTTTGATTACTTTAAGTGTATCTGAAAAAATTTAATCTCATCGGAAATGTTCTTCGTTAAGTTGCGATTGACGAAGAATAGAACGAAAAGTTCCGAATGGAATTTCTCTTTTTGCCATTGGAACAATAAACGTTAATGTCGGATTTCCCGGTTTGCGGAATTTTGCATGACTAACTTTTGCGATATAAAAATAAACACGTTTCGTAAAATCACCTTGACAATTGCTGCGGATGAGTATAACTTAGGCATGCTTCACCTTAGAGGTGAAAATTTCGGGTCTTAGTACCTTTGTAAATGGTATAAATTTTGTGTCTTCGAAATAAAGAGCTAATGCCTCATCGAGGTTCTTCAAAGCTTCTTTTTTCGTTTTTCCAAAACTGGAAACTTCAACATTAAGACATTGTGCAACATACTATTTATCTTCTTTCCGGACAATATTCTTTAAACTTAAAGTCATGATTCAATTTCCTTAATGCTCTATTAAAGATAAGTTAAAACACTTATCGTTCAAACCATTGTGGATAAAGGGTTTGAGAGGAAGCTGAGGTATTTTGAGTAACGGAATAGAACCAAAAATCAAAAGTTGTGGCGCAGGAGGTTTTTTTAGCCTTTGTTGATTGATGTTTTCTTTTGTTGGTGAAAACTTGTTTACTGCGGCGTTACAAAGAACTATCGTAGCAAATATAATGAAATCCGTGCTGCCAATCCTGAAAACGAGGATTTCTAATTCTGAATAATTTAAGTACAACACCCTTTACTCTCCTGAATCGGAGGGCATGGTACAGTACCATAAGAACAATACACACAACAGTCATTGTTTATTGGTTTTAGAACTTCACCACAGTTCTCACATTTAAAGAAATATGCACAGGCATCGGTGGGCATTGTTTCTTCCTTTTTATGTCCGCATTTCGGACAGGTGATTACGGATTGTAAAATGATTTCTTTTCCCATTTCATTTATTCGTTTCGGATTGCCTTACTACTTTGTATCCTGTTTTATTTATTGCTGTGGCAATATCTTCAATAGTTGATTTTGATTTATCGAACTTCACAATAGCTTTTCCAGTTTCGTGATTGACTGTGGCTTCAATAAATCCGGGCAGTTGCGATACTTCGTGTTTAACTCCTTCTTCGCAACCCTGACAAGTCATTCCTTGAATATCAAAATTTGCTTCTACAATGTTATTGGATTCCACAATCACTAAGTTGCTTTCTGCTTTTGGAAAAAAAATATGTGAGTAATACGGAAATGCCAGCATAAGCGCCGCGAAAATTGTTACAATTCCCAAAAACAATTTGGTTTGCATAAACGGAGTTTTTTCATCAGCCTCACAATCACATTGTATTTCCTCGGCTTTTCTCGGTTTCAGTTTTTGGTTCCAGGCGAATCCTATTACAAGAACCGTTACGCCTATAAAATAAGGTCGAGCAGGTTCTAACCAGGAAAATGTGGATGCAATGCCGCTACTCCCTGCTATCAGTGCAAGTACCGGAGTAATGCAACAAAGTGATGCTGCAATAGCGGAAAGTAAACCCGCTCCTTCTAGTCCTATAGAAGTGTTTTGTGTTTTCATGATGCTTTCTCCTTTTCTTCGTAGTTGTTTATGTGTTTGAACAATGGTCTCAGAAGTTTAAGATTGTCTTCTCTGAGCGAATAAAAAATAGTATGTCCTGATCGGCGAGATTCAATAACATTGCCATCCTTCATTTTTCTGAGGTGTTGAGAAACAGCAGGAACAGTCATTCCAAGAATATCTGCAACGTCACAGGGACATAATTCATTCTCTTCCTCAAGAAGGTAAAGTATTTTGAGACGAACTTCATTTCCAGCCAAAGCCAGTAAATTCGAAAGTTTCGAAAATATTTTATCAATGGATTGAACTCTTTTCCTGCATCCTACAATCTGTACCTGATCTGCATAAAGGCGAATACATGTTGTCTTAATCATAAAAAAATTATTTTGATGAATTGATTGCGGAACAAACATATAAACAATAATAATATAAGCAAATGCTTAAATACAATTATTTAGAAATAAACATCTTTCGTCGTTTATCCGACAATTCATTTTGGCAGCAGCAAATACATTTGCCCTATAAATTAAAAACAACCACTATGAAAATGACTACAACTATCGGGCGAATTATGTTCGCAATTCCATTCCTTGTTTTTGGAATGATGCATTTTATGAAAGCAACTATGATGGCCGGAATGATCCCAACATGGCTTCCCGGCGGAGTATTCTGGATTTATTTAACAGGAATTGCTTTAGTTGCATTTTCCATGAGTATTCTCCTGAAAAAAATGATGAAAATTTCTGGCTTGATGCTTGCTGCACTCTTGTTGATGTTTATCATGCTCATTCATCTTCCTATGATATTGAGTGGAAATGAAATGGCAATGCAAACGGCAATGCCTAATATGTTGAAAGATGTTGCGCTTGCAGGCGCCGCATTTATAATTTCTGGAATGGAGCCGACAAAAGTTGAATAATAGGTTTATTGCTTGAGTGGAGAGTTTACTTAAGCTGATTATTTATTAGAGTGAATTTTATGCTGAATTTTTTTAACAGAAAAATATCCTGAAACTAGCGTGGTTATGCCAATAATAACATAGATCCAAATAGGGATATTTTTCCCCGAAATGATCAGGTAAATATTTGCAGCGTTAAAAATGACACCAGCTATAACAGATGGTATAAAAATAGATTTTTTCTTTTTATAATTCCTGACGATCCAAGCTACGGCGGCAATAAAAAGGGGAGTAGCGATTATATGAATTCCAACAAAAATAACCGGGTTAACCTCATATTTTTCACCAATTGAAATATAGTATTCTTTAATCGATTCCCACATACTACAAAAATATGAAACCAATTGACACCAATTCAGGGTTACCAGTCGAAAAGAGACCATTCCGTGTTTTAATAATTGCGGGATCTCAGAGAAAACAATATAACTGCCCTGGAGTTGATGGCAAAGCGAGAATGTTGATGCTGAAGCTAGCAGACATTTTACCACAAGAATGGGAAATAGACTACGAAGATTTAAGCAATGCTTATGGGCGCGAACAAATACGAAGTTGCAATGCTTGCGTTTCCACCTCTATGGCGCTATGTGTTTGGCCGTGTAATTGTTACAGTAAGAATAGCCGGAGCGAACCTGATTTTATGTGGAATGCCGATTTATACTCAAGATTTGACATGGCAGATGTATGGATAATTATTGGTCCGGTAAATTGGTATGCTCCAACAAGCAATTTAAAACTCATGTTCGATCGTCTTGTGTGCATGAATGGCGGTAATCCCGATGAAACACTTATCGCTCATAAAGATCCTGAAAAAGCAATGGCATTGGAGCATACCGAAAAATGGAAAGAATTAAGTGTAAATCATCTCGAAGGCAGAACAGCAGCCTTTTTTTGTTATGGAGATCAGGGTGGTGATGAAATGGATGAGAATGGTATTCCAAAAGTTTTAGAACACAAAAACTATTTTGACCCTACCAAAGAACCCTTTAAAGACATGCGGCAGGCTTATGCACCATTGGTATGGCAATGCAGGTATGGTGGAATAGAAGTACCTGATGAACTCTGGACATACGTGGATAGCGGCGTGAATAAAAAGTATAGCGATAATCAATCAGAAGATGTTATCCAGGATAATGTATTTATGGAAACTTTTGAGGCGTGGGCAAAGCGAATTTCTGTTTTTGTAGGAAAAAAAGGGAAAGTAAGGCCGGGTAAATACAGAGCGTATGGCTTTAAAGCGAACACCAATTTGTGGGATGAATTGAAATCAGGAATTCGCGCCTGGAAGTTGAGATTTGGCAACGCGCCGGAAAATTCCTCCCCCGAAAAGCAGATGCAAATGAACTTGAATAAGAACACAACTTTGAATCCTAAGAAATTTGAAGGCAAAAAACTACGGGAATAACTTCTTCAAAATAATGACATCACCAAGGAAATTTTCAGAGAAACTAATTTTTGCATCCCGAATAAAAAATCTAGACCTGCCTTTATTTAAAAAAAACACATTTAGTCGTTTAGCCGACAATTTAAAATTCGGGCGTGAATTAATTTCATATCCTCAAATCCGTCAATTATGAAATCATTAAAAGGAAACGGTAATGCATTGGCAAGTGCCGGAATACAAGTTGCTTTGCTGGCAGAAGAAAACGAAAACCTACCCCGCTTCGAAGAAAAGCTGGAGACCTACGGGCTTTATCCATTAAAACCAACGCAGCTTGAGATTTTACAAATCAACGTGGGTAAGATGTGCAATCAGATTTGTACACATTGTCATGTCGATGCGGGACCTGACCGGAAAGAAATCATGAGACGGGAAACAATGTCTGAATGCCTTGAAGCAATACGAAGCACGCCTTCTATTCACACGGTCGATCTCACAGGCGGCGCACCTGAGATGAATCCTGACTTCGAATGGTTTGTGTCAGAAATTCACAAGTTGGGCCGTAAAACAATTGTGAGAAGTAATCTTACAATTTTGGTTTCGAATAAAAAATACGATTCTTATCCGGAATTTTTCGCAAATAATAATGTTACTGTAATAGCATCACTTCCTTGTTACACTGCGGAAAATACCGATAAGCAAAGAGGAGACGGAGTATTTGCAAAATCAATAGAAGCCCTGAAGCGATTAAATAAAATTGGTTACGGAATAAAAGGGACCGGTTTGGAATTGCATCTTGTCTATAATCCTGGAGGACCAAGCCTTCCTCCTTCGCAGGAAAAACTGGAACTCGATTATAAAAAAATGTTACTCGATAATTTCGAAATCTCATTTAATAATCTTTATACCATTACCAATCTTCCAATCAGCAGATTTCTCGATTATCTTCTTTCATCAGATAAGTACGAAGAATATATGGAGAAATTGGTGAATGCATTTAATCCGGCAGCGGCGGCAGGTGTAATGTGCAGAAATACTGTTTCGGTAAGTTGGGATGGAAATTTATTTGATTGTGATTTTAATCAAATGCTTGACTTGTCAATTTCCGATGGTGTGCCAAAACATATTCGGGAATTTTCAGGGGAAAAACTTCAGAACAGATCAATCGTTTTGAACCGTCATTGTTTTGGTTGTACTGCCGGAGCAGGTTCAAGTTGTCAAGGATCAATTTTATAAGCGATGAAAAAACATTTCCTACTATTCGGTTTCTTAATGCTAATCTTTTCGGGAGGTTGTGCTCAGGATAAAGATTATGATCGAATGTTGAAGCATTTGTATTCATGGAATGTGGATGTAATTCATCCAAAACAATTAAGCGATACTATTGCCAAAGGCATTAAAGTCGTCTTATTAGATTCGCGGGAACCGAATGAATTTAATGTTAGTCATTTGAGCAGCGCAATAAATATCGGGTATGACAATTTTAGAATGGAGTCGATAAGTAAGATATCAAAAGAGGACTTGATTGTTGTTTATTGTTCTGTAGGTTACAGAAGTGAAAAAATCGGTAAGGAATTGCTTGATGCAGGTTATAAAAATGTTTTGAATCTCTATGGAGGAATTTTTGAATGGGTAAATGAAGGGCACGGTGTGGTTGACAATTCGAATCAATCCACAACAAGGGTTCATGCCTATTCGAAATCATGGGGAATATGGCTGAAGAAGGGAGTTAAAGTGTATGACTAATCACAATGATAATTTACTGATGGTTTTTATCAAAAATCCGATTGAGGGTAAGGTAAAAACACGACTAGCCAGGACAGTTGGAAATGCAATCGCACTCGAAGTCTATTTGAAGCTATTAGCTTATACACTTGATGTAACGCACATTTTGAATTGTGATAAAGCAGTTTTTTATTCTGATTTTATTGAAGATGAAGATGTTTGGAAGAAAGAGGGTTTTCAACAACACATTCAAAATGGAAATGATTTAGGCGAAAGAATGCAGAACGCGTTTGCTAAAGCATTCAGCCGTAAGTATAAAAAGGTATTGATTATTGGAAGTGATTGCCCTGAGCTTTCCACTGCAATTCTCAATAAAGCATTTGAGGAACTTGAAGCAAATGATTTTGTAATTGGACCAACTTACGATGGAGGTTACTATTTGCTTGGAATGAAAACATTTCACCCCGCGGTTTTTGTAGATAAAGAATGGAGTACAGAGAATGTATTTCTAGATACTATTATCGATATCAATAAAGCTGAATTGTCGTATGCTGTTCTTCCTAGTCTTTCGGATCTGGATGACGAAAAAGATTTAAAAATATTTGCAAAAAAACTCCGGACATGAAAGTCAGTATCATAATTCCTGCGCAAAACGAGGAAGACTATATAGCAAGGTTGTTGAAATACATTCGACTAAACACCAAAGAGTTGAATGTTGAAGATATTATCATTGTAGATACTTTTCAAAGAGACAATATGATAAAGCTGGCAGAAAAAGAACATGCAAAACTCTTCCTCTGCAAACAAACGGAGCTCCGAATGTTATTTGAAGTTGGCGCGTTTGAAGCAAAAGGAGAAATTCTGTATTTTATTAAACCAGGTTGCTTTCCTCCACCGTCATTCGACGAAAAAATAATTCATTCTGTCGAAAGAAGGTTTTTGTCGGGAGCATTCAGAGTGAGACTAATTGGCGCAAATTTTTTTCTGAAACTATTTTGTCATTGTTTCCATTCCGGCATTTCATTCTCCAGAACTAGTCAAACTTCATTTTTCATTACTAAAAGATTGTTTAATTGCGTAGGCGGATATAAGTACGCTGGAAAACTAAGAAGTGAAAACGAAATGTTTGAAATAGTCGGAAATCAAACAAAGACCGAGGTGATTAACGATTATGCTATGGCCACTGGAAAGAATGTAGATTTTAGCTTCAATCCTTTCTCTACAATGAAATTTATTTTTCGAAAATTAATTGTTCAATTTTAATCAGAAGCCAGATTATGATTTCTCAAATAAACGAAGCGGCAAATTTTCTGCAAAATACAGGTATTGATCAACCTGAAGTAGGTATTATTTTAGGCACAGGTTTAGGGAAATTTATCGAAAGAATAAAAATTAAAAAAACTATTCTGTACAAAGACATTCCTCATTTTCCAATTGCAACCGTTGAATTTCATCAAGGAAAACTTATCTATGGAACTATTGGGCAGAAAAAAGTTCTTGTCATGCAGGGAAGATTTCATGCTTACGAAGGTTATACTCAACAACAAGTAACTTTTCCAATAAGAGTTATGAAAGTATTAGGTATTAAACATTTGTTGTTGTCCAATGCCGCCGGAGGAATAAATCCTGAATTTAAAAAGGGCGAACTCATTCTTATTGATGACCACATTAATCTTCAGAATGGAAATCCGCTTGCCGGAAAGAATGTCGATGAGCTGGGACCTCGGTTTCCAGACATGAGTGCACCTTATGATAAACAATTGAATGCTATTCTTATAAATGCTGCTATTGAAAACGCGGTTACACTTAAGAAAGGAGTTTATGTTTCTGTAACAGGGCCAAATCTTGAAACACGAGCAGAATATCGTTTCCTGCGCATAATTGGCGCAGATATGGTCGGAATGAGCACAGTCCCCGAAGTGATTGTTGCTAACCACATGAAACTTTCTTGCGCAGCAATTTCAGTTATCACTGACGAGTGTGATCCAGACCATCTCAAGCCAGTTGATATTTCTGAAATAATTGAAATCGCGGGAAAGGCCGATAAAATATTGTCTTCGATCTTTACGACAGCAATAGAAAAAATATAGAAAAATACATTTTGTCGTTTTGAAGACTTTCTAATGAAAGTAGTGACAGCAGGGTTAAACAGTCAATAGAAATAACATACAATGACCATTCTTATTCTTTGTGCAGCGATTTTCCTCGCTTTTTCGAATGGCGCAAATGACAACTTCAAAGGAGTTGCAACGCTCTTCGGAAGCGGAACTACAAGTTATAAAAGTGCAATAACTTGGGCAACCGTCACTACCTCATTGGGATCTGTTGTTTCTGTTTTTCTGGCAAGCGCACTCGTAAAGAATTTTTCCGGAAAAGGACTCGTCCCTGATATTTTTCTGGCTACACCTCAATTTGCAATTGCCGTAGCAGCAGGTGCGGCGATAACAATTATGATTGCGACAAAAATCGGCATGCCGGTTTCAACTACGCACGGCCTTGTCGGAGCATTGACCGGAGTTGGCCTTGTCGCTGTTGGATCTGCATTTAATTTCGGGAAACTAGGAAGTTCATTTTTTCTTCCGCTAATAGCAAGCCCACTTCTGGGGGCGCTGCTCAGTATGGGACTTTATTTCATTTTTACCACAATTCGGAAACGATCCGGTATTACCAGGGAATCATGTTTATGCGCAGTTGAAGATGTAGCCGTTCGCGACAGTCCAGCAATGAATTCTTCCGCACTTTCTGTTGAAAAGAGATTAAAAATTATTTCCGGAACAAATCAATCCTGCAATGAACAATATGCTGGAACAATCGCAGGTGTTTCAGCGCAAAGAACGCTTGATATTTCACATTTCATTAGTGCCGGGGCTGTAAGTTTTGCAAGAGGTTTAAATGATACACCGAAGATGGCAGGATGCTCAATACCTGCTTTTTTACCCCAGATCGGCATTGCACGAACAGCCATTGATTGCTTTACACTTTTACCAACAGGTTCATACAATTGAGGAAAAATATATGGACTTGCTTCTTCCCTCTCCGCATCTTTCTTTCGCGCCTGCAATATCAAAATAGCCTGTTCCGAAAGAGGCAAATAAGTGGAACTTTCCGTTTTCATTTGGTTCACCCGCATTACCTGAACTTCGCGACCTTCCATTTTGTGCTTTACGATTTGCGACCATTTAAGTCTGCTACAATCGCTCCAGCGTAAACCTGTAAAACAACTGAAGAAAAAAGCCCACCGCATTTGCGGACGCACACCCTTTGTAGTTTGCGCGAGTTTTTCAATTTCTTCAATGGTCAGATAAGCGGGAGTCGGACGCCGAAGCTTTACTCTTTCCGAACGGGGGATTTTCTGGTAGGGATTTGCGGTCATATATCCACATTCAACCGCCTTGTAGATGTAGGTGCTGAAGCGGTGGACAATCGTATAAATTGTTCCCTGACCCAATTTTTCATCTTTCAGAAATTCCTGAAACCGTAGCAGGAATGATTTGTCAATTCTACTCATCGGAAGCACTTCTTCCTTCCCAATAAAACCAGAAAGCTTCTTTAACAATTGCTCATAAGGAACCTTTGTACGCTTGCCTCCCATCTTTTCGCGGATAAATGCAAGCATATCCTTCTCTTGTTTTTGTTCATCCGGCAGATTATTCTTTTCTACTGTGAGTTGATACTCTTTTGCCGAACGCGCTTTTTCAGCCAGCTTTTTCTTCTCGACAAATTCAGCACTGCGTTTGCCGCCTTCTGCTTTAATGTCAAGAAATTCATACCAACGGCGGCCTTCGTGGTTAATGTCGAGGTAGTAGGATACTGCACCGTTACTCAGCTTCTTTTCCCTTAGCTTTACGCCCATAGGAATTTAGGATTTGAGGGTTAATAATAGTAACGTTTTGAGTAACGGTTTTAGCACATAACAAAAGAAAATAAAAGCTAACCAAAATACGTTATACCTCTGAAAGCCGCGCCAATTGGGGATTTTTCTAACCTATGCTCACATATACTTTCACTGCCTTTATTAAAGGAATAAAAACCTCTGCAAGGTAGATCTGGAAGCATTTCCCGGAAACCTTCTCCTTTCAGAAGAAAAAACTTTCAACTATTTTTTCTACCCGAACGCGCACTGCAATTGCCCCACAGGTAAACTTACTTCAACCGCCGCAGGAAACTCTTTCTCCCTTGTAAAACCCACTCATTTTCCTCCTAAGTTTGCTTCAACAAATCCTACTCTCATGCCAATTCTTGGATTTTTCTTCGGAATGCTTTTTTTCGTACCGCTCACCTCGGCATTTTTTGCGCGCAGTCTCGGAAGATCATTTTGGACATGGTTCGCCATCGGGTGTGTGCTTCCGTTTATTTCTGTTTTTATTCTATGGTTTTTGCCGGAGATTAAAAACGAAAAAATCCTGGTTTAAATGATCCTTTACTCCGTATATCTTTTTTGCCCATTTTGTGCATAAATTGCCTCTTCAAACGGCTATATTTGTTTGCACCAAAAACGGCGTCCCTCCGGGATAATAAAAAGCTATGAGTACAACCACCATTCTCACCGAAACACAAGGTAATGTCGCGATCATAAAGCTTAATCGCCCCGATAAGTTTCACAGCTTTAACCGTGAAATGGCACTCGGACTTCAGGCGGCTCTCGATGAAGCGGAAGCAGACAAAAATATTCGCGCGATTCTTTTAACGGCAAGCGGAAAAGCATTCTGTGCCGGACAAGATCTTGGTGAAGCGATTGATGAAAGTGGCCCGGGAATTGAGAAAATTGTGCAGGAACATTACAATCCCATCATCTTACGTTTACGCAAAATTGAAAAACCAATTGTCTGCGCGATCAATGGAGTGGCTGCAGGTGCAGGTGCGAGTATTTCTCTTGCATGCGATATTCTCGTTGCAGGCGCATCGGCAACTTTTATCCAGGCATTTTCTAAAATCGCATTGATACCGGATAGCGGCGGAACATTTATTCTTCCAAGGCTAATTGGTTTTCAGCGTGCAACTGCGTTAATGATGTTAGGTGATAAAGTTTCTGCAACGGAAGCATATCAAATGGGAATGATCTACAAAGTGACAGAAGATAATAAGCTGATGGAAACCGCTTTGGGAATTGCAAAAACACTTTCCGAAATGCCGACAAAAGCATTGGGACTGACAAAAAAATTGCTCAATGAAGGAATTACAAATTCGTTGGAACAACAATTGATACGCGAAGGACAGGAACAAGTAGTAGCAGCAGGCACTTCCGATTTCAGAGAAGGAATTGCTGCATTTATGGAAAAAAGAAAAGCGAATTTTAAAGGCGAGTAAAAAAAGTAAGATGCAGATCTGCCGCGGCGGATACGATGTACGATTTAATTCAGAAGAAAATTAAGACTTATTATGAATAGAGAAACAGTGATCGGAATAATTGGTTCAGGAGCGATGGGAAGTGGCATAGCACAAGTAGCAGCTACAGCAGGACATGAAGTGGTAGTAATGGATACCAACACCGAACAACTGGAAAAATCAAAAAAGAATTTACGTGCAACGCTGGATAAACTTTTTAATAAGGGAAAGATCTCGAAAATTATTTCAGATGATATTTTCGGAAGAATAACGTTCGCTTCAACCAATGCAGCTTTTTCAAAATGCGGATTGACCATCGAAGCAATCATCGAAAAGCTGGACGTGAAACAAACTGTTTTTAAGGAGCTGGAAAAGATTGTTCCTGCCGATTGTATTCTTGCTACCAATACCTCTTCCCTATCCATTACTTCTATTGCGTCCGCATGTGAAAACCCAACGCGCGTGATCGGAATTCATTTTTTCAACCCTGCACCGATAATGCCTTTAGTTGAAATCATTCCGGCCATCTGCACCGAATCAAAACATATTCACGATTGCAAAACCCTTATTGACAATTGGGGAAAAATTACTGTCATCGCGAAAGATTCACCGGGATTTATTGTCAACCGTGTTGCACGATCATTTTATGGAGAAGCCATCCGCATCTACGAAGAAGGAATTGCTGATTTCGCAACCATCGATTGGGCAATGAAACATTCCGGCGGATTTAAAATGGGCCCGTTTGAATTAATGGATTTTATCGGCAACGACATTAATTACAAAGTGACAGAAACTGTCTGGGAACAATTTTTTTACGAACCAAGATTCAAACCATCACTGACACAAAAACGGTTGTTTGAAGCAAAACATTTTGGTCGTAAATCAGGAAGAGGATATTACGATTATTCTGAAGGCGCGCAAATGCCGGTTCCGTTAGAAGACACAGGATTGGGAGCACAACTATTTTTCCGTGTGCTTGTTATGCTCATCAATGAAGCTGCTGATGCACTTTATCTTGGTCTTGCATCGAAAGAAGATATTGATATCGCCATGGTTAAAGGTGTAAATTATCCGAAAGGTCTTTTAAAATGGGCCGACGAATTAGGTGTAGAACCTGTTTATGAAAAGCTGCAAGAGCTTTACGAAGAATACGGTGAAGACCGGTATCGTCCATGCGTATTACTTAAACGAATGGCGAAAACAGGAAAAACATTCTACGAAAGTCAGGCGACAGTTTAAAAATTCCGCAGCAGCACTTCACCTGTTGCTGTAGAAACTTGTTTTCTCGACTTATAAGTTGCGATAAGCAGAATAAGTCCGCCAAGGAAAATACGCGCAGCGGCAGAAGGCACAACACCATTCCAGGTGATTTTATCATTCTTCAAACGAACCCACACACCGGAATAAGAAGATTTACGTACTTCAACATATTCAAAACCCAAAAGTGGATTTTGTTTTATTTCAACTTCATACTGCGGTAATTCTCTTCGCAATGCATCCGCAATTGCATTAATGGAAGTAGGTGTTCTGACAATATGTTTCATGACCGGGGTTTTAGAATGGCTAATATACAATAAAGTGCATTCCACATATAAAGCCGCAAAATAAAAGTCTAGAAAAAAAACGTTTTACACGCAACGGTATCTTTTGCCGCTTTTGAGCGTTATTATTGTAGTCCAATGCTAGAATTTATGCGCAGTATCTTATCCGTTTTCGTGCTTTTCGTTTTTTCTTCCCTTTCCCTCAATGCGCAGGTAACTGATAAATTTACTGCTGCTTCCAGTGGATTAAAGGGAAATGCAAAACTTGTCCGCATGTTTTCTATTCCGCAGGAAGAAGCAGGAAGAAACGTGCTGGTATTGCAAGTTCCATTTTCGTCTTCTACATTTATTGCGCCCAAGCTTGCGAATGCTGCTAAGGGAAGACTGATTGAAAAAGTGCAGCTTATTTATACCACTTTCCGCGAATCAGAATCATTTGATCAGCAAAAATTAAATCAGCAACGCCTTCGGAATTTATTTTCAATTTTACCTGATGCATTTGCAAACGCGATGACAGAATGGGAACTCATCGGTCAGACCGGTGCAACAACTCCGGAAGAAGGAAAAAATTATTTCCACGGATTTATTATCACCTGGCGTCCTGCTTCCTCTACAACCTTGATCAAAGAAGAAATGAGTACGCTTGATTCAATTTTTCTTCCATTAACTTCAGGTAAAAAAATCGATCCGCTTAAAACAACCGGCAGCACAGATACGGATAAAAAAATGCGCATTCTTACCAATCCGGATGGCTCAACTACACTACTGAATCGTAATATTCCGGAAGACAGTCTTTGGTTGTTTGTCAAACCCTCCGGTGAAGGTTTTTCGGTTGTGTACGCAAAATGGGCAGACACAGCGCATAAAACAATCATCGTAACAGAATTGTCGGAAAGCGGTGTGAAAAGAAAACGAACGTGGAAGCTCGAAGATCATTTTACGGACGTTCCAACACGGGGAATGACAGATATCGATCTTTATAATCCGGATTCAGTTGTAACAACGGTTTTCAGAAGAAATCCATGGCCGAACATGATCATCGTTGCAGATGTAACCGGCAGCATGTCGCCGTATACAGCGCAGGTTTTACATTGGGTTCCAACGGGCCTGGCAAGCGGACGATGCTCCGGATTTGTTTTTTTCAATGATGGCGATGCAAAAACCACCAATCAGAAAGATGTTGGAAAAACGGGAGGCATTTACAGTATACAGACACAAAATTTTGACAGCATTTTCAGGATGCTCAAAAAAAGCATGAGCGGCGGCGATGGCGGCGACCTTCCCGAAAATCCTGTGGAAGCAACCATCTATTCACTCAATCGTTTTAATCAGAATGCAGAAATAATTCTGATTGCAGATAATTTTTCTTCACCACGCGACCTTGAATTGTATGAAAAAATAACGCGCCCGGTTCATATTGTGCTTTGCGGCGCAAGAGGAACCGTTAATCCCGATTATCTTTTCCTGGCACGTCAAACACACGGAAGCGTTCATACCGTGCACGATGATATCACCACGCTCGATACGATGAAAGATGGTGATGTAATTACGATCGAAGGCAAAAAATACCTGCTGAAGAACGAACATTTCATTTGTCTCAATACATTTTCTCCTTATAATTAGTAGTGGTAATTAGTATTCCGTATTGTGACTATATGCGTGAGTTGTGAAAAATTCCGATCTTCATGATGAATTATTCCCAATACCCATGGATGAGCTTCCACAAAAAGTAGTTTCCAAAATGTACGAGAGTGATTGGTTCAGTCAGTGGCTCGGCATTGACCGTGTGAAAATTGACCAGGGAACATGCGTGCTGAGAATGACGGTGCGTAAAGAAATGCTGAATGGCTTTGGAATTGCACACGGAGGGATTACCTATTCACTTGCAGACAGTGCCCTCGCATTTGCATCCAATTCTCATGGAAGAATGGCGGTTTCTGTTGAGACTTCAATTTCACATACCGCACAATTGCATGAAGGTGATATCATCACTGCAACAGCAGCAGAAATTAGCCTGACAAATAAAATCGGTGTTTACCAGGTAACGGTGCGGAATCAAAAAGAGGAGATTGTTGCACTATTTAAAGGCACGGTTTACCGGACGGGAAAAGAATGGTTTCCGGGATAAGAATTCATAATTAATTAATTGAAATACCGGCCAAAAGACACAAGAAATACTTTGTGTCTTTCTGCTTTTCTGCAATTACAGATATGTAGATTATGTAACTTTGCACCCTATTATCCTATTTATGAAGTCAGCATTCTTAATCGACGGCGTTCGTACTCCAATCGGAAATTTCGGCGGAACACTTTCAACTGTTCGTGCAGATGATATGGCTTCTTTGGTGATCAGTGAATTGATGAAGAAATTTCCGGGCGTTGATCCGGCTTCTATTGCAGATGTTTTACTCGGCTGTGCAAACCAGGCAGGTGAAGATAACCGTAACGTTGCGCGTATGGCATTGCTGCTCGCCGGGCTTCCTGTAACAGTTCCGGGTGAAACAATCAATCGCTTGTGTGCATCAGGACTTTCTGCATCAATGGCGGCTGCAAGAACCATTATGTGCGGTGATGCTGATTTAATGATTGCAGGCGGCGTCGAAAACATGACACGCGGTCCTTGGGTGATCTCAAAAACTTCTACACCTTTTGGCCGTGATGCGCAAATGTTTGATTCCAGCTTTGGATGGCGTTTTATTAATCCGAAAATGAAAGAAGCATTCGGAACAGACGCAATGGGCGAAACAGCAGAAAATCTTTACGAGCGCGATAAAATTTCAAGAGAAGACCAGGACAAATTTTCGTTTTGGTCGCAGCAGAAAGCAGCAAAGGCAACAGAGCGCGGAAGATTCAAAAAAGAAATAATTGCCGTTCCTGTTCCGCAAAAAAAAGGCGAACCATTAGTTTTCGATAAAGATGAATTCGCTAAGCCAAACACTTCACTCGAAGGATTGGCAAAATTAAAAACATCATTCCGGAAAGACGGAACAGTAACAGCAGGAAATGCATCAGGACTGAATGACGGTGCTGCTGCTTTATTATTTGCTTCTGAGGATGCGATCAAAAAAAATAATCTCAAGCCCCTTGCACGAATTGTTTCCATGGGCGTGATCGGTACAGAACCGCGCATTATGGGAATTGGTCCTGTTGTTGCTGCAAATATTGCATTGCAAAAAGCAGGACTTACCTGGAACGATATTGATGTGATCGAATTGAATGAAGCTTTTGCAGCACAAAGCCTCGCCTGCTTGCGCTCGTGGGGAATTGCTGATAACGATCCGCGCGTAAATCCAAATGGAGGAGCGATTGCACTGGGTCATCCGCTTGGTATGAGTGGCGCACGGATTTTACACAGCGCTGCAATTGAGCTGAATGATCAGCATAAAAAATACGCGTTAGTCACAATGTGTGTCGGCGTGGGGCAAGGTTATGCCGTTATAATTGAAAGAGCTTAATGAATCCTATGGTACGTAACTGCCTGTTTATTTTTTCATTCCTGTTTATTTTTTCAGGCATTCATGCGCAGATTTTTTCCTCTGATCTTCAGAAAGGATTAAAAGCAGCCGATAATGCGAATTACGATAAAGCCCTCGAAATTTTTAATGGAATAGCTGCTAAAGACAGTATCGTTGCAGGCGCTTATTACGGAATTGCAGAAGTATATTTTTCAAAAGATTATGATGGCTACAATGTTCCTACTGCTTATAAATATATTGGAAAGTCGCGTCAATCTTATTCAAAGCAGACTAAAAAACAATTATCCTCGCTTGCAAAATCAGGAGTGGATGAACAAAAAATAAATTCATTGTCACAAAAGATCGATGATGAATTATTCAGCATTGCCGTTTCAAAAAATACAGCTTCAGATTACGATGAATTTATCCGAACCTATCCCAATAATTCGAATGTTTCACAGGCTCGTGAATTGAAAGAGCAATTGTCTTTTTACAATGCAAGCACAGGCAATTCGGAAGAGGCCATGAATAATTTTATCCGCACAAACCCAACAGGTAAAGGTCTGGAACAGGCAGTAAGGCTTCGCAATCTTGTAGCTTTTCAAAAGGCCAAAGCAGCAAACACTACAATAGCATTAGAAGATTTTATTTCCAAATATCCCGATGCAGAAGAAGTTGCAGATGCGAAAGCAGCATTGGGAACATTGAAATTCGCTGAAGCAAAAAAGACAAATACAATTGAAGCCTACGATAAATTCTTAGCAGTCTATCCTGAGTCGGAGGAATTTATAGAAGCTACAACACTCCGGAACCAGCTTGCCTATATTCAATTGCTGGAGCAGCAGAAAGTAAAAGACAGCGCTGTCATCGAAAAAAGTAAAGTAAAAGCAGAATCGCAACAGTTCCGTATCAATATTTCTATTGCACTTTTTATGGTCACACTTTTAGGGGCTGTTCTTCTATATCGCAGCTACAAAATAAAGCAGCGTGCTAATATTGAGATCACGGAACAAAAAGAGATCATTGAAGAAAAGAACCGGGAAATTGTTGACAGTATTAATTACGCTCAGCGAATACAGCAATCACTTCTTCCGTCACTCGATGAAATCAGAAAAAATCTGCCGGACTCATTTATTTTTTACAAGCCAAGAAATATTGTCAGCGGCGATTTCTATTGGTTTGCTGAACAAAATAACCGCTATTACGTTGCTGCGGTAGATTGTACAGGCCACGGCGTTCCCGGCGCAATGCTTTCCATGATGGGATTTAATTTTCTTAACCAGCTCGTAAGTGAAATGCACATGACTGATCCCGGAAAAATTCTTGACCAGCTGCATTCGCGTATTTCACAAACCTTGAATAAGGATGGCGCAGTGGAAGCAAGCCAGATGCGTGATGGAATGGATATGGCGTTGCTTTGCATTGATAAAACAACAAATACATTTTCATTCTCCGGTGCAGTTCGTCCTTTGTATTACGTGGATGAGGAAGGAATCAAAACGATAAAAGGCGGAATCTACTCCATCGGCGGAATCAAATCGCTTACTGATACACCTTTCGAAACTTATTCGGTGACCCCGAAAGGTGTAGCGAATTTTTATTTATTCAGCGACGGTTTCGCAGATCAATTCGGCGGACCAAAAGGAAAAAAATTCAAAACAAAACAATTCCAGCAGCTGTTGCTGACCTTACAGGATAAAAAGATGGAAGATCAGCACAAGCATATTGAAACTGTCTTTCACGAATGGATGGGAAATTTTGAGCAGGTAGATGATGTATGCGTGATCGGAATACGCATGTAACACGAATAATTTTTTCTTTAATTGTTCTTCTTCGTTTCGCTGAACGGGGTTCAAAATATTTTTCCGAAATCTTTGTAGTTCCGGAATTTTACTACATTCGCAGCCTTAATTTTTTTTGTTTACTATATTTTGTATTTACGTTTAATATCTGTTTTATGAATGAAAATGACATTTCTTATGGGATTCGCGGGGCGGCGTTTAAGATCCACACAGCCTTAGGTCCAGGATTATTAGAATCAGTTTATCATGCTGCTTTAATTTATGAGCTAACAAAAGCTGGTTATAGGGTGCGCTCTGAAGTTGGCATTCCTGTTATTTATGATGACCAGGATTTAGGGTTAGGATTCCGGCTTGACATCATTGTGAATGAGACTGTGATCATTGAGGTAAAATCAACTGAAACCATAGCACCGGTTCATTACAAACAACTGCTTACTTATTTGAGACTTTCAAACAAGAAACTTGGTCTGTTAATCAACTTTAATTCCCCTTCTTTAACGGATTCCATCAAAAGAGTCGCAAATGGCATGTAAAAAAGCAAGTTCGCAGATTCCAAAGATTTCGCAGATAAAATCCATATTAATCTGTGGAATCCTTTGAATCTACGTGATAAAAATGGCAGCCAATTTATTAATTTCACACAGTGCAAGAAATCCTGACTATTTCCAATTTCCGCAATGAGCTCGACGAATCCGTGCTGGAACGTGGGTGGCTCTATTTTAATAATGGTTGGGTAAAAACATCACGCGAAGTAATGCCTCGTTATTTTGAAGCCCTCGTAGAAGAAGTAAACCCACATGCTGTTTCCTTTTCGTTGAATGAAGACGGAACATTCACAGATATATTCTGCACCTGCGGAGATAAAATACATAAAGTATGCAGGCACATGGCCGCAGTAATTTTTACCTATGAGAAAAAAAATACCGATGAAAATACACCAGCAGATTGGGAACGAATCGAAGAAGATTCACAACAACCCTTTCGCAAAAAAGAAAAATGAAGTGAGATATTAGCCCTTCTTTTACCCGACAACAAACGCTTACAAACGACTATATCCACTTAAAGTCGGCTTTGCAACTAACTTAATTCATCTTTGCACAAATTTTAATATGCACGCTACGACAAACCTTTAACATGAACATGCTCACCCAAACGACCGCAAAACAAATCCTGAAACAATATTACGGCTACGAAAATTTTCGTCCGCTACAGGAAGACATTATCAAATCGATCACAGAAAAAAAAGACACGCTTGTGCTTATGCCGACAGGCGGGGGAAAATCAGTTTGTTTCCAGATCCCCGCTTTACTACAGGAAGGAATCTGCATCGTAATTTCTCCGCTCATCGCGCTCATGAAAGACCAGGTGCTCGCACTAAAAGCAAATGGAATTTCCGCAGCAGCACTGAACTCTTCTTTATCTGCAGAAGATTCTTCGCAGGTGCTGCGCGATTGTGCAGATGGAAAAATAAAGCTGCTGTATCTTGCTCCCGAACGTTTGATGAGTGAGTTGAGCTTTCTGAAATCAACTGTGCAGATCAGTTTCATTGCAATAGATGAAGCGCATTGTATCTCCGCCTGGGGGCACGATTTCCGCCCGGAGTATACACAGCTGCATCGTATACGTGAGTATTTTCCCGGCATTCCCATTATTGCGCTTACCGCTACCGCAGATAAAATAACCCGTCGCGATATTATGCTTCAATTGAAGATGCAGGAGCCGAATGTTTTTATCGCTTCCTTCGATCGTCCGAATATCAGTCTGAGCGTTCGGAAAGGTATAAGCGGAAAAGCGCGTATCGAAGAGATCGTCCGTTTTATTCGTTCACGCAGAGAAGAAGCGGGAATTATTTATTGCCTTAGCCGTAAATCAACAGAAGAGCTTGCGGGCAAATTAAAACTGGAAGGCATTAATGCAGCGTGCTATCACGCGGGACTTGATAACTCGCAACGCGATCGTGCGCAGGATGATTTTATTAACGACAGAACACGCGTAATTTGTGCAACGATTGCTTTCGGAATGGGCATTGACAAATCGAATGTGCGTTATGTCATTCATTACAATCTTCCGAAAAACATGGAAGGTTATTACCAGGAAATCGGGCGTTGTGGACGCGATGGATCCAAAGCAGATGCATTGCTTTTTTATAATGTCGGCGATCTTATCATGCTGACACAATTTGCGCAGGAAGGAAAACAATCGGAGTTGAATATTGCAAAGCTGCAACGTATCCAGCAGTTTGCCGAAGCGAATAATTGCCGCAGAAAAATCCTGCTGAGCTATTTTGGTGAAGCGGCGATGGAAGATTGTGGCAATTGTGATTCCTGCAAAAATCCGAAACCTGTATTTGATGGAACACGCATTGCGCAAATGGCTTTGTCTGCATCAACACGCTGCAATCAGGAAATCGGTGTGAATATGCTTGTTGATGTATTGCGCGGCTCAACCAGAAGTGAAGTGATGGAAAAGAATTATCACACCATCAAAACTTATGGCGCAGGAAAAGAATATTCTTTTAAAGATTGGCAGCAGTTTATATTGCAGCTGATCAATCTCGGTGTGTTTGAAATTGCATTCGACCAGGGATATGCATTAAAGATCACAGCATTCGGGAAAGAAGTGCTTACCGGAAAACAGGCGCTTCAGCTGACCGAAGTTGAACGGGAAACTGTTGCCGGAAAACGTCAGCGCAAAAAACGATTTATTGAAGAGCTGGAAGCAGAAGATAATTCGCCACAGGAAAAATTATTCCAGCAGCTTCGTCATCTTCGGCTTGCACTTTCTAAAATTGAGAAAGTTCCGCCTTATGTTATTTTCACTGACACAACATTGCGGGCAATGGCTTCTTCCCTCCCACTCACTGAATATGAATTGCTCGATGTTGCGGGTGTGGGAAAAAGAAAAATGGAATTGTACGGCGGTCATTTCTTAGAAGCGATAAAAAAATTCAGCGGACACGAAAAAAGTGCAGATTCAGAAGTTGATGATATTCTTAATCCCGAAAAAGATTTCGAAAATGATCTCTTCCGTGAAAATGAAGAAAGAAGTTTTATCCGTCGCGAAACCATGAAGCTGCAGCTGGAAGAAATGCAGGAAGGTGCGTATGAAAGAAGAACGCGGAAGCCGAAAGTTCCTGCTGCACCGAAAGTTGATACTTATGAAGAAACGTTCAAACTTTATCAGCAAGGATTATCGATTGATGAAATTGCGAAGGAAAGAAATCGTGTGCCTTATACTATTTACGGTCACCTTGCTCGTCTTGCAGAAACAGGTTATGCAGTTGATATTTCCAAATATGTAAATGAAGCAACGATAGAAAAAGTCGGGAGTGTAATTACCGGCGACTTATTTGAGATGAAAGATCACAAGCCCATTTTTGACAAGTTGAATGGAGCGTTTCCTTATCATGAAATTCAGCTGGCAATTGCGGCCTTGAAGCTGAGATCTAAGTCAAAATAATATTCAATTACTTTTTAGCCAACAATCTATGGTGTCGCATAATGCGACCCCATAGATGAAATTTCATTTATCAATACAGTTAAATATATACTAATCAATAACTTATGGGGTCATAAATTGTGACTCCTCTCCATCCTTTATTTATGAAAAACTCAAAACAAGAGGCAGTTTCTGAAGACGTCTTAATGAACAAAATTTACATTTTAAGAGGGCAAAAAATTATGCTTGACCGTGATCTTGCAGGATTATACGGAGTTCAGGCAAAGCGGCTTCGTGAGCAAGTCAAAAGAAATCTGAATCGTTTTCCGCGGAATTTTATGTTCCAGCTTACCCGGGAAGAAACAGATTTCATGGTAGCGCAAAATGCGATACCTTCTTTACAACACCTTGGAGGAACTTTGCCTTATGCTTTTACTGAACATGGCATCCTGATGCTTGCCAACATTTTGAAAAGCGATGAAGCAATTCAAATGAGTGTTCGTATTATTGAAATTTTTGTCAAAATGAGAGAATTATTATCAATGCACAAAGACATTTTATTACAATTAGAAAAACTTGAAAAGCGGGTAGGCGAAAACAGCAGTGACATAAATAAAATATTTTCAGCCTTAAAGAAATTACTGGATCCTGAACGTCCGCCAATGGAAAAAGTAGGATATAAAACCAGTAAAGTATAGAAGAAATTATTTTCTATACTACTTCCTGCAAATGAATAACGCGCCTGTCAGCTACAACTAATATTCAGCGGCGGTTTCCCGTTCCAGCAAATACAATGGTATTGGTTTTTCAGAATGCGTCAATACATCGGAGTGTGCGTACCTGATGATTGCTTTATCAGCAGGCTTCCATGGATCGATGTAAACATCAGTATGCCTGCAATAAATTCCAGCGTGGGTAAATTTTAACAGCCTAAAAATGGGTGGCTCTGAAATGAGCTGCTGTATTATGACGCAAATGTTATAACCAGCAAAGGCAAGTCCGTATTCTTGAATTTCAGCAATGCAAAATGTTTTTATTTCTGTAAGTGAACAATTCCACAGTGGAAGTTTTTCCACGATTACTTCCTTCGTATCTTCGGTGTATGATTTACGAATTCAACGGCTACACGCCGGTGGTACATCCTTCCAGCTTTGTTCATCCACAGGCGGCAGTTACTGGCAATGTTATTATCGGCGAACGCGTTTACATCGGCCCGGGTGCTGCTATCCGCGGCGACTGGGGAGAGATCATTATAGAAAACGGCTGCAACATCCAGGAAAATTGTACTGTGCACATGTTTCCTGGAACAACAGTATTGCTGAAAGAAGGCGCACACATCGGTCATGGTGCAATTATTCACGGAGCAACTATCGGAAGAAATTGTTTGGTAGGAATGAATGCCGTGATCATGGATAATGTGGTGCTGGGCGATGAATGTATTGTTGGCGCACTCACTTTTCTTGCAGCTGATTCTATAATTGAAAAAAGAAAAGTGGTTGTTGGTAATCCGGGAAAAGTGGTGAAGGATGTAAGTGATAAAATGATTGAATGGAAAACAAAAGGCACTTCACTCTACCAGCAATTGCCTGCTGATTGCCAAGCAACATTAAAACAAACAGAAGCATTGACAGAAATTCCGGAAGACAGGCCAAAGCAGCAGGACATTTACAAGACGTGGAACGAAGAAAAGAAGGATTAATTTCAGAACAACGGATTTTAAACTTAAATTGAAATGCTAAAACATAAAATTATGAAAAACAAAAAATACACCGGAAAGCTTATTTCAGTAAAGTTCACCGATAGAAAAAATACTGTTGTGGGATTTGTTATCGACTCCAACGAAGACTGGACGTTGCTGAAATATAATACGGTAGATTATATTATGGATGGTTACATTATTTTTCCTCATAAAAACATTGAAGAAATAAAAAGAGGAAACGAGGAAAAATTTATTGAAAAGGTAATTAAGCTCAAAGGAATTACACCCTCATCAAAAGAAGGAATTCCAATTACTGACCTTCCGGCTATTCTGAAATACCTGACAAAGAAATTTGGCTTATTTCAGTTTTACACAAAATCAGAAAAGTCATGTTATATCGGAAAGATAAATTCAATCGATGACAAAACACTTGTGCTTGATTTTTTAGATCCAAAAGGGAAATGGGATGGTAAAATGAATTTCAAGCTGAGTGAAATCCGGGAAATTGAATTTGATACGGATTACCTGAGATCATTGAAATTGATCTCCAAAATGAAAACAAAATAATAAAACAAAATGGGCCGCGTTCAGATCATCGCCATTGTCGCCAGTTTGCTTTTCGTTGCATTTATCGCGCGGTTAATTGTGCGTGGAAAATTGCGGGAAGAATACGCCATTATATGGATCATCTGTTCACTTTTCCTTATCGTCTTTGCAGTATGGCGCGATGGATTGGATAAGATCACCAACTTACTTGGCTTCGAGCTTCCTTCCAATCTCATTTTCACCGGCGCCATTTTTGCGATGTTGATTTATCTTCTGCACTTGTCGGTTGTAGTATCAAAATTACAAGAGCAGAATAAAACGCTCGCGCAGGATATTGCTTTGCTGAAAGAAAAACAGAAAAACGCGAAATGAGCGAATTATCACGCGACGATAGCTTTCAGAAAGAAGCTGAAATTTTCGGACGCTATTTGCTTGGCGGAAAAAATCCAAATGCGAAAAGTATTTCCCTTTACACCGAAGCAATGAAACTGCGTCCTGCAGAAGTTATTGGCAGTGATAAAAAAATCCTCGTTTTTATTTTAAAAAATAACTGGAGCATCGGAATGATCGATAGTGCGCTTGCATTTTCAAAAGGAAAAAGTGTAATAAGAAGAAAGCTGCTTTTCATGACAGCAATCCTGGAGACACAACCGGAATATGCAGAGCTGTTTCTTCCGCAGGAGAGAAGTTGGTTTTATAGCATTTACATTTTTTGGGTGGGCTGTCGCGCTGTGATGAAGATGATGGCGGGGAAATTACTTTTACTCTTCTTTTAGCAGATTCTACCAATGAGAAATTGCCTTGAGTTGTGACTTAGTGTCCGCTGCGGCGGACACCAGATCATCCAGTCATTAAATGCGCGTAGGCTTTTCGTGCGGGAAACTAATCATCGTGTCCTTTGGGTTTCACCTTTCCGTTCTTCCAGAGATATTCATCTGCATCCTGCGCTTTCTTTGCGGAATCACTCACTTCTTTATTCTCCAGTTTTTTCAAATCGGGCTGACCAGCATTTACCCATGCGGTGTACCACAGACTTCCTACCATAATAATGGAAGCGCGCATTCTTCGTTCCACCATTCCGTTTAACATCGTGCTGTATGCAATGGTATATTCTTCGCTGTAAGTTTTAACGGTGGTAGCGCCCCGGTTTACAAAAGCATATTTTCTGTCGGGCGGCGTTGTTGCATTTAATTGCGCTTCAAATTTAAAAACAGAATCAAGCGCACTATGACTTTGCTCCACTACTTTCCACGCAGTATTTATTGGCGATTCAACATACAATGCACGGCCGGTAAAATAATCGTATTTGTCGGCAAGCAATTCAGGAACGCTTGATTCCCAAAAACCGTGAATGCCTACCTGGTTGGTCATTTGTCCATTGTAATTTTCAGTAGTATGCAATGGAACATGCGCATCAGCAACATAATGCCCGAGTTCAGCCGACAAACGCAAAATTTTATCCACGTTACCTTCCTTAAACGCTAATGTTAGCCGATACGTCATCACATCAATCCACCACGGAACAATTCCATAAGCATTGAGGGTGTCTTCCGAATATTTTTTCACCGCATCTTTCCAGAAATGAGGAACGCTGTCGAACGGATGTTCACCGTAATGATCGATATCGATATAATGACGTGGCGCTTCTTCCACAATTCCGTAACGGCGTTTATCCGGATCAACAGCATGTTCGGTGATGTATTCAATATGCTTTTTGTAAAAACCAAACATGTCGGGAGGAAGCGTGAATACCGCCATCCGGTTTATTTTTTTATGTCCAAAGAAGCCCCATGACTTTGCTTCTTGCTTAGGAATAAAAAATAACACGACCGCGAATGCTGTTAGAAGGATAAGAGATGTGCGGAGGATGCGTTTCATGGAATACTAAGGTAGTTGAATTACCAATTGTCGATTGGAATGTATATTAATAATTTAGAACCAAATAATGAACGTGAGAAGAAAAACTACTGGTAAAATTCGTAGCTGAACTTATAAACGTAATATTTTTCCCGGTGAAGTTCCCATTGATGATCATTTCTTACAATTAAACTTATGGGAAGATTGTTTTCATTGTATTGATATTTAGCAATGAAATAATCCGGTTTCCGATTATAATCAGCAATAGTTGAATCAAGCAATTCGGGTTCAAAAACATATTTCAAACAGCCATTTTTGTCGAAAGATGTTCCAATAGGAGAATCCTCCGTGAGCAAAACCGTGTTGTTATTATAATAATAACTCACGGACCATAAAGAAAAGAAACAATAAGGATGCATTTTACGGTCGCTGAATGTTGAAAGTCCGTTATAACGTCCAAAAGCTAATTGCACCGAGTCCTTATCAACCGCAAGCGGCATTAGTGTAAACTTCGAATTCAGCGATGGCCCCAATGCGCTTATGTAATAAACCTTATACCATAGTTCACCATTATATTTATTGTATTTCAGCTCCCAGAAGTTTGTTGTATCGTTCAAATAAACAGTGAAAACTCTGAGGTGATTAAACCTGCGCGAATTAGTATAGGCAAAATGATAATCAGCATTTACGTCAACACCAAACCGCGTAACTCTGAACTGTTTCTTTCGGAGCGGATATCCATTTTCATCGTAGGATAAAACAATCGAATCACGCCAGGACAATTTACCAAATACATGTGTTTTGATCCTGCTGATTCCTTTTTTATCTAATGTTGAATCGTACGTCAACTTAAGTTCATATAAATCTCCTGTTCCCATTCCGCTTGTCCAATAACATCTCCGCACAAACCTTCCTGCCGTATCATAATACATATCTACCGTTCGTTTGCCGGTTTAAGCATGAAGCGATTTAAGTGCATTTTTTTTCGCTGTTACTTGTGAAACGTACGGCTCAAACCAAGGGCTATCCTCTAATGCAAGATTATTGTAAACATATTCACAGAAATCAAAGTTTCGCGTGTTGGGAACACGTTTTGCGTCAAGGTGCACACATAAAAATAGCAGGAAAGCAGCGGGAAATAATTTCATGCTACAATAACGTAGACTGAGTAAAAAGGTACAGTAGTTTTTATGAAACTAAAAACTCCTGACTCCAAACTTCATCCTCACCAACACCCCATTTTCTAAAACCGGAATTACATCCGTCAGATCAGGTTGCAGGCAATATTTAATATCTTCTTTCAAATTCAATTTATGCAAACGCTCTTTATGCGAAGCGCGGCTCAAAAATTTGATCGGGTTTTCTTTTGCCAGTTGATAGAGCGCTTCCAATGCAAGGCAAGCATCACCAAGTTTATAATCCGGATTTCTCTTTACCAGTTCTGCAGTCATTGCACCGGCGAAAAGTGAATCCTCAAGATTAAACCGATTCTTCCATCCTGAACACAGCAAAAGAACATTGCGATTTTGTTTTACCAGCCAATTGCATAAAGCGCTGATATTTGTAAATGCGCCGATCACAACTTTGTAAGCGTCTTTAGAAACATCAATCGCCTGTGTTCCGTTTGTGGTGGTTAAAGCAATCGTTGCGCCCATTATATTTTCGCCCATATAATCGTAAGGCGAATTTCCGAAATCAAAACCTTCTACTTTGATAGCATTCCGTTCTGCGCCGGCAAGTATTCCTTTTCCTTTCAACGCATGCGCTTCTTCAACAGTCGCAACAGGAATCATTTTTACTGCACCATTATGAAAAGCAGTGCAGATAGCGGAAGTGGCTCGAAGAATATCAATGATCACAACAATACTTTCCTCATCCTTGTATACAGAATACAATTGAGGAGAAAAGCACGCGTCGATTTTAAGTGTTGATCCTTCTGACATATGTTAATTATATTTTCTTAATCTATCTCTTGAGATTCTTAAGATAGACATAATTTGAGCCCCATTCTTGCCTTCGTTTTTAAGTTCTCCAACTCTTTGTCGAAGACGCTTATCTAATTCTATTTCTGTCCTGAAAATAATATCATTTATGTTAGTCCAGTGCAATTCATCTCCAAAATATTCATCAATATAACTTTTTCTTAGGGCAGGAGAAGACATAAAAAGAAAATCGTCTTCCTTTAAAACTCTGTCTACATAACTGAGAATCTCTTCTTTATTTAGTTTTTTCTTTTGAGGTGTATTGTCGTCTTCAGTTTCATCAATTTCTTCGTCAGGTTCTTCCATTAACTCAATTAACGTATTCAAAGATGCGATATCACTTATCCAAGATAAAGTGCTGCGAAAACGATAACAAACATAACCCTTGATTACCGAGAGGTCCAACAGATATACCTGACCTATCTTTTCCTTTAATTGTGTTATTATAATATCTAAAGATCTCTTTAGTTCTATGTCGCTTTGTTCTCCAACTTGTGCGTAGTCAAAAAAGTAATCTTCCTCATAAGCTTCAACGTGTACAATTAATGGCAAATTATCCTGTTTTAAAGGAACATTCTTAATAAATTCCTTCCAATCATTATTTTGCTCAATAGAGTTTATATCGATTAAGTTCATTATGTGAATTTCGCCTTTAATTTCAAATTGTGTAGGGCACAAGCCACGAGCATTACGGTATCTTCTCTATTGTATAATCTGCCACGGAATGTTTCTTTCACTT
>JBDSHN010000008.1:0-39459 GCA_039918435.1 Bacteroidia bacterium | reverse complement strand
AGTGAAAGAAACATTCCGTGGCAGATTATACAACAGGGAAGATAGCGTAATGCTCGTGGCTTGTGCCCTACACAATTTGAAATTAAAGGTGAAATTCACATAATGAACTTAATCGATATAAACTCTATTATAAAAATATCCCTACCAGAAATTTAAATAGACATACATGGCACTTTTCAACATCGACCCAAATGGCAAGCTCAACCACGTTAAGGAGCACGACTTTAAACTCGAAAAGGAAATACAAACCCTGACAGAGGAAAACTTAAATTCGATTTTCGGTTTTGAATTTGTGCGTTCAGAATTCAAATTGAAAAATTTTCGAATAGACACTTTAGCATACGACCCGAACAACGGTGCGTTTGTTATCATCGAGTATAAGCGAGACAAAAATTTCAGCGTAATCGACCAAGGTTATGCTTATTTGTCTCTTATGCTTAATAACAAAGCAGACATCATTCTTGAATATAACGAAAATTTAAAAAAAACACTAAAACGTGACGACATAGACTGGTCGCAATCTAAAGTATTTTTTATTTCACCTTCATTTACAGCATATCAAAGGGAAGCTATAAATTTCAAAGACCTTCCGATAGAATTATGGGAAGTTAAGCGCTACACGAATAAATCTATAAACTATTCCAAAATTCAGACCGCTGGAGCACAAGAGAGTGTTAAAACAATATCTCGGCAAGATGACACAATTGAGAAAGTTAGCCAGGAAATTAAAATTTATTCCGAGCAAGAACATCTACTTTCTGGTACAGACGAAATAAAAGAATTATATGAAAAGTTTAAAATTGCATTCCTCAATCTTGGCGACCTTAGTATTCAACCAAAGAAAAAATATATTGCTTTTGTTGGTGACACAAATGTTGTAGATGTTCAAATTCAAAAAAACGCTTTAAAATTTCACATCAACTTAAAAAAGGGCAAGCTTGAAGACCCAAAAAAAATAACTCGTGACGTTTCAAAGCTTGGACACTATGGCAATGGAGACTACGAATTGCAAGTAAGCAATGATGACGACCTGGAATATATTTCAAGTTTAGTTAAACAATCCAAAAAGAAGAATAGTAAATAAATTGACAATGACAGGCGTTTGGTAAAAAGCGACTATGTGCTTAAATGAAGTTTTTTGCTTCATATCCAATTTTTAGTTTAGTGCTTCTAAATCCACCACAACGTAAAGTCGCCAACCCTTAACAGAAATTTTACTACCCGACACCTAGTACATGCCTCACCTATAAAATGGAAATCGAAAAACCTATAAATATTTCATTAACGGGTACAAACAGCCACAGCATTACAATTCCGGCAGGACAAGGAGGTTTCTCTATTGGAGCAATTGGTATGGATAAGAAAAAATTTGATGTACTTGTTGAGAAAGACTTGCCGATAAACTGGAATTGTTTTAACACACTTTTTACGCCACACGGAAAACAAAATGCGCACTTATATCCCAATGGAGATTGGCCAAGATTTTTTCATTATTGGGGGGATGACATTGGTTATATTGAATGGTCAAAAAAACGAAAAATTGAAGAATTCTTCTTGCATCCTGGCAAATCAATTTCTATTGACTTAAGTAATGCCCGCATCAGTAGATTTCATATTGATGCAAGTGAAAATCCGATTGTTTTAACATTAGGCGACTGCTTACGTTGGATACATTTATCAGGAAATATTGAACATTTTTCAATACACGCAACAAACGAAAACCCAAGCTTCAGTTTTGCACCTAAAACCTCTAAGGACAAATCAAAAGTGCCCTTTAAACTACCCAATTTCAAAGCGCTGAATGCAATTACCTCACTTCACATAACAGTAGAGCCATCAGGACAAGCTTTTGATTGTGAAAGTTTATTGCAATTCCCTGACCTTGAGAACTTGGACCTGGCAGGGAATATTGCGAATTTGGCTTGTTTAAAGAACTTTGAAAATCTGCAAAGTTTGGGCATTAGATACTCACCCTACCTTGAAAATTTTCCTTCACTCAATTCCTGGAAAAATTTAAAATCTTTTATCGGGTGGAATATTGACGAAAAAGAAGGGAAAAGATTAAGTATTGAATTAAAACAATTAAAAAAAGAAAAAGAATTAGATTATTCTACCGTTACTAAATTGAGAAGTAAAACCTGGTTTGCGACAGAATATGGAATTCCGTTTGCAAATTGGGAAACCAAAAATGCAAGAATTGCAACGAAGGCATATAAAACAGCATTGACAGAAATAAGTAAGGCAAAAACAGAAAAAGACATTCGCATTGCTATAACCCAATTAATTCAAATTATAAACACATTACCAAACATAGAAACTGTTGAACGTGAAGACACAGGAACAGCCGTTTATCAATTAATTGAAGCATCTCTGCTAAACATATCTCACGAAACCGGAAGGAAATGGTTTGACGAAATCCGGAATTTTTAAAAAACTATTGGTAACATGAAGTTTGGCAAAAGCGATGGCTCATGCTTCGAAGAAATTATTTCTGACAACAAACAATTATTACTACTATATGAGAAAATTGTAATGGCAAATGCAGGTTTCAATTACAGTTTCGCTGCTTCATTAGAGAATGACGAACAAAATCGGGTAACTACAGCACCTGTTATTGACCCTTTTGCAAACATTCTTGGTATAATGATTAACAAGCATTATTTAGAAATTTCAGGCCAAAAGTAATCGTAGTTTTTAATTGAAACAAAAGATGGTAAATTGGCAGTAGACTCCTTCAAAAAAAACACATTGCAAAACGTCAGTTGCAATTTTAAGAACAAAAGCTAAAATCAGACCATACAACAAAAAGCAATGTTTACACACCATGGAAAGACTAGAACTTTAAGTCATAATAAAAAAATTGCTTCTTTGCTTTCGTTTGTTGCAGGAATTGTAAATGTTGCTGGCTTTTTATCTGTTCAGCGGCTAACGACAAATGTGACAGGACACTTTGCATTTTTTGTTGACGAAGTTTTTAAACTTCACTTTGCAGAAAGTTTTGTCTACTTTTTTTTAATCTTATTTTTCCTATTAGGCTCTTTTGTTTCAAACCTGCTTGTAGAAATTATAACAAGAAAAAATGAACGGTTAATTTATGTTATTCCGGCAATTATTGAAATTGTAATTTTATTTACACTTGCATTTATTGGACATAAACTTATTGCAGAGAATCCCAACCTCATTGCATTTAGTTTGCTTTTTGCAATGGGTTTACAAAATTCATTAGTAACAAGAATTTCTGACGCAGTGGTAAGGACTACACACCTGACCGGACTTTTCACCGATTTAGGAATAGAACTATCACAATTATTGTTTCACAATGCAAAAGAGCAAAAAGACAAACTGATTTCAACAATTAAACTCCGATTAAGAATAATTGCCTGTTTCTTTATTGGCGGGATAACAGGTGGCATTTTTTATTCCTATTTCGAACTATATGTTTTAATTATACCAGCAGCAACGCTGATAATCGGCCTGCTTTATGATAATATAAAATTCAAACTATTAAATTGGAAACGAAAACCCGGAACGAAAGAAAAAAACGCCATCTAACGCGGGTTTTGTATGGCAGGTTTATATACAAACCCGGGACTTTATGTGACTGATAAATTTTAGAAATAAAATTATTAAAAGACAAAATAGTGACAAAGACATGACATTAGAAAACATACAACCAATTTTAAATTCAATACATAAGGACCTTTATCGGATAAAAAAATTCGTTTATGACAAATGTGGTTTCGTCTTTACAAATTTTAAAGCCGAAAATGAAAGCGTAGAATATGGTGCTTGTACTTTTGAACTGAATAATTTTAAAATTAAATATCGCGTTTCAAAAATTACTCCCGCAAAAACGGGACAATTTGTGACTATTTGGAAAAGAAATAATAAAGGTGTAACAGAACCATTCAACATTTCGGACGACATTGATTTACTTATTATTACTGCAAAAAGCAGTAACAATTTCGGGCAATTTATTTTCCCAAAAGATATATTGGTTCGACAAAAAATAATTACAGGTAATACTGTTGAAGGAAAACGCGGCATAAGAGTTTATCCGCCCTGGGACAAAGTAACAAGCAAACAAGCAGAAAAAACACAAAAATGGCAAAGTGAATATTTCATACCAATTTCTAAAGACAATTCATTTGACATGACAAAAGCAAAAAAAATAATCAGTAAAATCTAGTCGACAAACGCATGTAAGCGTGAGCGTTTTTTTGTGCCGTTGTTCAGATCTCAGATTCTGCTGAAAATTTTCTCAAACCAACCCCACCAAAAACGCCATCACATCCACCCCATCCGCATAATCCGCCGGACCCGTTACCTGTGAATTTCCAATTGCAACCGCACCCGGAATTTCACTAGCCGCACTCATTACACATTGAATTTTTTCATACTCACTTTCAAGTTTCTTCTTCAGTTCTTCCAGCGAATTATACTTCTCATAAAACACAACTCCCGGAGGTGAAGAAATTCCTGCATCTTCTTTCAGCAACAGGAAATTATTATCAAGCAACGGAATCGAGCTCAGCAAATAAAGTGTTTTATGATAATCGTAATTATTCATGTACTTGTTATTCGTAAGCATCGCTTTTCCCCACGGGAATATTGCTTCGAAAAAAGCATTGAAATTATAATTCTGCGGAACAAAAAGCTTTGTCACATTCCTGCAGCCTAATCCGAAATACCTGAAAATATCTTCGCCTAATGCTGCTAATTCTTCATTCGTTTCATTCCCGGAAATAACAGCAACACCATTCCGGTTACTGCGAATGATATTCGGGTATTTTGCAAAATAATGTTCGAAATATCTTGCAGAATTATTACTTCCTGTTGCAATGATCGCATCAATGCCAAGCAACTGCCCTTCGGTAAATTCTATTTGCGTTGAAAAACGGGGCTCAATCTCCAATAGAATTTGCGATACCAAAGGCAAAAGAAATTTATCGTCTGATGAAGTCTTTCCGAAAAAGATATTGCCGGATAATAAAACACAGCGAAAATCATCAAAGCCTACCAGCGGAATATTACCGGCGAGAATCACGCCCACTTTTTCAGGCTTCACATTTTCTTTTATCGCATAAGCCGAAAGCCATTTGTCAAGCACATCTTTTTGAAGTCCGGTCGCGAGTGTTTTCAGCCGGTGACGGATATTATCTTCCGAATACCATCCGTTGCGAAATTGTAATTCCGGCAAAAGCAATAACAGCTGCTTTCCCTCTTCTGTTGTTGGTGCACCATTCAAGAGCGCAGTAAATTCTTCTCCTAGCTTTACAAATGCGCTTACCCGTTCAGTTAGATTCATTCTAAATTAATTTCTCCCGTTTACGGAGGTTTGATTTTGTTTTAAATTTGCAATCCCCAAAATTACTAAGAAGGGATAAGCTATGGCAATTAAAATCACAGATGAATGTATCAATTGCGGCGCATGTGAGCCGGAATGTCCGAATAACGCGATTTACGAAGGCGGTTCTGAATGGCGTTTTGCTGACGGAACAACCGTAAAAGGAAATTTTACCTCGAAAAGTGGAATTACAGCAGATGCTGATGCTGCACACGAGCCGGTAAGCATGGATCTTTATTACATCGTTTCCGATAAATGCACCGAATGTGTAGGATTCCACGACGAACCGCAATGTGCTGCAGTTTGTCCGGTAGATTGTTGCGTTGACGATGAAAACTGGCGCGAATCAAAAGAAGAATTGCTTGAGAAAAAAGCAGCTTTGCATACTTAGAAATAATTCAAAATTCATCCGCCGGCGGTGGACAAAATCCCAAATTCTTTAACAGGAATTTGGGATTTTTTATTGGGCGTTTCGTATTGGGAATTCAAGGTTAACATGCTATTGAATCCTAATTTCTGAATTTTTAACTTTTCGATTTTGAATCTTGTCCGCCAGGGCAGATGAATTTTGAATCTCCTTTGAATTTGCCCTTATCTTTATATACTAAAGAATTGCGAACAACGTTTTAGTTTCAGCAACCTTCCCATGAAATTCCGGATCTTTTTTTGTCTTTTGCTGCTTTTGCCTTTTACCGGTTACGGGAAAGACAATCCAATTGACCTGAAGAAATTTTCAACGTTCGAGGATTCGCTTAAAAAGATCGGCCCTTCTCTTTTTCGCGGCACTGACCAGGATAAGCTTGCCGCGAATAAAAAATTCAATGAACTTTTACATAAAGCCCTTAGCACCGAAGGCGGATTTAATTATCCATTCGATTCCTTGAAATTTATTGCCAACCTTAAGTCGCCGGATAATGCGTTCCGTATTTTTGACTGGGACGTTCCGAATAATGACGGCACTTACACGTATTACGGTTTTATTATAGCAGATGAATCTAAAACCAATGAGCAAAAAACAGGGAAAGCGCAATACAGGATTTATGACCTTATTGATAAATCTGCAGAAATAAAAAATGCGGAGCTTGCAGTTCTTTCTCCTGAAAAATGGTTCGGCGCATTGTATTATAAGATCATTCTGACGGAAGATAAAGGCAACAAAATATACACCATTTTGGGATGGGACGGCAATACTAAGTACACCTGGAAAAAAGTGATTGACGTTATCACATTCGCAAAAGACGGCAAACCTGTTTTCGGTGAGAAGAATCTTTTTGTGCGCGGAAAAAGGAGTTCAAGGCGTGTGATATTTGAATTCCGCGCCGATCTGGTGATGACGCTCAGATACGAAGCCGATAAAAAACGTATCGTGTTTGATCATCTTGCGCCGGAAGTGGGTGGTGCAGAAGGTATGTACCAATTCTATTCACAGACTTTTTCGTACGATTCTTTCGACTGGAAAAAAGGTAAATGGCAGATCATGGAAGACGTTGATGCCCGTAGCGAAAAATCAAAAAAGGACAGTGAATACATTAACCCGCAAGGCGATCAGAATGCAAATGCAAACGGAACAGCAACACGAAAAGATCCGCCGAAAAAGCATGGTTGGTGGTATCGGCTTTTTCATAAGAAAGAAGTGCCTGCCCATCCGCAATAAGTTCAATTATATCTTCGCTGTAACTATAAATGTTATTCGTAACTATTTTCCCCATTCGTTCCGCCGCGGTGGAACGTACCTCTGGCAACCTTATTTTTTTCACTTTTTAAGAAAATAATTCCCTCCTCATTTATGGAATCGCCTCAACTTGTTAATCATTCCCAAAACAAGCATAAGCGACCAACAATGGCGTTTATGTGAAAACGCTGAACCCATGAAAAACCTACGCATTATCCTGCCTGCAATCTTGTTCGCAGGAATTTTTATTTATTCGTGTGCCAACGGTGAACGTTCCGGTTACGGAAACGCAGAAGCCAAAATGGATTCAAGTGCCAGTGTTGCTTTCGCTCCGCCCGATGCTCAGAAGGAAAGTTCGAAAGGTTATCTCCGCGATGAAAAAACAGCTGCACCCGGAACGCAGACAGAAACTTTTTTCAAAGATCAAACGGAAATCTTAAATAATGAATACAATGAATTTGTGTACATGATGCGTTCCACCGCTGCCCGTCCAACAAAGCTCGACAGCACGCATCGTTTTATTCGCACTGCTGATATACGATTCCGGGTAAAAAATGTGGCGTATGTTTCTTATAACATCGAAGAGCTTGCGACGAAATTCGGTGGTTATGTTGCCGACACAAAACTGGTAAGTCAGCTGCAAAGTAATTTTGAAAAACCAGTAAGCGCCGATTCAGCTTTGCAAACGATGCGTTACGTGGTTACCAATGCAATTGTGCTGCGTGTTCCTGTAGAGAACCTTGACACGACATTAAAATCATTGGTGAAATACATCGATTATCTGGATTACAGGAATGTAAACACGAATGATATTACGCTTGAGCTGCTTGCAAATAAACTGGCGGCAGCACGTATTGCAAAATTCAACCAGCGTCTTGCATTCAGCGTCGACAATAAATCAAGTAAGCTGACAGATGTACAGGGCGCAGAAGAAAGTATGCTGAACCAACAGGCAAATTCTGATAATGCATTGATCGAAAACCTGCGCAAAAATGACCTGGTGAAATACAGCACCATTACACTGAATATTTATCAGCCGGTAACCATTCGACAGGAATTGATCTCACGTGAAAAAAACATTGACGAATACGAACCCGGACTTGGAACAAAACTCATCGAATCATTGTCCAGCGGCTGGCACGGTTTACAGGTCATTATTATCGGAATTGTAACACTATGGCCGTTGTGGCTATTCGGTGCCGCTACCTGGATCCTGATTCTGCGCATCCTGAAAAGAACGAAGAAGAATGATATTGAAAATAAAACCCGCCGCAGAGAAGATTAAATCAGAATTCATCTTAAAACTCTCCGCTGTAAGTGTGGCTGCGACCTTTAGTGTTGCACGAATAAAACCGCTGCGATCACTCAGCGGTTTTATTTTCCATTTTTTATCTCTCTCAGTATTTTCTTATCAATATAAAACGTACCAAAAGGAATAAAGCTGGCCAATAAGACTTTCCATGTCGTTTCGCCGAACTTCCATTTCTGTTCGATGCTGACGATGATTGTATAATAAATGTAAAGCAGGAACAATACGCCATGAATCGGCCCAACGATCAGCGAACCTTCAGGACGACCGAAAAGGTATCGCATCGGCACCGCAATAAAAATTAAAAACAACAGCGAGCTGCCCTCCAGCATTGCGATAATCCGGAATCGTCCTGTTCTAGTTTTTAAAAGACCGGCCATATTAAATTTGTTTATCAGAAGATCACAAGATACTATTTGCATGTATTCCATGAGGTTTTTAAGGCAATTGTTCCTGTAATTATCATTATTGGCCGATTTCCGCCTGAATCTCATCCCGATTAAGTAATTTTGAAGGCATAAAAAATCTATCCGAAATGTCTACCTCCACGCTTACCCAAAAAATACACAATTTCTCCGCCGGTCCCGGAATTCTGCCTGCCGAAGTGCTTAAACAAGCATCAGAGTCCTGTCTGAATTTCGATAATATGAATCTTTCATTGCTCGAAATTTCACATCGCAGCAAAAACTTCGAAGCGGTGATGGATGAATCACGCGCACTGGTGAAGGAATTGCTTGGCGTTGGCGATAATTATAAAGTGCTTTTTTTAGGCGGAGGAGCAAGTCTTCAGTTTGCAATGGTTCCTTATAATTTATTGCGTACTGATGGTTGTGCCGCTTATGTAAGCACAGGCGTATGGGCTGCGAAAGCAATTAAAGAAGCGAAGATCATTGGCAATACAAAAGTCATCGCTTCATCTGAAGATAAAAATTACGCTTACGTTCCGAAAAATTATGAAGTTCCTGCTGATGCTGATTACCTGCACGTAACTTCCAACAATACGATCTACGGAACACAAATGAAAGCATACCCGAAAACTGCTGTTCCGATCGTTTGTGATATGTCGTCCGATATGTTCAGCAAACCGGTAGACGGAAATCAGTTCGGGTTGATTTATGCAGGCGCGCAAAAAAATATGGGCCCGGCAGGTTCAACGATGATTGCCGTGCGCGAAGATCTTCTTGGCAAAACAGGAAGAAAAATGCTTTCCATGCTCGATTACCAAGTGCATATCAAAGGCGGCTCGATGTATAATACGCCTCCTGTTTTCCCAATTTATGTTTCGCTTCTTACACTTCGCTGGCTGAAACAAAACGGCGGATTGAAATGGATTGAAAAGATCAACACTGATAAAGCTGCTGCGATTTATACTGAAATTGACCGCAACAGCATGTTCAGCGGAACTGTTTTAGATAAGGAAGATCGTTCATTTATGAATGCATGTTTTATTTCCACAAAGCCGGAGCTTGAAGTTGAATTTAATAAGATGTGGAAAGATGCCGGCATTTCCGGAATCGTTGGTCACCGGGATGTTGGTGGATACCGTGCTTCGCTTTACAATGCACTTCCGCTGGAAAGTGTGAAAGTGCTTGTGGAAGTAATGCAAGAGTTTGAGAAGAAGTTTGCTTAAACAATTTTCTCTTATATTTAAAAGCACATGGAAGGTAAAGCAGCTACTGATGTTATTAAATCCACGATTCTGTCGATGATTCCTGGTGCTAAAATTTTATTATTCGGATCAAGAGCGCGGGGTGATTTTAATAAAGACAGTGATTATGACCTGCTTGTTATTACTCCGGATAATTTGCCTGCCCGTGAAAAATCAAGCTGGATGAGTCGTTTAAATTATGCTTTGGTAAAAGCTTTGAAGGCGCCAGTTGATGTTCTTGTAAATAGTGAAGAAGAAGTGAGTCAAAAAAGCAAGTTGCCAGGTCATATAATTCGTTGGGCAATGAAGGAAGGCGTGGAATTATGACGGAGGAACTAAGAAAATATATTCTGCAATGGTATGAGAAAGCAGATCACCATCTGATTTTCAGGAACCGGGAAATTGTAAAAACACATAACCTGAATTTTTTATTGCAGGAATGTATTTCACAGGAACGGAGTTTTGAAACTATTAACCTGAATGAACTTAATAATTTTGCGGTAACAAGCAGGTATCCGGCAGAGGAAGAAACTCCGGAATTATTGGAAGTGCTTGAATATATCAGCATCGCAGAACATGTCAAACAATTTGTAAGAAGTAAAATAAAACTCGACTGAACGATATTAACTTATGTCCAAAAAAATATTAGCCAACGACGGCATTGACGCAAAAGGAAAAGAGCTGCTGGAAAAAGCCGGATACACCGTTGAAACGAAAAAAGTTCCGCAGGAAAACCTCATCGCAGAAATCAATGCACATAATTATGTTGCGTTGACTGTTCGCTCTGCAACAAAAGTGCGTAAGAATATTATCGATGCTTGTCCGGGCTTAAAAGTGATCGGGCGCGGTGGTGTGGGAATGGATAATATCGATGTTGAGTACGCACGCGGAAAAGGAATTGCGGTGATCAATACACCTGCTGCTTCATCGCATTCTGTTGCGGAACTGATCTTCGCACATTTTTTCGGAATGGTGCGTTTCTTACACGATGCAAATCGCGAAATGCCGAAGAAAGGCAGAACGGAATTCGAAGCGCTCAAGAAAAAATATTCGAAAGGAGTTGAGCTCAAAGGAAAAACGCTTGGCATTATCGGCTTCGGTCGCATCGGGCAGGAAGTGGCAAAAATCGGCCTTGGCATCGGAATGAAAGTAGAAGCGCATGATCCGTTTCTAACTGAAGCGATGATCGAAATTGATATTCACGGCGTTTCACCGATCAAAGTGAAGATCGAAACTTTGCCAATGGATAAGGTGCTGGAAGAAGCCGATTTTCTGACGCTGCATGTGCCCGGTGGAAAAGTAATCGGTGCTGATCAATTCGCGATAATGAAATCAGGTGTGATTATCGCAAATGCTTCACGCGGCGGAGTAATTGATGAAAATGATCTGATCGAAGCTTTGAATTCCGGTAAAGTTGCACAAGCCGCGCTTGATGTTTTTGTCAACGAACCACAACCGATGAATGAACTCCTCACACACGAAAAAATGTCATTGACACCACACATCGGAGCAGCCACCGACGAAGCACAGGAAAGAATTGGAATTGAACTTGCTGAAAAAATTATCGTAGCCTTAGCCAAAAATTCCTGAATATTTTTCCCATCTTTTAATCATCCAGTCACCCTCCGCCGCGGCGGACATTAAATCACCAAATCCTGCTTTGGCACAGATCATTCCATTCAAAGGCATCCGTCCTACCCGCGACAAAGTACAGCTCGTGGCATCACGCTCCGTGGATAATTATTCCACCGGCGATCTGCATGAAAAATTGCGCAGTAACCCTTTCACATTTCTTCATGTCATCCATCCCGATTTCAATGATGGGAAAAAGACAAAACCCGGCTCACCGGATCGACTCAAAAAAGTAAAAAATCAATACATGGAATTCCGTAAAGAAGGAATTTTTTTGCAGGATGAAACACCTTGCTATTATGTTTATCGCCAGGAAAAATCAGGAAATACATTCACCGGAATTATCGCTTGTACAAGTATTGATGATTATTTAAAAGGAACAATTAAAATTCACGAGCAGACATTAACCGACCGCGAAAAAAAGCTGAAAGAATATCTTGAAGTATGTGATTTTAATGCCGAACCGGTTTTGTTTTGTTATCCCGATCAGCCCGGAATTGAAAAGCTGACGCAAAATGCAACTTCTCTGCGTGCAGAATATGATTTCACCACCACCGATCGTGTGCATCACATGCTTTGGGTTATTGATGACGCGAAAGAAGTAAAAGAATTGCAGGGCTATTTTGAAAAAGTTCCTGCCATTTATATTGCAGATGGCCATCATCGTTCTGCTTCTTCCACTTTGCTTGGACAATCGCGCCGTGAAAAAAATCCGGGTTATACAGGTAAAGAACCCTGGAATTATTACCTCGGCGTATTTTTTCCTGAATCACAATTGAAAATTTTTGATTTCAATCGTGTCGTAAAAGAGCTGAATGGTTTAAGCGAACAGGAATTTCTCAATGCGTTGAAAAAGGATTTTGAGCTCATTGAACATGGCGCTGAAATTTTTCGTCCATCGCAAAAACACATATTTTCACTTTATCTCGAATCAAATTGGTATGAATTAATTCTGCACAAAGAATTAGGTCACGACGAAGAGCCGGTTGAATCGCTTGATGCGTATTTACTCACACAACGCATCCTCTCTCCTATTCTCGGCATTCACGATCTGAAAACAGATTCGCGGATTGGTTTTGTTTCGGGAATAAAAGGGTTTGAAGAATTAAAGAACCAGGTTGACAACTGGAAATTCAAAGCTGCATTTGGTTTGTACCCGGTTCAGATGGATGAATTAAAACGCATTGCCGACGCGGGAAACATCATGCCGCCAAAAACGACATGGGTAGAACCAAAAATGCGAAGCGGACTGGTTGTGTTTTCTCTTTCAGAATAATTCATATCCGATTCCGAATCAATTTAAATTTTGAATATTGAATCAGAAAAATGTCAATAGCAAGCAACATTTCCGATCTTAAAAAAGAACTTCCCGAAGCCGTAACATTAGTTGCAGTTTCAAAAACCAAACCGGTGGAATTGATTCTTGAAGCTTACAATTCAGGTCAGCGCGATTTTGGAGAGAATCGTGTGCAGGAAATTGTTCCGAAATATGAAGCGCTTCCAAAAGATATCCGGTGGCACCTTATCGGGCATTTGCAAACGAACAAAGTAAAATACATTGCACCTTTTGTTTACCTTATTCATTCTGTCGACAGTGAATATTTATTGGCAGAAATAAATAAGCAGGCCGCAAAAAACAATCGTATCATTCCTGTGCTTTTACAGCTTTTCATTGCGAAGGAAGAAACCAAATTCGGATTTTCATTCGAAGAAGCAGAAGCATTGATAAGCGCATCACCAGGAATAAAATATCCAAACATCCGCATCGAAGGATTAATGGGAATGGCAACAAGTACCAAAGATCAAACTCAAATTCACACAGAATTTAAATCGCTCAGAGATTTCTTTGTCCGCATTCAAGATTCAAAACTCAAGGTTCTTTCCATGGGAATGAGTTCTGATTGGAAAATTGCCGTGGAAGAAGGGAGTACAATGATCAGGGTAGGGAGTTCTATATTTGGTGAGCGATAAAAGTGTAGAACGATCCACCGCGGCGGATCGTTCTACACTAAATTCGTAATTCGCGTCCCCCAATAAATCTTAGTAAATTTGCCACATGGCAGAGAAAGATAAAAAAAAAGACGAAAAACTTACTGATCCGTTTTATCATGAATCGGACGAATACACTTCTGCATTTTTTGGTGAAGTTCCTGAGAAGATACTTGAAACATTTCCAGCCAAAGCAGACGATAAAACAAAAAGTGAGCTGGTTAATCAGCTGACCAATTCGGAATTGCGTGAATTCCGTTCAGATGTGCTTGCCTTGTTGAAAGAAAATAAATCGCAAAACCTGCTTCTTGAAATTATTTCCGATGAAGATTTTAAAAAAGAGCGGCACTTTTTAATTGCTGCCTGTTGGGAAACCGGGCTTGATTTTTCAAAGCATCTTGAGCAATTTATTGACCTTTTAGAAGATAAAAATACCGACGATTTTTCTGCAATTGAAATAGCTACAGTTATCGACGAAATGCCCGGGCCGTTCGATGACAAGGTTTTATTGAGCTGCCTGCGAAAGCTGGAGTCTTTTTCGGTAAATGAGCCATTGAAACGGGAAATGCTGAACGTAATTGCCCTGCGTTTGCGCACTTTCAGCAAATGATTTTTCAAAAAAAACTGTTTGTCTGACATTTTCTTCCGCTTATCGGAAATATCCGACCATTCAACGAAAGCTAAAAGAAGTTACATTTCTTGAAGGTATTTTCGTAATTCCTCGATCCGGCAAACAATTCGAGACCTAGTTTTCAACGTTATTAACATAAAAACCAATCTTTTGGCTTTCAAGTGCCTACATGCATCTTGGGGGTAATCCGGCATTAATTTAAGAATCTTGTTGCTTTTTATTAACACACTATCAACATAATCCGACAAGTTATCAATAAGAAGAATATCGAAACCCATATTTGCTATGTTTGTCCGCTCGCTAAAGAAAACAACCGTTAAAAAATTGAAGTTACCCTTTTCAGACCCAAAATAAACACGAATACCACCCATTCACCCACTCCTGAGGGAGTTTTAATCAAATTCACTTCATACAAACATCATTATGAGAAACACTTACTTCTGCACCTCCGCTTCATCGGGGAATCAGGTTTCAAAAGCGCTTAGCCGGATTCGTATCGGGCTACTGACTTTTGTACTGGTAGTATTTGGATTAAGCTTAAATGCTCAGGTTTCTACCTATGCTTTTACTTCATCAGCCGGAACTTACACACCAATTACAGGTGGTACTGTCCTTGGAACGGCATCGAATGATGATAACATATTCTCAAACCTTCCGATTGGATTTTCATTTTGCTATAATGGCGTTCAATACACAGAATTTGGTGCGAATGCAAATGGATGGATTTACATGGGAAATTCAGTTGCAATTACCTCTTACACTTCCCTTAGCTCTGGTTCACAGAATAACGTAATCTCTGCTTTCAATTTTGATATCCAGAGTGAAGCTGTAATCGGAGAAATGCGTTATCAGCTGATCGGAACTGCCCCGAACAGGACATTAGTAGTTCAATGGCAAAATTACGATGCGTATCAAAGTATTAATAATTCGGACGTATACAATTTCCAGATCCGCCTGAGTGAAACCACCAATCAGGTCAATATTGTTTATGGAAATTTTACCTGCGCTTCAGGCATCCGCAATGCCCAGGTTGGTATTCGTGGTAATTCAAATGCCGACTTCAATAATATCTCCATCATAAACGGTTCACAAACATGGGCTACACCTATTTCAGGTGCTTCCAATACTGCCACAGCAGAAATCAATAACTCGCCATTGCTTATTCCTGCTTCAGGGCAGACTTATACTTTCTCACAACCGTCTGCACCTGCTGCACCAATCAGTCTCGTTTTCTCAGCAGTAACTTCTTCTGCGATGACGCTTACATGGAATGACAATTCTACGAATGAGGCTAATTTCTCGGTTTATCGCTCTACAGATAACATCACTTTCGTTCCGGTAAATACACAAGCTTCATCATCCGTAGCTACAACCGGAAGTCCTTACACTTATACCGCAACCGGACTTTTCTCCAACCAGATTTATTACTGGCGCGTATTTGCCGGAAATGCAAACTGCGGCGGAACTCCATTGACCGGAAATCAAACAACGCTTTCCGGTACCATGTGCGGAACGTATACTATCGGGCCATCCGGTGCTTACACCTCACTTACAGCAGCGGTTGCAGCTGTAGCTACAAATGGTGTTGCTTGTCCTTTAATATTCGAATTCCAGGCAGCTTATGTAAGTACAGTTGAAACCTTCCCGATCGTAATTCCATTCCTTGGAAACGGTCCTACAGGTACAATTACAGCACGTCCTGAATTGGGAGCAACGAATCTTTCTATCACAAGCACTTCGGCACAAACCATTGATTTCAGCGGAACATCTTATTTCACTTTTGATGGTCGTCCAGGTGGAGTTGGAACCATCCGCCAGCTCACTATTGAGAATACTTCGGTTACAGGAAACGCTGTTCGTTTTATTAACGGATCAATTAACTGTGGATTTAATTATTGCAAAATCCGTGGTGTGATGACCAGCTCTACAAACGGAGTTGTATTGTTCTCTACTTCATCAGCAACTAACGGAAACAGCAATAACAGCATTACAAATTGTGATCTGTTTGACAATACAACACAGCCTTCAAATCTTATTTATGCTTCCAACGGTTCCGCATTGCTGAACACAGCGAACGTAATTTCCAACAATACATTCCACGATTGGTTCAGCGCTACTGCTCAGAGTTCAGCTATTTCTGTAACCACAGGCAATTCTGCATGGACGATTAGCAACAACAGCTTTTACCAGACCGCTGTTCGTACTTATACTACAGGCAATACGCACTATGGAATCTTTGTTAATTCCACCACTACAAATACCGGCGCATATATTATAACCGGGAATTATGTAGGGGGATCTTCAGCGCTCTGCGGCGGAACAGCCTTTACACAGACAGGAACAATAGCAACTCGTTTTGTGGCTATTAACATTACAACTACAGCAGGCGGAACTTCAAGTGTGCAGGGAAATACAATTAAGAATTTCAATCTCACAACATCAAGCGGAACCACTACTGCGAACGGAATATGGTGCGGTATCAATATCACCGGAACAGGCGCAAATGTCAGCGTTGGAAACATAACGCCAAATATCATTGGAAGCAATACTGTAAATGGACAGATCGCTACTTCCACTTCTACAACAGGTGGAATGACAGTCGGGATTAACTCCAGTGCTTCCGGTAACGTGGATATTATCAATAACCAGATCGGTGGAATTACAACGAGCTCTTCGACTACAACAATTTCAAGCAGTATTTTTGGCATACAAGTAAGCGCCGGCGCCCTTGTCAATATTACCGGAAACATTATAGGAAGCACTACTGTAGCAAGCAGTCTCATGAACTCAGTTTCTACAGGCACGACAGGTGGGCATGTAACAGGTATTTTCTCTTCCTTCACCACTACTGCGGTAATCTCAGGAAATACCATCATGAACCTGACCAATCAGTATGCGGGAACAATTACAACCGGCCAGACACGCGGTATCACTGTAACAAGCGGTTCAAACACCATTACAGGAAATACAATCGCTGCCCTGGCAAACCTTTCACCTCAAATCGGAACCGGTACAGCAGCTTCGGTTCTCGGAATTAACTGCTCCTCTACCTCTACTACACAATCGATCAGCCTGAATACAATTTCTGGTCTTGCAAACGGATCTGCAACAGGTGCTGTGCAGGTAACAGGTATTAATTATAGCGGAGCATCAACAGGCGTAAATTCAGTTTTCCGCAATACCATTTCTGCACTTGCCTCAGCAAGCTCTGGCGTAGCAGTAATTAATGGTATCAATATCACCGCAGGTGTCGCAACTTATTATAACAACTTCATTAATCTTGGAGTTGATATTACAGGTGCTCCATTGACAGCTTCACACGAATACAATGGTATTTTCAAATCTACGGCAACAAACAATAAATTCTATTACAATACTGTTTCCATCGCAGGATCTGGTGTGAATACTGGTGCAGCAAACTCATTTGCATTCCGCCGTACAGCTATTGGTGCTGATACATTGAAAAATAATATCTTCTATAATAACCGTTCAAACGGTGCTTCTACTGGTATTCATTATTCAATATCCCTAGGTAGTTCAACCACCTTCATATCCAACAACAACATTATTTATGGTAATGGAGTTGGTTATGTTCTTGGATTGATAAATACCACGCCTTACAGTTCTATCAGCGCATGGTCAGGAGCAACTTCGCAGGATCTGAATTCCTACTCTGTTGATCCGATGTTCATATCAGCGACCAATCTCCACATTAACAATGCAACAGCTTCCCCATTAGAATCACGCGGGGTTGTCATTTCAGGAATTACAACGGATTACGATAATGATGTTCGTCCAGGCCCGGTTGCATCAGTAAATGGCGGAGGAACCCTTCCTGATATCGGCGCTGACGAATTTGATGGAATTCCATTGGCAATTGATATGGGTATTTCTGCCCTTAACCGCCCTTCTGCTACTGGTTGCCATACTGCTTCTGATTCTGTAACATTTGTACTGAAAAATTTCAGCGCACAAACCATTGACTTTACGCTCAACCCGGTAACAATTAACTCAGCCGTGACCGGTCCGAATCCCATGTCTTTTGCTCCTGTTGTAATTAACACAGGAACACTTGCAGGAAATGCAACAATGAACGTTACAGTAAGCACAACATATAATATGTCTGCTGCGGGAGTTTATGGTTTTACTGCAAATACCACTACCACCGGCGACGTCATTAGTTCAAACGACGCGCTTTCTTCGGTAAATATCAATGTTTCAGGTGGAACGGTTTTATCATCCGTATCCAGCATCTGCGCAAGTGGAAGCGCAACATTGACAGCTTCTGGTTATACAGCCGGTGGCAGCATTCAGTGGCAGGATTCGCCAGACAATATCACGTTCACGAATATTGCTGCTGCAACAAATCCTACGCTTTCAGTAACACCTTCAAGCACGCGCTTCTACCGGACGGTTATTTGTGGAGTGCATAACTCTACTTCCGATACAGTAACGGTTATCGTCGTTACTTCTCCGACTACAGTTAGTGGAACACGTTGCGGAACAGGTCCTGTTTCATTGAGCGCATCAGGTTCAGGTACACTTAACTGGTTCGATGCTCCAACAGCAGGAAACCAGGTTAACTCCGGAACTACCTATACACCAACCGTAGCTGCTACAACTACTTATTATGTTGAAGCAACCAGCGGAACACCTCCATCAACACACACTACCACATTCGCTGCCGGAAACGGTTCTAGCGGAAACATGTTCGGAATAACTGCTATCAATACAGTTACCATAACCAGTTTCGATGGTCACGTTGCTGGTCCGGGAACTAATAACTGGTCCATCTATTACCGTCCGGATAACTACCTTCTTGTACCAGGTGCAAACACAAGCTCAACAGGCTGGATCCTTCTCGGATCAGCTGCTAACGTTCCTGCACTGGGAACAGGAGTTCCGACACCGATCCCGGTAACATTCGCAGTAACTATTCCTGCAGGTCAGACCTATTCGTTCCATGTAGTTTCTACATTGGGTGGAACAGTTTCTTATACAAATGGAACTACAGTAGGAAATGTATACAATGCGAATACTGATTTCCAGTTCCGTGAAGGTCATGGCGGAACATTATTCAGCTGTACCAACGTACCACGTGTGTTCAACGGCCGCATTCATTACCAGGCAGGTTGTGCAAGTTCACGTGTTCCTGTAACAGCTACTGTTACACCTGCGCCTGCTATCACAGCAATAACCGGATCAAGCATGCTTTGTAATGGAGATTCTGCTTCATTATCAGTTTCAAGCAGCAACAGCGGCTATACTTACACCTGGTCGCCTTCGGCATTCCTAAGCACAACTACAGGTAATTCAACAGTTTCAACACCGACTGCACCTGGTAATTATATTTATTATGTTGATGGAAATGATATTTCGACCGGCTGCATGATACGTGATACGGTTTCTTTCCTCGTAAATCCTGTTCCGTTTGTTTCGGCCTCGGTGGATTTTTCAACCGTTTGCGCTGGTTCAACTGTAAACCTTGCAGCATTCCAGCCACCGTCTGTGGTACAGATTACGAACGGAAACGTTATAAATACGTCAACAACCTACCCTGCACCATACGGACAATTCTATGGCGGAGCAAGACACCAGATGCTTATCCTTGCTTCTGAATTAACTGCTGCTGGATTAACATCAGGAAACCTGACAGAACTCGCATTCGAGGTGACGGCAACAAATACAGGAGCCCCGCTTTCTAATTTTACGATTTCACTTGGCACAACACCATTGACTGATTTGTCTGCCGGTTTTGCAACTTATTCTCCAACACAGGTTTATACGACTTCCAGCTATGCACCAATTGTAGGTGTAAATTCACATGTCTTCGCTACTCCGTTCTTCTGGGATGGTTTGTCGAACATTATTGTGGAAACCTGTTTTGCGAATTACACAACTCCACCTACGACGTCATTCACAAGTAATGCCTCGATGAGACAAATAGCTACGCCGTTCGTTTCTACTGCATTCAACCGTTACGATAACACCGCGAACATCTGTGGTATTGCAAGTACGGCTACTGCTTTACAGCGTCCGAATATTGCTTTTACACAGAGCTATAGCACCTGGAACTACGCATGGACACCAACTGTAAATGTTGCTACGCCGAACATGCAGAATACAGCTGCAACACCAATGACAACCACCAATTTTACTGTAACGGTTACAGATGCTGCAAACGGATGTTTCTCCACTGACTCTGTTCTTGTTACTGTTAATCCAACACCTGCTCCGATGCTAGGTGCTGATACAGCTATCTGTTCTAACACTGTATTGACACTTGATGCTTCTGCTGGTCCTTACACTTACCTGTGGAGCGATGCAAGTACAAACCAGACGTTACCGGTAAATGCATTTGGTAACTATAATGTTTTGGTTACTGACAGCGTAAATGGTTGCGCGGGTTCAGATACAATTCTTGTTGGAATCAATGCAGCGCCAAACTTCAGCCTTGGATCCGATGCGATTATTTGCTCAGGTAACACTGTCACATTCTCTGGTCCAGCCGGTCAATACAGCTACGACTGGAACACACTGGATACCACACAGGCGATCACAACAGGAAATGCAGGCACTTACATGCTTACACTCACAGACCTGGTCAACTCCTGCTTCAACAGCGATACAGTTGCTTTAGCGGTCAATCCATTGCCCGTAGTAATGCTCGGCAGCGACATTACTGTCTGCAGCGCAAATGCTCCTGTTACACTTACTGCAACTGCTGGAAATTACACTTACAACTGGAGTGATGCCTCTACATCTGCTACACTTAATGTAACTGCTACAGGTTCCTATTACGTGATTGTCACTGATCCTGCCACTACCTGCTACGGCTCAGATACAATTGTCGTCACAGTTAACTCTTCACCTGTTGTTAATCTTGGCAGCGATACTACCTTCTGCAGCGCATCAGGTCTGATCACTATCAACGCAACCGCTGGTCCTTACAATTATCTCTGGAGTGATTTGTCAAGCGGAATTTCGCTTACTACAAATACAACCGGAAACTATGACGTAACCGTGACCGATTCAATTACAGGTTGCGCAACGATGGACGCGATCACTGTAACGGTAAATACTTCACCGGTTGTTAACCTTGGCGCAGATACCACCATGTGCGGAGGTTCTGTACAGCTTAATGCCGGAAATGCAGGTGCAAACTATTCGTGGAGCACAACAGCAACGACACAAATGATCACCGTTTCTTCTACCGGTAATTATTATGTGAATGTTACAACAACTGCAGGCTGTACAGATAACGATTCAGTCATGGTTACCATCAATACCGTGCCTACCGTTACTTTCAACGCACAGGCGTCTGCATGTACAACTGATCCTGCTTTCGCTCTTACAGGTTCACCTGCAGGCGGCGTATTTACAGGACCTGGTGTAAGCGGTAACATGTTCTCGCCTTCTACAGCTGGTGTTGGTACAGCTAACCTGATGTATACATTCACCGATGTAAACGGTTGTACAGCATCTGATCCGGCAACAATCACTGTCAGCGCTTGTGTAGGTATTACAGAACCTTTCATAGCTGCCGGAATGAACCTGTTCCCGAATCCGAACAACGGTTCTTTCACACTGACCATCAATGATGCAGATTACAAAGCCCTCACCATAGAGCTTGTAACTGTTGAAGGACAAGTGATCTACAGCGATAAAGCTTCAGATGTAACTGGTGTTTATGTGAAACAGCTTGACCTCAGCACACACGCTAACGGAATTTACTTCCTGCGCGTAACCGCAAATGGCCAGACTTACATGCAAAAAGTTGTAAAACAAGATTAAAATTCAGCATACCATTTAGCAACCGTCCCGCCCCAAAAAGGCGGGACGGCTTGTTTTCAGAAGTCTTGTTAATGAACTGTTGCGAATTTTGCCTGAATCGCGGAGGGCTTGTTATCTTTACAGCTCTTGAAAACACTTAGTCGTTTTATTTTCAAATCCTACCTGCCGCCGTTCGCGCTGACGTTCGTGATCTCGGTGTTCATCCTTTTCATGCAATTTTTGTGGAAATGGATTGATGAGCTCGTCGGAAAAGGGCTTGAATGGAACATCATCACTGAATTATTTTCATTCGCCGCATTACAGATGATCCCGCTTGCCCTTCCTATGGCGGTGCTGCTTTCATCACTCATGACATTCGGCAACATGGCTGAACACTATGAGCTCGCCGCATTAAAATCTTCCGGACTTTCGCTGATACGGATCATGCGCCCGATCTTCATCTTCACTTTTTTTATCATGATCGGCGCATTCATGTTCTCCAATTATGTGCTGCCGTATATTAACCTGAAAGCCATGTCAACGCTTTACGACATTCACCAGCAAAAACCTGCGCTGAATGTGAAAGAAGGAGTTTTTTATAATCCGGGTGTTGACGGCTACAGCATCAGGATTAATAAAATTGATGATGACGGCCAGGTACTGAGAGGCATTATGATTTATGATCACAGTGAACAGGCGGGAAATGTGCAGCTCACCATTGCAGAATACGGAAAAATGAGCGTTACTGCCGATAACAGCTTTCTTGTACTCGAATTGAAAAACGGTGAAACGTACAGGGAAAACTGGGATGTACAGAATGCTGCCATCACAAAGCCTTTTATCCGCATTAAATTTAAAGAGCAGGTAACACGTATCGATTTATCTGCACTGAAAATGGTTCGTACAAACCCTGAATTATTCAAGGAAAATGATAAAATGCTTACCGGCGGACAACTGCTGAGCTATATCGATACCATGAAACAATCTGTACGCGAAGACAAAAGCGCATTCTATTCACAGCTCAGCAATGCTTATCTCCACAAGATAAAAACCTATTGGAAATCTATTGATTCGTTAAAAGTAAAACCAAAGAATGAAAATTTTATGCTTGCACTCAGCAGTCCGGAAAAAGCAAGGACGTTTGAGCTGGCGCTGAATAACGCAAGAAATTGTAAAGCAGCAGTAGAATCAAAGCTCAATGAAATAGATTCAGAAGAAAAATCAATCATTCGTTTTAAGATCGAATACTGGAAAAAATGGAGCTTGTCAGTTGCCTGCCTGCTGATGTTTTTTATTGGTGCTCCGCTTGGGGCATTGATCAGAAAAGGCGGACTTGGTTTACCGGTAGTTATTTCCATCGTTTTCTTTTTACTGTTTTGGGTAATGAGCATCGTGGGGGAAAAACTTTCGAAAGAAGGAACTGTTCCTGCCGAATTCGGAATGTGGTTTGGCTGTCTGACATTTGTTCCGCTCGGTTTCTGGCTGACGAAAAAAGCAACCGCTGATTCAGGAATGTTCGACAGTGTCGGAATTATAACACGGGTAAGAAACTTATTCAGAAAAAAGAAAGTCTCCGACCCTGATCCGCCAACGGAGATTTAGATTCACACGTTATGCGCATTCTTCAGCTCACTCCCAAGCCTCCTGTTCCTGCCGTTGATGGCGGTGCACTGGCCATGAACAGCGTGACGGAAAGTCTGCTCAGCGCAGGACATGAAGTGAAAGTGATCTGCATCGAAACAAAAAAACACCCGTTTCTTCCTGCTAAAATTGATGCTGCATATAAAAACGCAACAAAAATTGAAGCTGTTTTTATTGATACATCGGTAAGGATCGCCAGCGCATTTGCAAATTTATTTTCCTCTTCCTGTTACAATGTTGATCGGTTTTATTCGCTGGAATTTGAAAATAGATTAACAGCGGTCCTGCAAAAAGAAACATTCGATATTGTGCAGCTGGAAAGCCTGTACATGATGCCATACTTCGATGTGATTCGTAAAAACAGCAAGGCGAAAATTGTTTTGCGCGCGCATAATGTGGAAGCGCATTTGTGGAACAGGAGAACATTGCAGGAAAAAAATGCGGTAAAGAAAAAATGGTTTGCACACCTGGCAAAAAATTTTTTCACTTACGAAACTGCTGCATTTACAAAGGTGGACGGCATTTTACCAATCACCGCCGAAGATGAACACACGATCAATGACATGACAAAAGTCAGGAGCAATACTATGGAAGTTTTGCCTTTTGCGATGCGTCTTCCGGAAAATATAACAGAGAAAAAGCCAAAACCATTTTCCGTTTTTCACATCGGTGCGATGGACTGGCAACCGAATATTGAAGGTGTAAGCTGGCTTGTAAGCGAAGTATGGCCAAAAGTGCTTGCTTCAGTTCCGCATGCTGAGTTGCACCTTGCCGGAAGAGATTTTCCAACAGGTGAGGCCCGGTTTGAAGGCAAAAATATTTTCATTCACGGTGAAATTTCAAATGCTTTTGAATTCATGAATGAATATGCCATCATGACTGTGCCTTTGCTCACCGGCGGAGGAATGCGCGTGAAGCTCGTGGAAGGAATGGCGCTTGGCAAGCCAATAGTTACTACTTCCATCGGCGCCGAAGGAACGGCTGCGGAAAATGAAAAGCAACTCATGATCAAAAATACAGCCGCGGATTTTGCAATTGCGATTTGCCAGCTGCTGAATAATGAGATTTATGCAAGGGAGCTGGGGCATCGTGCAAAAGATTTTGCAAAAACTCATTTCGATTCTGACATTGCATCAAAAAAATTGACCGACTTTTACAGCAGCATCCTGAAGTGAAAATACTCTGCCTTACATCCCGTGTTCCGTGGCCGCTTGAAAAAGGCGATAAGCTGCGTGCGTATCACCAGATCCGTCATCTTTCTAAAAAACATACAATCATTCTTTGCGCGATCAATGATGCAACACTACATCCTGATGCAGAAAAAGAGCTGAAGAAATTCTGCAATGAAATTCACGTTTTCAATATTTCCAGGATCGGCGTGGTCTTTAATCTCATCCGCGGGTTATTCAGCGGCATTCCTTTGCAGGTCGCCTATTTCACAAGTCCATCAGCGAAAAGAAAGTTGGATGATATCATTGCCAAAAGCAAACCTGATCGCATTTTTGCACAGCTGATCAGGAGCGCGGAATATGTGCGGCATCATAAAGAAATTCCACGTACGCTGGATTACATGGATATTTTTTCAAAAGGAATTGAGCGGCGCATCAGCAAAGTGAGTGTGCTCTGGCGTTGGGTTTTTAAAATGGAATGGAAACGCCTGCTGAATTATGAAGCAGCTGTTTTTAATGATTTTAATTCACTCACGATCATTTCGCAGCAAGACCGTGATCTTTTACCTGTTGCTGATCCATCCGCGGTACATGTAATTGCAAATGGCGTCGACACCGATTTTTTCAAGCCGATGCCGGAAGAAAAAGATTTCGAATTGCTTTTTAATGGCAATATGAATTATCCGCCAAATGTGGAAAGCGCGGTTTATCTCGCAGAAAAAATTCTTCCGATCGTTCACAAGAAAAAACCAGGCACGCGTATTCTCATTTCGGGTGCAAGTCCGGCGGCAGAAGTGCTAGCATTACAGTCCGAACATATAATCGTTACCGGTTGGGTAGATGACATTCGTAAAAGCTTTGCACGTTCAAAAATTCTTGTTGCGCCCATGCAATCCAGCATCGGACTTCAGAATAAATTGCTCGAAGCGATGGCGATGAAAATTCCATGCGTCACCACTACCCTCTCGAATAATGCGCTCAAAGCAATTCCTGATTCACAGGTGCTGGTGGCTGATACACCGGAACAATTCGCCACACACATTCACATGTTGCTCGATCATCCCGATAAAGCGGAACAGCTTGCAGAAAACGGCTACCGCATGGTGCACGACCGTTACAACTGGGAACAAACATGCAATGCATTAGAACAGGTTATCTTAAATGGAAAATAATCAGCTGGCTGCGAATTACGAATCAAAACGAAAATCGCGAATTTTGCAAAATAATTTTTCCTGAATCACAATTCGTAAATTCATTTTCATTCGTAATTCATTCCTGCAATAAAAAATAATAATGAAGTCTATTTTTCTGTTTTTATTTTTGCTTCTTCTACAGGGAACATCTTGCGTGCATATAAATGCCGACGGAACAAAAACTGATCCTTCGACAAAAGATTCCATTGTTGTTACCACAAATTCAAAGTGGAAATATGAAGATGAATTTTATAGTGTTTATTATTTGCGTGATAATAAAATTGCATTTACAGATAAACGTCCGCTGAAAACAGATACTTCAATTCTGCTATGCATTCCGGCGGCATTTACACAGCTCGATGATGGTAGCATTGACGGGCTTTTTATTATTGACGGAAAAATTACTGAACGTAAAAAAATAAATCATCATCTCGGCGGCGGATTACTTCTTAGAAACAATAAAGTGCAGATCATTAAAACGGATGAAGGAAAATTACTTACCGAATCCTGGATAGACAGCATTGCCGGTTTGAAAGGATCTTTTTTACAGCAGATTCAAATGGTGCGTGACGGAGAAGCGTTGAATTTCAACAAGGACACAAAATTATTTCAACGAAGAGCGGTTGTCATTTACCATGATGGAATCATTGCGGTTGTAGAATCAAAAAGTCCGGTTACGTTGCAGGAATTTGCTGATGATCTTGTAAAAATGAAAGTGCGCGATGCAATTTACACCGACATGGGAAGTTACGATGAAGGGTGGATCAGAAATCCGGAAAATAAAAAGACTGAAGTGATTGGTAACAACAGAACACAAACACGGTTTCAGAGCAATTGGCTGATTTTTGTGCATTGATATTTCTTTCCCGGATTTACTGCTATTTTCAGTAATTTTCACTGAATTCCTATTTGTATATTCGTGCTTATAATCAGCAGCTGAAATGACAACAACGCGAACATTGGTAATGAATCCGAAACAGGTTAACCAGCGATTAAATCGTTTGGCCTGGCAGGTATATGAGCATTGCTATAATGAGCAGGAAATAATTGTTGCCGGCATTTCGGGTAATGGTTTTCGTCTTGCACAACGCATTACTGCATTGCTTGGAGATATTTCACCGCTTAAAGTGACTTTGTGTGAAGTCAATCTTTCGAAAGACGCTCCGCTCGACGGAAAAGGGTCTGTCACACCTGCAATTGCAAGCATGGAAAATAAAACGGTGATCGTAGTGGATGATGTTTCCAATTCAGGACGGACGCTGATGTATGGTGTGAAATTATTTTTAGACTCGCCTGTTAAAGCGCTGCTTACTCTTGTCCTCGTTGATCGTGATCATACACGTTATCCGGTGAAGGCAAATTTTGTCGGCCTTTCGCTTGCAACTACGATGCAGGAACATATTTCTGTAGTGGAAAATGAAAATGGTGAAGTTGCGGTGTACCTGGATTGAAAAAATAACAGGGAAATATTGCACTAGGCTGCTTTTTCCAGCTTTTTCAACACCATCCTTCCGCGCGATTTAATTCCGGGAGAACCTTGCTTCATCATTTCTTCGATCACAATTTTCAACTCGCGTTTTAATTCCGGCTCTTTGATTGTGATATTCGCAAGCACAGTCATTCCAAACGCTTTGAATGCAATCGGGTATTCGCTTTTTAAAAGAAATTCAAAACAAGCATTCACCACCTCACCATGATATTTCGCAGGTATTTCAATGAACTGTAAAATGCGAAGAATGTTCCGTGAAACGGCAGGATGTTTTTCTTTATCAGAAAGCAGCTTTACAAATTTCCCTAAATAGGGTTTTACCAGCGCAGGATATTTGATACCGATATCGCTTAAAGGCCATGCAGCACGCTGCACCACACGATATTCATCTGTAAGAAAAAGATATACAAGCTCAGCAAAACGTTTTTTATCATTACCAACCCATTTGATGATCTTGTTGGATAGTGCTTTGGAATGTTCTTCGAGTATCGTTTCGCGGAGATTCAAATCAGGATCGGTTAAAGCTGTTTATCGGATATAAATATATGCAGTCATTATGGTAAATTTGAAGAAAGAAATATTTCTGTAACCAGTTATTAGCCTACAAGCTGCGTACTTTGATAAGAATAAACCTGCTCATTTATTTTTCACTATTTGCGTTTCCATGTATTGCACAAGACGATCCGAAACAATTGCTGCTGGATAGTTTAAATGCTGCCCGTGAAAATGACAGAGGTGTTTTTAAATTATACATAAAAAAACCAGAACTCGAGATCATCGCAGGTGTTTTCAGGAACAGGGAAACTATACTGCAGGGATTTGAACCAATAAACTTCACTTATCATATTTATCTCCCTTTTCAATTCGATCTGAGTTATGTGCATTTAAAAGCGAAAGATAAATTATTAAAGATCAATGCAAATTTAATTGTTCACCATTCAAAGTATGGCAATTATGCAATTGGTTTGGGAACAAGGTTCAGCTTTCTACTGGTAAAAAAAACATACATCAGCTATCAGGCTGGTTTGGTTTGGTGTGAACCGGTGAAAAGCAATACGAATGATGGAATCAATTATCTCGGATTTTGCCTGCATCACGAGTTTTCAATAAGCTATTCACTTTCTTCCCATTTTAAATTAAGCGCCAATGCCATTCATATTTCCAATGGACATATTTTCAAAAGCGTAAAGAACAAACAAGATGTTTTAGGTGTGGGAGTCGCCTACCAGTTTTGATGCGCATGAACCTACGGCGTTATACGTAGTTTTGCCGGACAAAAAATAATCAACTGAATTTTCCGTTTCTTAGTGTACAGGTTTGAAGCCACCGTTCAGATCCGTAGAAATAAACCCAAAATCCACCTATGAAAACGATAAAAATACTCGTGCTGGTTTCGATCCTCAGCCTGGCATTAACTTCTTTCAATTCCAAAAACACTATAATCTCACTTGAAAAAGCGCTTGCTGAAAAGAAAATTGAATTGGTGATATTGCCACTTGGAGGTCATTCTGGTAATTGTATTAATATTGAGATAAAGAATTTGACCAATGACCTTTTGAATTTAGAAATGAAACCCGGAACTCTTTTTGTTCCTGATAATGAAGGTGAGCAAACCCTCGTAACAGTCGGCGATCAGCTGCTGGTGATTAATAAAAAAGAAGCAAAAACCTTCAAAGTGTTTGCTTATTGCACCGAAGCGCATGACAGCTCTCCATCCAAAGAGTCAAAATTTCAATTGGCAACAACTCAAAACGCTAATCTTAAAAACCTTACTTCTTTTTTAGATTCACTGAAGATCCGTAATGACGAGGCGATTCAAAATTCAATCTGGTGCGTGACCGATAGTCATAGTGTATCAAATGTTTACACGGATGATCCGAAATCTTCAAAAGCATTAAGAGGATTTCTTTGTACGGCCACAGGACAAAAAGACACATGGTATAATACAAAGAGGGATATTACAGTAGATCAGAATAACCGGATTGTAATTGTTACGAAAGAAATAAAAGGAGAACTCGCTTTTCAGTCTGCTGTTCCAGTGGAAATTCAAGGATGCGTGAAGGATAGTACCGGAAAAATAATTTACCAGAATCCGAATAAAACAAATTGCCCGGCCGGAAAAATAAGATTTGAATTCAAATTGAAAGTAGAAGGATGGGCGCCTGGAAGTTATTCGGTTGTCTATACCAATAACGGAGAAGAAGTTTTAAATCAATCATTTTCATTTTAGAGGCTGTTTAAATTTTATCTTCCGTAAACGTTGCATATTGCTACCTGTTTTTTTAAATTAGCGGTAGAAAGATGTAACGGGTTTTATGAATACTTACACAGATACAACACATAACGATAGTAATGCTGTAGCGCATTCTTTGTCACAACAACAAAGCAATGGTTCAATTACATTTTTGGACAATCGTCCTGAAACCGCCGCACAGCGTAAAATGCAGGAAGCTATAAGCAATTCTATTTTAAGCAAGCCTGTACAATTGTTTGGGTTTGATGCAGGTCATACCTATTTGACTTCTGCACTGCTAAATCCAGTTTGCTCTGAGACCGAAAATGTTTTGCAACGCACGATGCAGGTGGGAACCGACATTTATAGTCCGCGTAAAAAAGGGTTGGGAATAAAAGATCTCATTAATCTGGTTGAAACAAATTCAGGCGGAATTGGCCTGATTTTCGGATGGAAAGCGAAATTGAGAAATTATATAAATGAAATGGTCGTTGAACCGCGGCCTTTTACTGACATTGACGACCTTGTTGATTATCTGACCAAAAAGACCAAAAAGAAAAAGACTACGTCGGAAAAAAATCAGGAACAGGATCTGCGTATACAAGGACTGAATACTGGCTACGGAGCTAAAGAATTAGAGTTTGGTAAAATGCTTTCCTACGAAAGTGGAAAAGCGTTCGGAAATTTTACCGGGCAGATTGAAAAAATGCCGGAGTTTACCGATACTGGTATGGAACTCGAAGACATTGACCCGGGACTACGATCAACAACCAATGATTTTACAAAAAGCAATAACCCGTTTATAAATTTACATTCTCTCGGACAGTCTGATCTTCACAGATTAGATTTTATGGCTCCGAATAATGTTGAAATCAATACACAGGGCTATTCCAGCATGAAAGACAGATCGGTCGACCCGCATACGCTTTCTACATCTTTTGGTTTCGGAACAGTAAAAGTTGGTCCCGATGTGAGTTCTTATATGAAGGAAATGAAAACCGGTTCTAAGCCTGACGAGGATCAGATGAGTTATCTCAATTCACTTGAGATGCATCGTTTCCCGGGCCTGAGTCCGCAAACCGGTATGAAAAGAGAATTATATAACCAGGATGAATTCAGCAAAGAGCAAGGCATGGGTTATAATCATGATCACAGCAGTGTGGAATTTGTGGGCGCCATCAGCGGCAGCAGCCTTACCAAACCGCAGCTTGAGAATATGCGCAGGCAACAGAATTTAAGCAATTATGCAATCCTGGAAACCGCTTACACTATATGTCCTGATGTGAAGCTTGGAAAAGCATTAAAGAAGGGAAAGCATATTCCTACTCCAAAAGAAGAGATGGATGCGCTCAAAAAATTCATTGCTGTAGCAGAGGATGTAAAATCAACACAGGAAGAAAAAGATAACGCTAAAAGGGCGCTTCGTAAAGTGCTCACACAAGTACTTCGCGGAGTTACGCAGATTGAGGAAATAGATTCTGATGATGATATTAATTATCCGCCCAGTCCATACAATGCGATGGATTACCAATAGAAAGAAAATTATTCGTGCACCGCAATCACACTGATTTCAATATGCGCGTAATTGGGTAATGCTGCAACCTGTAAAGTTTATCGTGCAGGAAAAAAGTTTGTTTTTTAGTTTGGATTGGCAGCTTATGCTGCAATTTCTTTAATTCCTTTTATAAGCAGATCGGCGAGGCTGGTGCAAATTTCGCAACAATGCGTGCACCATGAATATTTGCCCAATTGATGGCAACGCAATGTATCCTGTATTTTCCCAGGAGTTTATATTCTATTTCCTCCGGTTTAATCCGTCAATAGAAATACTGGCAATCATACAGCAGAATGCAGGATTTTTGGGCGTATTGATCTTTACGCCTGGAACGCAAACAGTTTTATCTGTCCAGTAATTTTTCAAATAACGCAGGCGCGCTTCTTTTTTTTATACCAATCAGCAAATGAAAATCAATAATGCATCGTTTACAAATAAAACCTGCGGAATAAGCAACTGCTGCTCATCATTAAGAATTACATGACTTGCTTTTTTCACTTTCTCTTCCTGCTTCATCTGATTTTTCATACGTTGAACCACGGCTTCCTTTTCCAAACCATCACGTGACATTACGCGGTGAATACGCAGCTCGTCAGGAGCAGTAACAACGATCATCCCATCAAGGTTTTTGTCATCACCTATCTCAAATAAAATGGCCGATTCTTTCAGAACGTAATCAGCATTTTTATTATCAAGGCAGAATTTTTCAAACGCTTTTCCTACTGCAGGATGAACAGCTGCATTTAATTGCTCCAGCATTTTCTTATCAGCAAAAACAAATTCAGCTACTTTCCGACGGTTCAATTTACCATCCGAATAAATGGATGTTCCGAAAATTTTTATAATTTCTTTTTTTAATTCTTCATTCGTTTCCTGCAAGTCGGCAGCCACACGATCCGATACAAAAACTGGAATGCCAAGCCGCGAAAAAATTTCCGCAACAGTGGATTTACCACTTCCTATTCCGCCGGTTAAACCTATTTTTTTCATCTAAAAAAAAGGGCCGACAAAGTAGCCGGCCCCTGACTTATGCACAATTTTTTATTTTGTTTTTACCAGGCGGATTACCGGTGAATAAGAAGTTCCGTTCACCAGCTGCACGAAATAAACTCCACCTGCAAGCTCTTGTCCGAATGCGATTGTTCCTGATTGCGCAGTAACGATTTGTGAGGCAACAATTCGTCCGCTGATATCTTTTACTTCAATAAATGCACCATCAACCGGCATTGTGTTGAGCGCGTATTGAACAGAAGTAGTTCCATCAAACGGATTCGGATAAACATTTATTCCGGCTGAAAGATCATTTGCTGCAATACCTGACAATGTAGAATCAGCAATGCTGAAGCCATCAAAACCTGCTTCTACCAGATGTCCGCTTGCCGCATTATCAGCTGTGCGAATGATCAGGCGCATGTTTGGTGTGGCAGTAAAATAATCAGCAACACGGTAATTCCGGGTTACCCATGTTGAATTTCCAGGTGTCGTTGCAAGAACTCTTTCCAGCACTTGTGTGGTAATTCCATCGGTGAGACTGATCACCAGTGTATCATTTGCCGGGCCATTTCCGCCTGCGTTGTAAAACCAGCGGCTGTAATGGATCCACGGATTCGTATAAGAAGTAAGATTAAACACCGGGGAAGTAAGTGTTGTGGCACCATCATCCACATCATCCTGCGCTGCTGAACCACCTGCATTTCCAGTTACGTAACACTGATCTGTACAATCATACGTAACATCAAAATCAGGATTTGATTGCGATGCATTGTTCATTGTTCCAACCGGTTCGCCGCGCTCCCATGCACCAGTGGAAGCTGTTGTCTGAACTGTCCATCCAAGATCAAAAGTAAAATCATCATAATAACCCGGTGTAAGCTGAAGATTCTGAACATTGTTAACGGAGCTGACCGGCGTAGTTGTACAGATCATCTCATAGCCCCAAGCGGCTGCATTTAAATTATAAGTAGAAGAGATTACACTACAGTTTGAAAAATCACCGTTTGCATCTGCTACAAAATTGTACGTGTTATTTGCGTTTGATAGCATCACCTGCGCACCGGGAATATTATTTGTTGTTATTGCATTTGATGTGTTACCGCTGAATGCAACAGTATTTGCAGAATACAAATTGATGTTGAATGTATCCAGAACTCCGGGTGAGAAGACAACATTGTTCATTGTATACGTTATATAGCCCGGTTTTGTAAACGTAACATTATACGTTCCCGGGATCGCAGTTCCTGTACGGATCTCGCCGTTGATATCGCTTACTTCTGTCACATTCACAGAAGAAATAGTTGCTGTTACACCTGATAAAACAGAACCGCATATACTGTCGCGCACAACTCCTTCAAGGTAACAGGCACGCACATAGTTGGGAGAATACACATATAAACCATCCTCAATATTGGAAAGAACAATTGTTCCGGAAGGGAAAAAAGGAAAAACACCCCAATCGCCATTAAACCCATTACCAGCCGCCGGGTAATTATCATACCAACCGACATTTATAAGATTCATCGGGCGTGTTACATCGGTAATTACAAATCCATCGCGGTACCAGGAAGTGATTGCCCAATTATCGAGGATGTGCGTATTGTGTACGATCGAACCGCTGGCCGGAAATTCAGATTGGATTTTGTCGCAATATTGAATGTTATTCAGATCAGAGATATTGTAGGCGGTGAGGTAAGAGTTGGAGTTTTCGTCTGTGGTAAACAGGAATTTTTTATCCTTGCTTGGCCAGGTATTGTGAGTGAAATTTGTTGTAGTATTTTGTGTTGCAAGAATAACCGGTGCCGCTTTATTTGTCATATCCACCACACAAAAAACACCAATATAAATATGGCCCGCGTAAAGTGTGTCATTGTCCACATATCCATCATGCACATAATTGGAAGCTGGATTCTGATACTTACCAACATAAACCGGGTTGTAAGGATCAGTATTCAGATCAAGCACAACAGCGCCGCCACCGAAAAGATTTGATCCGAACAAGTAACAAAAGCCTAAAGTTGTATCAATATGCAACGCATGAATACTATTCAGCTGGCCGGCTATAGCCCCATCACCAGTATAGTTATGATACGTAGTCGGTGCAGCAGGTAATGGAGAAAGATCTATAATCTGCAATCCGCCGCCACCTTCTGTGGTTACATAAGCATGATTTCCGTACACTTTAATTTCTTTCCAGAGATCATCCACATTGGGAATCTGTGTGATAGTAACCGGCGCAGAAGGAACGGTTACATTAACGATCCACATGCCTTGTGCTGCTCCTACGAGCGCGTATTCATTTCCCAAAGGATCTGTATAGCCGCAGATGTTTGCACAGGTTTGTCCGGCAATAGGCAGATGAAATTGTTGTGTTACATTCAGGCTCGATTGCGCGTACGCAGAAATTCCGGCAACAAGTGTAAAAGCTGCCGTAAGCATTTTGTAAATATTCTTCATTGAAGTGTATTGGTTTGGATTTAATTCTGAGAGGAGATCCTTATTCCAAATATCGGTAAAATTATTAAGGAACCAGCTTTTACTTTAATCCAAAATATCCGGAATTTCCAGAGACTTTCTGCTAAATCCACGTGCCCTTGCTTGAAAGGATTATTGCGGAGAAACCACCAGCTTTTTCGTCGCATAAAATCCTTCGCCGGAAATTTTAACAATGTAAAATCCTGCCTTCAGGTGACTCAGATCGATAGAGGTAATATTTTCATTCGTTTGTTCCTCCACCACCCTTCCCTGCATATCAAGAATTATAATCCCTGTAACAGTATGGCCTTCTGCATGAATATTGAGTTTGCCGGAAACCGGGTTAGGCCCGATCCCTGTTTCGACAGCTTCATGTTCTGCAACGGAAGTCAGCCGGTAACGATTGAAGAAACGCCAGATCTCGATACTCGCGCTGAAATCCATGCAGGTATTACCCAGGAAAGTAAACACGTACTGTCCTGGCCATGTATGTCCGCCGCCGGTCACTTTGAAATGCTCGACCGTATTACCATTAATTCCGTTTGCATAAATGTAACGTTCAGCCGTTGCGTTATCTGTGGTATCAATATCCGCAACAGGAATTATGATGGGAATGGTATCGCAGCCGTTCTCGTTGGCCCAAAATAGTGATACTTGTTCGATACCCATCGAGGTAGAAGTTCCTGTGTAGGTGTTAATGGGATCGCTGGTGCCGTGAATGTGAATAGACGGCGTTGGCCTTGCAGGGTTACAGGTGTTATACATACCCGTGCTCATCGAGCCGGTCACTGAACCGATCGCTGCAAAACGGTTGGTCTGGCAGGCGAGATAGTAGGTCATAAATCCACCGTTTGACATTCCGACACTGTACACGCGCGACTGATCAATGCTGTAATGCGCCGAAATTGTATCGATGAGCACTTCCAGGAAACCAACATCGTCGACTGTTGAAGACAGGACATTTCCGTAATTCCAAAACCGCTGATTAAGATTCGGTTCGATGGTTCCGTCAGGATGAACGACGATAAAATTCGCAGTGTCAGCGATCGGTCTGAAATCGCGGTGCTGGGCCTGGTATGCACCGTCAGTACCAGTTCCGTGCAGGTTCAATATAAGCGGAACAGGCTGCCCGGGAATGTAAGATGCGGGAACGTAAAAGGAATATGTCCGGAGAATGCTGTCGTGAACGAAAGAACCGCTTACTGTAGTTTGTGCTGACAGCTCAGTAATTGCTGCAAGAAAAAGAAATACGAAAAGCATTCGTTTGCTCATGGCGAAAGATGGCTGAATTAATGAAATGTTATTTCTTCAATTTACGTGTTTCAGCAATGATCGATTTTCTTACTTCATCATTTACCGGGTAAAGCGGCAGACGAAGGTTTGGTTTGATCAGCTTCTGTGCTTCAAGCGCAATTTTCACACCACCCGGATTTCCATCTGCAAAAAACAATTGCGTAATATGCATCAGCTGGTAATGCAATTTATTTCCTGCTTTGAAATTGCCATCAAGAAAGAGGCGTACCATTTCAGAAAATTGTTTTGGAAATGCATTCGCTACAACGGAAATAACACCATCTCCCCCACTCGCAATGATCGGAAGCGTAAGCAGGTCATCACCGGAGATCACCAGGAAATCTTTCGGGCGGTCTTTGATGATGCTCATGATCTGTTCCAGGCTTCCGGATGCTTCTTTGATGGCAACAATGCGCGGAAAATCGTGCGCAAGCTTTAATGTTGTATCAGCCGACATGTTCATGGCTGTGCGGCCGGGAACATTGTAAAGAATGATTGGCAATGGCGATGCTTCTGCAATTTCTTTATAGTGCGCATAAATTCCGCGTTGATTCGGCTTATTGTAAAAAGGAGAAACAGAAAGAATCCCCGAGACTCCGAGCAGATCGGTGGTGATCAATTGGTGAACAGCTTCGGCAGTATTGTTTCCTCCTATTCCATACACAACAGGAACGCGTCCGGCAATCACTTCAATTGCATACCGGAGCACTTCCTGCTTTTCATTTTTAGAAAGTGCAGGAGATTCGCCGGTAGTTCCCATCACCACAATGTATTCACACTTACCTTTTATAATATGGTCAATGACTTTGCTTAGTGCAGGGAAATCTATTGAGCCATCCGTTTTGAAAGGAGTGATAATTGCAACGCCGGTGCCGGAGAAAGGTGATTTCATAGAAGAAAATGTTTCTGTTTATAGGATCTAAAGGTAGGGGGATTTGGTGATTTAGAATGGCTCTCACGCAACAGGCTTCAACGCTGGTTTGTTGATGACGGTAAGATATGTGTCTACCTGCCGGAGGAAATATTTCAACCCTTTTTCCTTCGGCGATTCAAACATCAGATCGTGGATGAAATCTGTTTCTTCGAAGCGTCCGACTTTGAATTTTGCTTTTGACAGAGCCGCAACATAAGTAATTACAGCATCCTTATCCGGATTGATATCGATCATGATATCGAACTCCTCTTCTACAAAGTTTGTAACGAGATGATCCGTTGGCTTTCCGTACCAATTGTGCGACTTCTTTGAAAAAAAATCATAATCCACTTTTGAATACTGTATCGGTGGTTCTTCCTTTGTTTTATAATAACCGATAGCTTTTACTTTTTTCTTGTGCTCACGCAAATACAAAACATATTTTTTCAGCAATTCAAAATCTTCATTCCCTGTAAACGGAAAAACAATCCCAATCGTTTTAGCATCATCAATATTGCATACGAGCTTCTGACGCGAAACATTTTTTGCTTCACTCCTGATCTGCCGGTTGGCGTAAAATGATCTTATGTTAGCGATTAATCCCAAGGGAAAAGTTGGTGGTTAGTGATCTTTTTTATCATAAGGCACATTTGCGAAACGTGCCTTATGATAAAAAAATGTTTTAGGGTCAATTATTAATTACCTGCAATAAATCTTCTTCGGAGATAATTTTAACACCAGCCTTCTCTGCTTTTTTTCTTTTTTCAGGACCCATATTATCACCTGCAACAAGATAAGAAGTTTTCGCGCTGACAGATCCTGTGTTCTTTCCGCCATTCTGCTCGATAAGATTTTTCATGTCATCTCTTGAACGGGAGAAAACACCGGAAACCACAAATGTAAGTCCGGCTAATTTCTCAGTTCTGTTCGACAATTGTTCTTCAGAAAGTTCGAATTGCAATCCCGCTTTTTTAAGAATGTTTAACTGTTCCACATTCTTCGGATCGCGGAAATAATCCAGCACACTGTCGGCAAGAATCTCTCCTACTTCGCCCACCTGCAACAATTCCTCGCGCGTTGCATTCCTGATCGCCTCCATGTTCCTGAAATGATTCGCGATTTTTTTTGCTGTTGTTTCGCCTACGTGACGGATTCCGATGGCGAATAAAACTCTTTCGAATGGAATTTTTTTCGATGCTTCAATTCCTTCAAGCAGATTATTCACCGATTTTTCTGCCATGCGTTCGAGCGAAAGCAACTCTTCCTTTTTATTTCCGAGGCTATACAGATCAGCAATCGTGCGAATAATTCCGGCATCAAAAAGCTGTGCGATTGTTTCTGCACCGAGCGAATCAATATCCATCGCGCGGCGGCCGACAAAATGTTCGATCCTTCCTTTTATCTGCGGCGGACAACCATTTTCATTCGGGCAATAATGATTGGCTTCGTCTTCACCTCTCACAAGCGCAGCATTGCATTCAGGGCAATTGGTAATGTATTCATGCGGATGTGTTCCTGGTTTTCGTTTAGTAAGATCAACGCCGATAATTTTCGGAATGATCTCGCCTCCTTTTTCAACGAAAACGAAATCGCCTTCACGCACGTCGAGCTTTTCGATGATGTCTGCATTGTGAAGGGAAGCGCGTTTTACAATTGTTCCGCCCAAGGGAACCGGTTCGAGATTTGCGACTGGAGTAACTGCGCCTGTTCGACCAACCTGGTAAGTAATGGCGTGTAATTGTGTCGAGACGCGTTCTGCTTTGAATTTATAAGCGATAGCCCAGCGGGGAGATTTTGCAGTGAATCCTAACGCACGTTGTTGTTCATAGCTGTTCACTTTTATTACCACACCATCCGTATCAAAGTCGAGTGTGAATCTTTTTTTGTCCCATTTTTCGATAAACTTTTGCACGCCTTCAAGGCCTTTTACTTTTTCGGTGTGCACAGGAACTTTAAATCCCCATGCGCGTGCAGCTTCGAGACTTTCATAATGTGTTTCAAAAGAAATATTATTTCCCAATACAGAATACATGTAACAATCGAGCTTACGCGAAGCCACAACAGCAGAGTCCTGCATTTTCAACGTTCCAGAAGCAGCATTCCGCGGATTGGCAAGAGGCGGATCTCCGAGCTCTTCTTTTTCTTTATTGATCTTATTAAAAACTGAGCGCGGCAAAACGATTTCTCCGCGTATTTCAAAATCATCCGGGTGTTTGCTTTTCACTTTCAAAGGAATACTGCGTATCGTGCGGACATTTGTTGTCACATCATCGCCCTGCACACCATCACCGCGTGTTACGGCCTGCACAAGCGCACCATTTTCATAACGCACACCAATTGCAACACCATCATATTTCAATTCGCAAACGTATTCCGCTTCATCACCGCCAAGTCCTTTGCGCACACGCTCATCAAAATCCGCGAGTTCTTCCATGCTGTAGGTATTTCCCAGCGACAGCATTGGATAACGATGTTTTACGGTGATAAACGCTTTCGTAATTCCG
>JBDSHN010000007.1:0-27857 GCA_039918435.1 Bacteroidia bacterium | reverse complement strand
AATAAGTCGGGAAGCACATGACGGTTAATCATTCCCGAACAAGTCCGGAATGATTCGAGTATTGTAGAAGATCATCGTTCTTGAATTATTGTAGTAACCAGATATTATCCTTCTTAGCTCAGCTGGTTAGAGCACATGACTGTTAATCATGGGGTCCCTGGTTCGAGCCCAGGAGAAGGAGCAGATGCAAAGCCTTGAGACTGAAAAGTTTCGGGGCTTTTTTGTTTTTAGGAAGATCGCCAAAGTGGGAAAAAAGCTGTCAGAGTGCGGAACAGGGTGCGGAAATTTCCAGATTAGATTGCAATATCAAGTCCTTTGTCTGGCTTATCGCGCCTGTTTCTGATCTCGTCAATTTCAGAATTTTTCTCCTTCTTCTTTTTTCCGAACACGCTGAAATCTTTAGCCACGCTTGCAATGACGCGCGTATCAATGTAGTGCTTCTTTAACACCTGGACACTCGAATGTCCCGAAACAACTTTAGTATCTTCAATTCCCTTTTCACTTGAAAGACGGCTGAAATTTGTCCGGCGAAGACAGTTGAAGGAAAGTTCGCGGCCGGTATTCAGTTGCGCGTGATAATGCGCGAATGATCGAGAAAGAAAGCTTGTCAGTGTTTGGCGCGACATCGTTTCATTCGGAGCAAGAATATACTTTTCCGTATCCCGATATTCATTTTCATTCATACGTGACAGGAGTTCGGAAAGCTCATGTGTCATTGGCACATAATTATATTTCAGGTTCTCATCCTTCTCGGAATTATTTTTCTGACGATTTACTTTGAGATCCGCTACCGCGATATAGAGAGCCTTGCCGTCTTTATTGCGTGCAATGTCACTCCATTTCATTCGTGCGATTTCTTCGCGCCTGCGCCCACTGTAGAGCGCAAGTTCAAGAGCATGGTGCATATACGGTCGGTAGAAACTTTTTCGCTTGTTTTTCGATACTGAATGCATACCGAGCTCCGGCTTTTGAATAATGTCGAGCAGGCGTTCAAATTCCTCTTTGTCGATAGTCTCTACACTTTCACTCGTTGGTTTTCGTATAACTGTTTCAAAGGGATTCGCGACCTGATACCCTTCGAGCGAAAGGTATTTATAGAAACTGGTCATTACGGAAATTGCCCTATTGTATGAGCGATTTCCGTAGTTTTTATCTTCCAGTAGGTAGCTGTGCAGTTTGCCGATCATGCGATCATTAACTTGATCGGCACGCAATGTTTTTACTTCATACCCATTTTTCTGAAAGGCAGCGATGCAGTAATTGAATACGAGTTCGACTTGGGAAAGATGACTTTTACTCCTTTCTTTTTTCCTATGTTCTGGAACAAGTTCAGGATCGTTGTTGAGGTAGCCTACGTATTGCGCCATGAGTTCAATAAGGTTGTACGATTTCTCCTGTGGTGCTACTGGTGCAGCGATTTTTTGAATATCCGATTGGAAAAGTTTTACGTGTTCGGGTAACATTGTAATTTCTTTCGGCGCATTATTTACATTTTCCTTTATCTCTTTTTGGAATTCCAAAGTCAGCCGTCGCGCTTCTTCCAGATTGCGCGTTGGGAGTGCCTTTGTTTTTCGTGCATTGTCAGTTCCCGGCACGTGAGCGAATGCCTTGAAAACGTGATCTTGTCCATGCTTGCAAGTGGCAATCCCTGCGCCAGTTTTTTTGCAGATGGAATCGACTGTAGTCCCACATTCATAGCAGTGGACTTTCAGCCCTTTCAGCTTTTTCGTTTGAGGAATATGCAGTGGTTTGTTATCCATGATTTTTTTTGTCGGAGATGGAGTCCATGAGCTTCCCATAAAAGCGGGAGGCGTTTTCGCCGCGAATATTTTTTTTCGGACGAGCACAACTTTTAGGATCACTCTGCGTTATGCGTATGAGTCCACCAATATCTCCGGACTGGTAAATTGATAATGCCTTTTGCCATTCTGCGCCGTACCGGGTTTTTAAGTATGAAACCAAAGAAATAAGCAGCGCAGCTTCAAATTCAGTTTTAATCACATAAGGGGATTTTGCGCCCATGTCCCAAAGGAGAGCTATGTTCTGCCGCATACACCACTTGCGTGCAGTTCGAGAGTCCTTAACCTGGAGTCGGCGTGCAATTTCTCGAAGGGAAAGCCTGATAATCTCGTGCATGGGAGTGGTATAGCTATATGTACATACCACTTTCAGCACGGGAAATGGTCAAGAAAAATAAATTTTCTACCCCGTGTCATTTTCAGGCTTTCGCAGTGGTATATACATAATTGGCAAACCTCTAAAACACATCTCCTATGAAATCGACCCTTACACTTTCCCAACTGGTTCGCGCGGTAGCCGCAGCTTCTGATGACACAACAGCATCTACTTTATTCCAAGAGCTTTATGGCAGGATCTGTGATCAGTTCTATAAAGCATTTTATGGGAAATGCTACAAAGCCTTTAAACTAAAAGAAGGTTCGGTTATAGCAGAAGATGTTTATTATGCAGTTTTGGGAGAAATGGAGCGCGATATTCGCAAGGGAAAGTTTACTGTAGGTGAAGAGGAGGAAGATGGGATAGTGCTCAAGCGATTACTGGCACGAATGTGTCTAAAAGCTTATTGGCGCATCCTCAATGCTTACAAGAAGAACAAGCGTAAGGCTACTATCAGCTCGGCTGATCTTACTTCCGGGCAAAACCGCATTGTGGAATCCACCTCTACAGGGAATGGATTTGATGAGGAGATGATCGCAGCTCAGGACTTTGTGTACGCAAAACTGTCCGTAAAAGACGCAGACATAATCAGGACCTACTTCTGTAGCACCTTATCGAAAGAAGATGCGCAGGAGTTGTTAATGCAGCGATACGGCATACCGAGCGATGCAGCGTTCGAACGTGCTGTTGCAAGAGCAAAAGAACGATTCAAAGCTTTTTTATATCAATACCAAACAGGAAAAATTCCAGACAAATAAACCCTCAAATCTACAACCAAAAAACCATGAACGAGAACAGAGTGCCTAGACATCAATTTCAAAAAGCAATCAAAACATTATCCGCAAAAGAATTACTCATGTGCGTTTTCATTCACCAGCTTACTAATAAGGAATTTTCAGACAAGTATGCTAGAGCGCATCACATCAGCGGGACACCGCCGAAATTCTACAAAAGAGAAATGAACGGATAACAGAGATTGACCTTGCATTGATGAGCCACCTGCCAAATCTATTGGTAGGTGGCTTTCAAATTTTAATTACAATGCAATATCCCAAGAATTCAGGTTGTCGATTGTTAATCCGTCATCAACGAGTCTTGCCACAACAGTGAGATATTCTTCTTCGGGAATATCGAAGTCCGCAAAGACCCGTTCCAATTCCTCGTCAGAAAAATCCTCAATTCTTTCCCAACGCATTTTTCTTATTACGCGTTGTTTTAATTCACGATCCCATATATCCATAATGATTACTCTCTAAAAAGAGAGGTGTTAATTTTGATAATTCGACCGCTGCATAAATTACATACAGCGGCCTATGGAGCATAGAAATTCGCATTGGTCGTTTCCTCCGACCTACTTAGGCTTGGGACAATGCCAATTCTTTCGTGCTATATGATCCACAGACCGCTATATTGGTTTTTTAGAAAAAACAAAAAACCGCCGAGTTCGATACTCGACGGTTCTTTATAAAATCTTTCTACACTGTTAGCGCTTGGACCACTGAAAGTATTTGCAAGCTAGTTTTAGACCGAAGTGCTGAAAGATTTTTTAAACCACGAGAGTATCGAACAAGTTTATAATATCGCACTCTCGTGTTATGGGCAATATGATTCTGTGGAAAACTCATGCAAACTCTTAGCCAAGATATTCCGGGGCAAGAGTCTGTGCAGATATTTTCATCATTTCCTTAAGTTTTGACAAAAAGTTATTCTGATCGCTTTCCGGTAGCGCCAAACCCTTTACCAATTGCGAAAGCTCATTAGATGAATGCTGATCTAATTCCATCCAACGCCCTCCATTCTCGGTTGTTCTCACTGACACAATCCCGTTGTTTTCCTTGTATCGTTTTGCGAGTTCTTCAAAAGGAAGCTTTGATAAAATTGATTGGTGAAGAAGGTGAGCACGGTTTTTATTTTTGCGGATATAATGTTTCAATGTTGTTCGTGCCGATACGTGATCCATGACGGTTTGTACCGCTTTTATATCTGCACCATGTTCAAGCATATACGTTGCCAGTGATCTTCGGAATGTATGGCTCCTTAATTTATTCGCTATTTCTTCGAAACCAAGCTTGCGGAGTTTGATACGCAGTCGCTGAAAATAACTTTTTGTTGTTGATTCGCGAAGTGGTTCCCCGCATGAATTCACAAACATTGCGTCTGATGTATCATTTCTCCGATCAAGATATTCTCCGATTTTTTGAATGGCGCGTTCTGAAACGGAAACCTCGCATTCCTTTTTTCCTTTTCGCAATACTTTTACTTTCCTTGTTTCAAGCATTAGAGGGTATTGCGTTCGCTTCAATGAAAGTGCTTCATGCATTCTCAAACCAGTACCGAAAAGTCCTTCAAAAAATGCTTGCATTGTCCATGACATTCGGCGGCCATGTACGCTGCCGATTTCCATTGTTTCCATTACATTGAAGAGTGTAGCGAGCTCGTAATCTTCAAAAACGGGTTGCTCTTTATCTTTTACTAATGGCACCTTAACATCGCGCCAATCAAAAGGAAGTTTGATTTGTAATTCTGATTGCAGGAAATCAGCGTATCTCCGAAATGCAACAATAGCACGCGTTTCTCCATGTTCACCATGCGCTCTTCCTGCTTCTTTGAGTATGGCAGTATCCGCTTTTCTAATGCGGGAAAGCCATTTATTTTTGAATGATTCGGGAAACCAATCACAAAGCATTCGCTTGTGCTCGCTAATTGTTTTGGAAGTTCTTCCTTCACGCTCTAAATGCTTAAAATATTCTTCGTACTTATCTTTAAATTGTAAAAACATAAAACAAAAAGCCCAGGAAACGACTCCGGGCTTTCTGCTTAGGCTTTCGCCAAGATACCCTAATGCAATACAATAGGGGTTAGAAGAAGCATAGCACACTTCTAAGAAAAAATAAAGAAAAAGTAAAGAGCCTTCAGTTAAGAAGGTAAGCTTAGATATGTATTATTCCCGCTGTCGTTTCATTCCTTTCGGAACAGCCCCTTTCGGGGCGACGGACATAATTAACATAATAAAGTTCAACCAAAGGCATTCTATTCATTTGAAATTTTTTGTCAACCCGGTTGCAACTTTAAATTATTTTGATGAATAATTCTTTAATTCAATTTCCTCTTTTTGATAATCAAATTTGACAATAAAATTTTCAAAAAAACCTTGTTGTCCCACAACACCATACTGAATTACTCTCCCTGCAACATCAGGCATAAATCCAGCTTCGATCTTATATTCTTGTTCACCTACTTTAATTTGCACTGTGTGAAGAAACATTATAGCGCTTTTGCCGCCTATTCCAGAGATCATTCGACGCTTTCCTCTTTCAATATCAATCCCTATCGCTTCTCCGATTTCAGCATTGAATACGCAGAGATCCGCTCCTGAATCGACAAGAACTTCATAACCGATTTTTTGATTGTTATGAATTAGCTGAATTGGAATTATTGGACGGATAGTGTCTATGCCGTATTCTTTGTAATTGAATTTCATAGAGCGCCAACAAATGCTTCAAGACTTTGAGGCATTCTTGCAAGAATAGGAGTTTGATTGGTTTTTTTTCTTGCCTGAATGAGGGCTTGTTTTGCGCTCTTACCGCTCCCAAGAACAGTTTTTTCGTCATTGGCAAAAGCAACCCAATTTCCTTTGTGTTTTTTGTAAATGTTTTTCCAATTGAGAGTCATATACTCATAGTATACTACGTCCGATGAAAGCACGTCAATATCCTAGTTTAATGCTGTACGATAAACTTCCCCGCTACCGGAAATATGCTTCCTGCAGAACTTGTAATCGATAAAATGGCTTTTTTGAACGTGATGCCAAGGATGGTGGGTCTGCTTGGGCCATTTGGTAAAATATAAAGCCATACGCTTCAAAGAAAAACGCAGCACAAGACGAAGAAGCATGCTGATGAAGAGATCGAAGAGGCGGTCTTCATCAGGTTGGCTGCTTCCGACGAGCAGTTCGTCAATGCATTTCTGGAGGTAAACGGGCTTGATGTGAACAAGCCGCCGCCGAAAACGAAACCGATTAAAAAAGGAGGAACGAAAAACAAGAAGCATGGAGCAGCTCCGCTCACCAAAGGAGCAACCGACTTACCCCAGACGGTATTACGGAAATAGGTGAATACTATTGCTCTTACAGATTTCTATAAGAGACCTTGGCAACAGACAACAAAAATTTATTCATTGCTGTATGGAAACATGCATCAATGATTCCCAGTTGATAGTCAATAGTAGTCTTATTCATGCTGGACACATGAGTAGGCAGCATCGAAACCGCACTCAATATGAAAGCCATTTGTCGATACCGGCAGATGGCTTTTGTTTTATGAACCGATTAAGATCGAAGAATGTTAGCGAACGATACAAAGTTTCTGAACAATCCTTTCACCAGTAGGTCGAGTTAATCGAATAGAGTACATCCCTTGAGCAATTGAATTCACTACAAAGTTATTTTCATAATCAGAAGAGTTGAAAATTAACCTCCCTCGCATATCAAAAATTTCAAGTGATGAATTCGATTCGAGACCGGCTATTGTTAACAGGTCATCTTGTTTTAAAATCGTTGGAATAAAAATAGTTGTAGAATTCTCGCAATCACTGAGTACGGTTACAGTAACGTTTGCAGATGTTATCGTACTACACTGTGTTTGTGTTAATGTATATATTGTCGTTGTATGCGGAGCAGCCTTAGGATTGCCAATATTGCTGTTGCTCAATCCAATTGTTGGATACCAGGAGTAAGTAACTGTTGGATCAGAAACACTTCCTAGCTGCACGCTATCATTTAAACAGATGGTGGCACCCCCTCCCGCATCGCAGGGTAGCATTTCAACAACTGATACATCATCAAAATAATAGTAGCACAATAAATATCCATAATTCATTGTATCGCTTGTTGTGGCTAAATCAGTGTTAAAATTGCCAATGGTAACAAACCGTTCGCCTCCTGTCGCAGTAAAGTTTCCAGAAATCAAAGTCCATGTGCTTGTATCAGTAATAACATTACCCATTGTATTACCTATTTGCGATGTATAAGGCAATGGAAAGTCATTGTTACTTCTTATAGTGTCCGGTGAAAAGAACGCACCAAAACCGTCGATTGTTATTCGTGACGAATCTGCAGGACTAACATAAAATTCTACGCAATATGTTTTCCCAGCGATTAGTGGCATTGTAAGCGGAGCTTCTATATACTCTCGATCGGTTGACCCAATTAAAAGACAACCGGCATATCCTAAGCCAGTTTTCGGAGCTTGCCACCCTAAAGTATTTGCCGGAGTACTATATGAAATTGGTCCGCACTCATTATAAAGATCAGGAGAGTCTCCATTAAGCGAAGTTTGTGGACTAAACCACGGCGGACAATAGCCAGCACCTAAACACCCCCCACAAAACGAACAAGTAGTGATTGTTTCAAATGACGAATTCGGAACAAGATTTTGTGACTGCAAAACGAATTGCACAAGCACAAAAGTAAAAACTAAAGCTGTTTTCATAGGAAAAACAAAACCCTTCACGTGAATTTACGCAAAGGGTTTTGTATATAAAACTTATTTATTTAATTATGACGACCTTGTCGGTTAGTTTTATTTCTCCATTGATCAAGATTGTATACATATAAACGCCTTCCGCTAATCCTCCTTCATTAATTAGCAAGGTATTGTGTCCTTCCGATAAAGTATACGTACGAATCTTTTTTCCTGACAGATCGTAAAGGACAAGTTCCCCTGTTTCTTTTTCCAGTAACGTATAATCGAGTTGCATTGTGCCGGTATTCGGATTTGGATATACTTTCCCAACGGGATACGATAGAGCTTGATCCACCGGCCTCGTCCTCATCCCAACTCCATTCGTATCGAATACAAGCATATCGAGCATTACTCGTGCTCGATACACACCATCACCCCCAAGCAAAGGATTTTTAATAGCAATCGCATACAGCGTTGCGCTATCAGTCGGAGAGTATTCAAATATTCCTTCAGAAACAGTATTTAGGTAAATATCATTCGCTACTTGGCGATTGGCGATCAATTCAGTACCAGTGATAATACTATTATTCAGAGAAACTCCGTTCACAATGTCCCCTGCATAGATATAATCTTCGACTTGTGCCATTGTCTCAACATCCGTGTTATAAATTGAATCGTAGAATGCCTGATAAATGGTATCGCTTGGGTCGCTAAGATTTAACCAAGTTGAATCATTTCTAAATTGACGGTAAGCATACAATCTGCAAGCATACCTGTTTTCTACTGTATCAACTGTAAATTGTAGACTATCGTATGCAATTTTTTGAAACAGTAATTGCCTATTCGCAAGTGAAGGAGTGGGCGCTATTGATGGTACATAGGGACATATATCCGTAGATCCGGTAAGTAGTGTCGTTAGCATCGCAGCATTTTGTGGTGTGGGATTTGTACCGGTATAAGTTAAATTATAATACCATTTAGTTGAAGTTACCAATGCTCCAGTTAATAAAAAAGACGGGGGTGGTACCAACCACTTATTTTGATTTGCCAGGGTAGATCCTAATTGGTCTCCTACATTCGCAGCAAAGAATTTCACACCATAGTAACAAACATCAAAAGTATTACATGCCAGCGAACTGCTCGGGCTTGATTGATAGCAATAGATTCCTGAACCAGTATTTTTTATCGTGTTTTTATCAACCATGATAGCCGGACTATTATCCATCCTGATACCTATCCAGAACGAGGATGAAGCTGCGCTTGCTATACCTCCAACTTTCTCTATTGTATTGCTTGACACAAACGTATTAGTACAACTCTGAACCAAAATGCCGTTGAGCGTTGTAGCCGCTGAGGTCACAGTTGATGATAGCTTAATAACATTGGCAGTAGGTTGAAGTCCTTTATTGATATTAAGGTTTTTATCCTGAACGCCTATGATTCCATACCAAACATCAGTGATTGCATTGCCCTGAATATTCGTATATCCACCGAAATTTGATCCATTCATATCCTGCACCTTAATTCCGTTAGAGATAACAGAAGGAGTGCCTGAGGTAATGATATTGTTGCGTATATCTGTTTTTGTATTAGTAGCATATCGCATCGATACCGCTGTTTTAAATGCATGGAATGTGTTATTTTGAATCATTACAGTATGCGCCCCAGTGGCAGAAAGATTGCTGTTATTATTCTGTATAAGAATTCCGATTCCGTTACTCGAAGCTGCGGTGCTTATCGTGAAATCATTTTTATTGATGTTCAGGTTTATTGAACCCTCCGTTCTTATTCCACTACCACAATTCGAAAAAACATTCGGTTGGTATGTACCGGCACCTCCGATGCTTGCGGAAAAATTTGATGATGGCACTCCCCCTGTTATAAATATCGCCATCGCATACGGACTACAAAAGAATGAATTTGTGCAGGAAGTAAGACAGCAGGGTGATGGAGAAGCCAATGGTAAAATATTTTGAAATTTATTATTCACGATATTCAAACTGCTGTTATTTGCTTTAATACCGAGATATAAATTGTCAAATAAATTTGTTGTTCCACTTGCTGTAGCGTCGCCAATGTTAAGACTGGTTACCGAGTTAACTTCAATGCCGATAAGCGTCTTGTTCGTGCCGGCAGCAAGAGCAGGAAAAGCAGGTAAAAATGTTCCCTGCATTTTAATCGTGGATTTTACGATGTTTCCTGTATGCGTTCCAGCATATGGCAAAACCTGTATTCCTTTTACATCATCAATAAGGCTGGAATTAGAAATGCCATACTGTCCTCCTCCAATAGAAACCACTGTGTTTTTCGCTTGCGTTAAAATAGATCCATTTTTCATTTTAAAAATAGCCGTTGAACCATTGATGTAAATACCGTCCCACATATAGGCACATTTCTGGTCATTTTTCGAATTGTCCAAGGTCAGCGTTTTACCAGCGAGAATCTGCACTTGGCTATTTATTCCGAAATCCAAAAAGGGACAATTTTTAAATGTAATATCGACGTCAATTGTAAAGACTCCTGTAATGAGCATCGGATCTCCAGTAGGAAAAGGCATTAATGACCCATCAATGATGTTTCCGGAAACGATCATTGGCGTGAACGCCCCCATGGCAAGCACTGCCGATGCCGTCGTATTTGTGATTTTATAAGGAGTCGGGTAGTCGCAACAAGGTGGAATAGCTAACGCGGTAACAGTAGAACAACTTCCTAAGGTAGCTGTCAAGGTAATCGTTCCGCCAGTCGAAGTCCAATTCACATTACACACGTTGCCAGTCAAGGGTGATCCAGTACCACCGCTTACACTCCAGGTATACGTGACACCAGATACTCCGGGTGCGTTATATGCAAGAGTTCCGGCACCGCAATTATTTGTTTGGACACCGGTGATGGTTGCAATTGGTGTTGGTGCTACTGTAAGCGTGATCGCGGTAGTATTTGTACAACCGGTAGCGGTATTTACTACTGTTACGGTGTATGAAGTCGTTACGGTAGGAGTAGCAACTGGATTATTAATTGTGGTGCTGCTTAAACCCGTAGATGGGGTCCACAGATATGTAAATGGTCCGGTTGACGGTGTGTTGGTGACAGATAAATTTGCTGAACCGGGGTAGCAGATCGTAGATGTACTTGTGTTGATCACACTTGAAAATCCATTGACAGTAACTGTCATCACATCGGTATCTGAGCAAGTGCCTGCTAACGTTGTTACTGTTGTTGTAATGGTAAAGGTGTACGTTCCCGCGGTAGTGAAGGTCGCATTTGTAGACTGTGACGTTGGAGAAACAATAGTTACTCCACTTGGACCAGCGACTGCCCAACTATATGTCGCACCAGAAATCGGCGGTAAGGCTGTACATCCTATGGTTGCATTGAAATTGCAGGTTGTAATGGATGGTCCTGCATACGCAAGCGGACGAACTGAAACGTCCTCGATGTAAAAATATGCTGACGGCCATTGTGGATTTGAAAGAGTATATCCAGGATCACTCGAAAGTGCTACAGGGGTGAGAGTTGATGGTGCGCCATAGATGCTTATTGCTCTATTGGTTTCTGTTCCATTGGCGGTGAAGCAATGTGATACTTGTGTCCAAACTGTTTTGTTTGTGATGACTGGCGAATAATAGTCATTTGCGTTACCAGTCGGAAAGGATGTAAACCCGATGCATGTTCCCAAATCAGATATGTCAGCAAGACTAACAAACATTTCTTCGTAATATACTTTACCGACAGTCAGCGGCGTAATAAAGGTTTGTAGCAATCCTTCTTTAACAACTCCTCCATTTGCCGGAGGGCGATTCACGAAAGTATACATCCCCGCATAACCCACCCCTGTACGTGGCACTTGCGTTCCAAAAGCGTTTGTTGCCGTTCCCACGTCAGGTGTAGTTGGGTTGGCGCAAGAATTAAAAAAGTCAGGAGTGGCGGTGACAAACGCTGGCATAGGCATTCCGTCCCATGGACATGCGATAATAGGGTCGCCTTGTTGAGTTAGATCAAACGGACATCCTCCATTCCAAGTTGGATCAAGATATTCAAAGCTGCCATTTCCAATGTTCTCTCCGCAGTTGTACGTACCTGGCCAGTTGCAAAACCAAACCAGACTTGTATTTTTTACGCACATGGAAAAATAAGCACTAGTATTTGTACAAGTTGATTGAACACAATTTGCGGGAGTTCTTCTTGCAACTCGTATATAATATGTTAGACCTATTGTTAAACCGCTATAATCTATTTTTAATATAGCGTTCTGTGAGAAGGTAGAATCACCAGTATTAATATCTCTGGACGCAAGTAGTGTTGGCGAGCCACAACTTCCGCCATATAAATCAAGCGCGTGAATATGGGCGGCGGGAGTACTTAATACCGGAGCTTCAACATCAATAAACACGCGTTGCGAATCTGCGACAAACGAAAACCATCGTACTGTATCAGATCCGGCAAGTTGGTAATCTGTTAATGAACAGGAAGTAGTTGGAGTAAGGGTGGTCGATGTTGCACAGGTAGTTTGTGCGTTGCCAATGGATGTCAGCAAAATCATTGCACAGCACATTAAAAGAAAAAGCAACTCTTTTGCTTTAGATAGTTTTTGTGTTTTCATTTTTGATTTGATTTATTGTGGTTGTGGGCGATTGGAGAAAAAGCAGCCGAATATAGAAGTCGGTCACTATTTAGATAAGAGAAAAATGTACTATTTCCCATTTGTATATTTACACCATTCTCCTGCCGATTTTCGGCAAGAGTAAAACGCAGTACGAAAACACATTATCATCGTACTGCGATGTTATGCCTTGCAGCGCAACAGGATCGCTTGCCTGGGAAACGAGCGTATGATCTTATATTTAAACCAGCCTCAATCTTCTACATGATTATTTTCACGAAAACGGAACTATTCTCTATAATCTGACGAAAGGTATTGCATTTGGTTGCTTTACGCAATACTATTTTCGCCATGTTTATACAAGTCCAGATGTATTTTCCCAATGGGCTTAATGTCTTTCCGAACGTGCTAAAATCTCGCATGAACAGGCTAATTTCCTTTTCCAAGTGATTTTTTCTAACACTTTTAATTGATGACAGTCGTTTGTAAACGTTTGTTGTCGAGAAATGTCCTGATTAGTAGTGTTTCATTTCATCTTCCGTATCTTCTCAAGCAGTGCTTTCGTTTCAGAAGAGTCAACTTTATCCTTATCCGCCAAAGCGATCGCGCGCAGTGCCGCAGCTTCCGCTTCTGATTTCCTGCCGAGCTTGTAAAGCAGCGCGGCATACGTATCCAGATTGAAATCATTTGCATCAAGATCAACTGAACGCTTCGACCACGTGAGCGCTTTCGCAAGAAGTCCAGGATCATCAATGTGCGCATAGAATGTCCATGCGATGTTATTGAGTGTAGCCCAGTTACTATCGGCGTATGAGGTGACGTATGATGTCGCAGTCCTTGCATATTCATTCCATCGTTCCGTAATGGAATAGAATGCCATGTCATTTTCGAGGATGAGTTCTTCCGTAAATGGAAGCTTGAGATTTACGACTTCGCTTCTCAGTTTTTTGTACCCGGTCGTATCCGGTACTTTCGCGTACAGGCACTTCCCCATCGCACTACCGTAGACTTTGATGATCGCCATATGCACTGAATCTGTTGTATAGCGAGTTTCAAATGCTGCCCGATGTGAAAGCAAATAGCGGAACATAGAACAGTCCGGTGTTTGTACATACGTGCGAAGTACCATCCAATTCTGAGGATAGATGAAGGTACTATCCGCTTGCGTTTTCATGTATGCTTCCAATTGATCTTCGATAGCAAGGCATGTTGCTTGCCGCATTGACATGAAACGGATGAGTTCAGATGGCGTAATTTTTCCGGCAGTATATTTATTTTCCATTGCCGCATACTGCTTATCAGGAAGAAGCGCAAATTCTCCAAGTTCCACGAACTGCAGAACAGGACTTGTACTGCTCTGTCGGTGTACAAGTGTGCCGTTTCCATTTATGAACAGATACGTTGGGTAGCAGCGCACATCGTATTTTTTAGCGAGAGATACGCCTTCGCCTTTTTCCATGTCGAATGATGCACAGACGAAATGAGTATTGTAAAATCCTGCGACCGTATCATTTGGAAATACATTTTTCTCCATCCATTTGCATGGCCCACACCAGGAAGTGTAGCAGTCGATAAAAACAAGTTTATTCTGCTGTTTGGCTTTGGCAAGCAAAACTGAGAACGAATCTTTCTGGAAACGAATGCCAGTTTGTGCCGCAGCTCCAATCGTGCTAATGAGAAATGCAATTGTCAGAATATTTCGGATAGTCTTCATGTATATTTTTTATATGCTCAATTTGACAAGACTGTAATTATTTTGATTGTAATTATATTTTACGACCCAAAAATGTGAGCCGTCATACGTGATACCTTGATATGATGCATTATTATCACCTGCGTATGATGCGACCACTTTAAATGTCGGCGAGAGTTCGCATTTGTATATTTTATTTCCCTTTGTCATGTACAAATATCCGTTCACATATTCCATCCCTTCAGTTCGATATTGTAATTGTGGCGTGATCGCATTTGAAATGATGTCCCATGTCGAAATATTTCCTTGCCAATCGCAATACCATAGGTTTTGACCGGCCAATGCCATCCCCGTTAGCGGGCCTGTTACTGTTGTTAAAGTGGGACTCGTTGAAATGACATTGCCGTTTGAAGGATTCACTTTATCAACTGTGGCATTATTTGAAATCCAAATATTTGCAGCGGCGTAATTTACTTGTCCATAATAATACGTGTTAGTCAACGGAACTGTCCCTGCTACCGAATGGGTTGTCGGATTGATTTTATAAATGGCATTTGAGCTTGCATCCGCAGTCCATAAAATATTTGTTCCATCGAAACCGAGATCTTCTCTGCCGTCACCATTCGTTACCGGACTTGCAATGCTGTCTATTTCTGTAAATGGTAGTACCCACTGCGTTTCATCGGGCGCATTTGTATTCTTTTTGAGAATGACCGTGCCATACAGATTTACGAGCGTCAGCGTATCGTTGCTGATGATATAGTTAAACAGATTAAAACAGGCTATTTGCGAACCGGTGATGAGCGCCGCATCACTGCTTAAATTTTTAAATCCGTACGCATTTGAATCCAGTTGGAAATAGGAATTATCGCTTTTGATGATGACATATTTAGTATTGGGCAATCCGCTGATCACTTGCCATTTATTATAGATGTTGGGATCGGGACTTCCGATGCCGTTGACTCCTGGGGAACCCGGAGGACCGGCCGGACCCGATGGGCCTTCTTTCTTGCATGCGCTGAAAATACTTGTCAGGAGAATGAAGCTGAATAGAATTCTTGTTTTCATGGTGCTGTTGCGTTTGGTGAGTTGAGATTGGTGAGACGGTGTGCTTATCGCGGAATGAAATGATATTCATAGGACGAGGTGGTGAGATGTACGGTCACCCACAATTCGTCATTCGTGAGTCTGATGATATGCCATGTTGATGAGTATCCGGAACTGGCAGGAGTCAGGATGATATCTTCCTTGTCGCTTGCGAATTGCCAGGTTCCGGCATAGGTCGATGTACCTTGGGTATTAATATAATTGCCGTCTTTTTTCAATTCCCAAAAGCAATTGGCATAGCTTGCGGTGATGTCTGTTCCGTTGTGCGTGACCTGTTCGTATTTCCAGCTGTTCGCAATCCGTGCCTTTTTGGAATGCAAAGAAAGCCGTGGACCTTCTTCATATTTCTTGCACTGGGTAGCTATCGAGGCGATGGTGAAGCCGAGGATCAAAAGCATGTGTGTTGATTTCATGAGATATGTGGTTTTAGTTATTACGGGAGATAGATGACAGTGCAGCCTTGCGTGGTGACGGTAAACGATCCGTTCCAGGTGTGCGTGCCGGGCGACGCTTCGCTTGCCGTGTATTGATACGTACCGACAGGCAGGGCAAAGGTCGCCTGCGTATAACAGTCGCTATATAGTTGGCTTATATATCCGGATTGTGTTTCAGATCCGACGTGGACAGTTATAAGATTCGGCGACCCATACTGGAATGCGGCCTTGCCGCGCACGGTTACTTGCTTCGTGATTTCATCCGTCTTTCTTCCCTTCTCAGAAATTGCCGTGAGGCGCACGGTATATGTACCGGCGGCGTAGTATGTATGGGTGGGTGCGGTGAGCGTGGATGTGCCGCCGTCACCAAAGTCCCATTCGTAGCTATGGCCTTCGGTGGAGCAATTGGTGAAATGGAAGTCACTTCCGACTATGTGGAAGTCGGTCGTGTCGAAGCACGCGGTTGGTTTTTTCTGGCAACCGCAAAGCATACACAGTATCGCTAGTGCTAAAATTGCATTGGTTTTCTTGATCATTTGGTGGCAGTTTTGAGTGAGTTGCATATATGAACAGTGAAGAGTATAAAGCGAATATATAAAAAACTAACCATATACGGTTAGTTAAGTAGACAAAAAAACTTTGAGTTTGGCAGATGATGCCGAAATCAAAAAGCAATGCGCAGTTCGACAAGCAGTTCGGGCTGTATGTGAAGAAGAAGCGCGAACAAGCGAGATGGACGCAATCGGAGCTTGCGAGCAAGTTGGAAAATAACTTTCAGAATATTTCCCGCTTGGAGCGGGGTGAGACCACACCGACCTTGTTCTGGTGCTATAAATTGGCGGATGCGTTTGAAATGAATCTTTCTGAATTGATTGAGGAGGTAGGGTATAAGAATAAGAAATAAGGAAGAAAAAATCCGCAAGCCACCCCGTGAGATAGTGGCTTGCGGATTGTATGAAGCATTAGATTTTCTTATCTCCGCTTTTTTTCCCTGGCTTCGGGCCCGGCTTTGCTTTCGCTTTTGGACCTCTTTTTTTGTATGCTCTTTTTTTCGCTGCTTTCGGTCTATTCCGCGTTGTGCGAAATTCAGACACCGCATCGAGTGTTTTTCTGAACTCGCCGTCAGACATAGTGCCTAAGTGAGTGACGAGGAGCTTTCGCAATTCATTATTAATCTTCATACCATCTGACTGATTTTGTACTGTCTTGCCGCCTTGGCAAGATTCCGAAAACGATAGTAGCAGAAGATGCTACTCCCTGTCAAATTGCGACTGTATGTTTTCTTTATCCCTTGAAGTAAAGTCTGATGTAAATACTTAACGAGAAAACATTATCGTTGTGGTGGTCGAAGTATAGTTAGGCTTTGGTGCCGGAGAAGGCTTCGGAGTTGGCGCAGGTGGAGTCGTCGGAGGAATGGCAACGGTACGATCATCATGGGTAACGGTTGTCGTATTAGCACCGCAGATATGCGAACTGGGTTGCCTAATGTCCAGAAGATAAGCGATAGTTCTTATCCATCCGTATTTCGAAGACTACGTAATCGTCGGGAAAGGATTGTATTTCAGCATGGCGTTCTGCTAAGGAACTACCTGTCATTGCGGACATCAGGAATACATCAAGTAGGTTTCCCTGTACACTACTCCCTTATATTCCCGGCCTTCGATTCTCTACTGTCACCTGCGATCCGTTTTTCAGGCCAAATGTATTTCCTTCCCTGTCGCATGCAAGGCAAGATAAATTATGCCCGAAGATTTCCGTTCCCCCTGAAGGGACCCACCGAATTCTTCGGCATATCCTTGCATGCTTTGTTTCCTTCGCGCTCATGATGTGGGCCTTCAAACCGGTTCCCTGGCGACTCGGAGCCATAAAACAGAAGGACATGAAAAAAGTAAACGTGATCAGCGACGTACAGCTCAAGTACACGAAAACAGACTTGCCTACAGTGAAAGTCATCTCAAGCGATACCGCGGCCACGGTCGCGCGAGAAACTATTCCACAGGATGAAATCGCGCATCGAGAATGCTTCGGATTGCTCCTGCTCAATCGGGCAAACAAGATTCTGCACAAGTGCATCGTTGCCACCGGCGGATTGAATGGAGTTTTGGTCGATCCGCGTTTTGTCATGCAGTATGCAATCCTGGGGAATGCAGCAGGTATCATATTATTTCACAACCATCCTTCGGGAGAAGTGAAGCCTTCCGAATGCGACAAGGGCTTGACGAAGAAAATCAAAGAGATTTGCGAATTGCTGGATATTACCCTTTTGGATCACCTGATTATTTCAGGCTACTCCGACGCAATGCCGAACTATTTCAGCTTTGCGGATGAAGGGTTGATATAACTCAAGACATAAATGAAAGGCAGGTCCGCAAGGATCGGCCTTTTCAATTGAGATGGAAGCTTTGCGGGAAATGGATGATGGCGAATGTCCGCGCAAGCGGCGCAAGATCTTCGGGAAAAATGAGGTTGCCGCAATCGCACGCGTGCGGCTCATCGATTAAAGCATGAGGAATCGAAACTGCTGATCGGCACTGATTGCATGTCAATTCTAGTGCGTGTTCCTTTTGCATAGTGCGCGAAGATACGGAATGGAAAAATAGAAACCGTTTATAAACGGTTATTGTCGGCTACATGCAAATTATCGAATACATTTGCTTTTCACCGCCACATATATCCCATGAAAACGAAAATCATTTGTGCCACGCTCTACCTCATTCCTTTTCTGTCATTTGCCTGGGGCAGCGACGGTCACAAAATGGTAGCAACCATCGCGCAGAAGAAATTAAACCCGGGCGTTGAAGCGCAGGTTCAGAAATTCCTCGGTACGATGACATTTCAGGATGCAGCTACCTGGATGGATGATATTAAATCGGATCATGCGTATGACTATATGAAGCCTTGGCATTATGTGAATATCGAGAAGGGCGGCACATATGTCAAGAGCGAGAAGGACGATATTGTGAGCGAACTCGACCGCGTGATCGCCGAGCTACAGAAATACAAGACGATGAAAGAAAGCGATGTCATGCTTGATCTCAAAATACTGTTTCATCTCTGCGGCGATATGACGCAGCCGCTGCATAGCGGGTACGGAACTGACAGAGGGGGCAACACGGTGACGGTGACCTACAAGCAGAAGGAAACGAACCTGCACAGCGTGTGGGATTCGGGAATCATTTTCAACGAGAAGATCAGCGCTGACAACTGCCTGGCCATGATATCGAAGTGGACGCCTGAGCAGACAAAGGCAATTGAGAAAATAGATGTCATGGCGTGGATGCTTGATTCGCGCTCACTACTCGATGAAGTCTACTCGTTCAAGAATAATACGATCACGGCGGAGTATGCCACGAAGAACAAGCCACTGATCGAACAGCAGATCGCAAAAGGCGGCATGCGTTTGGCTGCGGTGTTGAATGAAGTTTTTTCTAAGGAGTAAATTAACTCAATTATAATCAAGACCTCTGTAAAGAAATTCTTGGATGCTAAGGTTAAGAATAACTATTCCCATTCCTTTTTAGATAAAAGATTGGCAATTTCTTCAACTGTCATGTTTTCTTTAAAACCATTAATTTCGTCAAGCCAAAAATATCTTTTGGACCGCAGACCGTAATCCGAAATTTTAATATAATCAGTTAGATAAAATTTATCCACTAAGAAAAATTTATGCCCATGCTCTAAGTCATAATAGTCCGTGTTTTCAATAGTGTTTTTTATACGTTCATATTCATTTTTGCTTAACCTGCTTAAATCTTCACTGTTTGTTCCCACAAGTTCTCCTTCTTCATAATCACAGTAAACGATTTTATTTAATTTACCCACAGCTGATATACTGCCATCAGTATATAGTCCGATATAAGTGAACGGGGTATTATGCTTTCGGCCCACAGGATCATAGTAGAGGTCATACGTTATATTTTCATTGTAAGATTGACCGGCTGCAAACACAAGCATAGTAGTGTTTCTATTGTCTTCACTCTTCTTATTAAGGATAGTTTCACTGCCCTTGCTTTTTAATTCAGTGACAGCCGGTTCAGCCGGTTCTATAAGTCTTTTCATTTGAACCATGAAATATTGTTTCAGCTCTTGTGTATCACTGATGCTAACTTTCTTTGTCCTCTCTTCATAGACACCCTTCTCTTCTACGATTTTCTTAATTTCATTTGCTGTTTCTTCCATAATGGCAGATACCCTTTTATCGCTGAGTTTAGCCTTGAATCCCCCTGGCAATTCAACTTCATCCAGATCATCTATCCTCCTTTTAATCTGTTTTCTGAACATCAAAATAATAATAAGAACAACTGTTGGCCATGCTATAGCCTTCAATATTGCAATTATAAGTTTTATGATTTCCATTTTACTTTGGTCTATTAACTTATTTCATTTCGATTACACTGGTGAGTCGATTCTATAGTTCATATTCGTCATCATCCATTTTCTTAAGTAAGTCTGCCGGAAGGTCTGGTGCTTCTAATCTTGCAGTCTGCAAATCATTCCTATAGCATTTTGTCAACCGCAATGCATCCCCAAGATCAGATCTTTCGGGCCTTTGTAATGTCAATTCAAGACGGTCATACATGTTTTGCACTTTCTTTTTTAGATCAGACAGATCATAGTGCATGGCAAATGTATAGGCTCTTTTGGCAATCAACAATCCAAACCCCGCAATGACAAAATTATCACGGTGGATTGTAGCATCATAACTCATTGCAAAACCTATACTAATGCAGGTGTCTGCCATGTGAATCGCCGAAGGAAGTTCTTCTTCGGTAACAGAACTTGGGAAAAAATTTAGAACGTGCAGAAAAATTGAAAACGACATGCTTACTGGCATACGCCCTCTGGTTAAACCAGCTATCTTTAATAAAAATCCCAATACTTCCTTTGAGATACGTGAGTTTGTCAATTCCGAATACCTATTTAATTTATTAAGAATTTCATCTCGATTGCTCCAATCAGTCTCGAAGAACTCATCTTTAATGATTTCTAATTCTAAAATAACATTAGCACTAAGCGCAGCTTGGAATAAATCCTCTTCTGTTATTTCTTTTAATCGAGTTTTATGAGAGTGTTCCCTCTTGTGAACCCCATCTGAGAAATACAAATCCTTCCATTTTTGAAAAGAATTCGGAAAGAATCTTGCAAAAAGTGCAGATCTATTTGAAACGCTGATTAGTTCTCTTTCAATTTTTTCATTGTCGAATAACTGAAACTGGAGTTCGTTTTGAACCCGAAGCTCGTCAAGTCTTTTTTGCAAACTTGTATTCGCAATGGATGAGTATATGCCAATAAATCCTGAACAGCCTTTGCTCTTTACGCGATCCAGAATATTCTGCTCAATCTCTGCAGTAATTGATTTGCCAGAATGCGCATAATGCTTACAGCTTACTAACCATACAACTTCGGTATTTCCTGAAATACCCGGCCGGATTTCCTTTACTTTTATATCGATTCCACCATCTTGTCCTCTTGCAGGATCAGTCACAATTTCATATCCAAGCGTGAGTAGGAATTCTCTTGCAAATTTTTCAAAAATATCTTGCGTGTTAGCCCTTGAATTGGAAACAGGAATTTCAGTAAAGTCAATTATCATAAATAGATTACTTCTTACAGTAGGAAGATGTCTTCATTTAATTCTCAGTGCTGAAACGAAGTTGGTATTATTGAAAGTGTTCCAAAGCGAGTTTTTAAACTTTATACTACCGCGCAATAACCATCTTCTTAACTGCGCTTTGATCATTTGCTGTCACTCTGCATAAGTAAATACCATTTGTTATTCCATTCGGCTCATAGATTGCCTTATATGATCCTGCTCCTTGATGTCCTTCAAAAACAGTTGCTACCAACTGTCCGGAAAGTGTATAGATTTCGACAGACACTTCGGATGCATTATCTAAACTGTATTCAATGGTCGCATTTGATGAAACTGGATTCGGATACAAATTGAAGTCGAACGAATTGTATTTTGTGAAAGTTGCCTGCGTTGATGGCTCAGGAATATCAGTGATCACAGTTGGCGTTAACGCAAGGGCACGAATTACGAGGTTTAAATACGTATTTCCGAAACGCACACCATTCGGAGGATTAAGTGGAGCATTTCCTGTAATTGTATCAGCTTCCTGGGTAACGATGTAAAAATTATCCTGATCGCCATAGGTTGTATTTAAGTCCCAGTCATAAACGGAAGAATCCCCGAGCAGTTGATTGCCATTATTCGTAAACCATGTTGAAGGGTCATTTTGAGAATCATTTAAATAGAGATTTAGCTGACCATTGTCTGGATTTGTAATATCGTCAAATGTCAAAACAGATTGATAGGTGAGTGCTACATACCCATTTCTATTGACTGAAACTTTTGGTTGAGAGAAAGTAAAAAATGAATCAATCGCGTATGAAATTGGTGCCCAATCCTGAATTTGAGAATCCCAAGCATCGGCGTAAATTCCTTTCTGGAAATTTCCATTTGCATCATATTCTGTTGTGGTGAAGGAAATCGCTCCGTAATCACCATTAAAATCTATGCTTACATCATCAAAGCTGAACCAGCCGTTATTTACGACCAATGGTGCAGGTGCACCCCAGAATCCTGTCGTCTGACTTGTCTGCGTCCAATCCATCTGCTCAACTTCATTATCCAATGTGCTATCGAGACCGTCAGGATCATTAATCCAAGAGGCTATAGCATGGGTGGAATCATAATAGGCCACATTGATTGAAGTGTTTGTTCCCGATAAATTAATCAGTTGAGTTGGTGCCCCTAAAAAGACGTTATTGCCTACCTCTTCAACGGTACAGTAGTACACATCCGAATTTTGATTGGTCGTATCATTATTCACAACCCATGTGATCAATCCATATTGTCCTTTCCCCATGATGATGTTTGCATTTCCTTCCGCTCTTCCCGTTTGCGGCCCTGCATTCACATCTGAAAGCATGATAGGAATATCAAATGTATTTGATGCTTTATTATAGAGTGTTACCCAAATATCCTGAGCTTGCAAAAGGTCGGTTAAATCCATTGTCGTGGTGTCGAATGTTGCGGCAGTATATCTGTTTTGTGTCCATGTTATCAACGCATTTCCACTAGGAAGCATGGAGACCTTGGGATTTGAAATAACCTCACCGGACGTAACAAGATCGGGGGTCGAGAAAAATCCAGTTTGATAATTTAATATGCTGAACAGAATAGTAGTGTTTGTTGCATTTGTATCCAACCAAACAATATATAATGCCGAATCATTTGCGGACATGTTGGGTTGGGAATAAAAAGTTGGGACGATGAAGCTCGGATTCGATTGCACGATGCTCGTATAATTTCCCATTGCGTCAACATTATCGTACACACGTTGGTAAAAAGGATTTAACCGCAACTGATCTCCCCACTGATTGTTATAAAATGTAGTTTCATAATGCTTGGTTACAGAAAGCCAAGGAATATTTGGCCCGAGTCTGAAATCAATTGCGCCTCCGATTTGCAGGTCATACCCAAAAAGCGGGTTGAATGGCTGTGGCCTAAATGATGCGTAAGAGAACCCACCACCTATCGAGCCTGCGGCATACACTGTCCCGCTTGCTTCTGCAATAATTGCATCAGCTCGAACTCTGAGAAACGCATCAGCATCTATTTTCGCAGTGACTCTTGTCGTATCCAAGCCATTTCCAATAAATCCATAAGCACCAACATTGCTATCCCAACCATAGACCAATTTTCCTTTTAATTCACCAGCGATATTCAAGCCGCCATCGAGTTTTATTTTTAACAGAGGAACACCGGGGACTGGAAATGACATTGAGGGCCAATTGATATTTGCAATCTGCAGACTGCCCGTTGTAGTAGAATCATCGAGAACCAAATTGAAATCAGGCTGAAAACATTGCCCCATATAGGTAATCGGATAACTTATAGGAACCGTCATCTGACCTAAAATATTCAAATCATACGTGAGTTGTGGATTTACAATCGTGTTTGTGTTTCCTGTACCGCAATCAAAGTCAACGTTATTAAATGTTATCTCAGCTGCTCCTAAACTATACTGTCGTCCCGACAATCCTGGAACATTTTGAATTGTGTTCGGAGTAGTTAGCAGTGGCAAATGACCTGTCATCAGAACAGAATTTCCCACAACATTTACTCCCGATACAAATCCCCCATCAAGCATCCACTGCGGCATGGGAATCATATTAGGATAATAATAGTTGTACCCATAGTATGTGCCAGTATTGTCATAAAAAAGCGCCCATACGACCATACCGGTATCAAGAGATCCCATATTGTACGTCCAGCTTCTCGTTGCATTTCCACCTGTGTTATCGATTAAAGAATCATATATCATTGTAAAACTCGGATCGGCCAGATAAAAATCAATCCAATTCGCATTTGGATCGTTTGCAGTAATAGTATTGTTAACCGGAGAAACGCCGCTAATAAAGTTATCTCCGATCGTTGTGCTGACAGTACCAACTGTTTGGGAGTCTAGTTTATTGATAAGAAATAAAAAAAACAATGAGAGGTAAATTATTCTATTCATGCAGCAGGCGTTTTTACGTTTGAGAATCGTTGAAAGGTAAATTAAACAATTGAATATATCCGTTTGTTGTCGGTTAAAAAACGACAGGTGTTTTCACCTGTTTTTAAACCATAGCCGTTTGTTGTCGGATAAATAATTTTTATTGTTTTTAAAAAAAAATCGAGTTAGCTTGCCTTAGCTTTGAATCATGTTAAACTAATCTGAAGTTTATCGTTATAAGAATGCCATGTATTTTTGGTTAATAGCTATTCCAATATTATTCGCTCAGGAAGGCGTAACAACTGCATGGCTAATTGCGGCTGTTTACCAAAAAGAGCCGAAATATTTATTTATTCTGTTTGCAATTTTTCTAGTTTTCAACACATTCGAGATTCCTATTTTCTACTCATTGGGTAAACGACTTAAGGCAAACCAAAAATTATGGGCCAAAATAAAAAACTCTCGATTCTACACCAGGATGAAAAATAAGCGGATACCAAAATGGATAGTGCACAATGCAAAAAAACTAATCGATAACATAAAACGACTTGTTGGAACACGACAAAGGCAAGTACTCTTTTTCTATTTAGGAACACTCGCTCCTGCCTGGTCCGTAGCACTTGTATCTCCTTGGGCAGATTTGTCTTTAAAACAAATCTATTTGCCGGTTTTCTTAGGGGTTACCCTATGGTTCATTTTGATTGTGCTTATTGTCCTGGGCGTAAATAAATTTGTTACTGACGCGAATATCGCCCTGTTCGTCATTCTCGGTATTACCATACTTTTTACCCTCATAGAAAAGTTGATCCTTAACAAAAAGAAGTGAATCGCTTATAATTAGAATCGTACTTTAGAACAAAAATAACCTATGAAAAGCACAACCACATATACAAGCAACCCGTCGCAACTCCTATTTAAAAGTCATGAACATAGCATACTCTCTACGAGACAAGCTCTGTTTTCTTTTATTACTGAGAAATCACCTGCAATGGGTGTCGCTACGAATAAAATACTTCACCGAAAATTAGAACAAGCAAGCAAAGATAATTTGCCTGTAATGTTTGAATTGTTCCCATGGATAATTAAAGACTTAACCGGAATAGGTCAAAGGAAAATAAATGACATTTCAATTAATTGGCTTGCATTAAATCTATATGTAGCGTTTTTGGATGACCACCTTGATTCAAAAACAGAAATAAAAGCTGAAGAATTTTTGGGCGCATCAATTTTAGCCCACAAAGGACTAATCAACCTATTTAAGATAGTTCATGGAACTGAATTTGAAAAGTTATTTAATGACTCGCTTTTCTCTGCAGCTCATTTTCAATTGGAGGATGTACTGTCACAATCTAAAATAAGCAGAAATAAATTTTCAAAATTAAAGTCCGCGTATGGTAAGAATGGTATATTGATCGCATGTGCAGGGGCATTAGCTGCAGCGAAACTTGAAAAGGCAGACTTTATTATTGATTTAACGAAGAGCATGCTACTGTCTGTTCAGCTCTTAGATGATTTAGCGGATTTTGAAAGTGATTTTAAGCAAAATAATATTACTACGCTTTTGAATGATGTCGCTACAAAAAGGAAGAAAAAATACTTCCCCCTGAAAAGGAGAAAAATTATTAGTGATTTTATCAGCACAGGCGCGTTATTAAGAGTAACTCAAAAAGTAGAACAATCATTGTCGACGTCTGTCACTTTGATTGAGAACAATGTTTCTGGAAGAACTAAAAGCAATCCTTCCTATCGGTTTTTCACAACGCTATACGTAGAAGTGGTTTCGATGAGAAATCTATTAGAAGGTCTGTCGTCAAAATTTAAAGCTATGCCAACGAAGGAAAAACGTGCAGCTATTACTGAAGTTGACAAATCAATTTCAAAAATCTGTATGCATTCCTAAATCCTGCGTTTATGACCCTACAAAAAATAAAGGACAATAAATTGTTCCGGTACTTTGCCGATCCATTTGTATTCGTTTCAATTTTTGGGCCAATTCTTGTGGACAATAATTTTAATTTAGTTGGCAGCAAAGGTTCGTATGAAGGCATACAACCTGATTTTCAAAACTTATTTAAGAACGAATACTGCTATGCTTTCACATCTTATAATATTCAGCTATTTGTGCTCTATATAGCAATCTCGTTGGTTTTAATTGAATCTATAAGTTGTTTTGTTAAGTCTCACAACTCCCCTCATAAAGCAAATAAACATCTTAACACCGCTGTAATTTTTGCGTTCTTTATTATTGTAGGTGGATTCTTTTTAGTTTTCTTTTCTGGATCTTTTGCCTCTGAAAAGCTTGTAGATTTATACCTTAAAAAGAACGCGATTAAACCCATTGCGTCGATTGATATAGCAATCCCGCCGCCTAAAAGTTTAATTACTATATGGAGAGGCCTCATAGTAATTTATGGAGTTATATTTGCAGTGTGGAAGAATAAAGTTTTGCCAGCTGAAAAGGCCTCAGCTTAATCTTTCGAATAAATTTTATTCAAGTACTCTAGTCGTATTATTTTTCGATTTTTTTAAGTTGCCGACGCGCTTTTATAATAAACAGATCATCGACCACTTTCGTGGTTCGAAGTCGAAAGTGCTTTTCCCTACATAATTCACTGGGTACAGCCTGCCCGCGCACTTATATGCTTGTAGCGTGCATCATTAAAGCCGGGCGCAAAACTCCTGTTGCAAGGAGGCGTGGGAGCAGGATGTGGCAAGCCCGCTGAATTCTTCCCTTCCGCAAATTGGTATTCTTTAATGTCCTACTTGAATTCTTTGAATTCGCTCCCGCAGATGTGGTTTAAATGCAACTTGAGCAGAGAGGAAATATATCGCATGGAACTTGGACAGAAGAATCTTACGTCTGACACTCTGTTAGTGATCGCCGGAGCTCTGGATATGCATGTAAAAGAATTCTTCTATTTCGAATATTAAAAATCAAAAAAGCCATCGACTTGAACAGTGGCTTTGAGTTTTAAATCAATTATGGTTCATTTCGAAGGTTTACCATCACGCATCCAATTTATAACTTCTTGCCGTGAAAAAGTGAGTGGTTTTTTCCTAGAAATAATAGGAATCTCCAAATGGGAAACTTTGGTGTAAATAGTAGATTTGGTATAACCGGTAATCTTCATAACGCCATCTATGAAGATAATATCATCAAAGTCTATTCTATCCAAAAATGTTCTACCAATCCTGGACTTTTTCGGCACCTTGATGGACACATGAGCGTGAATGGAGGTGGACGGATAGAGTATACCCAGTTAAGAAATTTAATGGACTACTATTATGGAGGATTTCTGAAACAAGTATTTATTCTTCGAGTGATGCTAATTATCGATTTGATCCGATAATTGTTATTGTTCGATATTCAAGAGAAAAAGATCAGTTGATAAAATTATTTTCAGAATTAAAAAGCATTGCAGAAATAAAATCTAAATCTGCTCATAAAGTTTGGACAGATGCTGGTAATGAACAAATTAATCTAAATTGGAGTTTAGGAAGGATAAATTCAACGTTTATTTTGGTTCTTGAAGAATGCGATTTTATTGGTAACCCGTTTTATACCATTGAATAAGCTTTTCGGGATAGTAAACTCGATAAAGTAACAACTGATAGTTGGAAATGAAGCGCCAGCGTAGATTACTTGTCGATCTTAATCCAGATTTCACATTACCAGAGGGTTTATCTCATATTTGGCAGGTGGAAGTAGAATTCGGCTTCCCTTCGCTTATAGCGGAGAAGATGTTACGACTGCCAGGGGTGAGGGATCCAAGTGCTTAATAAAATAGAACCACAGGCGCATGCTAAATACAGCGCAGGATTGCGTTTACACGTGGTAACTGTACATACCACGAGGTAAACGCCATCCTGCGAAATGGA
>JBDSHN010000006.1:0-47110 GCA_039918435.1 Bacteroidia bacterium | reverse complement strand
TCCAGTCGTAGGAGAAGTTTTCACGGTAACGGTTATCCTGTGTGTAGGAAGCCTGCCATGCATTATTCGTCATAGCAGTTGCATCCATATGGAAAGCCATTGATTGTTTTATCCTGTACAGCTGATCGTACGTAAACGCACGGCCCTGCACTTCGGTAAATGTCTGGTTATTATCCAGCATGCTTGTTACCATGCCGGCAATGTTTCCGTTGTATTGTTCTGCGAGTGCATTGCCATACGCTTTCGTTGCTTTGGTTGCTTCGAATGCAGTGGTAGAATTTACTGCTGAATAATCACCCATAAAATAATCGAGCGTAAAGCCTGCTGCATCTGCCCCTACGTTTGAGTTGAGGTTACCGGACGCACGTTCCCCATCCTGTCCGATATCACGGTCCATGTGTTCTCCATAGCTGCCAATGGTGTTGCGGTTCATGCCCTTCATCCAGCCGTTTATCGTGTACACATAATCTTCTCCCTGCACGGTCTTATCACCTATTTCCAATCGCGCCATTCCGCCCGTGGAATAATAGAACTGCTTGCTTTCTTTTTCCCATGTTTTTCCGTCGCGCGATGAATAGCTCATGTGTAACCGGTTGTCGGCGTCATATTCATACTTATGGTCGAACTCATCTCTTTGTCCTGCCTGGTAATACACGGCATTTACATTTCCACTTATTAAATCGTATTCATACGTGGTCTGCTTCAGATCCTGATTATGTGTTTGCAGCAATGGCGTTTCCTGCACGACGGCTTTTACATTGCCATGTACGTCATAGCTGTAATGAAATGCGCTCATAAAGCCGGAAGAGGAAGCTGTACCTGCATCGGCGTAAAGATTGGTTAAGTGGGTCGGGTCGGGATCATCATCATACACTACCGTTGCTACACGGTTGCGTAAATTTTCTTGTCCTGCAGAGCCTATAGCAGTAGTAACAGCTCCGTTAATTCCTGACCATATTTCATCATAATACGTTTTAGTGACATCATTTTTAGACATGAATGTTGCACCAACTCCATTCAGCCAATCATCAAGTGCAGTCGGGGTAGCTACATGATCAATAGTATAAAAATAATAATCGGAATTATGATTCCTCGAACCGGCATCAGTGGCAAGTAAGGCAGACGTGGTATGAATTTCTCCGACCTCGCTTATCCTGCCAAGCTCATCATAAATTGTATAGCTGTATGCCTTGGGACTCAACGCTTTTTGCTTGCTGTTTTGTGACACTACTAGTCGTCCGAGGTAATCGTACCAAAACTCAGTTACACCGCTTTCCCAAACATCACCGGGTGAAGTATCTCCCTGCTCATTCTGCTGTGCTAAAATGGGTTGCTGGAGGCTGTTGTATGCATATACGCTTCGCATGTCGTGCACAGCAGGACAAAAAGTATGGGTAGTATTTCCATATCCATTTGCATAAATATCATCGCGGTACAAGCGGATATCTGTACTATCGTCAACTGTATTACTTCCTCCTGTAGTCGCATCACCCAATACATCACCGCCGGTGCCACCTAGTTTTAATACATTCACTCCTTCAGGTGGAACAGTTTTTACTAAATTCCCTGCCTGGTCATAATAATAAAGTGTGTAATAATACTCATGTAATAAATAACCAACGGTAAAAGTTTCGGTGACCGTGCTAATACAGTGAGCAGTATAAGCAGCCATATATGCATTTGTAGCAGCCTGCAGATTTTGCTGGTATAAATAATCCGCATTGTACACGGCGAGATCGTTATTTTCCTGGTTGCAATTTGTGAGATTAGCAGTATAGATGTCGTCGACAGCAATACCGAGATCACAGGTAAGTTCTTCCGGAAAATCAACTCCCAGATCGCCCATTGATGGATCTGTTGTTCCGCATTCAATGTGCCAGTCAGAAACCTGGGTGGTAGTTAAGGAAGTTCCATATTCAGTATTTAATGTTGTTGTAACGCCTGTGAAATCGTTTAATGCAACTGCGGCATCGTATCCACGTGAAGTAATAAAATCTGTCAGCATCCGGCAGGAACAAGCTGCATTATCGGGACCAGCAATATTAATATTATCGGGATTAGTTGCACCTGCATCAACCATATCATTTATTGTATTTGCCAAAGTTGAAACAGATGGAGCAGCGCATCCGTCTCCGTAAATATCAATGAGCATACTACGGGGATAAAGAATTGTATATCCCTGCGGAGTTACAGTTGGGTTGTCTGTACTTGCGATAAGATAACCTTCATCATCATGAAGAGGCCCGGCAACGTGACTGCAACTACCGTTTAGCGTTAAAAAGCCCTGTTCAATCACAAGCGTACGGTATTGCCAATAAGCCGCCCGAAAAAATTGGTAAGGAGTGATTTGCCCTGCGGTAGGAGTATTACTAATGAGTCCACCACTTCCATGCAATGCTGTAAAAACATCAAGGGTCGTTGTTGAAAGCGTAACTGGCAATGTTCCGGCAATATCATCCGGGTCATTCGCAACATACCACAAGCTATAATAGACTGTGGTTACATTATCCGCTAACAAGGCAGGAAAAAAATTATTCAGATAATTTTCAAGCGCAGTTTTTGTTGTAAGTGCTGGAGAAATGCAGATTATCTGGCTCCCTGTACAAAGCATCCGGGGATCAGGGTAGCCGCCCGTTGCAGCGTAGGGCTGATATAAGTTTTTAGCATTAGAAGGATCGCCATCGTCCTGCGTAATATCAAGGGACATTACTAAAGGATTCCAATATTCACCATCTCCGGTAGTGTAATCTCCGGTAGTGTTATGCATTGTTGCCTGTTCATAATCAAACCCATCTGAAGGAAGGTAAGATCCGCATCCCCATTCACAGAAATATTTATAGGAGCAATATTCAGGGTGACGTTGGAAAAAGAAAGTTTCATAGCTGGTGTTCCAACCGGCCCGTACATCTTCCCAGGTAGCATAAGAAGTACTGTAAGTGCTATTGAATGTGCTTAAATAAATATTATTCCCATCGAGCCAATTATTAATATCACCCGAAACATAACTTAAACCAGTACCTGTACTGTAATAATCCGGGTTGATCGTTTGCAACCCGGTAATAGGATCAATAGTAAAATGAGAAGGCAGATTGTCAAAATATTGTCCGCCGGGACTCACCGCATCAACCATTGCTGCATATTTTACCTCGCAAGGATCAGGCGTTGGCGGCTGATCGCACATTTGTGATTCACACGTTGCGATTAAGTCAAGCCCTTCTGTTTCAGTTATAGTAGTTCCGTAGTCGTTTACGTAAGTGTATGGCACTTCTGTTCCCTGCCTGTACTGATTAATGCAAGCTGAATGACAGTCGGAAGGACATAGAACAGGAATTGGAATCACTCTTTCTACGCAAGGAGTGAGATTCTGAGGATCGAGCTGTGAACTAATGTAATCCTGCCTCACCTGATCAATACTTGCCTGGTTAAGTGTCAATGTTTTTATAACACGATAAGTTCCCGGATTAAGTGATGCAGAAAAAGTATACGTTCCGTTTGATATCCCGGTGAGTGGGGTAAAAGTCAGCGCATCCATATTAGTACGCGTATTTACAACAGTGATCGTGAGATCGTAAAGACAATCTTCACATGTTGTAAAACAAACGTCATTGTAACAAGTGCTGCCAACGCTATATGAAAATGAGTATGTCGAAGTTTCCGTTACAGTAATTGTATATTCTGCTTCTTTTCCGTCGTTGGCAGGGGTCGGACCATTGTTGACCAGCATATTATCCACCATTGCAACCGGGGTATTCGCATTTCCATTTGGATTATCAATATCCTGCAAATTAGCCGGGGCATTACCGGCAAGAGCAGTTGCAATTACACGTCCGTGCTGATCGATGTATGAAACGGAAATAACTCCGTTAGGGTCAACCGTAAAGTTTTTCTTGTAATGGGACGCGTAACCTACCTCATTCCCGAAGAGCCGATCAAGCTGTGATTGTGAAGGAGTGCCATAAAAATATTGCGTTTCTTTTCCGCTTCCTTCTTTAAGGTTAATTCCGGCAGCGGCAGCAGTTTCTGTCCGGTTGGTACCATCGTTTACATAAGTTACCCGGGCGTAAGGATATCCTTCAGCATCCGGAGTCTGTGCAGTGGTGCCAGAAGTACTATTGGCAGTGGAATAAAAATGTCCTGATCCATACATATTGTCCATTGCTTCAGGACTGGCAATATTTGCATCCTGGTCAAATAATGACCGATCGTAATTATCATTACCCGGGTAATGCATGATACCGGTACTTGTTTGCGAATAAGGAAGAAAACTCACTGCTGGCCGGCCTTCGTAATCAAATGCTGTTTCAGCTACAATTACATTTCCATCTGAATTAATTTTTGCAACAGATTCACGGCCGCGCATCATACCATCATAAAACTGTGCGCCTTCCATGTGCTTTCCGTCTTCAGCAAAACCCGCGCTATATGCCCAGTTGTATTCTGGCAACATGCCAAATTCCATATCAAAAGTAGTCCCGCTAAAGCTCATGGTATTCCCGGTTGGCGCCGGAGAAGTCCATGGTGTTTCTCCTCTTGTAATGAGTCCTCCATTATTTACATAATTATCCCAGTCGATACCAACACCACGCATACGGAAAAGCAGAATTCCCTTTGGAAAAGCCATTGATAAAGTATAATGCTGGTTAGGAACGTTTATGCGTGTAGCATTGCCCCAATCATAATTATAGCTATTAGTAAAGGGGTAAGGATCAGCCCCTGCATCAATGAATAACCATTCGAGATCATAACTCTCAGCGCCCTGGATGTAATTCCAATTCACATCAAGTTCATTATACGGTAAGTGATCATAATTCAATGCAACTGTAAGCACAGGGGTTGAAGCTGTGGTAATATTGTAAAAGCGTTCTACATCTATCTGGACATCCAGGTAGACATCTTTAAGGAATGCCGGCAGACTATGTGCATTGGTTACAGTTTGTGTGCTTGTAGAAATATTCCACTCATTATATGATACAGAAGTGATCTTCACTTGTGCTTTATGCGAATTCGCATATTGACGCATATCACGATCGATATAGTTTATTCCATCCTGTGGATCATAATCAATATGCAGTGTTTCGCCTGAAGTAGTTGTAGTGGTACCTGTAGCGTCATAATTTATGATCGAATAAATAATGTCAAGTGTCCATCTTTTGTTGCCCGCATAAGCACGCTGGCTGTCGTCGTAGCGAAGAACAACACTGGAGGTTGCATTGTTTACCCTGAAAATAGTATTCCAACCAACAGGGAAGGGATACCATTGGTCTTGTGCAATTATTGAGGTTGTCTGTAGAATTGGTACATTCAATATACCGGCGCGGCTGCTTATAATGGATTCAATTGCAGCATGCGCATTTGCGCAAAGCAGTACAGAACTAACTGCAAGTAAATGGAGCGCTTTTCTGAATTTTTTCATTTGGATTCTGTGCCAGAAGTGAGATCAATAACCTGATAATTGTTCCATGCGGTAGCAGGACTTAATTTTCCGTTTATTTTCCGGATGTAATTCTTTTCTGTAAAATCAATGTCACTCAACCCACTATTGAAACTAACAGAAGAATAAGTGATGATAAGTTTTGGGCTTGAACCATTTTCCAATCTGGAGTAGTAATAAGTAACTTCTTCAAGTGCAAACGTAGCGGCATTGATTTTCAATTCTGTCTTTTCGTAAATCCCACCAACATCAATAATTTCAATCCGCCGGAATGGGCCACTTTGATCAAGCAATTTTAATTTTGAAGATGATAACCAGGAAGAATCGAGCATTGCGATAGTGTTGGCATTCATTTCCTGTTGCTCCTTTTTAGTGGCATCTCTTCCGGGCAAACAGGTGATCGTGTGCTCGACCTTATTGATAAGAAGTGAATAGTGTTTATTAACAACTATTATTTGTCCCATTGCATCGGAATAATAATTTAACCCACTGTAACGCACCTCTCCTTTTGAGCTGGAGCTCGGAGTATTTTGAATCGACGAGGCGTAATAATCTACAGTGAACACCATACGCACACTTTTAGCAGCAGCATAAGCATTGTTCATTTTTTTCAACCATTCTTTTGCATCTTCCTGGGCATTCAAGAGTGAAACCGAAAAGAATAAGGCAATAATTATTAATTTTTTCATTTCGTTTCCGTATTAGCGCTTAATATTACTACGCGACGTCTTTATTGTAAAAATTCCTTTTTCGGTTTCCTGCTTTACCTGTACAAGCGAACCTTCTTCATCATAATTATAGAATGTTGCGAAGTTCCGGTTATCTAATGTGGCAAGCAGCCAATGGGTATGAGGATCATATACATTACTAACCATCGCACTTTTAAATGGTTGTATTCTTATATCATCGAAGTAAGCTGCCCCGCTTATTTGACATTTCAGCATTATAGAAAGTGTATTTCCAGATAGAGGTGCAGTAAACTTCACATCTATCCGTTTCCATCCTTCTATTGCTGATTGTGCAAGATCAGGTGTAAAGGTTTGTGTCGTACTGCCATTATTGATTACTACGGCTGGTATACCTCCTCCGGTTGCACGCACCCATACACTTAAGTTATATTTCTGTCCAGGCTGCGGTTCAAAATACTGTTGATTGTTAGGATATACACCATTTACGGAAGTAATACGGTACCATGCATCGTTACTGAAAGTTGTCTTAAAACTATACTTTCCTGTGTGCGCCAGTGTATCGGTTATTTCCGCAGCAGAGCCATCGCCAGGCGGCAAGAAAAGAAGATGTCCATGGCCCCATGCTGTTGTCCCGGAAGTTGTAAGCAGCGTTTGAGGATAAGCTCCGGAAGGATAATCTTCAAAGCCATCAAATGCGAGCTCAAAATATTGACAATTACTTGCGGCTGCTGTTTGTTTGGTATTTTCATATCCATACATTGTTGAGCTGAAAATGCCGAGCGCGTCGCTTGATTCCAATGCAAAGCCAAACGGACTATAGCGCGTAATGCGTGAAACAAAGGCCCATTTTTCATTCAGGTCTGCATCTTGCGTCCAAACATAAGGCGTGAAATTCTCGTACAGCCCATCTATCCCAATGTTTGTTGAAGAACGGCTTGCGCCCGACTGCCTGCGATCAACCTGGTAGAGATAATTGCTTTGCGTACGCCAAACTCCTTTTTCAGCAAACAAATATGGATTATGAACTGACGGTACATTGGCATCAGTCAATCCTGCATCAGAGAAATTTATCTGTTGAGAGCCATCAGTAGATGCTGCCGCCCAATTATCAGCAAACCGGGTAGCTGCCGCATGCAATACATCGGGAAAGCATGCAGGAAAGCAATGTTTGGGATCTGACCAGGTTGCATTTATGATGCTGTTATCACCAAGCGTAATCTGTATATGATTGCCTATTGGTGTGAAATGGGCGCCATTTAAATCAGACAAATTCTCCGGATGAAAGCTATCAGGAAAGATGACCGAAGCACCAGCGCATGTCTGAGGAAAAACCCTGGTGATTAATAGTGAATTTGTAACTTCATCCAGCTCTAATGTAAAGCTATTATATACACCCTGACAATCCTGCAATTCATATTCCATGGGAGCTAATGGATTGTGTGAATTCAGGTAATCAAATAAGGGGAAACTTCTGTTTGTAACCGGATTGTCAAGAGAAACAATAACACCGTTACTACTACTTTGCTGGTTTCTATAACCAGAACGTATAATAGTAAATGAACCTGTTAAACCGTCAGCAGAAGTTCCATCAGCTTTTATAAAATGAACATTGCCTGTTCCCACAACGTCTACCCAAAGCATCAGCGCTGTTCCTAAAGATGGTTCGAACATAATTTCATCCCCTTGGAAGAAAATATTTTGAGCATTTGTTACAGTCGCATTTCCAGAAGCATCAGTTGACATTCCATTATAAGACACACCTATATTTTTATAAGCTCCATTCATTCCATCATAAGCCCAGTGTGCGGCATAGTTGTATGTGTAAACAGGCTTTTCAAATTCATTCGTAACACTCGTCAGAAGTGGAGCGCCTGTTTCTGCATCAAACATCAGGTTTCGGGCAGTGCTTTTAGCTCCGTCATCAATGGTTTCCACATCAGTGAGAATTCCTGTACGATAAATAACTTTCATCGTGACGGCTGAACGATATAATGACCTGGCGATGTTGATTTTTGGAAGAAGAACCGGAATAATAAACGGATATTTAGTACCAACCTCAAAATTAAACTGCGCACCCAGGTCGGCCGTTTCATTTGAATGTTGTTGCATATCAGTAAAGAAGTCATAAGTTTCCCCCAGGTTCGCCTGTTCCGTGATACCATCTTGTGTAAGAACAGTTACTGTGCTGCTGAGGTGATTTGCCTTTCCTTCTGTATAACCACCATTATATTTATATACAACCCGCCTGACAGGTATTGGACGTGAAGAAGTCAGATCGGCTGAATATGGATAAGTGGATACAGCTTTTAATTTTCCGTGCATATCATTTAATACAACCGAATACCCTTGTGCAAATCCACGATTATTATATGTTATATTCCCAATAAAAGGAACAAATATGGGCATCGGGAACCAAGTTTTCTGTAACTCTGTCCTGGTGGCAACGACAGGATAATCTTTTGCCGTATAAAATTCATAGACTGTTTTACCTGTCCGTGACTTTATAATATCCACGTAAGATGTGGGAGCTGTAGGATTTGCAGGATCTACAGGTTCTGCATCCTGGTTTTCGTGATGAACCGTTGGGTTATTAATATCAATATCCCCGACAATACTTTCCACAATTACTCGACTATAACCAACAACCGGCGCGGGATAATAACTTTCACCCATAGGTTCTTCTACATAAAATGCATTATCCTTTTTAACCAGGTTATCACTATTGTAACGGATGGGAAGACGTAAAGGAATTTCTTCTCCACCAATCATCGGTTCATAAGAAGCAACTCCGGAGCTCTTTCCATCTACTAAACGATAAGTATATTTTTGACCGTAAATAGCAGTTAATCCGCCTCCTGATAAATCGTCCCAATTATCATTAATGGTAATTCTTGAAACCCTGTGTCCACCGCCAGCTTTAATTCCATCCGGCGAATTCAACCTGATATAGGATGGCCGTATATCACAATCATATGTACCAGTGTTTATATCCATTCTATCACCCCAGCCTCTTGCAGATGCTGTTACATAAGGTGCAATAGCCCTTGGGATTTCTCCGATCATTGCTACAGCAGCAGATACAATATCCGTTATTGAAGAACCAAGAGTAGTCGGAGCAAACAAATCGGGACGATTCAGATAGATATATTGCCATGCCGCTTTTCTGATCGGGTTAACATTGTGAACATTTGTTCCCGGGTAATCATCCCTGTCGACCGTATTCACTGTTACATAGCCAAAACGATCAGAACCTGAACTTTCATTGACAACTCCATAATAGCCATCGTCCATATTAAGTGTACAGTAACCGTCCACATAATCAAATAGATCAGGCCCCGATAAACCATCTGCTTTTTTCAAAACAACAAACATTTTAAAATACATCGGATCAATATTTTCAATGTATTTTTTCACAAGGGCCTTCTTGTCAGGCGTAGTGGTTGATGATGGAATAGGCTTGTTTAATTCGAAATAAATCCGGGTATGCGTTTTACCTAAGCCGGAACCAATATCAGATAACGCATCTGTGCATACACTTCCATCGGCTGTACCAACAACCCTGCACATTTGCATGGCAGGCTTATCTTGCACATAGGCATAATCATCCGCTTCGTACTGAATATTAATTTCAGAACCTGATGGAAGCGTTATTTTTTTCAAGCTCCATGCTGCTGCACTTTGACTCACTCTTTCACTATCAGCATATAATTGATCGACATACGGATTTTCTTTGTTCAGATATTTTGCAGGAAAAGGCCATGTCGGATGTTCTTGTTTTTTATAATTTCCCCACCTGTCATTTCCTTCAGGATCGTAACCGGGGTTTTTTAAATCAGCAGATGCAGATGGATCTATGTAATCAAATTTATAAGGACTCAGCTTGCCTTTAGAATTATTCAGGTAAGTGAAATAAACGGATACGAGCGTGAGCTTTCCTGTAGTTCCATCACCACCATGTTCAATATTTTCATTATTGTAAACTCCGGAACATAAACTATAATTGTATGTGAAGTGAACCGACTTGAGTGGAATAGCAGCAGAACTTCCATAATGAGAATCTGCTTTACTGTAGAGACAAATAGAATCGAGCGCCCAAAGCTTTTGTGAATTGGTTACAGGAGTGGAATTAAAGGTCTGGGGGAATTCGCTAAAAGCAGCATGACTATCCTTTCTTTCTGTTAGGTCGTTATTATTATTATTCAGAAAGAAACAAGCTACATGCGTTTTGGTTTCGATTGAATGCATGTAATAAACTTCCTTTTCACCGTACGCGTAAGAAATTTTATTGTCAGTGGGATCAGAAAGGTAACCTGTATTGAAAATTCCATCCTTATAAGGAGCCCGCCATTGATAATTCGAATAAGCCTTTACATAATTAAACTTCACATAATATCCAAGATCATCTTCACTTGGGCCATCACCAGTCAAATCAACATAATCAGGAGAATAGATTGCCGTTAATAAATAAGAATCTGCGTACCCGGGAAGTTCTTTAGAGGAATACAGCTGATCAGTATGAGCTTCATTATTATCCTTAGAACCCTGTGTGGTTGTAAAACTTTTAAGATAATTTTCAGGATAGGTACCATCTGCGGCATCATTGGCAATTGCAAAAAAAGCATCTTTACTATTCGTATATACGGGAATTCCATATACATACCTATTTCCATCGGGATTCACCTCCGTAAAGGCACCGATCTGATTTCCATTGTGTGCATTATAGTTGTAGGTGCTTGTTGAAGCTGATCCTCCAAGAACAGGAAAGCTATTTATTCCCGCCGATGAAGCGTAATAGGAAGGTGCATCGGAACCCAAAGCTCCTAATTCAGCATTTGTTCTTTGTTGATTGCTTACCACACGCTTTTCGCGGGTAGTCCGATGGTTTTTACTTTCATCAAGATCAAAGCCTGAAGCGTGTTCTGATTGATACAATTTGTCTGTAAGGATTTCCGGACGTGCAAATGGAAAATCGGTATGTCCGAAGACTTCTTTCAATCTAAAATGTTCAGGAGAATCACCGCCTATAAAATTTAATTGATCGGCAGGTGCCGCTGTTTGTTCACCGGACATTTTAAAATAGTAAGGTTCGTATAAAGGATCTGAAGTCGAACCAAAAAAATGGTAATCATTACCAATAGCGTCATAGCCACCTCCGTTTGTGTAATCCTCCCACCATTGATTTTTCCAGGCGCCTGAATAGGTGGTGGATTGTATATAGGCGAGATCGGCGCCTAATTTATTTGAAATGCACACATGACCTGAGTCTGTTCCGAATTCTACTGAAACATCACCACCGCGTATTTTGCTGGTAACATTTGGTTCCGTATAAATTCCCATATCAGAGCGATATGGGCGGAAAGCACCACCCACCCCTTGCCCGCTGACGCTATAAACATCATAAGTAGGAACAGGAACTTCAAGTGTTTTTATTTGCCGGGTGGGGGGAATCTCCTTTTCGCGGTTAATATCTTCAAGGCAATGGCCACCAGATATTGCCGGTGCATTTTGAGAATTAATATAACCGTAAGCCGGAATATTTTCTATTTCATTTTTTACCCAGCTTCGGCTAAATGATCCATTAATCGAAGTTAATTTCTTTGGCGGCACAGTAAAATATTTATCCTTGCCAAGCTTAAATCCAAGCATCACAATTAGACCTGTCATTTCCGGAGAAGAAGAAGGGACATAACTGGATTTCGCAAAGGAAGCTTGGAAAGATGAAAGACTTCCCCAGGATTTACTGACCTTTCCTGAAGCAAGTGATAATCCCTTCAACCCTTCGTGGTCTCCCCACGTCAACCCTGATCCAAAATAAACACCTTTTTTGACGGTAGTATAATCAACGTTCACACCAACCCCATCAGAACTAGCCGATAAATTTAAACCAAACGATGGGGCGTAGGGATCTCCAGTTCCATTAGTATTGATACCTATTCCAAATTTATAGCCTAAACCCCTGTAGTTATTGTAATAGACATGCATATCAGCCTGTGCAGATGCCAATTTAAAGCCGAGGAATTCTTTGTCAAAGTATTTAGCCAGGATTGAGGTACCAAATGACAAATCAACCGATGTGTTTGGTTTATAATGCAATGTCTTGAGTATATTTTCGCCATTAAAATCATCTGGTATTCCACGCATAGACCGGTTGATTGCGCCCGCATTAATATTCCATCCCAATCCTACCCAGCTTGCTTCCTGTTCCATTCCTATTCCTGCATGGTACGCCATATTGATAGGGTAGCCCCCATTAGGTCCCGGCACAGTCATCAATGGAATATTATAATTAAAGTCTCCAGTAAATAAATTCACCATATCAGTTGTTCCCGCCGGTTCAAAGCTTTGGAACTCGGGTTGCCCGGGACCATTGGTCAAAGCAAGCGCAGTCATTGGCATGCAAATTTGCGCCAAGAGGTTAAGTGCCAGGTAAGAGGCGACTATTCGGTAGATTTTTGTTTTTCTCTTGCTCATTATTTTACGAATTTCAATCGGGGTACCTGTTTAATATCTTCTGACTTTATTGTAAGCATAACAATGCCATTGCCAAGTAATTTATCTTCATAAATAAGCGTCTTGTCGTTTACTTTATTTTTATCTGTCGCGGAGCTTTCAAATCCTAAGAGAATATTATTCTCTGGTGAAACACCAAAGTTTCGTTCGTAGTGGTAAAATGCGCAGGGGACTGTATCATTTCCATCGATTAAAGAAAAATCCATTTGCATATCCGAGATCATATAATTCAGCTTGCTTCCATATTCTACCATTTCAAAACTGCCTTCTTCCATAATTTCTTTTCCATCTGCATTCTTTATAGTTAATGTGAAGTATTGAAGATTTTTTAATGGTGCTGTCGACTTATTTAAATCCAATTCGTTTTTAATCTCATTCTTGTGATGTAATAAGGCTTCATATTCGCAGGGTTTATATTGCAGCGTAAAACTGCAGTTGCCAATTTGTTTACCTATCCGTAAACCATGCTCCTCACTTTTTACCCACGTCATATATTGAGCAGGTGTGAGTTCTTTCTGAATGCAACCCGCCAGGAAGCAAAACAGCATAAATAATATATAGTTGAAAAATCTCATTGTAACTTAGTTTCGCCTTTAAAACATTTGTTTGTGTATGCAATCAGCTCTTCCGTTATATCCAATCCTTTTGAAGAATACATCACGTTCCCTGATCCGTCTCCTCCGAGTATACAGGTATAGCCATTTGCTTCGCCATAATCTTTTACGTATTGGTTGAGCTGCTTCCATACCTGCTGGTCGTATTGTTGTAAAAGGCTGGAATTATCCGATGAAAAATTCTCTTGCTTGTATAGGTAATCTTGTTTCAACGCCTCAAACTCATTTGTTTTTATCTGTATTTCATTTTTGCTCTTATCCGAATCAATGCTTTGAAGATTTCTTGAAATCATCTTTAATCCTAATTCAAGGCTATCCAATGTTCTCTGACGTACCTGCTGCACTACTTTAAGCTGTGTTTCCAACTGCTTTTTCAATTCAAATCCGTTATACACTTTAGCCAGATCGACATAAGCAATTTTAGGCCGGGTAGCAAATAGAAATACTGAAAAACCAATTGCTGAAAAGGCAACTACAAAAAGTGCGGGAATAAATAAACGTTTTATGACTTGCATAGCTTGATTCATTTTATAAATTAATCTTCATAACAGTTTACTTGTATTTAGTTTGGCGGATAACCGCAAACCACATCTATTACTGAATAATTCTTAAACCGGAGATACCAATGTTCATTCTTTTCATTGATAACTTCCAGGATGTAAAAACCATTTGGTAAGGTTCCTCCCGTATTTGTAAAATTGCATTGTATCGTATTTAACCGATAGTAATTTGTTCCGTAAACTACATGAGGGCGAATTGAAGGCGGAAGGGAATTATTGCTTGTTATTGGAGGGAAAACATTTTCCTTTTGATCTTCGTAAATGTTAAATGTCAGATATCCATCGGCATCATTATATTCTTCATCATATCGAAAAAACAATCTTCCATTAATTGCCTGGTAATAACCTCCATCCAACTTCTTCTTTAATAGGGCATACTCATAAGTTTTTCCACGACGTCCAATCAAAATAGGTACAGGATTAATAGAGTATCCGGGAGTAATATCACCAGTTACTATTCCTTGGTAATCTGCAACGGTAACGGATGCAACATCCAAATCCAGCCACTTAGTCCCATTCCATTGTGCCATCCTTAAATCACTGTAATCTTCTACATTGCAGGAGTTTTTATTCCAACTTACAGAAACAGTTGGCGCAGAAGAGCCCATTATCCTGTTTATGGCCCAATATTCACAAGTACTAATAGAGCCTAATGAATCTACCAATGAATCACCATAAGTTTGTCCCAACGCAAAATAACTCCCCTCAAACTCATCCGTATTCACCCCCGGAGCCGTCATCCCCAACGGATGATAAGCTGAACTATCACTCAGCGTAGTATCCCCCAGCGGAAACACAAATGCATCATCACCAATCTTACGCACAGGACCATGCACATACGCACTATCACTGCCGCCAACGAGTGTTGCATTATCTATCAACGTAAGATAATTGGAGGTGGTCGTTTTTACATGTCCTTTTGTAAGTGTCAACACATTATTCACTACCACCGGACTGCCCAGCGTTTGTGATGCACCACCCCGGTTGAAGCTGAGGTTATAAAATGTTTCTGTGGCAGCTGCGCCACTGATTGTTTTTTTAATTTGCTTATAGGTGCTGCCGTCAAAAATTACGGTGCCGGTGCCGAAGGTCCATGTACCACTTGTATTACTCCACTGACCTCCAATATAAATATCATTGCTCCCTGCTGAGAGTGTCGCGCCGTTTCCGATGGACAGGTTATTATCCACATCAATATTTCCGGTAAGTGTTATTGTACCTGAAATTGCAAGCGTATAAAAGGACATCAGCACACTTCCCGCGGTAATTTGTCCGTCAAGATTTGCAGTGCCGCTTAATACAACTGTTGATGTACGGGGATCTACTTTTCCCTGGGTGTAGATCCAATCTCCATTCACAGTAATGATACTTGTAAGATGAAGCGTATCGGAAGTTTTGTCAATGGTTATCTTTGGTAATACTCCGAGACCCGCTGTGCCGCTCCCTGTTAATGTCTGGCTGGCGGTTCCATTAATTACAAGGCTGGCAGAGCCGACTGCTCCGCCGGCACTATTTGTTATACTGATGTTTCCTTTTGCATAAATAGTTCCTGTATTTATAGTGACTGTATTTGCTGCCGTTGTTGCCATTGTTCCATTTATTGTTAGGATGGTTCCTGATGCAATTGTAAAAACACGCGCTGCTCCGCCTGAAAAATTAACGTTGTATAAAGCATGTGATCCGGTAATGGTCTGTGTATTTGCAAAATGGACTGTGCTGCTTCCGGGGTTTATTATTCCGGCAGTATATGTCCAGTTTCCGTAAATGCTAATTATACCTGCCAGCTTTAAAGTATCGGAGGAGGATTTATTGATGCTGATGTTCGGTAATTTTCCTTCGCCCACGCTGGCCGTTCCTGTAAGCGTTTGCGTACCTGTACCATTGATGGTAATGGTGGCTGTTCCGGTTCCTGTTGTGGAAGAATTTGTGATTGTTATATTTCCTTTTGCGCTGATTGCACCGGTATTTATGGTTTCGGAAGCGGCGCCACTAATGGTAAGTGTATTATTTACTGTTAAAGTTGTACCGGATGCAATTGTATTTACTGCTGTAGAAGACGGCGCAAATTCAAGTGCATATAATGTTATTGACCCGGTGATGGTGTTGGTTGCAGAAAATAATAGTTTACCATTTTTGTGTGCAAACGATCCACTTGTGAATGTGAAACTTGCGCTGATAGAAAAAGTTGCACTCGTGGACGTGAATGTTGTACCTGCAATTGTAAAAGCACCGGCAGTTGATATGGCGGCAGAACCTCCCAGAAATACGCCCCCCGTAAGGTTTCCCCCTGTTGAACCAAGTGTAATGGTGTATGCGCCTTGTGAAAGGGTATCACCGCTGATGCTGAGTCTTTTTACATTTACCAGCGTATCGAGGTTGCAGCGATGAATGGTGCTTACTCCATTAAAGGCTGCTGTATCGTTACTACCCGGGATTGAAGCACCGCCTGTACCGCCGCTTGTTGCTGACCAATTCGCTGTATTTTTCCAGCTATTGGAAACTGCGCCGATCCAGAATCGCCTTGTTGCATTTGCCGGCAGGGAAAAAATACCCAGCAAAAACAGGAGAGAAATAAATTTCAGTTTTTTTCGCATCTTAATTAAAATTCGGGGTGAATGTGTATCGCGTGCCTGGGGATGGCGCACTTACTAAATAAACAGGTTCGGGTTGTTGATTCGTCACGGGCTGAGCCTGGGGGGCAATTGTTGATCCTCCAATGAAAAATCCACTGATCTCTGTATCCATATTCATATTGAGGAATCCAACCCGGTACGCCTGTTCGGAATCATTATTTATGAAAATGGTATCGCTCTGGGGTAATTGAGCTTCATCTAACATTGCATTGATGATCATTTCTGGTTGAAAATCATTCGGCCCTGTGTGCACTTCTACAACAGCATTTTCCTTCAACCATACCTGGTATGTAAAATACTTTGAGGCATTCAACGATGTGCATATATTTTTGAATTGGATTTTGAGCACCTGGTTTCCGGGAATACCACTGAGTGCATAGCTCAATACAGCATGATTACTTCCTGAATCCATACAATCCCCAAAACCCAAAAACGTCGTCATTGCATAATTCCTGTCTGCATCAAAAACCAAATAGCCATTCGTTTCTATCGTAAGCGAATCAAACCTTCTTCCCAAAAAATCAAACGAAAACCCGATCGGGATTTTGTAAGAAAAATTCCAGGCGCCGTTATTCCTGTTCAGAATGGTCTGCGTATTCAGTTCCTGCCATGCTACAGAATCTTTTGCAAAAGAATAATTGAAATTCTGCGCTTTCACTGAAAGGCTAAACAGCAAACCAACAATCAGTGGAATAAAATAGAGCCAGAAATTATGTATGGGGATATATGGAGAAGTCTTATGCATTGGATATAGATTTTAATTCCATGTGCAAGAAACGCCCAAAAAAAGCCAAAGTAAATAGCAAACCAATGAACGCGTTGTTTAACCAACGAACGAGTCGAATTTCAAACGAACGCGTAAAAACCGGAAGGAAAAATGTTTTTTTGTAGCCGGACTTCCGTTGAAGTGGAAGTGCTTACTTGGAAAAAAGTGTTCTGAATGCAGGGCATAACCTTGCATTTAAAAATCAATTAAAGACTTAGCTGCTTAATCCAGTAAATTATTCTTAAACGCATACATCACAATTCCAACTGCGTTTTTCGCTTTCGTTTTCTGCAGAATTTTTTCGCGGTGTCCGTCTACGGTTCTTACGCTGATGAAAAGTTTATCTGCAATTTCTTTGTTGGTGTATTCTTTACAGATCAGTTTTATCACTTCAATTTCACGTTCGGATAAACGTGCTTCGTGAAAGTTGGGCTTGATTTTATTTGTGCGCACCAACCCCTTCACCATTACTTTCGAAATATTGTCATTGAAATAATAGCCGTTTTCAATCACGGCATAAATGGCATCAACGAGTGTTTCAATGGGCTGATCTTTCAATAGAAATCCGTGTGCTCCTTTTTCGAGCAGGTGAAGAATAATTGCTTCTTCATTGTGCATGGTGAGAATAAGGATTTTGATCTCGGGATATTTTCGCTGGAGATATTCGGTGGTTTCTATTCCATCCATCACCGGCATTTCCAGGTCGAGCAGTATAACGGCGGGCTTCTTGGTCTTTAATTTTTCAACGAGCTCATTTCCATTGGAAGCCTCTATGACAATATCAATTTCTTCAAATTCCTTGATAAGGGAAATAAGTCCTTTCCTGAACAGGTGCTGGTCATCAACGACTGCAAGCTTAATTGATTTCTTCATAAACAGAGAATGGAACTTCGATGGATATTCCTGCTTGCTGTGGTCCTATTGTAAAATATTGCAACGATGCATTGATAAGCTGAACACGGCTCTGAATGCTTTTCAAACCTATTCCTTTTTCTGTTTCGGGTAATTGCTCAATCATTTCGGAAGAAAGCCCTTTGCCATCGTGCATAATATCAATGTTCAATCCATTTGCATTTGATCGCCCGGTAATATTTACCAGTGTGGCTTGCGAATGTTTGATAATATTATTGATCACTTCCTGCATGATCCTGTACAGCTGCAATTCTGTTTTTGCAGGCAGTCTTGTTTCTGAAAGATTAAAATGACAATTGACAACGATCATTCCCGAAGCATTGATCTGCCTGCACAGTTCTGCAATTCCTTTTTCAAAACCAAGCTTTATCAGCGTGGGCGGCATCAGGTCTTTTGCAATTCCCCGGATATTCTGAATTGAATCATCCAGCAGGCTCATGCTTTCTTTTATCAGCAGTTCGGTAAGTGCTTTATCGCCGGGGTTGCGCGACATCTTTGAAAAATTAAGCTTGATCACATTCAGGATGGTGCCGATGTCATCATGAATATTTTTTGCGATTTTCTCGCGCTCTATCTCAGCTACTTCGATTGTAGCGTTGAGCATATCTTTCTGGTGTTTTGTTTCGGCCACCTGTATGATATTCTGCTGCGCTAATATTTTTTTCTGGTAGAGCGCGACAAACAAGATGACAGAAAATGCCAGCAGGAGCATGCCCAGACTTCCAATCAAAACGAGTGTACTGACGTCTACCGCGCTTTCGTTTTCCAAAATCCTGTGGCGATTAATAAGTAATAAATCAGGCTCATAATAGAATGAATTCCCCAGAGTTCATTAAATTCCTTTTTAAAGTGCTGTTGTACATAGCTGCTGAAAATAAAAAGAAATAAATTACCGGCGAAGTAAAGCAAAAAAGCAGTATTTATCCAGAACAAAGGAATTGATGTTACTTTAGAGTGCACCGGGTTTTTCAATAGCAAAGAAAAACCGAGCACCGCATAAAACATGACAATGAACGCTTCTGTTGTGGTGGACAGGACATCCATCTCATTCATATTATGCCGGAATTCATAAGCTGCAAGTACAAGGAAAAGTAAGATCAGTCCGGTAATAAGTGCTGTGATTTTTTTGCCGGGAACGGCTTTTATATAGAAAAGGCTGATCCATGTAAATTCAATCACAGTATAGATATGAAAAACAGGCATGTTATTCATGTGATCCATCCGTAAAACTGCTGAAATAAAATCAGCCATTACAGAGCAGCAGAATAAATACACTAGAAACTTCTCTCCTGAATTAAGATATTTACGCCTTATTATACCTACTGTCAGGGGTATAATTCCGGAATATACTGCAACATCAGATAATTGTTGATTGAAACTGTTATTCAAATTAAAGCGGATAGATGTTTGCTAATGTACAAATGAATAAAAGGAGGAACAAGTGTCCTCCTTTTATGGTGATAGGGATTAGCCGGGGTCATTTACTATCGTTCAAAAGTGGGCTGTTTCCCGTATCACAGTAACTTGGACATGGTGCACCGCGATCTGCGACGATGCCGGAGGTCTGATCATTTCCGCTTGCATCAACTCCTACAAGCACTAATTGTTTGCCTCCGTCATCATCTATCGCATAATAGATTCTGATACCCACGCAATATTCCTGCGCAAGAATGCTGTTTAAAATTGCTTTTCCGTAAAAAAAAGCTTTAATGCCAGTTGGGTCAGCTGCCCGGTAATTTGCTGTCCATTCAGAAGCTTCCGATAACGTGATTGCTTCTCCTTCGTTTCCTGTAAACATTGTCATAAAATTTGGGTTTAGGGGGTGGGTTATTTGGGGAAAAAACTCATCTAAAAATAGAAACTCGCATGGATATATAAATGCAAACAGCAATCTTCAAACTAATAATAACCAATTACTCAGGCTGTTATAATAAGCAACAGGGGAAATAACGGGTGATTTAACTTGCGAGAACGGGTGTTTTCACCCGTTCTTCAGAAAGGGTGTTTTAGCTCTTGTAATGCGCAAAGCATCGTGATATTTTTGAAAAATAAGAAATGAATTATGAAAGCAGACCTCAACAATAATGATCACTTGCATGGCAAGGTCATACATATTGGTGATCAGGGCGAGATAAACTACTGGTGTGAAGTATTGGAATGTGAAAGAGAAGACCTTGTGGGTGCAATGCAACGAATCGGAAATTCTGCTAAAATGGTGGATGATTTCCTGGTACTAAACAGAAGAAAAAAAACAGCAAATGGGAAATAAAAGTAAATCAGGCCAGACCTTCTCCTTCGATATAATCGAACAGGTTTGGGAAAAAGCAGAGGTCGTTCCGGGGTTTGATCCGGATTATCTTCGTAAAGACAAATGCGGCGCTATGATCGCACGCGCATTTTATGGTGAATCGCGCCCGGGACTTTCATTGGGATGGGAAATTGATCATATCAAACCGCTTATCATGGGTGGAACTGATGATCTTGTAAACTTGCAGGCATTGCAATGGGAAAACAACGAAAATAAATCCAATTATTACCCGGCATGGAATTGCGTTGTGAGTGTAAAAGGCGAAGGAAATAAATACGTTATGTTGAAAGAAAAAAGCGATTTGTTCGCACTGTCGAAAGCTTCACTGCAATAATTACCTCCAGTGCAAAGATCCGGGCTGCCGGAATAAAAAAAAGTAGTAACCCCCATGCAAAGAAACGCCCTGTCCGTAGTGATGGGGCGTTTCTACTTTCAGGAAACCGGGGATAGATTTTTTTGCATATAATAATTTACATTTCAATGCAGCGTTATCTGAAGCCGCGAAACGTTTTCACTGCTGAAGATTAATTCCAGTTCACACATTATCGTTACTGCTTTTACTCAGGGCAATCTTTCCTTCTTCCCCACAATCCGCTGCGTCAACCGGAAAAGCAGATAACCGCCGAGAATGCCTGCAAGCAAAAGATAAATTTCACGATGCGGAACTTTACACCATAAGGAAAGTCCCAGCAAAATAATGACAGCTGTTCCTGCAAGCGAGCTCACTATAAAAAGCACAAGCCTCCTGCTGAAAAGTTCATTGAACGGCTGATCATCGAGCAACACCTGCAACAAAAGAATTAATGCAAATACAGCAAAGATTCCACACAACAATGCATACGGATGATCGAAGATGAGGTAATGACCGTTTGCTGCTACTATCCCCCACTCTTTATCGGGAGGCATTAAAGTGGTATCACGATAAGCGATTGGAAATTTACTTTGATAGGTTGTATCTTCTCCTAAACGATCGCGGCCGAAATTATCCAGCAATGTTTGCCAGAGTTCGGGATAACCATTATCATACCCAAGCGCCCAGATTCCAACACCTCCTAAATGTTTATGCTGCAACCAGCGGTATTTTTCTGCCAGCGTTTCTGAATCGTCAAACCAATATTGAACAGGCAATGTGCCGGGCACAACATAATACGTCGATACGCTTGTTGTGTCGTACCTGATTGCTTTTAATCCAAGTTCGTTTCTTATCCTGCGGTAAACAGGGAAATCGAGAAACTGTACAACCGGCGAGGGCACTTTTGTATTGAGCGATTGCCATTTCGCGCCGTAATACGGAAGTCCGAGTAAAAGTTTAGAAGCAGGAATTCCTTTATGCAAATAACTGTCTACAGATTGTTCAATGTTCGGCACGCCCCATTTGATATCGCTTCTTAAAGGTGCAACCGGTCCTGTTGACGAACTGAATGAGCCGTAATAATCGTAACCTGTTACTACAAATCGTTCAACTAATGGCGCAAGCGCTTTTACATCAAATGCATTTGTCCAATCGTAGCATGGAAGAACAACAGAGATGGAAAAGGGTTTTATAAATGGATCATCGTAGAGCATTTTTTCATTGAGCGTATCGAGATCTGCTCTCAGCTTTGTTACAAATTTCACGAGGTTTTCTCTCATGGTTTTGGGCACATCTTCAAAATCGAGGCACACACCATTTCCATGCACGCTTAAACGATCGGTGATATTATAAATGAGATTTTGCTGAATAACGGAATCTTTCAGAAAATCTTCATTACAGTTTACACCGATATTGATAACAGTCAGTTCAACCCGGCAATCTGTTCCGGCTACTGCATCAAACAAGCCGGATGTTTCCCAACCGTGTGTGGTTAAAAAATCGCCGGTTGCAGGATCCACTTCCGCGCCATAAAAAGCGACTGTTGACAGCAAGCTGAAATTATATGTTTTGTAGGCTGTGCCCATCCAGTACGGATGCCAGCCAAAAACATGCATGTTGTTTTTCAGGTGATAATTTCCTGCAAGACCGCCGCTTGTTTTGGTTGAATTTAATTTATCCCAATCTGTTGCGTGTGTTGAATTAACTGAAATGCCCAAACTGTCTTCCAGCTTTCTGAAGATCGCAAACCTGTCATCAAAATATTGCTGGTGTAAAAGATGGATGGAAGTTTTGCGGCGGTTGATGATCGTATCGGATTTTGTAATGACACGTTCACGCGCATAGCGGAGTTCCTGCTCACCGGCAATCTGGCTACTTACTTCATCCACTACTTTACTGAGAAACCCTGGATTTTCGGATTTGCTGTAAGAAGGAACAAAATGAGATTTTTCAATTTGCTGTAGGCTATCTTTTTTTTCCGCATTCGCTTTAGAAATCTGTGGATTCGCAGTAAGGAAAACGGCAATGAGCGCTGCAAGATTGGCGAGAATGCCAACCAACCATTTAATTACCTTTTTCTTGTCCATAAAGGTCAAAAATAACTTATCCGGCTTACATTTAAATACCTCAGCGAATTATGTTGAAAAATAAACTGATATTTTACGCCTTTTTATTACATTTTTTCAATAGTCTTATTATCTTTCGTAGCGTAAAAACATCATTTCGTACTATGAAGCATAATTCCCTTCGATCAAATTCACAGGCTAATCGCTCTAATGCGAATGAAACCGGCAAAAACGGCACACAGCTCACTCCGCCTGCTATGTTTGCTGTTGCTCCAACGCAACTGCAATCTACTCTTCAGCTTGCTGACAAAAAGAAAAAGCCGGCTGCTATGAAAGCGGATGCGCAATTGGCTCCTGATAAGAAGAAGAAACCTGCTGCAATGAAAGAGGATGCGCAATTAGCTCCTGATAAGAAAAAGAAACCGGCTGCCATGAAAGAGGATGCGCAATTAGCTCCTGATAAAAAGAAAAAGCCTGCTGCGATGAAAGCTGAACCCGGTTTCACTGTTCAATATAAAATGCCTGAACATGTGCAGCAAAAAATGGAAAACTCCATGAATGCTGATTTTTCTGACGTTAATATTCATGTAGGCAGCAAAGCTTCTTCTGTGGGTGCGCTCGCTTATGCACAGGGAAACGATATTCATTTTGCACAGGGAAAATTCAATCCTGAATCGTCCAGCGGCCAGCAATTGTTGGGGCATGAGCTTGCTCACGTTGTTCAGCAGCGCCAGGGTCGTGTGAAAGCAACTACTTCTGTAAATGGTTTACCGGTGAATGATGATCGCAGTCTTGAAAAAGAAGCGGATACCATGGGTGCAAAAGCTGCGGCGGCTCACTAGCTATTACTGTTTTCCAATCCCGGTATTGACATTTTTGAACACATGAATTTGAATTCGTGCGTGTAATTATGCGCGATAAAAAATGCAGCTGTGAAATTTCTGGCTTGTGAAAACACATGAACAAGAAAATAAATTCACAGGCAGGTCTGTTGCAGGATGCAAAAGTTTTCGTTGAGGGAATGAAAATATCCGTTGTATAATAAATCAACCTGTTATTTTATTTTTCCCTCTTTTTTAAATTCCCGTTTGATGCCATTTTCAATATCAGAGCCGAGAATCACATTACTACCTCTTTCAATTGTCATAAGAGAACAATAACGCACCACATTGATAATTGCACCACCACTAAGAATATGTTCGCTTGCAATTTTATACAAGTCAGCGCTTTCATCCAGTGTACTGCTTTTTGAAAATGCTCTTTTCCATAATATTAATCGTTCTTCAACGCCGGGCATTGGAAAATGAATCATGTTTTGAAAACGGCGTGCAAAAGCTTCGTCGATGTTTGATTTTAAATTTGTGGCAAGAATCACAACACCCGGATAATCTTCGATACGCTGCAACAAATAACTTACTTCCTGGTTAGCATACCTGTCATTTGCGCTGCTTGCCGAGGTCCGTTTTCCGAAAAGTGCATCTGCTTCATCAAAGAAAAGTATCCACTTATGATTTAATGCCTGGTCAAATACATTGGCCAGATTTTTTTCTGTTTCGCCAATGTATTTACTCACGATCATGGAAAGATCGATACGGTAAACATCAAGCCCGGTATTTTTTCCGAGCAACATTGCTGTAAGTGTTTTTCCTGTTCCGGGAGGACCAAAAAACAAGCTGCGATAACCGGGCTTAAGAATGGAATTCAATCCCCAGCCTTCCATTAATTCGTTTTCATGCTTCAGCCATGCACGAATCTCTTTCACTTCTTCAAGCACATGTTCTTCTAGAATAAGATCTTCCCAATCGAGTTTTGTGGTTACAAGGCGGGCAGGAAAATTTGCACTGTAATCCGGCTTATCAATTTTTCCGGTGGTAAATTGTCCGAGAAATTCGCGGCCGGGACAAAGTTGTCCGCAGAAGAGGGGTTCATCGGCAGGCGGGGCAAGCACACGCACAAGTCCCGATTTCATGATCTGTGCATCGGGATGAAAGAGCTGTATGACTTCAAAACGTTTTGCGGTATCAATTCCTGCAAGCATGAACAATGCTGTTTCTGCTGTGGGCAAAAAACCGCCATGATTATTTCCTTTCAATCCGCCGAACTCGGTAAAGCCGCGATCATACGTTGCATTTTTTGTGTAAAAAATATCCAGCAACTGCGGCCTGATGTAAGGTGCCAATGCGAGCAACAAAACAAGCCTTTCATACGTGTTCAGCTTATTTACAGCTACTACATCACTGAATGGAGAAGCGCCCTGCGGATATTCCGGTGCAGGCAATTCATCTATGCTGCTGAATTCACATTCTTGTCCGAAGTACAACCGAAAGCGAATGTCGAGCATGGTTGCAAGCCAAGCAAGATCACGGTCGAGCACAGCTGCATTCTTTTCTGTATCGGAAGTTATTTCTATCACGTTTTCCATTCGACGTATAAGGGTTTTTTCATCCACGGTAATTTCACCGGGCTGATGCTCCACGGTAATCGCGAAAGTAATTTATCAAATGCTTTACGCTCCACCCGCAATTCATATTTTGATTCAAAGAAGAACAATTGTCCGCCGCGCTGAAGAAATGTTTCCTGTAAGCCGGCAGTGCTTGTTTCTCCTAATGCGTCCCAATGTTTCACAGCAGCACCAAGCAATTGATTTGCGGATTCTTTTTCTTCTTCTGTCAGCACTACTTCTTTTTCAACCGGTTTTGCCTTGCTGATGTTGCAAAGTAATTTATTCAACACAAGATTATACTCCGGCGTTTGTTCACTCTTGTCCACCATGTATTGTAATAAATGTACTGCACGATAGGCTGCTGCTTCTGAAACAAATGAAATTCCATTTACCAAACCTGCCCGTTCGAAAAGGCGTGGAAAAAACGGCCAGAGTAAGATCAATCCTGCATTGCGTATAAATATACCACGTTCATCATCCATTACAGCATCTGCTTTTTGTTTTTCTTTTCGTTCATCAATTTGGTGTTGTCTTTCTTCAGCGGCTGCTTTTTCTTTTATTTTTTCCAAGCGTGCTAAAAAAGAATCGCTTAAGCGTTTCAGGTAAAGCGGATCGGAAAGATGATGCAGTAAAACCGGAAATTCGCTTTTCCATTCGCCGGGAAATTCTGCAAGATATTTTTTCCACGCCAACGCCAGCTCATCGGCTTGTCTGCCTGAATAAATTCCTGATGCAGAAAGAATCACCTGCAGCCATTGCAGCGAGGAAAAAGAGGAAGCGCTTTTCTGTAAGGCAAGCAACAAACATAAGTCGCGGATCGGAGCAAGGGGAATTGAACCGGGATTTTTTGAAACAAGTTCTTTCACCAGCAGCAACACATCCGACATGAGTACCAATGGAACATGCGAAGAAGGGCCATACAATAATGCAAGCACTTTGATCAATGTTGTTTCATGCACTGCGGCCGCAAAACGACGGCGAAGCGGGGAAACAGAAAGCAGCTGAAGTAAAATTCTTTTCAGCTGTTCAGGGTTACTTCTTAAAAGTCTTTTTACAAGTTCATCGGTTGTCCGTGGTTCCATCGTTACTGCGCCACGTAAGCTATCAAGTAATAATTGTTCGTCTGAAGAGCGCCGTTCTTTTTTTGCAAGGACTGAAGCTTTTTTATATTTACGGAGCAGCTCTTTTATTTTATGCTCACCTGCACCAGGGAAAAGTTCAAGCATAACAGCAAGCAATTGTTTCTCATCGAGCAAGGGAACCATGGGCAACAGACGTTCCCCTTCTTCCGACATGGCCAACATGACCCACAGCTCTGCTTCAGTGTAAGCTTTCCGGCTACGCTCATTTTCCTGCGCCTGATCTTCAGCCGCTGCTTTTAATGCATGCGCTTTTTCAAGCGCCTGATTTTCTGTTTCTGCTTTCAACCATATTTCCACCGTTTCCGTTCCTGGCGACTGAACAGCATTTTCATCCTGGTAAAATCCTGCGCCTGCACGGTCATGTACTTTCTTTAACATGGCTGAAAGAGTAAGTCTTCCGGAAGGATTTTGCCGGTCTACAGCATCTGCAAGAAATTCCATTGACGCGCGGGCAGTAATTCCATAACGCACTGCAATTTCGCCAAGCACTTCATTCATAAATGCAGTGGAATCAAAACGGCTTTTGCGCGCAATGGTAAATCCATACAACAGCCGGCGATAAAGCAGGCTTGTTATTCCTTCCGCTTTTTTCCTTCCTCCAAGTTTTTGCAGCCGTTCATTCAATGATGTGATCCATGGAATTAATAGTGCTCCTTCCGAAGTTGAAACAAGCGGAAGCACACGCAATAAAATTGTATCGTTTGCGATGGCAAGAAAACGATCAAATGCTTTTTCATCCTTTGCAATTTCATTGGTGAGCGTTACAACCAGGGAGGGATGCTCTTCATGCAATTGAAGCATTAAACGACCAATATCATCCGTCTGCCATTCAGGTCGCGCCCACCATGCTATCTTGCCTGTTATAAAGAAGTGATGCAATACATCATACATCTTATTGACATCAGTCAGCGTTTCTTCTGAATGTTGTTCATTATTTTTCTTGCTGCTCTTTTCTTCTGCGTCCTCTTTTTTTGCTGCACTTTCCTTTTCATTTTCTCTTGCCAGCTCTAAAACAATTACCGGTAATGAAGAATGCCATGAACGCGTACGCACTTGCTTTTCTGCAACAAGACCGAATAAAGTAATCAACTTTGAATAGCTTGTGTTGTAGTGAGCCGCCATTTGCTGAAGCGTACTTTTTATAAACGAACGGGTATTAAAATAGGAGCCACGATCAATAAGCAAATGCCGGAGCACGAACAACCATTTATCCGTTTTAAATTCGTTTAAAGGAACCGGTACAAGCTGCACTCTTTCCTGAACACTGTTTAACGTATGCGCATAACCAATAATGAATGGCGCATTTTCAGGTTCAAGAATGATAATTGCCTGTTCAATTGTTTTCTCCTTTGTTCTTTTTACAAAACGTTCGAGTGCACCTTGAAACTTTACTGTGGACCTTAGCAATACCGCAGCTTTCTCCGGCAATGACAACAAAAGTTCCAGTGCAAGTTTGTCGAATGCGGGTAAAGAAAGTGGCTGGCCTGCAGGCAGACTTCCATGCAAAAGAAAATGTTCGAAAATTAAAAACTGTTGTTGTAATACTGTGTGTTCAGTTTTATTTTCAAATCTGAATTTCTTCTCCAACTGCTCTTTATGTTCTTCACGATATTCCAATTCAAGCGTGCGCACAAATCCTGGTAGTGAACTTTCGAAGCCGGTAGTTTTTCGTAAATGTTCGGCTGCTTCGGCGAGCTGCATTAACAAAACACCATAATCCAGGTTATAATGTGCGGCTAAACCTGCAATGGTGCTTTTCAGAAATGCCCGGCGATTGAATTGTGATCCGCGTTCAACAAGCAGGTAGGTGAAAATGACTAGCCATTTTGCTTTACGGAATCCACTGCCGGATTCCTGCACGAGCGGTTTCCGTTGATGCACAACATCGATATCGTGTGCATAAGTAATAATGAAAGCAGCTTCTGACGGTTCAAGCACACGCACAATTTTTTCTAATCTTGTTTCGCTGAACTGACGCACAAGCCGGTGAACTGGTTCTGTCTTTCCCAGTGTGCGAAGCATTTTCACCAGTTCTGACGGAGAAGATTCAAGCACAGTATCTATCCATGCATCGGGATCAGCAGTTTCCTGCGCTTTCGACCACCAGGGTAAATGTCCGTTCAATAAAAAAAGCTGAAGCAGGAGCAGCATATTATCAGGCAAACGTTTTATGCTTCCCTGCGAGCCCGGTTGCCGCCATGCTTCTTCCACTTGTACGGCAAGACTTTTTTTCAACGCTGCTTCAAAACGTGCAGGAAATTCTTCCTCGATTCTTTCGTACGGAATGTCGCCGAGATCCAATTCAAGCTGATCAAGGCGGATCACAACGCCGGGTGATGAAAAAGCAGTGAGTTGTTTTTCAAGAATGAATTTTAATTTTTCGCGGTTCAGGTAACTCACTTTTGTCTGCAGGTTATATGCCTCTTTCTGCGAATAGAAATGCAGATCGAAAAGCTGGCGGCCTATAACGTGATCTTCTGACATCAGCGTTTGATTTCCCGGTAATAATTATTCATGAGAATGCTCAGCTTTATGCCGAGTGATTCAACAGCAGTATCATTTTCTGTCCAGGCTTTTCTCCACTGCTCATACAAATCTTCAAATTCAATCATCTCTGAAGGTTCGAGAAAAAATTCAGTGATGCTGATATGTGCAGGGGCATAATTCCGCAAAAGCTGGCTGATCGTTTTCCGGAACCCCGGGTTGCTGAATCGCGCGGTCCATGTTGGCATAATAACAGTAATACTCAATGAATAAAATGAAAGCTGCGGAATTTCCACTCCGTTGTGTAATGTGCGGAAGCGGAAGCTTTCATCCTGTGTATCACCTTTGATGAACAGGTCCACGCATCGCTGAATCATTTTTTCAATTGCGGAATGCGCTTCGTGCCTGGTTGAGTAAAGTTTTGTTGAATGTGCAAAAACTTCATGCAAGTCGTCACGTAATTCGACCGACCATTTTTCGCGCACCGGTGCAATGGTATACGCATCCTGCCTCCGGCCCATCGCATAAAACTTCCGCACGATTTCTTCCTGTTCTTCTTCGCAATAGAAAGCTGCTTTCGAATGCAACAACGCCGCCCCGGAAGCATCCAGCAATTCTGTTTCAAATTTCAGATCGTTGAGTGGCGGACGTAACGGAAGATGTTCAATAATATGTAATCCTTCTGTTTCAAGATTCATGTAGCGAAGGAAGGAAGACAACGAAAGAATTCCATTTATTGCAGAAGTTATGTCAGGATATTTCCCGATAATTTTCCAGGAACGGTCGTCGCTCGCCGCATTATCTTCGGGATCGCGATAAATAACTGAAATTGTGTCCTGTCCTTCAAGCTTTCCGAACCTGTAATAATTCGCGTAATAACCATTGCGTAACATATCCATGTCGATATGCAGCCGGTTATTTTTCAGCTCTTCGTAAAATTCCGGAACATCAAACCTGCGCTGATCTTCGTCTTTTTCAGCCTGATCATAAGGTTGAAATTCGTCTGATTCAGCAATGTCATTTTTTACCAGTCCGTGCAGGTGATTGATTTCACGTTTCCCGTTTTTTACGCGGATCGTTCTTGCAGGAATATTTTGTTCAATTAATTTTTCAGCCATTTTATAAAATTCCAGCCGGAGACTCAACGTGGAATCAACAATGCCAAGCCGCAGGCGCACATAACTTTCAAGCCATGCTGTTGCATTCTGGTAAATGAACATGGGTGCCTGTCCACGCCGTTCGGTTAACAGGTCAACATATTGAAGCGCGGCTGTTTTTGCTTCGAGAATAAATTCATGCAGCGATTCAATTGTTGAAAAATACCAGTTGGTGTCTTCATACATTCTTGCAGGCATAGCAATACTAAAACGTGCAAGCAAATGATCAAGGAACCTGTTGCGGCGTTCAAAATAATTATCACCGGCATTTGTAATTTCATCAAGCGCTTCCCGGTAACTATATTCATTTGCAAACATCAGCTTTGATTTTTGCATGCGCATCATTTCATCATCTATAGCATGAATCGCTTCACCGGGATATTCTTCCTGGCTGCTGTTTGCAAAAGTGGCGGCACTTTTTTTCAGCAAGGGTTCCAGCCGCGGCACGTCGAGCTTCATTGCAGGGAAATAGGTGCGCTTGATTTGCGGATCAATGGAGAATAACATCGGTACGGATGCAAGCTGTTCGAGGTAATTTGCAAGCACCTGGTCGAAGAGCAATAAATAACCTTTCAGCTGTTGCGCCAAACCTGCGCGTCGTGTGCTGGTACGTTTTTTTCCTCCCGACTCGCTGGTCATAAAAGATTCAGACGCATTATCTCCTACTCCAAATTCTCCGATTCCGTAAACAGGAGGAAATTCATATTGCACGGAACGGTATTCACCCACTTTTCTGTCGCGCCCGAGCTTTACATCGAATGCACGCAGTGATTGTTTATGCTGCCCTTGAATAAATGGTCGTGGCTGGCTGAGCCGTAATGCTTCGTAATAACTTGTTACAAGATTTTTATCGAGGTAAACTGCAATATTATTTTTCAAAAGTTTTATTCCGTTTTCACCGATGTCGGAAGTTTTCAGGCTGAATACCGGCACTTCCATATCGTTGAGAGGCAGCACTTTTTTATCATCATCAGCACCTTCGATGCGGAAATCACAAATATTATTCACCTCCGGTAAGTCGAGGATCGCGCGGATAATGCGTGAATAATAAATCTGTGTTGTAAGCGGGTACAACTCTTCATCAGGAATAAAACCATTTTTAAGTCGTGGCCCGTTAAAAATAGTGCCGACTGTATATCCTTTTTCAAGCATTTGATTGAGTGGATACCTTCGGATAGGGTGCGAAAAAAAATCAGTAATCTTAAAAAATATTTTTGCAAGGATCTCTTCACTGTGTGCGCTTTCATCCACTTCAATGGAAGCAATAATTTTCACTTCTCTTTTACGAAGCACATTTACACTTTCAAGATCTTCACAGAGATTGCGATTCGTATGAAATATTGCACGAACAGCGTCAATAATTTCCTTGTTGTTTTCTTCTTCCTGTTTCTTTTGTTCGGCGGCGGATTTTTTTTCATCTACCTCTTTATATAAATGATTTTCCTCTGCCTCTACCAATATCCTGTAAATTCCGATCGGGTGACTGAAATCTTCATTCAATGGTTCTATCCATGCATTCCTGATTTTATCCACGCCATCGATGATCAGCCTGCGCCAGTCGTTAACGGTAAGCGGATGACACGGCATAATTTCATCGAGCGTAAAAAAAGTGTCTTTGTGAATTTCTCTTTGAAACGGATCTTTCGGGTTCGGAGGAGTTTCTACTCTTCCATTGTATGCAGGTTTTCCTGCAAGCAGATCCCTGATATCATAATTGGTTCGGTAGCTGAGATCTGTTATTGCATAACACAGCTGATCGAGAATAGTAACTCCCGGATCATGTTCATTAAAATCTGTCCACTCCTCTCCTGCCAATTGCTGGAGATAATTAATTGCACTATTCCTCATCGCGAAAAAATCCATCGCGGGATGAGGAAAATTATTTCTCAGTATGGTTTCAGCGTCCATCACCGTTTTTGTCGCTGTTTTCGTTTTTCACAAATGGAGTAACAGCAGCATTTCCTGACAATTGCTGGTTTGCCTGTTCGTTCATTTTTCCGATCAGCTCATATACCTGCTCGAACGGCATGCGTCCCAGAGATTTAAAAAGCAGGTTTGCTTCATCAAGCGATACAGTGAATGTTACTTTTTTCATGCCTATATTTTATTTGTAACGGCGTGTCCCATTTCTTTATCGCCCCACAATTTGGTAATGTGAAAATCGATCATGCAGTCTTTTCCATAATTCCTGCGTGAACGAACCTGCATTCCATAGCTGAATGTTGATCCGCTCCAGCGCACTTTTAATTTATTCCACCACCAGCCGTAATGTGCCTGTATGTGATTGATCTTACTTTTTGAACGACCGAATGTGCTGGCTGCAATTGCATGCATCAGCGCATACCTGCCCTCGCCCGGATGCCCGCCCACACGCGCAACAAGTTCAAATGCATTGCATCCATTCAGATCAGCAAGCACATTATGCCATTTACCATCAGCAGGTATTTTTCCTGATGCGTACGTGCCTACGCGACCACTCATTCCCGCAAGTCCGTTCACTTCGAATTTATATGCAGGCTTAATTGTGCCGACACCAACATTTCCACTCTCCTGTAAAAAAAGACAAATATTATTTTCTCCGTTTTCTCCCGGTTGCTGAAAAGTCAGTCCGCGGTTCTGATCATCTGCATCAACACCAATCATCCACGCCGGATTTGTCTGCTCGATGCTGCGAAAAAACCCAATAAGATTTTTTGAGCTTCCTTCCGGAGAAAGCATCAGACCATGTTCCATGCTTTTTGAAAACCCATCATCAATCCGGTTGACCATGGAATCTATAAGCGCTTCGAAATTACCTTCAGCAGGCATTTCTCCTTTTTTAAAAAACTTCTTAAGCGTTTCCCTGTTCTTGAGATTCATAATAAGCTGCTGTTAATTACTGTGTAATAATAAAATCATCACCAATCACGAGGTTTTCTATTCCACGTGCGATTGGTGCTTCCATCTTTTCTTCATCGATCGCGGTAAAGAGATGCCGGGATGCAGTTACCAATACGGACCACGGTTTACCAGCATGCAAAGTTCCGATGTCTTCGCCATCATGTTCATCTTTTTTCATGCGCGCTGTATCGTCAAGCAAAAAGAAACCATCATGATCTTTTGTTACTACAACGGAAAGCGCAGTTACAAAATCAACATACGTCTGTCGTTCAATAAAACCAAGCACATCGGAACGTGAGATAAATCCTCCCAGCTTTACTTCAATCATTGAATCGTAGATCCATGGTGAAAGGAAGGTGCGCATATCCTGGTTAAGCTTGCGCAGATGAAATCCACTGTCAAGTCCGCGCTTGAATTTAATATTCGCAATTACTTTCACACGTTCGTACAAAGGATTGCGCACTTCTATTTTTGCAAAGGGCGATGCATGCTCTTTGAGAAAATCTGTGATGTTCTGCAGCAGCGAATACGAATCTTTCGGACGGAATGCGTTGATGTCGTTTCGCCTGTCAATATCGGGCATGACAACGATGAGTATATTTCCGCGTTTATGTTTTCCTGCACCGTTCATATCCGGAAAACACTGCACTTTATAAACTGTTGGAAATTGCTGCAGCACCATCCGTTCAAAATCAACCGGGAGAAGCGCGCGGTTGCGATGGCCAAGCCTTTCACTAAGGCGCGCGTAAGCTTCATGTTTCTCTTCCGGAATTCGTCCGCCTTTAGAAGCAATTGATTGAATCACTTCTTTTATCGGCTGAATTTTTTCTTTTGTCTTTTTAATGCTTCCTGCCGGTAAAGGCTCATCGAGGTGTGCGAAAGAATTACCTGCATATTTCCACGTTGCACTCACCGCCTGCGTATCCAGTGCTTTTGCATAGCTGATGCAATGTGTTTTTTCTTTTACCGATGCGCAGATCCAGTACAACCCGGATGGCATGATCGTATTGTTATTAGTAATGTCTGATGGCAGGTCAAGATCAATAATTCCGGGTTGAACGAATTTATTTGTGCCATCACATAACACACGGTCTTTCCGGAATAGTTTCCAGTTGTTGTTGCTGAGAAAGCTCCATTCTACTTCGCCCGGTGCTTCATGCGAATAAAACGATTCATCAGAAAGCCGGAATAAAATAGAAAGCGGTTGCGGAAGCGCGAGGCCGGTAAGCCCGATAAAAAGATAACCTTCGCTGTTATATTTCGGAAAGAGCGCAATATTCCTGAAGCTGGATGCAATTGCAACACGCTCCATTCCGAATGGATGATGACGGTAAATTCCGACCGGCAATTCACCATGCTGTGTCGGTGGTGAATTATCGGAATCAAACTCTGCGGTATAATCGAGGCTCACAGCGCTGAGCACGGGTGTATAGGGAAGGCGCGGAAGGGGTTGTGGTTTTTTTGTCTTGCTGTTTTTTACCATCGTCGAAGAAAGTAATGGCGCATATTCTGCACTTCCAAAACCAAGCGGCGGCGTTAATAATTCCAGCTTTAAAAAACCATCCTGCGTTTCAGATCCGTAAGTCAATAACGGATCAGGAGTATTCCATGAAGGCCGCTGACGGAGCTCCTTCATATTAATTTTATCAATAATTGTTTCCTGCATAACAGGAATTCCCCGGTCGGGATGATCGGTTGATGCATCGTGAAAAAGCTGCACTTGCTGCTGACTATCGCGCAAGGGAAGAAAATATCCTTTTTGCAATAATGAAATTCCGGCTGTGAAAGAAGCATTTGTAATTTCACCGGGATAACCTTTATAATATTCACCGAATCCATCGGGTGGCAGATCGCTCCACAGAAGATGAAGCTGCATGGATTGAATATTTTTATTCAGCGCTTCACTGCTTCCTATGAGCAGGTAAGAACCGGGTAAAGGCAATGCACCAAAAGGCTGAAATGGTTTATCTACAGATAGTTTTCCTGCATTATTATAAAGCACCAGTTTACGGATTCCTTTTACGCTCGTGTGAATGCGGATACGATTAACAAGCACATCACACAACAAGCTATACGCATATACAGGTGCATTGTGTGTATTCAGCATCATGCGCAGCACGGGCCATTGTGTATCAAAACCTTCGCCGTGCAGCACTGGATCGAAACCGATTATACCAGGATCAGCCGGTGTAAAGCTGAAACGCAGAATGAGTGCTGTATTTTTGTCGTCGTAATTAAAAGCATAACGCTCAATATTTTTCCAACCTTCTGCTGAAGTGATGGTGATGCTGAGCGCCTTCGACAACAGGTAAAATATGGTTCCTGTCTGATTGCGTGCTGTTGTGTGCGCAACTTCTGCAATGATCCTTCGCAGTGTTTTGAGTGTTGCGCTTGTTTCGTCGAGACTGAATGTGACTGTCACATCCCGCTGGCCTTCGTTCAGAAATAATGCGGCAGATGTAATTGAAAAACCGAGGTCGGCTTCTTTCATCGTTTGCTGCGAAGAAGAATTATCCACCTGGTCGTTTCCCATCAACGGCCACCATTCAAGACCAACACCATTCAGTGTTGCTGCAGGGTTAGCAGACGAATAAATTGCTTTGACTATTCCTGCGGATTCATCCTGCACACCGGTTATTACTTCCTCATTACGACTGACAAAGAGCGTGTGTAATGCGGCGATTTTTCCCTGGTTGATAGAAATATTTGTATCTGTTGTATAGATCAGCTCTTTGCCGGTTTCGTCTTTTCCTGCAACCAATTCAGTTCCGGCAGGAAGAAAATATTCACTGGCATTATCCTGCAACACAAAACGGACAAGTGCCTGGTCGGGTGTGAACGGAAGCCGCTGATGCCGCAATACATCGAAATAATAAAAATCAAGGTGACGCTCTGTGATCGAATTCATCTGCAAACGAACCGTTTTCATCAAACTTGCGAATGCGATATAGAGAGAAATATCAGGCCGGTTATCGCTCTTTTCACTGATAATTTTTTCGATGTTTTTTTGCGTGTTTTTTACGATCTGGCTCAGGGCATGAAAAAATTCATTAAAAACTCCCTGGATCACGCTGTACAAAACGACAAACACATTTACATCGGTAATTTCAATATCGATTTTTTCGGGAATATCCTGTCGCCATTTTTCACCGAACATGCTGTAATCGCCATTGAACGGATGACCGATCGCTGCTGAAACTGCCTTCTCCGTTTGCCTGTCGATATACTGAAGCTTTGCTAATCCTGTGCGCAATTGCCCTTCGATAAGGCTGTTGATTTCGAGCAGGACAGAGCTTTTTTCACTGCGCGAAAGGTGTTTCTGCCAGTGATTAATGCGTAAAGCAATTGCGACTGTGGCATCAAAAATATGATCCAGCTCTTCAATCTTCCGCTCTTGTCGTTTTGTAATATCAAACAACATTACAAAATCATCAAACTCTTTTTTGATCTTTTCAAGGTTGGTTGTAGCGATGGTTGCAAGCAATGCGGGTTCGCTTTTTCCGAAAAAAGGATGCCATGTTCCTTCTGCCTGATTTTTAGAATTATAAAAATTAATGTAATTGGAAAGTGATCCGGCAAAATAAAGATCGTCTTCCAGTCCGCGTTCATCCAGCGGAATATTTTCAGGCAACAACGCAACCGGTATCCTGGTATCGCGTGAAATACCAGAAGAATAAGAAGCCTCGTAATTGTTTTCCCTGCCGATCATCCGCGTCCTTTTGAAGGCGTAACATATTGTGGTGCTATATTGGTTCCTTCACGCAGGTAGAACGGATAAACCAGGTTACTACGCGAGTTTGTTTTACGAATTGTATAATCCAAACGGATCTGCAAAACTCCCTGTTCAGGATCTGCACCGTTGATCGTTACATCATTTAAAATAATTCTTGGCTCATAATGCAGGATGGAATAACGGATAAGATCTTTCAGCTGTGTGAGAAAAGTTGTGCTCACGGTATCGAAAACCATCTGACGGATTCCGCAACCAAATTTCGGAAACATCGTCCGCTCTCCGGGTGCAGTGGAAAGAATTACCTGCAGACTTTCCCATATATCCTGCTCATCAGAAACCATTACAATACTTCCGAGGTCCGGATCAAATTCCGGCGGAAAGCTCCAGCCTGTTCCTAAAAATGAATGATCTTGATTCTTTTTCATTTTATTTTATCCTCCTATCATAACTGTAGGGCATCCGAGTACAATTGATCCGCCATGCGCAGTTGTGTCGCCCATTCTTGCGGCGGGCTTTCCTCCGATCATAACAGTTGCAGAACCTTTAACAATCGAATCAGGTGGCCCTACACAAACACAATTATCGCCCATCACTGCGGCTGGCATTTTTCCGATGAGTACTGTTGGCGCACCCGGACCAATAACCGGACCACCGACATGAGGAATGGGTGCCGGGAAAGCAGGCGTCTGCATCGGGCAGGTGTGCATATCTGTTAGTCTGGCTGCTGGTGGCATTGGAAAAAGGATTGGTGAAAAAAGGTGATTGATGTTTTTTTTTAATTGATCATTACTATTGAACCTTTTACTGTGGTTTGGCCGGAGGATGAAATTTCGGCGGTGGCATTTCCGGCAGCGGTGAGCTGGGCTTGTGCGGTGAGTTTTACATTTACACCGGCTGCGGAAAAATCTCCACCGGACGATGCGGCTTCTAAATTCTGTGCTGCGCTGATGCTTATTTTTCCCTTCGCGGATATCGTTACATCTTTTCCGCTGTCAAGCTTAATGCCGCTTGAATCCATTGTGATCGTATTGGAGTTCTGATCGGAAAGTGTTATTGATTTTGCATCATCGCTCAATACAATCTTATTATTTCCGGGAGTGGTTACGGTTATTATTTTTTTATCGTCGTCGATTTCAATTTTCACGAGCGATTTACTGACGATTGCTTTGAACGTGTTTTTTGTATCCGGTGTATAAGGTGCAGCGTTTTTACTGCTGTGCATCATTCCCAGAATAACAGGGCAACGCGGATCATCATCAAAAAATCCGACAACCACTTCATCACCCACTTCCGGATAAAAATAAGCGCCTGCTGTTCCTGTGGCATAAAATGTTGCCATACGTGCCCAGACAGCTTGTCCGTCGTTCTGCATTAATGGCAAGGTAACCTGCACACGAAAATGCCCAAGCGCATCGGAATCTATCTTTTTCACTACACCGATCTGCAATCCGTGAACTGGTGGCAACAATCCTTGTGCCGGCGGAACTGAAATTGCATTTGATTCTGCAAACGAAACCGGCTCTAATCCGAATTCTGCTTCGGTCGTCCAATCGCCATCTTCAAGAATATTAGTAACGGATCGCAGGTATACATTTCCATTGTAGCGTTGCCCTACTCCATCCAGCGCAATCAATGTATCCGGCTTTGCAAGTGCGCTTCCCTGGAAACTGATCTTGCCACGAAGCCGCGACATCCACGATTTTAATTGTTGTGCATTGGCCCAGCTTTGCAATTCGTCTTCGGCAACAATTGCGGAAGATTGTAAAGAGAAAGTGGTAAGACCAACTACACCGGAAAGCGTAGATGAAGTTAAGTTTCCCTGCTCATTTACCGTCGGATCACTTCCTGTTGACTGAACTATTTTCTGCGATGATGGATCCCACGATGTTGCCTGCACAGCCGGATATTGATCCACTGATTCAATGCGCGACTCCATTTCAAGCAATGAATCGCCATACGCTACGCTGAGCACTGCTGTTCCTGAAACTGTGGGCGGATTAATTTTTACTTCGCCGTCATCTACAATCACCAGCATTCCGTTTGCTTCTGCACGCGCAATGAGAAAATCCCAATCGGTGCTGTAATGCTGAAAGATTTGGTTGTGGTTGACGGTTGTTGCTTTAACGGTTGAACCAAGTCCGTATGTGCCGATGATTGTTCCTAAAAGATCACTGTCTTTTACAGGACTATCACCGCTATTGAAATACGTATTCTTTTTACCGACCGTCATTTTTACGGCTTTGTCTTTGCACACAACTTCAAGCCGCGAATCTTCTTTGTCGATCTTCAATCCCTGCTGAACAATAATACCACTGAAGATCTGTGTTTCTGTTGATTCATATCCGGCTGTAATTATAATTGGATTGCCGGGAATAAAATCTGCAGAATCACTGATAGGAAAAGACTGATCTGCGGCAGAACCATCGCGCAAAATAATGTGTGCTGTCGGAATACGGTTGATCTCTTTGTTTACTTCCACCGAAACAACCTGATAAGCATCACTTATTGCAGCGCCATTCACCTTGATCGTAAAGGTGACTAACGTTGTTGTTGCGCTTAATGGCGAAGGAGGAGGCATTTTATTTTATTTAGTCCTGGTAACAACTGGTGGAAATTCAATACGCATTCCCGGAACAAGGTCTGTGAAATGATCAAGTCCGTTGAAGTGCGCAACTTCAAGGTAAAATGTCGGATCACCGTAAATCCTGTAGCACATGAGCGGCAATGTATCACCTTCTAGCACAACGCGCAGATGCGTCATATCGGGTGATTGATTATCCGACTCTCGTGCAATTGTTGCAGGATCCATCGTTTCCTCAAATGACACAGAAGCTTTTGCACGCAACGGTATTCCCTGCGGGCTGAAAAGCGTGTAGGTAACATTCAGCGTGGTGAGCACTCCTTTAAAAATGATAGAGCCCCAGCTCAGCTTCAGGTAATTCGGACGGTGAATGGTGCCATTGTAATCGTACGTCACTTCACGGAATTCCGTAATCTGTGCGTAGACATCACCTGTGCTGCCAGGGATTACTCCCGTGGTATCAAACATGATATCGAAGCTGATTGACTCGGGCTCTACGCCAATAAATTTTAATGTATTGGCTTTTTTTCCGGGAGCTTCCTGTCTTGTACTTTTAATTTTATAATTGAAAGTGATCTGGTCAGGATTGACAAACACGGTGTATTCGGTATCCATCGCAGAATAAGACGCATCCGTATAAGACGTGATGGTCATAGGCGTAAGTGTGCCTGCGGAAATGGAGGAGAGAAGTGACATGTGCAGTAGTACTAACTAAAAATTAACGTGGCGAACGTTTGCGCAATTTTCCAAGCACGCGCCTGGTACATTCTTCAACGATTGCTTTACGGTCATCAGCCACTTTTCTTGATTCTTCCCGCTGATTATCCTGCCGGGTAATATTTGCGCGAACAACAATTTCCCTGATTTCTATTGACATGATAATTTGTTTTAAAAAATATTCAGACGGCAGGTGTTCCCGGCATTGCTACAAAATAATTGTAGGAAAGTTCGAGTGTTTCGAGTGCAATTTTATTTTCCATCGAATCAAATCCGGAGACGTCCCATTTAACCGGCCATGCACCAATGAAGGTCCATGACATTAAAGGCGCTCCTGTTGGACCAAGCAGGCTGACCAGCACATCCATTGTCACAATTTCAGTGATGAGTCCGCCCTGCATTGAGGCAGCAAACCACAACGCAAGTGTTGATCCTGTTGTAACAAGCCCGCGTTTGAGCACCAGGTTTTCATAAGAAGTGCGGGAGGGAGCCTTGTATTTAAACCGGTTCTCTCCTCCCATAGCAATATCTTCAGTTTCTACGTGTGCAGATATTCCTGATACTTCTTTGAACTGTGCATCAACCGATCCGGTAACACCTGGAATGGACAATGTAAAATAAAACGACGGTGGCGGATAATAATCTGCCATAGCTATTTAATTTTATGAATTTGCAATGGTGATGCCTTCGTGCACGATCTCGATCGATTCGATAGCAACTTCATTTCCGTCAGATTTTAAATCTGTTCCTGAAACTTTTTTGGGCCACGCATTTGCAAGTGTCCATGTCATTGTCGGATTGCCTTTTTCATCCAGCAATTTTACAGTTACAGGAACGCGTTTGATCGTATTCATTTTGATTGTTGAATACCATGCCCAGAATGAATTGTCTTTGACAAATATTCCTTTTTTCATTGTGACTGTACCGTTCTTCGCGATACCCGGCATCTTGATGGTTGAAAACTGTGGATTGTTTCCATGACGGTATTCAATCTCTTGTGTTTCACCTTCAAGTCCGCTTACTTCCTGGAAAGCAAGGTTTTTCTGATCGCCCCAATCTACTGAAAAGTAAAACTTAGGTAAAGGCCATACGGCGTCTTGTGCTTCTCCTGCCATTGTAGTAGGTATTTAAAGATTAGATTTTTAAAGAATTGAGAGTTATGAATTAGGATTTCTGCATTTGCTGCTGGAAGGTGATCACGATAAATTCTGCAGGACGTGAGATGGCAACTTTTACAGTTACGTTCATGTAGCCGTCGAGAATATCATTTGCTGTCATCGTTGCACCAAGGCCGATCTGCACATCAAATGCATCATCTGGTTTTGCACCTGCGAGCGCACCATCTTTCCATTTTCCGGTAAGGAAGTTGTTGATCATGCTTTTCACACCTACCCATGTGTTCGCATCATTCGGTTCAAACACATACGCTTTACAAGCTGCTTTCACGGATTGCTCCAGCATGATCATTGTACGGCGAACGTTGATGTAACGCCAGTCCTGGCTGTTTCCATCCAATGTACGTGCGCCCCAAACCAATGTTCCTTCACCAATAAAAGTGCGGATTGCATTGATCGATTTTCCCTGCAAAGTAATGTTCAGATCTTCCTGATCCTGGTTAGTGAGGTTAACAGCTGGAGAAATCACGGAAGCCATTGTCACATTCGCCGGAGCTTTCCATACGCCACGTGCATGATCCACGCGTGTGTAAATTCCTGCCATTGCACCGCTTGGTGGAAGAAGATTCAGTTTTTTTCTCAATTCATTCATCACGCTTACATACGCCGGGCTGATCACCATAAGCGTATTGTGCACAACTACTGCTTTTGAATCTTCTGCGCCAATCTTTGCAATCTCCGCTTTAAAGCTTTTTGCTTTATCATCGTCGATCAGTTTTTTTGCAAGATGATCATCCACTTCTTTATTCAAGACATCAATAAGCGTTGCTCCTTTTTCGCTGATGTTTCTGTAATCAACATCGGAAGGAGTAACAACTGATGAATATACCCACGGATAATAAGCAGCAGAATATTTCAGAAAATCACTTGCCACACTGTTGCGGAACATATTGATCGGATCAGCATCTGTATAATCACGTGCTACCCATCCGCCATAGACATCAAGAATTGCAACGCGGCTTTGCATTACGCCACCGCAATGATCGATAACTTTTCCTTGGAACGTATAAACGTCTGCAGCTGCAGGTACGGCCATTAGATCAGGAATAACAATTATTGTCGGCTCTTGCTCACGTCGCAATAATGTAAGTCCGTTTTCAATAATGTTGAGATCGATTGTATCTGTGTATTTACCTACAGAAACAATATAGCAAGGTCCGCCACCATTATCGAAAAACAAACGCATGCTGCGGTAGAGAAAATAATTTCCGCCGTCTTGTGTTAATGCGTAATCAATTCCGAGCGACTGAAAATCTGCAGGTGCAGGAGCCGGCGCAGCATCGATTTTGAATGTATAATCCGGACCCATTCCAAAATGCTGATGAAAATCGGCAAGGGAAGAGATACGGAATGGTTGGTTCAGAATGGACTTTGTTCCATTAACTGCATATTCGGTGTACCCGATGAAAGCCGGGACAGCAGTGGCCACCTCCACAACCGAATTTGGAAAGGCGTTTTTTTCTTCGATGTAAACGCCAGGTGTTTTGTAATTGGACGCCATAGTCTTGTTGGTTTGAAATTTATATTAATTAGAGATAAACGATGATTTCAGAAAAAACTTCTTTTTCATTGCCGCTTGTGCCCTGCAACAAAATTTCCGCGTTCGCCATTGGTAAACGTTCGATCACAGAAAAGCCTGCATTTCCACCTTCTTCACAATTACGGCGCAGCTGGAAAGACGATCCGCTTGTTTCTTTGAGCATAAGCGGCTGCGGAGAAGTGAAGAGCAATCCTTCTTTTCCGTCAAATAGTTTTGTTGCCTGCGGACCGGTAAAAAATACTTCACGTTTTGAATCGGTAATAGCAAGTGCCTGGTAACGCGACAATGCTGTTCCGGTCAGAAAATAATTCCAAAATGTTTTCCGCGACGCAAAATGTACTTTGTATTCTTTGGTTGCAACTGTATTGTCTTCATTCAAAAATTTTGCGGCTGATGCGACTTGTGTATGATGCCAAATATCAATTGCGCCCCGTATTGTCATTCCGAATGGTAAATCGCAGGCGTAAAAATTGCCAGCGGGTTTCCCGTTCAATTCGAGACTGTATTTTCCGTTTCCTTCCTGTGAAATATCGTAGGAGAGAAATTTTCCAGTTGCATTTGTTTCATAAACAATTTCGCCGGCTTCATTACGTATAATTGCTTTTCCTTCTTCGGAAACAGGCAATGATCCGTGCAGCGGAATTTTTTCGAGCAAATCTTCCGCTGTTACTGTTTCAGCAGTATGAAGCAGCAATGGCGTTACATCTTTTTTATTGAAATTGCTGAACGAAGGAAAAAGATGAACAGCATTCAGCGGCAGATCTGTGCAATTGAAAAACAGAGCATCTTTCAAAACAAGAAAAAAAGTGAAACGGAAATTTCCTATTGGCAGGTAACGAACTTCATTGTTATCTGCGAATGATTCAGCAACCAGCTCATATTTTCCATCGCGCATTTTGAGCATCATCCCGTTTTTTTCCATCATTGCTTTTGTAGCAGGCGAAGGAATTAACCCAAGCCCATGACAAAGTCCATCGCGACTGTAATCGTGATGGAGTGCGATGCGAAAGAGGGAGGAGAGTCTCATCGCGTCAGTTATAATTCCGGTTTGACTTGCTGAATGGCGGGTCGTTGTTCTTTCAGCTGTTTGTTATCGATCATCATCATGCGCATCTTATAACCTACAGATGGCATGTGCTTAGAACCGAGCATTCCCCAGATGTGGCTGAGATCTTGGTAAGTGAATTTCTGCAGATCAAAAATAATCTTGTCCACGCCATCAGGTAATCCGCTGTTTTCATCTTCTGAAAAAGAGGTGTTCGCCTGGAAATAAGTAATTACACCGGAAATAAATTTTAATGCTTCTGCATAATTGCTTCCGGGAAAATAGCCGGAAAAAAGCAGTGAAAGGTTTATATAAACGGGTGGATTTACCCTGGATGTTTTGTCGCCCATGGTTTGATAATTCCCAATGGAGCCAAGTACTTTTTCCTGTTCGATATTGAGAAGGGTGAGTACAATTTTGTTGTCTTGCTGGAGCGCTGGTGTTCCGTCAATATTTACGATACCCGAAAGGACAACTATATTTTCATTGAGTCCGAACCTGACTCTGAAGTATTGATTTATTCCGACAACAATATATTGTAATACCTGGTCAATCATCTTAAGCTTTATATCATCCCGATTGAATTATTGTAAAATCAGGTGTACAGAAGCTCAAACTTAAATGAAGTGCTGCGAGAATAGTGTTAGTATGAAAAAAAAATAATTGTGTTTTTGATTTACTTGAATTGTATAAAATTTACAATTCAAGTAAAGTTATAAGAAAAAAGTTAATAAATAATGAAATAAGTAGCATTATTTATGCCATAATTGATAATTCAGATAAAAATGACCGGAGGTTGGTAGCAGGTGTTTATACCCGGATACAAGAAGTTTTTAAACCACAACTCCTTATTCAGAAGGGGAATTCAAGAAAAACGCGCTGATCAATTACAAATCACATTAATCAGCAAAACAATAAATTTGAAATATATTATTCTTAAGCTTTCGGCTATAGCTAGAAGAAATAAGACAAGTGTGGAAAATAATCCCGCTTATGATTTCAGGGTACATTTCCCTGCAATATCTTCTTTGTTTACACCTTCACTGTGTGATTTATCATTTCAATTATGCCGTTTTTGCCGAGCAAATAAATATGTTCGGCTGAATTTTCGAATATGGCACGAAAGCGTCCTTCTTTTTCAAGGATGATTAATTTTTTTTCCTGGAAATACGCCTCTGCAATTCAGTGCAGACTTTGTGCTTTTGTTTCCCCGGGAGTTCGCATTTTTAACAGCGGATCCTACAATACATGTTCCTGCAAACTGGCTGTCAGCTCTGCATTTATTTTTGCCTACTAGCGTTTATTGATTTCGAACTATTTTTTCAGAATCACAACATCATCCGCTGTGAAATCGGGGGAAGCGTCGTCCCAAGGCTGCTTAGTGGACTCATGGAAATTTAAAAAAGAGTTGTTTTGATTTTCGGGTCAATTGATTACTTATTGATTCTATACGTGTGATGTTAACATTAGTTTATACATTTCAACTTTCATTACTACCAAATATATCTATCTTTTATGTTAATTGCATCTGTTATTTACCCTTTCTATATATCACCGTTGCTGTGAGTAAATTAAATAGCCAGGGGATATTTATAACTGCTTTTATTTCTGCTTTCCCTATAGAAAAGCTGAAATAAGCTTTCTGTTTTAAAATATGCCGATTTGTTTTCTATAGAAATCACCATTAGCTTTCGATCTGATTCCTTTATCATGAGAACCATTTTTTCAAATCTTACACGAAATATTTTTTTGCTTTTTATACTTCTGCCGTTTTGGGGTTTCTCACAGCAGCACAAAGTAGACTCACTGAAAATTGTACTTTCTAAAACAAAGCAGGATACATCGCGTCTTTTCCTACAGGGAGAAATCGGACTTGCCTTCCTGGATATTGCTCCTGACAGTGCTTTGAACTGGTGGAAAGCTGCGAATACTTTTGCTGAAGAGAACAGATCGAATCACACCGGTAAGACGCTTGAACGTTTGCTGATCATGGAAGGTGAGGTGATCAGCAATATTGGTTTCATTTATACCAAGCGTGGCATGATATTGCCGGCGCTGGAATATAATTTCAAAAGTCTTCAATTGCGTGAAAGCATTGGGGACAAGCACGGCATTGCAGAATCGCTGAATAATATTGCCTTTATCTATTCTCAACAAAACGACTTTAATAAAGCACTTGAATATTATGAGCGTAGTGCAACAGAATACGGAGCAATCAATGATTCGGGCGGAATTGCATTCACGCAGGTCAACCGCGGAAACATTTATGTAAAGAGTGGAAAAGATTCGCTCGCACTGAATATGTTTATGCAGGCGCTGAAAGTATTGTCGGCCCAGGAAAAATTCCAAAGAGGTTATAGTGCGTGCCTGAGCAGCATTGGTAATATTTACCTGAAAGCAACTAATTACACAGCGGCATTCTATTATTTTAATTCTGCTCTTCGCCTGCGTATAAAGTATAATGACCAGTTCAATATTGCAGGAACTTATGTTCAGCTTGGAAAGCTGTATGAGCAACAAGGAATGACGGACAGCGCTTTTCATTATGCAGAAATGGCATATAAACAGGCGGTGAGTACCAAAAATTCGCAGGCCATTATAAACGGCGCAAACTTATTGAGCGAACTGTATGCTGCAAAAGGCGATCATAAGCAGGCGCTGGATTATTTTAAAATTTACATCGCTGCCCGTGATACGGCGAACAATAAAGAATCAGGGAAACAAATGGTGCGCCAGCAGATGAGCTATGAATATGCAAAAGAAAAGGAAGTAAGCATGATCAAGCTTGCGCAGCAACGGGCTTATACCATCGGAGGATTCAGTGCGCTTGGCATTGTTGCTGTGCTTTTATTTTTTGTTTATCGCCAGCGAAACGGAATTGCGCGTGAGAAAAAACGTAGTGATGAATTGCTGCTGAATATCCTTCCGGCGGAAACTGCTGAAGAGCTGAAAACAACGGGTGCTGCAAAAACAAAAAGTTATGCAAGTGTCACGGTGATGTTTACCGATTTTAAGAATTTTACGCAAACTGCTGAGTTACTTTCCGCTGAAGCGCTTGTGGAGCTTATCAATTTCTGCTATGGCGAATTTGACCGGATCGTTTCGAAATACAATGTGGAAAAAATAAAAACGATCGGCGATAGTTATATGTGCGCCGGCGGATTACCAGTTGCGAATGAAACGCATGCTGCCGATACGGTTAATGCGGCAATTGAAATACTTGCATTTATAAGGGAATATAATGCTGAGCGTAAGCGGAACGCACTTCCGTTTTTTGACATACGCATTGGTCTGCATACCGGGCAGGTGGTGGCGGGAATTGTCGGCACAAAAAAATTCGCTTATGATATATGGGGCGATGCTGTAAATATT
>JBDSHN010000005.1:0-2247 GCA_039918435.1 Bacteroidia bacterium | reverse complement strand
AGCTTTGGTGAAGGCAACGCTGTCCAGTCAGTTCCGGGCGATGAGCAATGTCCAAGTGCGTGAATATGGGCGCCGGAAGAATTACGCAGCTGAATAATATCAGCACCTCCTGCAATATTCAGTGAACTTCCTCCCCATGATGGTGAAGAGCCGAAAGATCCGCCGCCGAAATAAGTGGCGTTTGTTGCATCAAGTTCTATATAGCCGTCATCCTTGTTTACATCAATCGGATGCGCCACACTTCCAGAAGTCACAGGCCGGTTCCAAATCATAATGATTGTTCCGGCACGCATATTATTCCAGAATGAAATATTATTGAAGCTTGCTGCGGTTTGCCATGAAGTCTGTGAACTGTTATTGTCGCGCAATGTCCAGTTTCGCATATCTGTATTGTCGGCTACAACTAAAAGTTCCACCCATTCATCGCGCGGATCTGCTGCGTTGAAATAACTGCTGACGACTACGCTTTGGCTGAAGATATGCGTAGAAATAAAAATAAAACACAGGAGCAGAACTTGTATCCGGAAGATTCTCATGAATAGGTATAAGAGAATCACAGGGCAATTGGTTTCAGCTGATTCCTCTCAGGAACGCATCAAGGATTTCAATTGCTCTTCTGAAACAAATTTATTCCGTGTTTGTGACAGAGAGATTTTGTAAGTATGATATTAAAGTAAATAATCAGGGATGAATTTTTCCTCTTTGTAAAGCGAACAGCATTCTTTAACTAAACGATCAACTTTTTCTTTACGTGTAATGGTAATTTCTTAACATTAAAATGCGATTTCCTTTCAGCATTTATTTCATCCGGCGAGGCGAAAACGATTTTGGATATTTATAAATTGAAAAAGTATCGAAAATTTATATGCGATAAAAGGTATAATTAATATAAAAAAAAAGCCCGGCAGAAATAAATCAACCGGGCTTTGCTTATGTATGTTTTGGAAACTATCCTTCAGTAACAGGAGCAGTTTCTGACACCTGAATTTTTTCCTGGATACGTGCTTTCTTTCCGGTCAATTCGCGGAGATAGAAAATACGCGCACGACGAACGACACCTTTTTTCTTGATCTCGATCTTCTCGATGTAAGGTGAGTTAACCGGGAAAATACGCTCAACGCCAACACCGTTAGACATTTTACGTACGGTGAAAGACTCAACTGGACCGTGCCCGCGACGCTGTAAAACAACACCTGTGAACATCTGAACGCGTTCTTTTTCGCCTTCTTTGATTTTATAATGCACTGTTACAGTGTCTCCACCTTTGAATTCAGGGTGAACTGACTTTGTAATAAGTTGTGATTCAACGTATTGTAAGAGATTCATGACTTGTTTCGTTTAAATTGTTCTGAAAAGGGATGCAAATATAGACTTTTTAAGGAAAGAAATAGGAAAATTAGAAATTTAGTGACTGGGCGACTGGGCGAATGGATGATTCCGCACTAAAGCCGCCCACAATTCTCATTTTTTTTTCTTTAATCACCAAGTCACCCAATCACAAAATCCGTGCACTGTAGAACTCTCATTTTAAGAGAAATGGTCGTCTTTCCTTCGTCCGCTCTACTGAGCGGTCATATCTCCATTGCCTGATATTTTCTTCATGACCTGAAAGTAAAATATCGGGCACTTTCCATCCACGGAATTCGGCAGGGCGCGTATAAACGGGTGGCGCGATAAGATTATCCTGGAAAGAATCGCTCAATGCGGAAGTTTCATCATTCAGAACGCCGGGCAATAAGCGAAGAATAGCATCGGCGACAACCGCAGCTGCTAATTCGCCACCGGATAAAACAAAATTGCCAACAGAAATTTCGCGGGTGATGAAATGTTGACGTACACGCTCGTCGATGCCTTTGTAATGACCGCAAAGAATGAGCAGGTTTTTCATTGACGACATTCTGTTGGCCATGGGCTGATCAAAAAGTTCTCCGTCGGGCGACATGTAAATGACTTCATCATAATCGCGTTTGCTTTTCAGATCTTCAATGCAAGCAGCGATAGGTTCAATTTTCATCACCATTCCCGCGCCGCCGCCAAAAGCATAATCGTCCACGGTTTTATGCTTGTCGGTTGCATAATCGCGCAGGTTGACAAGGTGAACTTCGGCAAGTCCTTTTGCCTGAGCCCTTTTCATAATGGAATGATCAAACGGACTGATAAGCAGGTCAGGAACAACAGAAATAATATCGATGCGCATGGGGTAAAAGTAGTTTTTAGTTCTGAGTCTGCCGCGGCGGACTCAGAACT
>JBDSHN010000004.1:0-20379 GCA_039918435.1 Bacteroidia bacterium | reverse complement strand
ACAGGAAATATTTAAAAGAGCAAAAAGAAAAATTTAAAAAAGCAGGCCATGAAGATGATTGGCAGATGCAATTTTACCTGCAGGAAACGAAAGAATGTGAGCTAACCCGCGACATTCTTGAAAATGCAACTATCGCACAACCATTGATCGCTGTTTCTGATTTTTCTTATTACGCAGAAAAAACATTCTCACACAACTTCGCTATGCTCGGTGATGCTGGTAAATTTCTTGATCCTATTTTTGCTTCCGGCGTTTACCTCGGCATGAACAGCTCGAAATTATTTGCAGAATCGCTTGATGTGCTGATGAAAGAAGGAAAAGAAAAAGGAATGGCGTCAATGAGTGAAAATAAAAAGCACATCGACGGCGCATATAACCTTGTAGAAAAATTTGTTGATATTTTCTACGATCCGAAATCATTTAACCTTGCAAGTACCAGTTCCGTTTCTGATTCCAATTACCAAGGATTTGAAACTGCTTTTTCACTTGTGCATTATTTGCTTGCAGGCGATTTCTTCAATAATTATGAAAAATACAGTATGTTTCTTGATATGCTGAGAGATCCGAAACAATTTGCGCGATGGAAACATTTGGTTGTCGATCGTCCGAACCATCACGAAAAAACCTGTGCGGCCAATTGGGATTTAGTCTTCGGTGAAATTGATGATTCACTTGTGCACGGCACTTCCATCAATAAGGAAATGGCGTAGTACGAATTACGAATGCTCCGAATATTTACGAATGCATTTTCAGTGACGTCAACTTTTCTCTTTTATAAGCACTTTCCGTGAACCCCAATGATTATAAATGTGATTTAAAGAAATCCCAATTCGTAACTATTCGAAAGCATTCGTAATTCGTACTCCAAACAGTTACAAATAAATCCCTATTCGGAGCATTCGTAATTCGTACCCTATTTCTCAATGATTATTACTTTCGGACCTTGCAGTGATTGCTTTTGCTCCGAAAATTTGGTGCCATTAATAAGGATAAATCTTTTTTCTGCTTCCGCATCCACATCATTTCCTTTGAGCAGATTATTTTCTACAATCATTTTGGCAAGCCCTTTTTTAGTCGCGGTTGGAATTTCACATTTTTTACCGGAACCTAAAAATGTAACTTCAAAATAAGGAACATTCCCTTTTGGATTCGCAGAATTAATTTCGGAAGGATCATTAAACTCAAGGAATAAAAGATACATCAGCTCCTTTCCGTCCATCGATCTGACGGTATAATGAAATCCAACACCCATCTTTTTTTCAAGAATACCATACTGCTGACCATCCACCATTATGGTATCATCGTCCAGCGTAATTTTTTGTTTTTGCGCAGAGACGGTTAAAGTTGCTGCAAGAAAAAACAGGATTAAAACACAATACTTTTTCATTTGATTGAGGTTAGTTTTATATGACAATCAAAGATAGCTGATCGATGCATTGAAAAGCAGAAAATAATGCATTTGCATTAGGTCACTTTTTTCATTGTATAGTGTTATTGTAATAGAACACCAATGAACGTTTAAGCTTCAACCAGCATAATATGAAAATAATTCCGCCCGCTCTCCTTCTTTTAATTCCCTTTGCATCTTTCGCGCAATTACTAACGGTCGCTTTTATGTACTTTTGACTATGCGAATTTCAAAAATATTTTCCTTCAAAAGTGTCCTACTTCCTGCACTGCTCATACTTCTTTTTCTCTCTTCCTGTGGCAATGGAAAATTCCGTGCCGCCGTAAAAGAAAACGGAAAATACGGCTACATAGATGAAAGCGGGGATTATGCAATCGATGCTGAATACGAAGAAGCCTGGTCTTTTATTCGCGGAAGCGCCGTTGTTAAAAAAAACGGACATTATGGGCTGATTGATAAAGATGGAAAATTCATTATTGAGCCCATTTACGATTCAATCATTCCTTTCAGCTCTTCCTGCCTCATTGTGGAGAAAGATTCTGCTTTCGGATTCATTGCTACCGGTGACGGAAAAGTTTTGCTCAAGCCCGAATTTGACAAAGTATTTTATTACACCAGCGAACTTTGTGTGGTGCAAAAAGGCAAGTCACTCGGAATTGTAAATGCAAAGGCGAAGCTGGTTTGCCCTGTCATCATGCAGGATTTTAAAGAAATGTACGGCGCCGGTGCAATTTGTCTGCAGAACGATACAAGCGATGAAGTCACGATGCTGCTTTCGCTCATACAAGGCGGAGATGAAGCAAAAAAAGGATTGCTTAATTCCCGTGGCGAAGTGATCGTGATGCCGGAGTATGACGATATTTTTGATGATGCAACGAACGGATATTACTATTCCTTTATCCGTTCCGCAGAACTTCCCAATACTCTTTCGCAGGACACGAATATTCTTTACCGCGATAATGATTTGCCTGAGGCAGGAAAATACGGCATCATCGATACCGCCGGAAAAATAATTTCAGAACCGCAGTTTGAAGAAATGCCGGTATACGGCGATAAAATATTCCGCATAAAAAAAGACGGAAAGTATGGGTATACAAACGCAGGCGGAAAAGCAATTGTTGAACCTGCTTACGATTATGCGACTGCATTCAGCGAAGGAAAAGCAATTGTTTCCATTGGCAGTAAAGTATCTATCATTGACAATTCCGGAAAAGTACTGGTGGAAAATCTCGGGCCGGGTTCGGGCATGTATCGTTTTTTCAACGGACTTGCACGCTGCCGTTCGCTCGATGGGAAATATGGTTTTCTCGATGCAACTGGTAAACGCGTCATTGAACCTTATCTCGAAGTAGCAGACGATTTTGAAAATAATCGCGCCATCGTCAGTGTCAATAACCGTTATGGATTAATTGATCGCACAGGAAAATTCATAGTTCCGAATGAATATGATTTTTTCTACGATCTCGGCAATGGTTATTACCAGACAAAAGCGGAAGACGGAAAAGCAGGTGTTGTTGATTCTGTTGGCCACGTAATTCTTGAACCGGTTTACGATGAAGTATTTCATTTGCAAACGCCTTATTTCACAGTAGAAAAAGACGGGCTCAATGGCTGTTACGATCTGAAAGGAAAAGAAATTTATCCGCCGCTCTCTTCGCGCGGAGTTTATTTTTACAATGGAAGATGTATGGTCATCAAAGAAAATAAATATGGCGTCATCGATTCAACCGGTAAAGAAATTATCCCAACGAAATACGATAGCATCGGCATGTTCTTCAAAGGCCGCGCGAGTGTGCTTGTTGGAAATAAATTCGGCGCAGTAGATTCCACCGGCAAAGAAATAATTGTGCCGAAATACCAGGAACTCCGCCCGTTCCTGAATGGATTTGCAGTGTATAAAGAAAAAGGGAAATTCGGTTATCTCAGCAATGCCGGAAAAGTGCTGACAGAAGCGAAGTTTGACGAAGCAGCGGTTTTTGTTGATCCTGACCGGAAAGAGTTTGAGTAATTTTTTTTGCAGGAATAAGGAGCGGAAGCAATTTCATTTTCTATCAGCACTGCTCCCGTGCTTTGTTGCAAGGCTCCCGTCAATAAAAGTATTCTAAAAAGAAGTTATTATGATTGACGGGAGGCTTTCCACGTCGCCCGGGGCTATTCAGAAGCCTTTCTTCATTTACAACTTTTAAACTATTTTTCACATTAGGTATTTTATCATTTTCGTGGGTTCAAAATTCCGTTCCAAACCCCTAAATTTGTCCTCAGAATCACCCGGCCCAATTGTTGTTTTTTATTTTTTAATTTATTAATTGTTTTTTCCGTGAACGATAATTATTTAGACGAGCTCAACGAAGTCCAGCGCAGCGCAGTAGAATGTACCGAAGGCCCTGTTATGATTGTAGCCGGTGCCGGTTCCGGAAAAACACGCGTGTTAACCTATCGCGTTGCACATCTTATCCGTAAAGGAATTGATCCGTTCAATATTCTCTCGCTGACATTTACCAATAAAGCAGCGCGGGAAATGAAAGAACGTATTGGCAAAATTGTTTCCAAAGGTGAAGCGCGCAATTTGTGGATGGGAACTTTTCACTCTGTGTTTGCCCGCATTCTCCGCACCGAAGCAACACGCTTAGGTTATCCCACCAACTTTACTATTTACGATACCGAGGATTCAAAAAGTCTTATCCGCACCATTCTCAAAGAACAAGGCCTTGATGAGAAAGTGTACAAACCTTCGTTAGTCCTTGGACGGATTTCATCTGCTAAAAACAATTTGCTTTCTGCGCAGGTGTATTTACAAAACAAAGAAGCCATCGAAGAAGATCGCATGAGCGGCAAACCTAAAATTGGTTTGATCTACGATCTTTATCACAAACGGTGCTTCCGTGCAGGCGCAATGGATTTTGATGATTTGCTTTTTAATACCAACGTATTGCTGCGCGACTTTGCGGATATTTTAAATAAATACCAGGATAAATTCCGCTACATCATGGTGGATGAGTACCAGGATACCAACTTTTCGCAATACGTTATTGTCAAGCAGCTCGCAGCTAAATTTCAAAACATCTGCGTCGTTGGTGATGATGCGCAATCTATTTACGGATTCCGTGGCGCGAACATTCAAAACATTCTCAGCTTCGAACGCGATTATCCCGATCTGAATACATTCAAGCTCGAACAGAATTACCGCAGCACACAGAACCTCGTCAATGCCGCGAATGCAATTATCAAACACAACCGCGACCAGCTGGAGAAAAATGTCTGGACTTCTAATACAGAAGGCGAACTCATCCAGCTGCTGAAAGCGCATACCGATAATGAAGAAGGACAAATTGTAGCCCGCAGCATTTTCGATACGAAGATGGACAAGCAGGCGCGCAATAAAGATTTCGCTATCCTGTATCGTACCAATGCGCAAAGCAGGTCGATGGAGGAAGCGTTGCGAAAAAAAGGAATTCAGTATCGCATCTTTGGCGGACTTTCTTTCTACCAGCGTAAAGAAGTAAAAGATCTGCTCGGCTATTATCGCCTTGCCATTAACCGTCACGATGAAGAAGCATTCAAGCGTGTGATAAATTTTCCTGCACGCGGCATTGGTGATACATCACTCGAAAAAATTCTCATCGCTGCCCGTGATAACGACATCAGCTTATTTACAGCATGCGAAAATATTGCAGAACTGAATCTTGGCATCAACGCAGGCACCACACAGCGCATACAGGATTTCGTAACGATGATCAGCAGCTTCAGCGTATTGCTTCCCGTGCAGAATGCGTATGATCTTGGAAATCATATTGCAACTACGTCAGGTTTGCTGCGTGAATTGTATTCCGATAAAACGCCGGAAGGTGTAAGCCGTTACGAAAACGTGCAGGAATTGCTTAACGGTCTCAAGGAATTTTCAGACAGCGATAATATTCCGCCAATCGATCTGAACGAAAACGATCCTGAATTACAACGTATCGAAGTAGAACAAAAAGCGCAGCTGCTCGAAGAAGAAAACGGAATCGAACCAACCTTACGCACGCTCGATCAGTTCATGCAGGACATTGCGCTGCTGACAGATTCCGATAAAAAAGAAAACGAAGAAGATATGGATCGCGTTTCGCTGATGACGATCCATTCCGCAAAAGGGCTTGAATTCCCTTATGTGTTCGTTGTCGGCGTAGAAGAAAATCTTTTCCCGAATCCGCTTTCGCTCAATTCACGCGCCGACCTTGAAGAAGAACGTCGTTTGTTTTATGTTGCCATCACGCGTGCAGAAAAACGTGCAACAATCACTTATTCTTCTTCCCGTTATCGCTGGGGAAATCTCACTTCCTGTGAAGCAAGTCGTTTCATTGAAGAGATCGATCAGAAATTTATTGAATACGCCAACAGCGCCGCACGCGGAGACGTTGATGCACTCAACGAGCCGACATTCGGAATCAAAAAATCGTTTCCCGGAAAACAATCACCGACCGTGGTCACGCAAAAAACGGAAACTATTCCGCCAAGGAAAAATCTCACCAAAGCAACTTCCATCACCACAGCGCCACTCGACAATTCTCACCTGAAAGATCTGCAGGTTGGAATGACGGTGCGCCACGAACGTTTCGGTACAGGAAAAGTAGCACTGCTCGACGGAAAATTTCCAAACACAAAAGCAACCGTTTTATTCGACCAGGGCGGACAGAAACAATTGCTGTTGAAGTTTGCTAAGCTGGAGATTATTCAGTGATTGTGATTTATCCATTTGTTACCGGTTAATTTGGGGGAGTTGTAATTAGGTTTGTGGAAAAAAAATTATGCCCGACAAACCTAAAATCGAATTTGAAAGTGGTTGTTATTACCATATTTATAATCATGGAAACTCTTCAGATAATCTCTTTGTAGAGCAGGCGAATTATTATTTCTTTCTCAAGCGGCTGAATTTTTATATCTCCGATGTCACTGACTTATATTCATGGTGTTTACTGCCAAATCATTTCCATATCCTTGTAAGAATAAAGGATAACTGCATCAACAGTGAAGGCATTAATGTGATCCCAGATCATAAAATGGTGAGCGAGCGATTCAGGCATTTTTTCACGAGTTATTCTAAAGCGATAAATAAAAAATATAACCGACGCGGAACACTTTTCTTAAGAAGCTTCCATCGAAAAAAAATTAACGATGAAAACTATCTTCGGAATATTATCCGTTACATCCACATGAACCCTGTATCGCACGGCTTTACGATGACTGCCGACACATGGCTTCATTCGTCTTTTAATAATGTCCAGAACTATCCGGAAGGAACTTTAAGTAAAGAAATCATCGGTTATTTTGGCGACATGAAAGATTTTATTGAATCCCACCAGGGTGCATCTCCCATTGATGAGAAAGAGTTTATATAAAAAAGTAGACCTCAAAGGTTTTCAAACCTTTGAGGTCTATGTAAATTTTATAACCCTTTCTCCATAATAAATACGCCCCAATTAATGCGCCCTCTTCTCCGGCAACGTATAAACACGTCCTTTGTTCACCTCCTTTAAGTAAGCCAGCAAAGGCGAAAAATAATCCAGCATCGGTTTCGCGGTAAGATCCGAACCGGTTTTCTCCCGGAGTAATGCTCTCCAGTCACCTACTCCGCCAACACTCATCATTCCACCGATGAATTTTCCGATTTCTTTATTTCCGAAATAATTTGTCTTGCGCGGATCCTGGTGAAGGATGTTTTTCGAGATGTAATCGTGGAACTGGAATTGAAGCACGGTTGAAAGTGCATAATCATAATATTGCGCCGGGTCATCGATGATATGTGTTTTTGTTGCTGCGTCGCAATAGGTTTCGTTTCGGAAATAAGGCGAAACAATTCCCTGCTCACGTTTTACAAGTTCCCACCAGCGCTGGTTGAATTGATCAGCCGGAAGATTTTTTGCATACAGCTCATATTCAAACTCACTCATCGTTCCTGCCTGCCAGTTCAATGCTACGATGTAACGCAATGCTTCCTTCAACAGGCTTTTAATTGAATCTGTTTTCATATCCGCACTTACAAATCCTTTGCCGACCAAGAATGGTTTTTGCATAGCCGCCATTCCGAACATGGTGCCAAGCGCTTCATGGTACGCGCGATTTGCACCTTCACGAAGGATGTAAGGAACTTCAGGACGGCTGTAAGACAAATAATAATAAATATGCCCCAATTCATGATGCGTGGTTTCGTACCACTGCGCATTTGGCTCAACGCTCATCAGTGAACGAACATCCTGATCAAGATCCATGTGCCACGCTGATGCATGATTATTCTTTTTATAATCTGCACCTGCAGGAACAGGATACAGGCTTGATTTTTCATAGAACACGGTCGGCAATTTTGGAAAGCCCATGCTCACATAATATTCTTCCGCAGCTTTCACTACCCATTCTGCATCATACTTCTTATCCTTGATGATTTTGTCAAGATCCACTCCTTCAACAGTAACAAGTGCGCTCCAGTCTTGTCCCCAGCGATTCGGAAGCCAGTGCGCGGGTAAATATTCAGGAACTGTTTTCGACTTGTATTTACTTGCAAGCTCATAACGAGCCCATGTATGAAGTTCGCGGTACAATGGATAAATTTCATCATTGATTTGGCGCAGCAGCTGCATCATGGTGTCAGCACTCATTCCATAATCAGCAACCTGGTAAGAGAAATAATCGGCGTAATCGAGCCCTTGCACAACACCATTACGAAGTCCGCGGAGATTCTCCAGTGGCTGGTGCAAACCTTTACCAACTTCTTTGCTGCATTCCCATGCTGCAAGTCGTTTCACCGTATCCATTTCTTCAACAAGAATGCGATCAATATCATTGGTGGTTACCGTATCGCCATTAAGCACGTAGTTAAATTCATAAAGCAATTTCCCTGCTTCTGTTTCAGCTTTGATCCTTTTGGTAACAAGTTCTGAAACCGTTTGCGGACTTGCACCGGCGAAATAAAGAATGTGCTCAAGCTGTTCAACCTGTATCGGGCTGAGCTTATCTTTCTTTTTAAGATACTCCTGTGTCTTCGTGATATTTTCCGCACTGCCTAAAAACCGGGCAAGCTTATCGTTTGAGCGGTTTGCTTTATTTTCAGAAGCAGTATCGCCTTTCACAAGGTGTGTGAGCAATGTCCACTGACCTTCATTCGCCTCAATGTTTAATTGACGCCATGTATTATTATAAGACACAAGAAACGAATCAACTTTCGTTACGAATGAAGCGTCATCTTCTTTTGGTTCGCCGTTTCCACAGCTGCTAAGCATAAATCCTGAAAGGAAAAGGATAAGAAAGTAGTTGAAAATTGATTTCATATTTGTTTTATGTTAGTGGAAGAATTTCAAAGTTATAAAAGCGTTCTTGTTTTTATTTACATCCGAAGCGACGGACATCACCTTCATTTTATTTACCGCCCCTGTTGAGATATTCTTGGTAATACTTCAATGCAGTAGCAGTATCACCAAGCAATAAATAATTAGTGCGGATCATAAAATAAGGTTTCGGATCACCCGGGTTTAATTTCGCGAATGTCATAAATGCGTTTGTAGAGCGTCCATATTCGCGGTGCATTCCGGCAACATTCCCGATTTTATCATAACCGATAGAAAATTCCGGATCAAGCTTGACTGCGCCGTCAAAAGCGCTCAATGCATTTGCTGTATCACCTTTCACAAGGTAAATATAACCAAGGTTGAGCCAAGTATCAGTAGTAGCAAGATTTTTTTCAATGGCAGTTTTATAACAGGCGATAGCGCTGTCTTTTTTATTCACTTTGCTTAATGCATCGCCGAGATTTACAAGAACAGAAATGTCTTTGGGATTTATTTCCAACACATTCCGTGACCACTTTACAGATTCAGCATAATTTCCACGGCGATATTCCACAACGCCTAAATTGAAAGATGACTGAACATCATTCGAATCAATCTTAATCGCGGTTATGAATTCATTGTATGCCTGGTCATAATACAATTTCCGCGAAGGTTCATCCACCGAATTAACAGCCTTGTCAATTAACAGAACGCCGTAATTATAATGAACCCGCGCACTTCCCGGAGCATGTTCTACATCTGCTGTAAATAACTCAGATTCAAATTCCCAGTCTGTGCTTCTTGAATAGCTTATTACACTATATACAAGCATCAGCGGCAAAAGTATATAGATAGCTTGTGCATGAATTTTTCTTTCCTCAAATCCTTTTGTAATTTTCAGTATGAGCCACGAAAGAGCAATTATAAATCCAAGCGACGGTGCGAATGTAAAACGCTCAGCAAAAGTATCACCGATCAGGTAAAAAATATTGCTTGTCAATGCAAACGTGATAAAATAAAACAGGATACCAAAAACCAATACAGGAATCGTCCTGAAATATTTAACACAAATAAATACTGCGGCAAGAATTCCCGCCAAACCAATAACTGCCCAAACAGAAGCAAAACCATCAACAGGGATTTCATTGAATGAATAATTGTATGACAAAGGATAACCAACAAGCAATTTCACCCAATACCTGCCCTGCATCCCGATTGCAGTTCCCATTCTGTCGATAACCGAAGCCGAGGAAAGCAATGCATTATTATGATAATCGTAAGTGATGGTGGGCACTCCTGAGTTTGAAATCACGGATGTGTGCCAGCTGAACCAAACAATTACAATCCCTGCAAAATAGGTTATGGGAAGAACGATGTCCTTGATTTTTTTCTCACGAAACATTATTAGCGCAACCAGCATTGCCGGTATGAACAATACCGCGCCTTCTTTCGACAGCAACGATAAAAACATCCATACACCAGAAAAAATCAGGAACTTTTTATTTCCCGAAGCGCTCCAATCGAGTAATTTCCTGAACGCTAAAAAGAAAAACAGCACCGAAAGAATTTCATCACCGCTTTTAATGTTTGCAGCAACTTCCACGTGCACAGGAAGCACAATCCATAATCCGCATATCAGAATTGAAAGCGTAATGCCTTGCTTAATGAACAGCTTTCGGAGTAAAAGATAAAGCTGGTAAGCAGCCAGCGCATATAAAGCCACATTTACAAAATGAAAGACATGCGGACTGTCTTTAAAAATCTGCCATTCAACAGCAAACAGTATCATGGATACGGGGCGGAACAAACCTGCATTCGCATTTGCAAAATCAGGATCGCCGGCCCAATAAAAAGTGGTGAGGATTTTTCCGATTCCTCTAAAACCATCCTGCACAAAAGCGTTTTTCCTGATTACTGCTAAATCATCCAGCGCATAATCAAACCCTATCGTCTGCGCATAAAGGATAAACGCAAATCCGAAAAATATCCACGCCATTTTCCGGTCGTCCTGCCAGAAAGGAGTATTTACTAAAGTCGTTTGTTTGGGTTTGGTGCTTTTTGCCACAGGGTGAAATTAGGAAAATCTCTCATTTTTATAGTGCACAAATACATTAATCCATATTGCCCTGCTGAGCCGCATGATAATGGGTTGCAATCCGAATATGACAGTTCCGATGATTAAAAAATCCAATCCGACGGAAAGCCTTGTGTTGAAAATTAAATAGAAAGACAATGGGATAGCAATGACAACAAGAATCGGGAAGCTTACCCACAATGCGCCGCTGTAAAACCCGGGCTCGATCTTAAATTCCTGTCCGCAAACCGCACATTTATCGGGCATATCGATGAATTTTTTCAGGTTGTAAGGATTTTTCGCGATGAATAAATTCCCTTCCTGGCACCGCGGACATTTGGATCTGATGATGCTATAAAGCTTTGTTCCCTTTTTCAACAGGTTTGTTTATTTACACTTACAGCACCATTTCATAATGGTGAAATTTAACTATTGTTTCTTTAAAGCTGTAAACAATACGCTGCATCGCATTTATTTAACACAAACCAAATATCCCCGGGAAAGTTAAATTCATTGTACAATAAGTGAATGTACGCCCGAAAGAACGCCATCTGCGTCCACAGAAACAAAATAAGTCCCCGGCATTAAATTCTCCACTGAAAGCCTAATACCAGATACCTGCTCACACGTTTGTACATCAACAAGCATTCCGAGTGTATTGTATACGCGCACTTCAACATGGTCGTAAGTGTGCGCAAATTGCAGGTCAGCAAAAGACGAAGCGGGAACAGGCGAAAGAGAAAACAATGCGTCATTCTGCTGTGTTGTAATTCCATTCGGATCAAGCCATTCGATTCCCCAATTAATCGCGTACAGCTCACCGGTAAGCTGATCCATGCAATACATAATAATATTCTCTCCGGTTATACTTGCTGAATTTGCATAACCATAATAACTTTGTTCATTCACGATCATTCCTGTCTGCAAGTCAATGGTAAACAGCGAATCATTATTCGAGGGCTGTGTTTTTCCGCAGAAGATGTAGAGGTGATTTGCTTCATCGATTGCTGAAATACCATTTTGCATCAGGCCAATTGCAGGAAGCGCGGCAACGAGATGCTGTATGCCGGTAAGTACTTCAATCGAATCGAGCGAGTTCGTTCCTGTGCGCACTCCATACAAATGGCCGTTTGTATTGTCATACTCCAGGTTGCACACGCCACCGGAAGCAGAAAGCGCAGATGTTGCAAGAAGCACACCTGTAAGCGCATCAACCGTAACTAACCTGCCACCATTAATGGTTGATCCCCAAAAAATCAGGTGGTGGTGAATTTCATCGTATGCGCTGATTGTCGGTGCATAACCATCGATGCCCGGCAAAGTCTGCTTGAAGTGAACGATTCCTGTTGAAGGTTCAATCCAGCACGAACTGAAACTGGTTCCCTGGTAATAAATACCATAAAGTGTGTCGCTAGTGTTGTCATATGGCAGACAGCAAACATGCACAGCCGAAGAAAGGTTAGATGGAATTGTTGCCTGTGAAAGTATTGCGCCGGTCTGCGCATCAATCGTAAAAAGCGTCCACGGTGGTGTCGCCGGATGATTATTTCCCTGGAGAAAAAAACGTTTATTGTTCTGATCGTATGCCGTGTTATCGTAGATGGCGTTAACATTCGGAAAACTATCGATACGCGTATAGCCAAAAGTCTGGTAATTGACACGCGCAAGAAATTCGTGATGGAGCTGTGCATTCAGATTTGCAGGCAACACCAGCAACATGATTGCATAAAGGAAAAAACGGGAATGTAGCATGAATTAAAAGTACAACCCTTAATGGTTAAAAACAAAATGATAATGACTGAAAGATTTAGTGAAAATACGTTAGAGTTATTTTGCCAGATGTGATGACTTCGTTTTCCAATAGAACATAAAATTATCTTACAATTAATTCTCACAATTCTCTTTCACAAAATCTAGTCTCTACACAAGTAAAGTCAGATTGCGTAACCATCTGGTTTTTATCAAATAAAAAAAGCCGGCTTCACAACCGGCTTTTTTGATTCCCTTTTTTTCTTTTCAATCCTGATCTGTCGCGGCGGATTTAATCTTGAATCCTCTGCGAAAATTACCAACCCAGAATCCACGCAAAAATCAGCGGCACAACAATCGTAGCATCTGATTCCACAATGAATTTCGGTGTGTTAATATCCAGCTTGCCCCAGGTGATTTTTTCATTCGGAACTGCACCGGAATAAGATCCGTAAGAAGTTGTGGAATCAGAAATCTGGCAGAAATACGACCAGAATGGAACATCATGCCATTCCAGGTCCTGGTACATCATCGGCACAACACAAATTGGGAAATCTCCTGCGATGCCGCCACCAATCTGGAAAAATCCAACGCCTTTTCCGGAAGAATTTTTTCTGTACCAATCTGCCAGCCATACCATATATTCAATTCCGCCTTTTGTTGTCGTCGGATTCATTTCTCCTTTGATCACATACGAAGCGAAAATATTTCCCATTGTAGAATCTTCCCAGCCCGGGCAAATGATTGGCAGATTTTTTTCCGCTGCGGCAATCATCCATGAATTTTTCGGATCGATCTCATAATATTGTTCGAGTACACCGCTGAGAATCATTTTATACATGAACTCGTGCGGGAAATAACGCTCCCCTTTTTTATCAGCATCTTTCCAAAGCTCAACAATATGTTTTTGCAAACGACGGAAAGCTTCTTCTTCAGGAATGCAAGTATCAGTAACCCGGTTCATTCCTTTTTCGAGCAATTCCCACTCATCCTGCGGCGTGAGATCGCGGTAATTCGGAACGCGTTTGTAATGCGAATGCGCCACAAGGTTCATTAAGTCTTCTTCAAGATTCGCACCGGTGCAGGAAATGATTGCGATTTTGTCCTGGCGGATCATTTCAGCAAGCGATAGTCCCAACTCAGCAGTGCTCATTGCACCTGCAAGGGAAACCAGCATTTTTCCACCTTCTAAAAGATGTGTTTCATATCCTTTAGCAGCATCTTTTAACGCCGCAGCATTAAAATGACGGTAATGATGGTCTACAAACTGGGAAACAGGTCCTTTATTCATGGTAGTTGGCTGGATTATTTGTTAAAAAACACCGCAAAAGTAGCCGTATTCCAGATTCATCCGCCGCGGCGGACAAGATTATAAGGAATTTAAGTCCGGATTTCCCGATTTTTGAATCTTAAAGTACATAAAAGGATTAAAGACAAAACCACACTCAACTGGAATCATCTAAACGCAACAAACGCGCGGGTTTTAGCGTTTAGGAGATGTGACCCCAGTTGAATGTAGTTGAGGCTGATCTATTCAAGTTTAGCACGATTTGTTACTGGCTTGTTACCGGAATTGTTTAACAACAAAACCATTCAAGCTATGAGCGTAAAATTAAGAGAAAAAGAACTCTCAGACGGTAGAATATCCCTTTATCTGGATATTTACCACGACCGCAAAAGACGGTACGATTTTCTTGAAATTTATTTAGAAGGCAAACGTACTTCTGCTGAAAACAAGGAAAAGTTGCAATTGGCGCAACAGATTCGGTTAGATACCGAACATCAGATAACCGTACAAAAAAGAGGTTTGCAGGACACCTCACAAATGAATGGCGATTTGTTTGCTTTCATTGCGAAACGTTCAACGAAAAAGCAGCAAAGGTTTTCTACTTTGGAAAAGCACCTGAAAGATTTTTCTAAAGGCAAGCCAATACCTTTTAAAATCATTACAAAAGAATGGCTGTTAAGTTTTCAGGTATATCTCACGAGCGATACCGAGCGCGTTGAAAATTCGGTAAATGCTTATATGACTTTACTGAATACACTTCTCAATGAAGCGTCCAGTGAAGAAATAATCCCCTATAATCCGTGGAAAAAAGTTCCTTCACATCTTAAAGCGAAGTACGTTCCTGCGGAGGTAGAAACATTAGAGCCGGAAGAGGTAAAGCAAATGATGGAGCATTCCAAAGGAATAGATTCACAGGTAAGGCAATGCTTTTTATTTTCATTTCTTACTGGCTTTCGTTGGGGGGATGTAAGTAACCTTACAAGATCGAGCATTCGTTCTATGGTTGTGGTAGATAAAGATGGAAAAATCACACGAAGAAAATTTGTAGTGTTTACCCAACGCAAAAAACAAAACCAAAAAAACTTTCCACTTCCCCACGATGCAATACGCATTCTTGCAGAAAGGTTATGGGATGAACGTAAGCAGATCAACAATAAGCGCGAAGCGGGTTTAAAGGTGGAAGCGTCCCCAAATTTCTTTCCTCACTATTCAATAGAGGAGGGTGATAGGGCAAATAAACGGCATGGGGCTATGTGGTATCAACTTAAAAAATGGGTGAAGCAGGCGGGAATAAAAAAACGTGTTCATTTTCACCTTACACGACATTCCTTTGCCACTTTAGGGCTAGAGAAAATAGGGGATTTAAGTATTGTTTCCAGTCTATTAGGACATAAAAAACTGGTAACGACCCAACGGTACGCCCACGTACTTGATCGTTTGAAAGTAGATTCAATTGATCGAATGACCAACCACGGATTCTTAAAATAGTAAGCAGTTTGAAATGCCCTTCCGAAATGGGAGGGCATTTTTTGAGCCAGGCGAATTATACTCACCGGCAACCATGTTAAACGAAAAAGTAAAAAATGGAACGCGAAGCATTTAATAAACTTTTCCAACGCTACTCCCGCCATTGCATTTCAATTGTAGATGAGCTAGTGAACGCTGCTGCTGATCGGCGGGGCTTTATGCTGGAATACTATTCCTTCCAGTTAACGGAAGCCTTTAATATCTCCCGTGATTCGTACAGGGGGCATCTGGTTACTCTTCTACGGCAAGGGATGAAGCAAAACCTTCCGCTGAGTTATATACTGGAAGAAATGGAGCTTTACCGAGTGGAACTAATCCATGTTTTAGAAACAGAAAGCGGAATAGAAAACCTGTTGACTTTATTCGATAGATCCGTTTATGAGGAGGGATATAAAACTAAAATCCATGTGGTAATGGAATTTATGGTGAAAATCAGCATCACACGGTATTTAAGGCAAATCATCAAAAAGAATTATCCGCTTGCGCTTGCTAATGATGATACACCGGAGCAGCCCGTAATTTTTAACATTACTGACGAACTTTTCCCGGAACTTGAAAAAGTCAAAATCCTCAACGCAGATCAAAACGCTGTTACAAGCAAAGAGCGGCGTTTGGATTACCCCGAAGAAATGAATGCGGAAGAAGCAGCCGAATTTTTGAATACCACTTTAAAGAATCTGTACCAAATGACAAGCTCGCACAAAGTTCCCCATTACAAGCGCGGTCGCAAATTGATATTTAAGAAAAGTGAATTAGAAAATTGGGGATTGGAAAGGGTAACTTCCCGCGAGGAACAAAAAACCTTATCAGCAAATCATTTGCTCTCTAAGAAAAAGAAAAAGTAGTGCTGTTTGCTTTGCAAATTTGTGGCAACTCTGTGACATCACATTGACAAAAGTTGACATTTCCCATTTTCTCCGGTTTGGCAGCTCAAGCCATTCAATCCCAACCATTTTACGGCAAGTCGCAAAAAGCAGATTTGACATTAGTTGACAATAGTTGACTATATGTTGGCAAGAAATCTGTCCCTGAACAAAGTCCGATGCTCTTTAACTACAGTAATATATTGCCCTGAATCCCCCGTTTGCATCCACCTTCATTTTCTTTTGTTCCGAAAGCTCCAGTTGCTATTTATTTTCAAGTCGTATTGTCCTGCTATGAAGCAATTCACCTCCACCCTTTCGACCTGAACGCTGTTTCGGGAAAAATTCAACCGCACCTTTCCAGCCCTATTGTTCCAAAAGCGACAGTAAAGTGTCCCAAACGGAACTATAGGGGTACAGAAATGTCCCAAAAGGTACAATAGGACTGCACCTTTTGCGCCCAATTGTACCTTTTGGGACAATTCCCCCCTAAAAGTGTCCCAAATGGAACAATAGGGGTACAATAGCATCCCAAAAGGTGCAGTAGCGGTACGGTGGCGGTAAAATAGAGGTAAAATAAGGGTACAATAGCTATCCTGTACCGGGACGGTGCCGGGACGGTTACGGTACAGGATAGCTATTGTACCCCAATCTGACACTTACGGTTACGGGACAGGACGGCTATTTTACCCGGAAAAACAACTACCGCCAACGTCACCGGAAAAGAAAAAACCGGACAGATGGAACATAGATCAGGATTTGTGTGGGGAAGTTTTGATTCTTTTGACAACATTATATAAACTATTCGCTGTAATAACAACGGAAAGTACCCGCACAATTCAGGCGGGTTCTTTTTTTATGCTATCTATAGATTATCAATAGATATTATGTGTGGATTATCAATAGATAACCTATAGATTATGTATAGATCGCAGTTAATCTATTGATAATCTATTGATAAACGGTAGATCAATTGATGCCGGAAAATTCACGCTGGCAAGGAAAACAAAAAAAATGCGCTCGATAGAACAGAGCGCATTTTTGGGGGAATTGGTAGTTCTGACCAAGATGAATTCTTGACTATTTTAATCCATCCAGCAATTCCGATGGAGAAATTTTATGAGCCTTAGCCAAAGCGCAGAGCATTGAATATTTTATGTCATGCAACCCCATTTCTACCCGTGCATAATGAACCCTAGAAAATTCATTATCTAAGGCAAATTTTTCCGCACTAGTATAACCTGCTTGCTTTCTTAGTTTAAGTAAGCGGTCGCCGAGTTTTTGCAATTCCGGTGTGCTTTCACCTTTTTTTAAATTCGTCCTCTTTTTAATAGCCATGAACAAATGAATAGCTTTTGTTCATGCGTGTAAACATAACGTGCAATGGCATTACCTGTAATACCATTACGTGTAATGGTATTACAGGTAATAATAATTATATTTGAGACTAAATAGGTAAAACGCGATTGACTAAAAAGAATTTAAAAGAAATACCTGTCAATATGGAAAGGAAAATAAGGGGTTAGGAAACTATTTTTCTGAATTCCGGCTATTCGAGATATATTTTTCCCGTTCATTAAAAGAATGAAATGATCTGTGGATCAATGTATAACTATCTGATAAGGTTTACTAAAGCGACAAGGGAGCCAAAATAGCCCCCTTGTATTGTTTCGTTGGCATAACTAAGATGCCCCTTCGTCTTGGGTAATTATAATACCAAGAATTTTCAGGATAAAGTTTATTAAACACATAGTAGGAAGTATTGGTGAATTACAAATCTGATAATATGGCAACTGATAAAAAGTGGAAAAACCATGTCCATTTTATTCATAAATTGAAGCCTATGAAAGATTCTCAGGAGTTCATTCGTAAGCTCAAAGCGGAGCAAAAACAAGCGAATTACGATGTCGTAAGAAGCATTATCAGCAGTATGAATTCAACAGAAATTCGTTTTGCTAAAGGCTATTTGATGCTTTTGCACACCTCGGGTTTTGAATCAAGGTTTGTTAAGCTCTTTAGATATATACTGCGTTATCCAACAAATGAGGAAACACAAGCGAGGGAATTCTTTAATTCCGATGTGAACGTAAATTTTGATATGATCGTGAGTGACCTAAAGCACATATTAAGCTGGACTTTAATAGCAGAGTACAATACCCAAAAAAATGGCGCTTACTCAGATAAATGGCAAACATTATTTGTAGTAAAGAATAATCTTATAATCTATCAGGTAATGTTATTGCGTGAGCTATCCGGTGGTGCTTTCGATCTGCTAAATGAAACGATTGTGTTAGCAAAAGAAATTGAAGCATTCAGAGAGTGGAAGGAAGCTCTTGAGTATAAAATCCGGGATATACAATTGAAAAGCGAGAATCGTAAAATAACTCGACTAAATGAGGAACTTGATTTTTGTACTGTCTGTGAAAATGCCCTTAATGAAGCAAAGAAAATTTACTATGATGTTGGGACTTTGCAAAGGAAGTTAGGCCATAAGCATGATGAATTGCTTGATCATTGCAAAAACAGCGAGGACACATTGAATGAATTGTATCAGAAAACGAAATCTTACAGCATTCTCTATTTCTACTTATTTGCTAAGGCAAATACTTTTCAAGTACAACGCGATTATGTTAATGCAGGTAAAGTTTTATTTGAACTTAACAAAATAGTTACTGAATCAATCGTATTAAAGACCAAAAATAATCTGGGCCGTGTTGCCATAAGCCTTGCAGACAATTCTTTGTATCAAACGCATTTTGAAGTTGCATTGACTTATTGTAGAAACGCGAAATCCAACTATGTAGAAAACACGTATAATTTTTTCCAAGCAGAATTTTTAGAATTTTATGCGTACTTCTATTCCAATCAATTTTATTTAGCAGAATTAAAATTGATTGGTATTTTAGAAAACCCAAAGTATCAAGAATCAGATTTTCTTGTTAACACTAAAAAGTATTTACTAGCCTGCACGTATTTTGCTCGTGAAAAATATACAGATGCTCTTTCAGTTCTTGTCAACATTGAAAAGATATGGAGTGACACTACTGGCTGGAATGTAGGTGTGAGAATAATGATAATGCTTTGCTATAAAATGCTTAACAACTATGAATTCATGGCATTAGAGCGTGACCGTTTTAAAGCATTATTTGATAAGTATAGACATCAAACAAAAATTGCAGAGCGCGATAAAATTATTCTAAAAATCATTCGGGAGTTTTTAAAACAAAACAGCGACTTTAAAAGCATCTATAAAAGGAAAGAAAAAGAGTTCAAATTGCTTATTAACAAAGAGAATGAATGGAAATCGATGTCACATGAAATGATTGTTTTCGATCAGTGGTTTATTTGTATGATGCATAAATCAAAATACAGGTTAGAAATTTGATTGGTGGAGGAAAGTTAATTTTATCAATTAATAGTTAACATCTAATCAATTGATATTCAGTATTCGGATGTATTTGGTGTTTATAATTTTCAACATTGTATCAAATCATTAAAATCTAAAATTACATTTGCTACTGTAGATCGAATATTTTCTACAAAAACTTACAAGTCATAATACTGCAACGGGTTAAACTGGAAGACAACCAAGCAGGGTTATGGCTTTTTTATTGCCTAAACTGAACAAAACATGGTGTGGGAAAATCAGGTTTGCGCCACCTTCCAGTGCGTCCCACTTGATGAGTACCATGCCACCAGTATCTATAAAATCAAAAACTATTGAAAAATAATGAAAACAAAAGCGCTTTTTTTCTTCGCAGTTATTCTAATGACCATTACAATATTTTCAGGTTGTAAAAAATACGATGAAGGCCCTGCCATGAGTATTCATAGTAAAAAGGCGAGAATCGAAAATCTATGGCGTTTTGAAAAAGTAAACGATCAATCGGGCGGGGATATGACTGCGGACTATATAAATATCACCGCTGAATTTAAAAAGAACGGAGATTTTATAATTACGGACGGGACAGATACGGAAGCTGGTATGTGGGAATTAAGCAGCGATAAAGAAGATATTATTTTAACGAATAGTGACGATGGTTATATATGGAAATGGCACATTACCAAATTGAAAAATAAAGAGATGTGGGCAAAGGTTTTTGATGGCACGGACTATACTGAATTTCACTTATTACCCAAATAATATATTCACATAGATTCAACTATAAACACAA
>JBDSHN010000003.1:0-18693 GCA_039918435.1 Bacteroidia bacterium | reverse complement strand
GCACTGGAAAAATAATGCGCCGCTCACGTATGGTTCCAATGGTTATGGCGGCCCAACTTCAACCACCTGGATGTATTCTGGCGAACCTGCAACAGGTAACGGTTGGAATGAACCTTATTCTATCAGCGATGACAAAGTTCTTGGCGCAGGGCAACCTTTCACGCTCTACCCCGGCATGGTGATTTCATTCGATGTAGCATTCGTGTTTGCAAAAGATACTTCAGCGCCTTATGCATGTGTCCCTGCATTAAAACAATCCATTCAGGAAGTAAGAAATTTTTATCTGAATGAAAATCAATTCTGTACTCCCGGACTTACAGGAACGCTTGAAACAATTAATGAAAAGGCTGCAGTTTCCGCTTCGCCAAATCCGGTTTCATCTCAACTTATCATTCACACTTCTTCAACACAGTTTCAATCCTATTCCATTTTGGACCTTACAGGAAAACTGTTGCAATCAGGAAAAACTTCAGGAAATGAAACCATTATTAATGTTGAACAGCTTCCTGCGGGTATGTATTTTTTGCAGGTTGGAAATGAGAAAGAAATTCAGGCATTAAAAATTATAAAAGCAGAATAATTTAATACCAGCCGGATGCATTAAAGATATGTGGTTGCATAGGCATTGGTAAATTCCGTGTTTATTATTCCCGAACGCTTATCTTTAATGCATGTTCCTCCCTTCACCTGAACCATTGTATTTTCAACGGCACTCACGCGCATGGTTGACAGGTTTAGTAACGCTGCTTTTTTCGCTCACCTTCTCTTCTTCCCATGCGCAGTCTTTCAACTTCAGAAATTATTCTGTCGACGATGGTTTGCCTTTCGTACAGGTATACACCATTTTCCAGGACAGCAAAGGTTATCTCTGGTCGGGCGGTTATGGCGGATTAAGCCGGTTTGATGGAAAAGAATTTACTAATTTTTCTCCGAGAAGCGGATTGCCCAATTATTGGGTTACTTCCATTACGGAGGACAGTCGCGGCGAACTTTGGGTAGGCACGATAAAAGGTATTTCGCGATACAGCGATGGAAAGTTCGAAACATTTACAGTTGCTGATGGGTTGCCGGATGCTTATGTAAATTGTTTATTGCGTGATGAACGGGACGTGCTCTGGATCGGAACACAAAAAGGTGTTTGTCGCTATGATGGCGAAAAATTTTCAAACTTTGGTAAGGATGACCCGGGGTCAAAAGCAATTCTATGTTTTTACCAAGAGCCGAATACCGCCAGGATCTGGATGGGAACTGCGGATGGTGTTTATTCTTATGAGAATAATCAATTCACATTTTTCGATTTGCCGCAGGGTATTAGTAGTGCGGTAACTGCAATTTCAAAAGATAAGCAGGGAAGAATACTTGCAGGAACTGAAGACGGATTGTTGCGGAATGAAAACGGTCATTTCAATATGATCTTTACACCGCAGGGAATTCAAATGCCTGTTGTAAGTGCAATGCTCTCCGACCGCGATGGCATGGTATGGATCGGTGCAACAAATGGTTTATTTTCTTTCGATGGAAATACGTTTACATTTTATAATGTTTCACCGGATGTGAACGGCTCGACAATAAAATGCCTGTATATCGATTTCGAGTCAAGTATATGGCTTGGTACACATCGCGGTCTATTTCGTTTTCGCGGCAATGGTTTTGCAAGCTATGGGCCGAATGATGGATTAACAAGCAATTTTATTTTCGGAATTACAAAAGATAGAGAAGGAAATATCTGGGCCTGCTCGCAGAACAAAGGTGTTTTTATATTCAATGCGGAACTTGACACAAGATTCAGGGCAATAGATAAATCGAAAGGCCTTACGTCCGATATTACTTATTCAGCCATTACGCTTCCCAATGGAGATGTATATATCGGAACTGAGGACGGGTTAAATAAAATTTCCAATGGAAAAATAACTACTTACCAGCGAAAAGATGGATTGTATTCTGATTCTGTAAATTGTTTTATGCTCGATCGTGGCGGCAGGCTTTGGATGGCTGGAGGAAAAGGTTTGACTGTGATGGAGAATGGAAAATTTACGAAGTATGAAATCCCATTTTATCCCGGCGAAAAATTTGACATCTGGACGCTGCATGAAGATCGTACCGGAAAAATATGGGTCGGAACGTATCCCGAAGGACTTTTTTCTTTTGATCCGGTTAAAAAAACATTCACGAATGAGCGCGTGAGATTGAAGCTTTCACCTGAAGATTATTTCCAGGTGTGCGAGGATAAAGACGGTCGATTATATTTTGGTACGCTTGGTGGTGTTTTTATTTACGATCCGAATGTTGCGGGAATTTCAATGGACAGTCTTACAGAAGCAGACGGGCTCAGCTCTGAGCTGATCTATTGTATGATCATGGATGATAAGGCGGAACAACTCTGGATCGGAACCAACCAGGGATTAAGCCGGTTTAATGTGCTTGCCTATAGAAAAGAGAAGAAGAAATTTATCATGACGTATGGTGAGGAGGAAGGATTCACCGGCGTCGAAAGTAATTCGAATGGAAATTACCTCGATGAAAATGGTGAAATATGGTTTGGTACTGTCAATGGACTGATACGTTATTCGCCTGAAAATTTTCGCAGCAATCCGGCGTATGCAAAAACAAGCATCACAGGAATGCATTTATTTTATAGCGATACCTTGTTAACGCCGGGGCAGGAGCTTGAATATTCCGAAAACAGCCTCACATTTGAATATGTTGGAATCTGTCTGACGAATCCTTTCAAAGTGCGTTATCGTTATAAGCTGGACGGTTGGGAAACGGAATATTCACCTCCAACATCTGAACGTCTCGCACGTTATTCAAATCTTCCACCCGGAAAATATACATTCGATGTGATCAGCTGTAATAATGAAGGATTATGGACACCTGAGCCGGCAACATTTTCGTTCGTTATTAATACACCTTTTTGGAAACGTTCCTGGTTCTGGCTTTTGCTTACAGGCGTTTCAATTTTTATTCTTTCAGCAGCAATTGTTTATCGCATCCGGCAGATCAAAAGGAAAGAGCGTATAGAATCGGAATCGCGCGTGGCGATGGCGAGGAACGAATTAAAAGCTTTGCGTGCGCAGATGAATCCACATTTTGTATTTAACTCACTTAATTCAATTCAACATTTTATCCTGACAAATAAATCTGTTGATGCAGGAAAATATCTGAACAAGTTTGCACGTTTGATGCGTGTCATCCTCAATAACTCCGAGAAATCGCTTATAACAATACGTGAAGAGTTGGAATATTTACAGCTTTATCTCGATCTTGAAGAAATGCGCTTTGAAGGAAAATTTACTACTCAGGTGAATATCGGGGCTGACCTTGACATTGATTATCTTGAAATTCCTGCCATGCTGCTTCAGCCTTATGTAGAAAATGCAATTTTGCATGGGCTTACTCCAAAGCAGGGTGGAGGTAAGCTGGAAATTTCAATGCATTTAAAATCAAATACCATTATCTGTAGCATAACCGATAATGGTATTGGACGCGAAAAGGCCCGTGAAATGCGGCAACTCTCCAATCGGAAAGACCATAAATCGCTTGGAATGAAAATTACGCACGACAGGCTGGAGCTGATAAATCGTCTCAATGGCTCGCAATTAAGCCTTACAATTACCGATCTTTACCATGATGACGGCACTGCTGCCGGAACAAGAGTTGATATATTCATACCTGTTTCCTAATTTGTGCCACCGCTGCGACGGATAAAACCGAAACCAAAATTTTATGAGTGACTTAAATGCTGTAATTATTGAAGACGAGAAAAAAAGCCGCGAAGTTCTCGAATCGCTTGTAACCACACACTGCCCCGATGTGAATATTGTCGGAAGCGCAGAGTCAGTTTCAACCGGCGTAGAGCTGATACGCAAAACAAATCCGCGTCTTATCTTTCTTGACATAGAAATGGCTGACGGAAGTGGCTTTGATCTGCTGGAAAAGCTCGACAGCTCCAACTATGAAGTGATCTTCACGACTGCATCCGATGCACATGCATTACGCGCCATCAAATACAGCGCGATCGATTATTTATTAAAGCCAATTGATCCGGAAGAGCTTGTGAATGCCGTAGAAAAGATCCGAGTCAAACATTCCAACACCGCGAATCTTGACAATTTGAAATTCCTGCTGCAGAATTTCAAAAAACCTACAGACCAATACACGAAGATTTCACTTCCTACAGGTAATGCTTATGAAATCGTAAACGTAAAAGACATTATCCGTTGCGAAGCTGATGGAAGCTACACCAGCTTTTTCCTGGAGAATAAAAAGAAGCTGCTCGTTTCCGCAAGTCTTAAACACTACGAAGATCTTTTACCACCGGATGATTTTATCCGCGTGCATCATCATCATCTTATTAATATGAATCACGTTGTGCGTTTTTTGAAAACCGATGGTGGTTATGCAGTAATGAGCGACGGAACGCAAATTGAAATTTCGCGTCGCAAGAAAGAAGCGTTCGTGGCTAGACTGAATAAAGTTTAAAAAAGTTTCGTGTTCTGGATTTCGGGTTAAATAAAAAAGGGTTAAGGGTTGAAAAACTTTTAACCCTTTTTTATTTACACCTATTGCTTATTGAACATTGTTTGTTTGAGATTATTTGTTCCGGGATTAGAGCGAACGCTCAGTCCGGCAAAAATGTACAATGCCAAACTCACAATATTCAATAAGCAAGTAAAATCAACAATAAAATCAGAACCCGAAACCACTTAATCCAAAATTATCTCCGTTTATAGTTTGAAGAAAGCCACCTGTTAAATGTCATAATCTTTATGTTGAATACATACGTAATATTGAATGGAAATAAGGATGAGATTATTTCAAATCAAATTTCTACTGATTCGTTCCTTGAAAATAAAAACTCGCGATTCTCTTTCATATTAATAAGATGAATCGTTCGTTATAAAAAATTGAGAGCGTAGGCCCTGAGCCTAAGGGTGCACCGGAACGGATGACGTATTCGGGGATGTTGCGGCAACTGTTTGGTGTACCCGGCTCTTAAAACTAAAAAAAACTGTAACGTAATTCAGCTGATGCGTTATAAGAAAGAAGTCACCCGCTCTCTTCTGCAATCAAAAGCGGATTGAACATTATTGACCCCTAATAATTATTGCCATGAAAAAGTCACCTAATCGTAAAGGTCACGAGTATCATATCGACGGCCTTGGTACTGTAAGTATTGTTTTTGGAATTGCTTGTGTTGGTTTCATTCTTTACAATGTGTTTAACGTAGTGTTTTCCTGAGTGTGTGTGGAATCCCGTTCCGGCTTTGTCGGAACGGGATTCTTAAAAAAACCCCGCCCTTCAGGTTGCAATCCGCAGCCGCCTTTATAATCACCTCCGCCCCGACAAACCTCTCGGGGCGGTTTTTTTTTCACTGGACATGTAAATAGATGAACATGTTTGGTAGAGAAAATTTCTTCCTGAATACTGTTCTTTATGTTTTACAAAAAATTCATAACTATGAAAAACATTTTACTTTCACTTTCTATTTTTTGCGCACTGTCGATTTCTTCCGGTGCCCAAACCTGGGCCAATGCTTCACTTGATATTAATCAGGCAAAAGCAATGGTAAATTCCAACGGAGATCTGTTTTGGGATTATGCTAACGCGCGATTCGAAATTCCAAAAGGCGCCGGAACGAATACAATTTTTGCGGGCGCACTTTGGGTCGGTGGACTTGATGTCGGCGGACAATTGCATTTAGCTGCGCAAACTTATCGCCAATCAGGAAGTGATTTTTATCCTGGACCTGTGATGAGCCAGGCAAGCTATTCTACAGCAAATGATCTGCTGTGGAATAAAGTCTGGAAGATCAACCGCTCAACGATCGATAGTTTTCGTCTCGGACTTTTTTCTACAGTGCCGGCAGAAATTGCATCATGGCCCGGAAACGGAGATGTTGCAATGGGACAAGCTGCGCAACTTGCTGATTATGTAGATGTAGATGGCGATCAGAATTACAATCCTTCTGCGGGAGATTATCCTTGTATAAAAGGTGACCAGGCATTGTATGTGATTTTTAATGATGACAGAAGTGTTCATACAGAAACCGGCGGACAAAAAATGCGTTTTGAATTTCACGCAATGCTATACGCATACAATGCACCCGGATCATGGCTTGATACAGTTGTATTCCTGAATTATAAAATGTTCAACCGTTCAGGAATTACATTGAACAATGCCTATATCGGTTCGTGGATTGATTTTGATCTCGGTTCTTCTTTCGATGATTTTGTTGGTTGTGATGTGGACAGGAATACATTTTACGTATATAATGGTGATGCCTATGATGGATTATCTTCAGTTCCAACAACAGGAACTTATGGTGCAAATCCTCCTTCGCAAGGAGTTGTTTTTCTTCGCGGACCGTTAGCTGATCCGAATGATGGAGTGGATAATGATCGTGATGGAATTTTGGATGAAGCAGGCGAAGTTAGTTTGATGAGTAAGTTTGTCTATTATAATAATGATTTTACAGCCACTGGAAATCCTGTAACAGCAATCGATTATTATAATTACATGTCTGGTTTTTGGAAAGATGGCTCCACGTTTCAATATGGTGGTAATGGTTATCAAACAGGAGGCGTTAACTGCGATTATATGTTTCCTGGCAATACCGACCAGTTTGGTTATGGAACCGGAGGAGTTCCACAAACAGCGTGGAGTGAAATAAATCAGAATAATACACCTGGTGATCGCCGTGGATTTGCATCATCTGGTCCATTTACACTTTCTGGCGGCGGAGCAATGTGTTTGGATTTCGCTTTTGTATATGGACGCGGCACAGCAGGGCCTGCTTCAAGCGTTGTTGATATGCAGATTAAAGCTGACAGTGCGCGATTATTTTATAATGGAACTTCTCCATGCTCGTGTGTGACCAATCCGCTTTCGGTAAATGAAGCTACGGATAAATTAGTTTTCCAGGTTTATCCGAATCCCACTTCTGATAATGTGACGATCTCTTATCAACCGGGAAATGGAAATGCGATATTAGAGATTTATGACATGACCGGAAAAATGGTCGGCACAGAAATTATTTCAAAAACGTCAACTGTAGTTGATCTGAAAAAGTTTTCTTCCGGAATTTATTTTCTTCGGATTGCTGATGGAAAATCTTCAGGTGCTGCGAAAATTCTGAAGCAATAACATCATTTAATTCCGTAATAAGATCCTGCTCCGAGTCTGGTAATACGGATTTTGGAACAGGACTTTTATTTTTCGGTGATGTCATAAATTAAATGGTGCGGGTTGACTCCTGTCTTCATCCGGTTTATATCCTTATTGATCGAATTAATTCAACTTCCGATGAATGATATTCGTACAATTAGATGAATCCTCCCTTAGTACCCATATTTTAGTTTGACTTTATGCAAAAAGTGATGATGGAATTCAGCATAACAAATGACGTGTTGTTTCTGGATTACGAGCTACAGACTGAAAAGTGCTCCTGGAGTATTTTTGACCTTGCAGGAATAGAAATCAGCAAAGGATCAATGGATGGAGATCCGCCACATAAAATTTCATTGAAGAATCTTTCACCTGCGCTGTATCAGTTGTGTGTGATTGATGGAGATAACCTGCGCAAAACAAAATTCCGTATCAGTTAGCTTTGCGCGAATAGCACGATCCTGCAAACGCACGTAATTTTTTTACTGCGATTTCTTTTGCTTCTAAAAATCCCATGTGACCAACACGTTCGAGCGCAATAAGCTTTCCGGTTTTCGGCAGCTCCGATTGTTTTTGCATTACTTCGAATGGAATAACAAGATCGCGCGTGCCGGCAATAAAAAGCACTGGGTATTTTGCAAACTTTAAAATCATCTCACGGTTGCGGCGGATCTTCATTCCTTCAAGGCACGCAACGATCCCTTGCTTTTTTGTTTTTGCTGCAATGCGACGAACCCAGCTGATTTCTTTTTTCATGTACTTCTGATTGGCAACTGCAAATAAATTTCCAACCAACGCGTTCGTATATTTCACGGGGTTGCGTTTCACCAGTCTTATTCCGCGTTCACGATCCAGCTTTTTTTCTGCACTGTCTGGAGAAGCGGAAGAATGAAACAAACAAAGTCCGCGAAGATTTTCAGGGTAACGTTCTGCAAATGCAAGCGCAACATATCCGCCCATGGAATGCCCTGCAATAATATAACGGCGGAGATTCAACGCATCCATCACATCTTTCACCACATCCGCCATCAATTCCATTTTCTGCACATACCCGATGCATTCCGATTTTCCATGTCCCGGGAGATCAATCGCAATCACACGGAATTTTTTTGCCAGTGCATTTGCAAAACTATTTCCGAACCACATTTCTAAAGAAAGAGGAAATCCATGAAGGAGTACGATTACTCTTCCTTTACCAACATCTGCATAACGGATTTTCGCTCCACGGGAGGTAATGAATTTTGTGGGTGTGATTGATGGTTTGAAAGAGGGTTGTTTCAGCATTTCTTTTTTGCTTTGTATTAATTACCGCCGTTTATTGTTTCCACTTCAATCCATCCCTCATTCTCATGCAGCATATAACAAATAACGGCGTCATTTGCTGATCCGTCACACGCGGCGAGTTTTTTGAAAGCAACAGTTACAGTGGTACCATCTTTGAAGCCGCCAACCGTTTCAAGATTGCAAACGTGATAATCTTTTTTGTCTATCCGGAGATAAGTTCCTGAGCAATCTTTTATGACTGTAGCAGTCTTGTCTTTTTCTGCGCATGAAGAAAACGTCAGCAATAAAATGGCGGTTGTGAAATAGATAACTGTTTTCATTTGAATAGTTATTAGTTCACTAAGATAGATGCACAAAACGGACAGCCGCTGACTTTTCGATTGATTGCAGTTTTTACCGGTTTTTAAAGTCCGGAAAGAAATACATCTTTTGTCAGACTGAGTAGTCACGTCAAAAATGAACTTTCTTTTATGCTAAATATTTAATTTGAAAGGACGTATCGAAGGCGACAAATGCGAAGTGTATCGAAGGCTGGCAAATTATTTTTTCATAAGCATCTCAATCTCTTCCGCTTCAATCGGAATATTCTTCATCAGATCCAACGGACCTTTTTTAGTAAGAAGAATATCATTTTCAATCCGCACTCCGATTCCTTCTGCAGGAATATAAATTCCCGGCTCACAGGTGTAAACCATTCCCGCTTCAAATTTGCGGTAACGGCTTCCCACATCATGCACATCTAATCCGAGATAATGAGAAGTGCCATGCATGAAATATTTCTTGTAAGCAGGCCAGCCCGCATCTTGCTTTTTAATATCCGTTTTGTTGATCAGGCGAAGCTTCAATAATTCTTCTTCCATCGCTGCGCCCACTTCACAGTGGTAATCAGCAATATTATTTCCAACCACCAATCTTGAAAAAGCAAAACGCATTACTCTCAAAACTGCATTGTAAACATTTTTCTGTCGCGCAGTGAATTTTCCATTGACCGGAATAGTACGTGTCAGATCGCTTTGATAATTCGCATAACCTGCAGCAAAATCCATCAACAGCACATCGCCGCTTTTAGCTTGTTTATCATTGATGTTGTAATGCAGCACACAAGAGTTTTTTCCTGCGGCAATGATCGGCTCGTAACCAGCAAAGCCAGCGCCATGACGAATAAATTCATGTGCAAGCTCAGCCTCAATTTCGTATTCCCAAACGCCTGGCTTTATAAAACCAAGCAGGCGGCGTAATCCTTTTTCGGTGAGATCACAAGCTTTCTGAATCAGCTCAATTTCAATTTCCGATTTGATTGCGCGCAGGTCATACAGAATAGGAGCGCTGCGTTCATAATGATGCAATGGATACATTTTCCGGCACCATTCCAGGAAACGTTCGTCGCGCGATTGCACTTCATTCGAAGAACGGACATGCTCATTGGAATTGATGTAAATAGTTGAAGCCTCAAAAACCAGCGAAGTAAAAACCGATTTGAACTGGTGCGTCCAATACACTTTTTTAATTCCGGAATTATTCGAAGCCTGCTCTTTCGTTAATTTCTCACCTTCCCAGATTGCAAGATGTTCATTGGTCTCACGTACAAATAAAACTTCTGTATGCTCTTTGTCGGGCGCATCAGGAAATAGCAAAAGAATCGTTTCTTCCTGATCGATTCCGCCCAGGTAAAAAAGATCTTTATTCTGCCTGAACGGCATTGTACCATCGGCATTCGTTGGCTGAATATCATTCGCGTTAAATACAGCGATGGAATTTTTCTTCAGTTGTTTTGAAAAACGTTTGCGGTTTTCAATGAAGAGTTTGTTCTTGATGGGAGCGTAGCGCATAAGTTGGTTTTAAGAAGACTAAAGATAAAACGAATATTTGTGAAAGACAGGTTTTGTGATGAGCGGCGAACAATGTGCTGATTTGCTAATGGGTTAATGTGCAAATTCATCAGTTTATATTTTTTCAAGTATGTCAACCCATTAGCAAATGGGCGCATTCCTTTTTATATCATTAACACATTTTGGATCAAGTTATATTTTGCAATGTTCAGCTTTGCACAAACCAACGCTAAGCTTATGCTCCCCATCATCATTGGTGTTTTCGCTCTTTGTTTTATTATCGAACGTTTAATTCCCGGTTGGAAATTGCCTGATGTTCCTACCTGGACAATTCGTGTGCTCGCTGTCAATTTCGTTCAGCTGGGTATTGTTGTGCTTGCAGGATACACGTGGGAAAAATGGCTTTCATCCGTCAGTATTTTTCATTTGTCGGAATATATGAATGATGTGGTTGGCGGTTGTCTTGCATATTTCATCACCACATTTATTTTTTATTGGTGGCACCGCTTTCGTCATACGAATGATTTTTTGTGGCGACATTTTCACCAGATCCATCACAGCGCACAACGACTGGAAGTGATTACATCTTTTTATAAACATCCGTTGGAAATGACTATCAATTCCATCATCGGAAGTTTGCTCGTGTATACTTTTCTCGGATTAAGCATGGAAGCCGGTGCTGTATACACTTTGTGCACTGCGCTGGGCGAATTTTTTTATCATACGAATGTAAAAACACCTCAATGGATCGGTTATATTTTTCAACGTCCAGAAATGCATCGCATCCATCATGAATATAATAAGCACACAAATAATTACGGCGATATTGTCTGGTGGGATATGCTTTTCGGGACGTATGAAAATCCAAAAGAATTTAAGACCTCCTGCGGATTTGACAATGAAAAGGAGCAGCGGCTGGTGGATATGCTGAAGTTTAAAGATGTGCATAAGGAATAAGAATGTTTATTTTAGCTTTGATAATAATTTAAAACAAACGTTCATGAACTGGTTCCTCCGCGCAAAACACTGGCAGATTTTTATTCTGATTTTCGTCGCTCCGGTGGTGATAGAACTGATCGGCTTTATGCTGGCCTTAACTACACGACAACCTGAATTGCTGTTTGTTTGTGTATTTATTATGATGGCAATTATTCTTGGTGTGCAGTTTGGATGGTTTTACAATGTCGGCACTGCACTCGCCAACCGGGTTAATCCCAATGGCGGAATGAATGTGAAACGTTTCCGCAGCTTTGTTTTAATTCCGGTTATTTACATCGGCGCACTTATGCTTGGAATGATCGTTTTCGGATTTTTTATGATGAATAGTGGCCGACCCTCTCCCTATCTCGGCCTGCTGCTGATCCTTGTTATTCCAATGCATTTCTTTTCCATGTTCTGTATTTTCTATTCGATCTGGTTTATATCGAAATCACTTAAAATGGCAGAACGCTGGACGCACGTTGAACTCAGCGATTATATCGGTGATTTTTTTCTGACCTGGTTTTTGTTTGTCGGAATCTGGTTTATTCAGCCACGTATCAATCGCATGTTCGATACGACACTTCCGCCACAGATGATAGCACCAAGTACGTTTCAGAATCCGCAGTACTATTCGCAGAATTATCCGCCACAAAATCCAAATCAGCCGCAGTAAATGAAATATTTCTTTTTTGCTGCGCTTGTTGTGATGATGTATTCCTGTGCCGAAACTGAGGTGAAGAAACAGGTTTTAAGGGATGAAAGCCATACAATCAGTCTAAACATGGATAAGGTTGCTAAATACAATTATGAAAACGACTTGCATTCCAAGCTTAGCTATTCTATCATTAAAGAAAAAAAAGGAATTGAGCTTAGCAATGATTCACTGCAAAGGATAATCAAAGGTTGTATAGAGATCAATCCAGAAATCGGCATTGATTCGTTAGTTGATTTTATTCTTGCAATGACAAGCAGTAAATTATCTTTCACTTTTGATAAATGTGATTCCAATCCGGAATTGCTTGTAAAAAGTAAAAAAGCGAATTGTGTTGGATATGCCGCTTATTTTAATTCGCTGATGAATTACGCATTGCAGCAGAAAAATTTTCCGGAAAAGTATTCCTGTCATCATTATGTTGGAAAAATATTTTATGATGAAACAAATGCAAATCGGTTGTTCAATAACGATCCGTTTTTCAGAGATCACGGCTTTAACCGAATTGAAAGCTCCGTTGATTCAGAAAGTGACACAAAAAATATTTCAGTGGATCCGGGTCTGTTTGAATATGCAGGCGTTAAGCGAATTAAAACCAGGAAGGATACTGCTATTTAAAATTTAAAGAACAGCCTCTTCAGAATCCCTCCATGAATATGGCCTTTCTGTGTTACCCGGCTTATGCGGGAATTTTCTGTAACTCAGGATTTTACTATTGTATTTTGGCACAACTGTTAATAAATTCCAAGAAAAATTATTCCACAAAGGCAATTTTAACTTGACTTTAGGTAAATTATTTATTACCATTGCTGAAACTAAACTACAAACCACTATGAAAAAAGTCATTCTTCCTGCCATCACCATCTTGTTTTTCGCAACTGCATGTGGAAAAAAGGAAATCACGCAACCAACTTCGCCAGGCAACACGATCAGCAACAACCACACTTCGCAACGGAAATTCGTTGATTTTAACTACACGATCCATCGTGATGCGACAACCGGCGAATATTCGTGCCCAACACCTAAAAGTGATTGCTCCAAAATCTCTCCTGATCCGAGCAGGTCTTTTGGCACTATCAATACTGCAATTGCCAATCACACAGTAACAGCGTTTTTCAATTCAACCGGCTGGGAAGAAAGTTTTCCTTATCTCGATGAACAGGCTTCTGTCGTGGCAGGTTTGAAAAGCGGTGAGTATAATATGGTTAGCAGAACAAATTCAGCCGGTGAAATCCTGTACATTGTCATTCCTTCAACTGACAATATAGATTCATTCACAACTGCAGTTTATACTACACTCGTCACAAAATAAAACGAATGCGTATTTATTTTTTGCTGTTTGTTTTTATTTACCTGGCAACAGGTTGTAATAATGAACAAAACAAAGCGGTTATCCTGGAAGAAGCACGGCATGAGCTGACGCTTCTTCCGGATAGCGGCCTGCATATTTATTCCTGCCTCTGCACAGTTGAACGTAATGGCCAATCCTACATCGCATTGTATGATTCCGGTAAGCAGCGCGAATTATTTTTTGAGCTCAACGGAAAACAATATTCTGCGATAACCCTTAATCTTCCCGACACTTTGAAAAACCAGGGAAGCTCACCTTTTATAAAACCGCTGGGAACAGATTCTCTCCTTGCATTATGGCCTAACGGGAAAATGATTTTTCTTTTTAACAGCGCCGGAAAGATCATTAAACAATTTACTGCAACAGTTCCATTAAAAGATAAGCAGGAAAATTATTCTCTTGTTGCAATGAATCAAAGTCCGCTGATCACGGATGGCAAAAATTTATTTGTTACCTGCACTCGCCTTGATGTGATCGTACGCACTGCTGATGCCCGGAAAATATATTTCAGAACTCCGCCTGATATCCGCTTCAGCATGGAAAATGAAGAGCAGGAAAATACAGGTATATGGCCCGGGGAATATAAATCGGGAATGTCATTCCGTGATTTTTATCCCCAGCGCTGCGTTAACGGCAAGGGCGAAATCGTTTATGGTTTTTCCGCTTCTGATAGTATTTTTGTAATGAAGGATAATAAATTTGTGGCAGCATATAATTGCAAAAGCCGGTTTATGACCATGCGGCATTCCTATCCGGATGACAGTATCGGCCATTTTTCTTTTCTCCAGCGATATGATATTGAGGAACCGGGTTATGTCGGTCTTGTGTATGATGCTTACCGCAACTATTATTACAGGATCGTAAGTCAATCCATTCCTTTTGAAAAACCTGGTGGAATGATTGTAAATACCAGTTTCGATAAACCCTGGTCATTACTTGTGATGGACGAAAATTTTATTATCCTGAATGAGATTATGATGGATAATACCCGTTTTCTTCCAATGGTTTTGCCCGTAAAAGAGGGATTACTTTTGAAAAAAATACAGCAAACCAATTCTATTCCACCTGTAAAATTTGCACTCTTTAAATTTAAATAATGGAAAGGTTTTTATTTTTTTTGGCGGTCTGCTTTTCTATAGCCTGCAAAGAAACCCCGGTCAAAAATGAGGATAAGACAACAGCGGTTTTTTCCTATTTTCTCAAAACAGCTTTCGATGATTCAATAAAAGAAGCAAAGCAGGTATATATTTTAATTCCAAAAATGGGTTGCAAAGGATGCAGGGAAGATGCATTACGCACATTGCAGCAGGAAATTAACCAAAGAGGCAATCAAAATATAACATATATCTTTTCTTCAGTAGTTTTGATCGCAGACACATTCGCCGCAAAACAAAATGTTTTAATTGACAGCACTGGACTGCTTGACAAAATCAACCTTCCCATTTCAAATATTACGATACTAAAAACCGATAAAAAGCAAGTGAACAGCATTGTAACTATTCGTAGTGAAATGATGGACAGCATAGCGTTTTACCTGGATCATTGAGTTGCGGTTAATGCCAGGAGGGACAATAAACCACATTCCTTTTGCCTCTTCTTTAGAACCATTCCGCATAACAGGCTCTTTTCTGCCTTTCAAGCTCAACTTTCGCACATTTCCGCCGATTTGTTCAAAATTCCACTTGATACAATTCATTCCGATAGATACATTTGTCCCCGACTGCCGACCTGTACTTACTAAGGAGACCACCGGCAGCAAAATCTTCTTCCGGTATGATAAAATTTTTCTCTTCTTCCATTGGCAAAAAAACAGTGATGGCCCTTTCCGGTCTTTTCCTGGTGTTGTTTTTGCTCGAACATCTTTACACCAACGTTTCGCTTTTTTACGGCGACGGCGGAATCGAATTTGACGAAACTTCGCATAGCATGGTGCACATGCTCATTATCCGCATCATCGAAGTAATCCTTTTCGTTGCGATTGTTATTCACGTAGCACAAGCCATCATTCTTACACGTGAAAATTCCAAAGCGCGCCCTATTAAATACGCGGTGAACGGAACAAATGAAACAAGCTCATGGATTTCCCGCAACATGGGATTTACAGGAAGTATCATTTTCTTTTTCATCGTCGTTCATCTTTATAATTTCTTCGTTCCTTATCGCATCACAGGTGTGGTTGGCGGCGAAGACCAGCTCACGATCTCTCATAAAGTAGTGGAAGCCTTGCAAAATCCTGTTTATGCAGGATTATACCTTGTTGCTGTTATTTCCCTTGCGCTGCATACCAGCCACGCTTTAAGTTCAGCAATGCAAACGCTCGGACTCAGCAATAAAAAATATACTGCAATCTGGAATAAAGTCGCATTGGGTTTTTCTCTCCTTGTAGGAATCGGCTTCGGTGCATTTCCGGTGTTATTCTACGGAGCAAAACTTATCGGCAAAGACCTGCTCAACTGGGCAATGTAAAAAAGTGGTCAGTTGCCAGTAGTCAGTAAAAAAGGCTGATGTTTGGGAACTGAATACTGCAAGCTAAGAACCGACAATTGATTTCTGACAACTGAATACTGATTACTGAACAATGGCAACATTAAATTCAAAAGTTCCGGAAGGCGTAATGGATGACAAATGGACCGACTACAAGTCGCATGTTCCATTGGTGAATCCGGCCAACAAGCGAAATCTTGAAATCCTCATTGTAGGATCCGGCCTCGCGGGCGCATCTGCAGCTGCAAGTCTTGCTGAGCTTGGATACAAAGTGAAAGTATTCTGCTTCCAGGATTCTCCGCGTCGTGCACATTCGATTGCTGCGCAGGGTGGAATCAACGCCGCTAAAAATTATCAGAATGACGGTGACAGTGTTTACCGTTTGTTTTACGATACGATCAAAGGCGGAGATTATCGTTCACGTGAAGGTAATGTTCACCGTCTTGCAGAAGTAAGCTCAAATATTATTGATCAGTGTGTTGCGCAGGGCGTTCCTTTCGCAAGAGAATATGGCGGATTACTGTCCAACCGTTCTTTTGGCGGAACACAAGTGCAGCGTACTTTTTATGCAGCAGGTCAAACAGGTCAGCAGCTTTTACTTGGAGCTTACAGCGCATTACAGCGCCAGGTAGGTTTGGGAATGGTGAAAATGCTTTCGCGTCACGAGATGCTGGACATTGTTGTTGTTGACGGAAAAGCAAAAGGAATTATTGCACGTGATCTTGTCACAGGAAAATTAGAACGTCATTCCGGCCACGCAGTTTTATTATGCACCGGCGGATACGGAAATGTATTTTATCTTTCCACCAATGCAATGGGTTCGAATGTAACTGCTGCATGGAAAGCACATAAGCGTGGCGCATTCTTCGGAAATCCATGCTACACACAAATTCATCCGACCTGCATTCCTGTTTCCGGCGATCATCAGTCGAAATTAACGTTGATGTCAGAATCACTTCGTAATGACGGACGCATCTGGGTTCCGAAAAAAGCGGATGATACAAGAAGAGGAAATGAAATTCCGGAAGAAGAAAGAGATTATTACCTCGAGCGCCGTTATCCCGCATTCGGAAATCTTGTTCCGCGTGATGTTGCATCCCGTGCAGCTAAAGAACGTTGTGATGCAGGGTTTGGTGTAGGAACTTCGAAGATGGCGGTCTACCTTGATTTTGCTGCGGCTATTGAACGTTACGGAAAACAACAGGCAGGAAAATTGGGAGAAGAAAATGCTTTCGTTGATCGCGTGACAGAATTAGGAAAAGAAGTAGTGAAAGAGAAATACGGAAATCTTTTTGAGATGTATGAAAAGATCACCGGCGAAAATCCTTACGAAGTACCGATGCGTATTTATCCTGCTGTTCATTATACCATGGGCGGACTTTGGGTGGATTATGAATTGATGACCACAGTTCCCGGCATGTACGCGTTGGGTGAAGCAAATTTTTCTGATCACGGTGCAAATCGCCTTGGCGCTTCTGCGTTGATGCAAGGACTTGCTGATGGATATTTTGTAATTCCTTACACGATTGGTTCTTATTTGAATTCACAGATTCGTGATAAAGCATTGCCGACAGATCATCCTGCATTTATTGAAGCAGAAAAAGGTGTGGATGAACTCATCAATACAATGATGAATATTAAAGGAACAAAATCAGTCGATCATTTCCATAAGCGTTTGGGAAAGATCATGTGGGATAAATGTGGAATGGCCCGCAATGAAAAAGGATTGACAGAAGCGATTTCCGAGATCCGTGCATTGCGCACAGAATTCTGGAAAGATGTTCGCATCCCTGGTGATAAGAATGAAATGAATCCTGAATTGGAAAAAGCAGCGCGTGTTGCAGATTTCATTGAGCTGGGAGAGTTGATGTGCATGGATGCATTGAACCGCAGAGAATCGTGCGGCGGACATTTCCGTGAAGAGTTTCAAACCGAAGAAGGTGAAGCCCAGCGTGACGATGCAAATTTCATGTATGTAGCGGCATGGGAAAATAAAGGCAATCATACGTATGAAATGCACAAAGAAGAATTGAAGTACGAAGTGATAAAAGTTGCAGCACGTTCTTATAAATAATTGTAAATGATCCTTACTGTCATTTTTTTAACGGCATGGATCTTAACATTAAGAGAAATTCATCGCTGTGACTTTAAAAATGACAGCGGAACAAAATGGTTTTGGTTTGTTTTTTTAACCGGAAACATTGGGATGATGTTCTACTATTATTATGGGATCAGACAAAAAGTAAAAAAGGAATACAAGTTCATTAAGTCAGCGAATAAATAAACTCCGTGCCTCCGTGGTTTTTTTACCACAACGGCAAGAGCATTGGAAAAACATAATGAAACGAAAACATACATATAATGATAAGAACGTAACATCTATTGTTGCGACGCTTGTTAAGATCGCAGATCCTGACAAGATCATTTTGTTTGGATCACATGCAACCGGCGGAGCTAAAAATGATAGTGATTATGATTTTTGTGTGCTTAAGAAAAATGTCAATTGTAAAATGTTGCTCAGCAAAATTTACGCTCATGGATTAAATGCTGATGTTCCGGTTGACATCATCGTTAATACACCGGTAAGGTTTGATTCTTTAAAAAAGAAAAATTTCCTGGTTTATTATGACATTTCAAAATACGGCCTGATTGTATATGAAAAAAAACGATGACCATGCAAACTGGATTCAATTTGCTGAGAGCGATTTGGAACTCGCTAAGGTTGGTAGGGTTTCAAAAAAGATCTTGTATGAAACACTTTGTTATCATTGCCAGCAATCATGCGAAAAATCAATAAAGGCAGCTCTTATTTTAAATAAAATCATATTCCCTAAAACCCATGACCTTGAATTTTTAATTAACCTGGCAAAAAAGGATAAAATCGC
>JBDSHN010000002.1:0-30307 GCA_039918435.1 Bacteroidia bacterium | reverse complement strand
GTAGATGCCTGGCAAGCAAATAGAAATAATAAAAACAGCAAAATCAATTGGCAGTTTACCAACAAAGAAGCCAGAGTTAAATTGAAAAAATTGTATCCGTCAATTCAAACTTAACATGACACTAGTTGTATTAGCGCCTAGCCCAATCACAATCGAATTTTGAGCAAACGTGGTAACATAATTCCCCATTGCTATTGACGCAATTCCATTAGCATTAACTACATTTCCTCCTAATGCCAATGAAAATTTCCCCAAGCCATTTGATGTGTATCCGATTCCAAGAGATAAATTCGGCGATGCTGAAGTTGCATAGATGCGATTATTAGAAGGGTCTAAAACGATTGAGCTATCACCAAAATGGATTTCACTATCGCCAAGTAGAGGTACAATTCTATGAACATAAATTTTTCCACTCACTCGCTCGTCTCCGTTTATATCCATTTTATATTGGGGAGAATAAATTCCTATTCCAACATTACCATTGTTACCGGCGTTCAAAATTGTATTTCCGCCATAACCAATACGACTTTGTAAACGAAGGTCCCCGCTTACCGTATAAATGTCGTTAACAATCCCGCTATAAAAGCTCAAATTGTTATTGACTGAAATCATACTTGTACTCTTCACTGTATCAGCTTGCATTTTGGTAGCCAGAACCAGCCCTTGAGAATATAAAGTTCCATTAAAATGTGCATTTCCATTTACATCTAACTGGTATTGCGGATTGTTTGTTCCAATTCCAACAAAACTTCCGGTAATGGTGTGAATATTATTTCCGTTGAATTTCCATCCTGTAAAAGATGAAGCGGTTCGAAAAACTCCGGCTTCGGTCATAAACTTATTAGTGTCTACCGTACAGGGTTTGGTAAAAAGAACTCCACTGCTATTCGAGAAAACAAAGTTGTTCCCTGTCCCGCTTAGATTATTGATTCTAAACTCCCCATTTGTTTTCAAACGCATCCCTTCTGTGTTATTCGCGTAAAAAATAAGAGGATTATTATTGGTTGTTCCAAGGAAATCACCAGAGGTAGTTGAATTTCCATTCACACTCCATATTGCTGGTGTTTGTGCGAAAGAAATCGTTGACGAAAGAATTGTCATTAGGAAGAGGAGAAAGAATTTTTTCATTTGTTCGTTTTTTGAGAAGGTTTAAGTACTATTTTATCTAATGAAAAGCCAATCCAAACACAATACCGACATGAACTGTCCACTACGATCAAATCCGGGAACGCTTATCTAGAGCTACGATTTTTAAATAATGTTCGTCCTCTTTAGAATGGATTGCACATCCATGAGGCAAAAACTCCTTATGGCCTATTATTTATGCTTTTATGTGGGAATGGGGCTATAATATTTGAAGCAATTTAAGTCAGAAATACCATTAAGTCAAGTATGTTGATAAGGAATATCAGAAAACAATGTTGGGGCCTGCTCTCCAGCATAAATTAATTGAATATTAAAAGCAAAAATCTAAAACTCAGTATTACATGAATTTTGGGATTTGAAATTTTTCTTTTTGGAAGTTTATCCGAGATACGTTTTCAACAACCGACTCCTCGAAGTATGTTTCAATCTCCGGATTGCTTTTTCTTTAATCTGTCGCACACGTTCGCGGGTAAGATCAAATCGTTCACCGATCTCTTCCAGTGTCAACGCGTGTTCGCCATTCAAACCAAAATACAAACGCACCACATCCGCTTCCCGTGCAGTCAAAGTTGAAAGCGCGCGTTCAATTTCTTTACGAAGCGATTCGCTGATGAGTGAATTTTCCGGGCTTGGTGTGTCTTCGCTTTGCATCACGTCATACATATTGCTCGTGTTCTCATCGCTTGAAGCAAGAGGAGCATCCATGGAAACGTGACGGCCGGTGTTGCGCATTGCTTCTTTAATGTCCTCCGGAGAAAGATCGAGCGCTACTGCAATTTCATCTGCGCTTGGCTCGCGCTCAAATTCCTGTTCGAGACGCGCAAATGTTTTATTGATCTTATTGATGGAGCCGATTTTATTCAACGGCAAACGCACAATACGCGATTGTTCCGCCAACGCCTGGAGAATCGATTGACGAATCCACCAGACAGCGTAAGAAATAAATTTGAATCCGCGGGTTTCATCAAAACGTTGTGCCGCTTTAATGAGTCCGAGATTTCCTTCATTAATCAAATCGGGAAGACTGAGTCCCTGATTTTGATATTGCTTTGAAACGGAAACAACGAAGCGAAGATTCGCATTCACCATTTTCGTAAGCGCAGTTTGATCGCCCTTTTTGATCCGTTGGGCAAGTTCAACTTCTTCTTGTGCTGTGATCAAATCAACGCGGCCTATTTCCTGTAAATATTTATCGAGGGAGGCAGTTTCGCGGTTGGTAACCTGTTTTGATATCTTAAGTTGACGCATTGATAGTAGGGGTATGCTTTAGTAGGTTGGATGCATTCAGAAATTTTAGGGATGATAGTAGCATAACGAATCTAATAAAAAAAGGTTACAGACACTTATGAAAGTGTTTATAACTAGCAAGTTGCAGTGTTTTTTGCTTAAAAAAGCGCCGGATAAGGGGGTGAAAACACCTGTTTTTTGCCGTTGAACGACTTAAATGAGGCCATGAACGACCGTAAAAAAAGGAAAATGGCGCTTTTTTTCTGGTTATACTTTACTATTCTCCCGTCGCCCGGGCGAATGGAAAACACCTGCGCTAAAAGATTAATGTTAGTTTTGTCACCGAATTAATTTTGCAATGCTTACCAGGAAATCAAATAACGCCGTTAAAAACCTTGTTCCTCTTGCTCCCAAAAGCAACGTGACAAGCGTAATGCGTTATTGTGAAATTTACAATCGAAATGAAATGATGCATTGTCCGATGGATATTTTCCATTGGCAAATGCGATAAAGAAAGCGAAACGCCCACTTTTTCATTTCACGCCCAACAGGCAAACTTCCAATTAATTTAATCCTTCACTTTTTATGTTATCACAGGTTATTTGTCCTGCGTCTTTCCGGATCCGATATTGCTCATGGCGAATGTTGCATCGTATGTGTATTTCATATTTGCATCGAAGTTTGTCAACGCTAAAATCAATTCAGAAAATTAACAGACGATTAAAACAAAATTTATGTCACTCGTTACCAATACCATTCTCGAAAGAATAAATAGTCTCATCGTAGTTGTAAACTCCGAAGGGAAAATAGAATATGTGAGTCCTTCTGCAAAACGTATTCTCGGATTTGAACCGGATGATTTACTTGGCGAAGGTTGGTGGAATCTCACCCGCGATGATAAAAAAGAGCGGAGGAAAATCAGAGAGCTCATCAAAACACAGATCGCGCAAAAAGTATTGCTCGAAACTATTCCACAGGAACGAATGCTTAAAACTGCGAATGGCGGCAACAAGTGGATCTTATGGAATACGTCGAAAGGACTTTTTAATAAGCTCGTTGCTATTGGTCACGACATCACCGACCGGAAAAATGCAGAGCTAAATTTTTTGCTTAAGCACAAATTGCTCGAACAGCAGAATCTTGAAATTCTTGCAAGTATCCGTTATGCGCGGAGAATCCAGGAATCTATTCTTCCGGATAAAAATAAAATCGTTTCTGCTTTTTCAGATGCATTTGTGCTTTACCAGCCGAAAGATGTGGTGAGCGGCGATTTTTATTTCTTTCACCAGCGTGGCAGTAAAACATTTATGATCGCAGTGGATTGCACGGGCCACGGAGTTCCTGGTGCGTTGATGACCATGCTTGCGAATTCGATTCTGAAGGAAGTAATTGTCACGCGTGGAATTGAGGAACCTGCAGAAATTCTTTACGCAATCGATCGTGAATTATACATCGAGCTGAATAAAGATGATGGCAGGGATATTTCGCGCGATGGTATGGACGTGGCGGTTACGGTAACGGATTCGGAAACAAAAATGCTTCAGTACGCAGGAGCATTCCGGCCGATGTTGCTGGTGCGCGGACAGGAAATTATTGAATTCGAAGCGAACCGTTTCCCGATTGGCTTTTATGGTGATACAGAAAAAGTATTCACGTCACAAGAATTTCAACTGGAAGAAGGAGACGCTTTTTATTTGTTCACTGATGGATTCTGCGATCAATTCGGTGGCGAGCAAAAAAAGAAATTCAACAGGAAACGATTTAAAGAGCTTTTGCTTTCTGTGCAATCGATGAACTTTTCGGAGCAGGAAGCGTTCCTTCAATATGCGCTGCTGAACTGGAGGCAGGATGAGCCGCAGGTGGATGATATTCTGGTGGTTGGAATGAAGGTTTGAAGTTCAATTTGAGAAAGGAAATCACGGGTTCATTCAGTTTTATGGGGCTTTCAAATGACTGCCTTTTTAGCGTCAATTATAGCACTTTTCATCAAATAATTATTTTTTTATAATTACCTGATTAAAAGTGCTTTATTAATATTATGATCTAATTAACCCTAATTTTGTGTCATTTTAAGTATATTTTACCCTAATTTTGTGTCATTTAAGCACATGTTTTACCCTAATTTTGTGTCGTTTTTGTCGTATATTTACCCTAATTTTGTGTAATGTTTACAAGAACAATATTGAGGGAACTGGAAAAATGGGTCAGGAAAAAAAACAGGAAGCCATTGGTATTGCGTGGCGCCAGGCAAGTTGGTAAAACAACAATTGTAAACCAATTTGCAAAAAACTTTGATCAATACATTTATCTGAATTTAGAAATTCCGGCAGAACGTAAACCTTTTGAAGAGTTTAGTGATTTAGAAACCTTAGTGCAGGCCTTATTCTTTTTGAAAAATAAAGAATATTCAAAAAGTAAGAAGACATTATTGTTTATTGATGAGATCCAGGAAGTTCCTGAAGCCTTTAATATTTTACGTTTTTTTTATGAGCAGATGCCGGAAATACCTGTTATTGCTGCCGGCTCTTTACTGGAAACAATTTTCAATAATAAGCTAAGCTTTCCTGTAGGCAGAGTGGAGTTTTTAGTTGTACGGCCTGTTTCCTTCATAGAATTTTTAGAAGCTGTAGGCGAAGTAGAGGCAGTGGAACAAATTAAACACGTTCCATTAAAATCCTTTGCGCACGAAAAATTATTAACCCTTTTTCATACCTACGCTTTAATTGGTGGTATGCCCGAAATAATAAGAGAATATGCAGAAACAAAAGATCTGACTTCTTTAGGCAGGATTTATGATTCACTTATAGCATCCTATATTGATGATGTAGAAAAATACGCGCGGACAAATAACCAGGTTCAAATAATCAGGCATGTTATAAAAGCCAGCTATTTTGAAGCGGGAAAACGAATTAAGTTTCATGGGTTTGGCAAGTCTGGTTATGGTTCAAAAGAAATTGGTGAAGCATTACGATCGTTGGAAAAAGCAATGTTGCTTAGTTTAATTTATCCAACAACGAATGCGAAGCTGCCGATGATACCCGAGCTGCAAAAATCGCCGCGATTGCAATTATTGGATACCGGTTTAATGAATTATGCTGCCGGTTTACAGAAGGAAATAATAGGAACTGCCGACTTGAATACGGTTTACCAGGGAACAATCATCGAACATTTGGTTGGCCAGGAATTACTGGCATGCAATTTCAATGCATTAAGCGCATTGAATTTTTGGATCAGAGAAAAAACGACATCGATGGCAGAAGTGGATTATGTAATAGCTTACGATGGAAAATTAATACCGTTAGAAGTAAAATCAGGAAAAGAAGGCAAGCTGAAATCGTTGCATCTTTTTATGGATGAATCTCCATTAAAAATTGCTGTGCGTTTTTATGCAGGTGAATTATCGGTAACAAAGCCATTGACAACAAAAGGTAAAAAATATCATTTGTTGAATTTGCCTTATTATTTGGTTTCTCAATTGACCGAATATATTGATTGGGTAAGTGAGGAAGTGAAAAAAGGGAAATAATGCTAAATGGTAAACTGGTAATCACCTACGAATTATTCAAAAAAAATCCCGCCTCCAAAATGAAGACGGGATTTTTCAATTTACTCTATCCTAATTACTAATTCTTATTCTCAGGATTTCTCGGTGCAGCCGGTCTCGCAGGGCGCTCGCTGAAACCTTCCGGTTTTGGCATAAGCACTTTGCGTGATAAACGGTATTTGCCGGTCTTCTCATCTATTTCAATGAGCTTCACTTTTACGGCATCGCCTTCTTTCAAAATTCCATCAAGATTTTCAAGACGCTTCCAATCTACTTCTGAAATGTGAAGCAATCCATCTTTTCCTGGAAGGAATTCTACGAATGCGCCGAAAGGCATAATGGTTTTTACTTTTCCATCATACTCCGTTCCGACTTCCGGAACGGTAGTGATTCCTTTGATGCGTGATACTGCACGGTCGATCGAATCTTTATCTGCACAAACGATATCGATGATTCCGAATTCGCCTTTTTCTTCGATAACAATCTTCGCACCGGTATCGCGTTGGATTTCCTGGATGATTTTTCCGCCGGGTCCGATAACTTGTCCGATAAACTCGCGTGGAATTGTAAGTTGAACAAGACGTGGTGCGTGTGGCTTGAATTCAGCGCGTGGCTCGCTCAGCGTTTTATTCATTTCACCGAGAATGTGTGCACGACCTTGTTTCGCCTGCTCTAACGCCTGCGCCATTACTTCGTAAGGAAGTCCGTCTACTTTCAAATCCATTTGCACGGCTGTGATACCTGCTGATGTTCCGCAAACTTTGAAATCCATATCACCCAAATGATCTTCATCACCGAGGATATCGGAAAGCACTGCGAATTTTCCGTTTTTCGTGATGAGACCCATAGCTATACCGGAAACTGATTTTTTGATTTTGATACCACAATCCAAAAGTGCGAGTGTTCCTGCACAAACTGTTGCCATCGACGACGAACCGTTTGATTCAAGAATATCAGACACGATACGAATGGTGTATGCATTGTCATCAGGCAATTGGTTTTTCAATGCACGTAATGCAAGATTTCCGTGACCCACTTCGCGGCGACCTGTGCCACGCATTGGTTTCGCTTCACCTGTTGAGAATGGCGGGAAATTATAATGCAAAAGGAAATTCGCGTTGCCTTGTACAACCGCAGTGTCGATTAATTGCGACTCAAGCTTTGTTCCGAGTGTAACTGTTGTTAGCGATTGTGTTTCTCCGCGTGTGAACACTGCAGAGCCATGCGCCATCGGAAGATAATTTACTTCCGACCAGATAGGACGAATGTCTGTAAGACCACGACCATCAAGACGGATGCGATCATTCAGCACCATGTCGCGGATCGCTTCTTTTTCTACATCGTGATAATATGTTTTTGCGTGACCAAGATTTACATCTGTTTTTTCTTCTTCAGGAAGTGAATCCCAGAATTCAGTGAACACAGCTTTGAAATCTGCTTTACGCTCGTGTTTGTTTGGATTTGCTTTTTTCGCTACTGCATAAACTTTATCATAAGTAGCAGCTTGTACCTTTGCGCGAAGCTCTTCGTTATGTGTTTCGTGCGAATAGGTACGTTTTACTTTTGATTTTTCAACTTCAGCAGAAAGCTCATTGATAACCGCGATCATTTTGCGGATTGCAGTGTGTGCGAATTTTATCGCTTCGAGCATGTCGGCTTCAGAAACTTCTTTCATTTCGCCTTCCACCATGAGAATGTCCTTCTCAGTAGCAGCAACGATCATATCCATATCCGAATCTTTCATCTGCTCGATAGTTGGCTGAGCAATGAACTGGCCATTCACACGACCTACACGGACTTCAGAGATCGGGCCGTTGAAAGGAATGTCTGAAACAGCAAGTGCAGCAGCAGCAGCAAAACCTGCAAGACAATCGGGCATGATTGTTTTATCTGAAGAAATGAGATACACGAGTACTTGTGTATCTGCGTGATAATCGGAAGGGAATAAAGGACGCAGTGCGCGATCTACTAAACGGCAGGTTAAAACTTCTGAGTCAGAAAGTTTTGCTTCGCGACGGAAAAAGCTTCCTGGTATGCGACCTGTTGATGCGAACATTTCGCGGTAGTCAACAGTGAGCGGCATAAAATCTACGCCGGCTTTTGCATCGGGTGCAGAAACAGCAGTAGCGAGAAGCATGGTGTTGCCCATTGTGACAACAACAGATCCGTCAGCTTGTTTTGCAAGTTTGCCTGTTTCAATTGTGATCATGCGGCCATCGCCGATGTCAAATGATTTTTGAATTCCTAATTTCATTTTGATTTTCGATTTTTAATTGCAGCTCGTCAGCGTTTGATAAAAAAAGAAAGCATCCCATCTGACTTTAAGGGATGCTTTCCGGAAAAATTCAATTGACAAATCCAACGCAACAAATTCCAAAACTTAAAATTGGTAATTGGTAATTGGTTGTTGGTAATTTGTTTTTCATTTATTTTCTGATCTCGAGCTTTTTCAGAATTGCTCTGTAACGCTCAATATCATTTCTTTTTAAGTAATCGAGCAACGCTTTACGTTTGCCTACCATCAAAACCAAAGAACGTTCTGTGCTTTTGTCTTTTGGCTTACGTTTAAGATGTTCGGTAAGATGTGAAATGCGATGTGTGAAAAGGGCGATCTGTCCTTCAGAAGAACCGGTGTCTTTTTCCGATGTTCCGAATTTCTTAAAGATGTCCTTCTTAATTTCCGACGTCAGGTACATAAGATTTGCTGTTTGTGGATTAAGATTCCGCCGAAGCGGTTCCTGATTTTCAGGAGTGCAAAGATAGGAAAAAATTTGGAACAAGGCGATGCTCCTAATTCTTAAAAATCTCCAGCAAATTAGACAACGTAGCTTTCAGATCTTTTCTGCTGACAATTTTATCCAGAAAACCGTGATCCAATACAAATTCAGAGGTCTGAAAACCTTTCGGAAGATCTTTTCCGATGGTTTCTTTTACAACACGCGGGCCGGCAAAACCGATCAACGCGCCTGGCTCTGCAAGGTTTAAATCGCCGAGCATGGCGTAGGAAGCTGTAACGCCACCTGTTGTTGGGTCGGTCATTAAAGAGATATATGGAATTCCTGCATCATCAAGCAATGAAAGCTTTGCAGATGTTTTTGCCATTTGCATTAAAGAATGTGCAGCTTCCATCATCCGTGCTCCACCTGATTTGGAAATGATCATGAACGGAATTTTATTCTTCAGCGAATAATCAATCGCGCGTGCAATTTTTTCTCCGACAACAGAACCCATCGAGCCGCCGATGAAGGTAAAGTCCATGCAGCAGAGTACAAGATCGTTGCCATTTACTTTTCCGACTGCAGAACGCAATGCATCACGCAGGCCGGTTTTTTTCATTGAATCAATAAGGCGATCGGGATATTTTTTTGTGTCTTCGAAATGCAACGGGTCACCGGAAATAAGATTCGGGTCGAGCTCGGTGAATTTATTCTCATCAAAAATGATTTCGAAATATTCTTCAGATCCAATACGATCATGAAAATTACAATTCGAACAAACAAAATAATTTGCTGCATGTTCGTTGGTCGGGAAAACCTTTTTGCAAGATGGACATTTATGCCACAAGCCTTCAGGAGTTTCTTTCTTCTCCTTCGTCGATGTGGTAATTCCACCTTTTATTCTTTTAAACCAACTCATTCTGAAAAAGATTTAAGAATTATGAGTTACGATGTGCGATTTAGCCTTGATATACGATTTTCGATTTTTTCAAATCTTACATCGCAACTCCTGCATCCTTTTTAAGCGATGGTGATTTCACTTGACAGGTAAACGTCTTGGATTGCATTCAGCAATTGAATACCTTCTTTCACTGGTTTCTGGAACGATTTTCTTCCGGAAATTAATCCGTGACCACCGGCGCGTTTGTTGATGACAGCTGTTGTTACTGCTTCTGCTAAATCAGTAGCACCTTTTGATTCGCCACCGGAATTGATCAAACCATTTCTTCCCATGTAGCAATTCGCCACCTGGTAACGGCAAAGATCGATCGGATGATCCGTGCTTAATTCGGAATACACTTTCGGATGGGTTTTGCCGAAATTAACGGCATTGTAACCGCCATTATTCGTTGGCAGTTTTTGTTTAATGATATCTGCCTGGATCGTTACGCCGAGATGATTTGCCTGCGCGGTTAAATCAGCAGCTGCATGATAATCCACGCCGTCTTTTTTGAATCCCGGATTTCTCAGGTAACACCAGAGAATAGTGGCCATTCCTAATTGATGCGCTTCTTCAAATGCCTGCGCTACTTCTACAATTTGTCGCGCAGATTCATCTGAACCAAAATAAATTGTTGCACCAACTGCAGTTGCACCTAGATTCCATGCTTCTGCCACAGAGCCAAACATGATCTGATCAAATTTATTCGGATAGCTGAGAAATTCGTTATGATTGATCTTTACGATGAAAGGAATTTTGTGCGCGTATTTTCGTGATACCGATGCAAGCGAACCGAATGTGGTAGCAACTGCATTACATCCGCCTTCAATGGCCAGCTTCACGATGTTTTCTCCATCGAAATAAATAGGATTAGGAGCAAAGGAAGCACCAGCAGAATGTTCAATTCCCTGGTCGACAGGAAGGATTGAAACATAGCCTGTGTTTGCTAAACGTCCATGCCCGTATATGGCTTGAAGACTGCGTAAAACCTGCGGATTCCGGTTTGTCGGTGCAAACATACGATCGACAAAATCAGCGCCGGGCTGATGAATCTGGTCTTTTGTAATGGTTTTACAGGTATGGTTCAGAAGGCTATCCGCCTGTGATCCAAGTAATTCTTTGATTTTTGAAAGCGCCATTCGTTTTATAAATTGGACAATTCAGTAATGGGATTTGTAAGGGGTGCAAAACTAAGAAAAAAGGTGATTGAAAAGGATATTCCACTCCCCAAGCGCAAAAGCTCAAAAAGAATATGTCAAGATCAGTTTTAGTGAAAATCGCCTCTTTTCAGGCAGTTTTGGAGGAAAAACCAGTTATAAAGTGCAAAAACTATGATTTTAAGGAAGATAATCAAATAATACAACTTGTCAGGACTATCGCAAAAATCCAAAAGATCAACCTGCATATAACCACTTCCGTAATGACAAGAACTAGAACGGATACCCAATTCCGAAGTTCAGGTTGCTTTCTAATTTATGCTGTCCAATCCACCATCGCTCGCCATATTCGTAAGATGGATCGCGGAATTTAAAGCCCCAGTCGAGGCGGACAATAAAGAAGTTGAGATCATAACGTATGCCAATGCCCGGACCTGCGGCAAGATCCTGTAAGAATTGCAGATTTTTAAAGCTGAAATCAGCATCCGGACGAAGTGAATCTGCTTTAAGGATCCAGATATTTCCTCCGTCAAAAAATACCGCTCCATTCAATGTTTTTGTAAGGCGGAAACGATATTCAAGATTATATTCCAATTGAATATCTCCGAACTGTGCATATTTCTGATCGGTTGGAACACTGTACGATCCGGGGCCTAATGTTCTGGCTTCCCACGCACGGATTCCATTCGCACCGCCGCCATAAAAACTTTTTTCAAGTGGAAGCACAGGGAAGTTTGCCAGCGGAACACCCACACCAATTGCTCCCCGCATCACTACATTCTGATGATCACCGATTGGCTGATTGTATCTTCCATCCACGAACAAACGCAGGTAATGTGAAAAAGGAATTCCTGCAATTTCATAAGAATATCCATTCTTCGGTGCGTTGAAAATTACAAACAGCGGGTATAATAAAATACCTGACGATTCCGCATCCACTTTGAGGAAAAATACGCCGCGTCTTTTTTTCGAATCCTGTGTATTGAGCACATACGTTATCCTGAAATCACGGATAAGATGATCAGTAAAACGATAATGCAAAAGCGGGTCAGGATTTTGTAAAAGCTCGATGAGGCCTTGGCGCGGAATTACTTTTACAACGTTCAGCTCAACCGGGAAAAGTGCGATCCTTCCGAAATCGCGTTCCAGCCTATCTGCAGTTGCAAGCCTTCTTATGCGGAAAGTATAACCGTAAGAAAGATTGACAAGCGAACGGTCATAATCAACACGGCGCTGGTAATTAAAAGAAGCGAGAAAAACGGTTCGCCTGTCTTCGGTGATGCGCTGGTCAACAGGTTTGGTTTTCGAAACAAGGTAATTGAATGGAAAAAATTCGCGCGGAATATTCAGCGATGATTCGAAACCAGCCTGCACCGTATTAAAGTTAAGTCCATTGTTGGCAGGTTCTGTTGAACCAATGGTTTGCTGAATTTCAGTACCTGCTTTGATGCCCAGCTTCAGGATTTCTGCACCGCGCGCGACATTTGTATTTTCAAAACCAAATGAGCCGCCGATTCCAAGACTGGTTCCCGAATTCGTTGTTACTTCGAGCTGCGTAATGAAGTTTTGTTTTTTGACAGGAATCAGCTTGATATAAATGTCGAGCTTATCACCATCCACTTCTTTCGGATCAATAACGACCTGCCTGAAAACGCGGAGACTTGTCAGCTGCCTGTACGTTGCTTCATAATCTATTTGACGGTAAAGTTTGCTTTTTTGAAAAGAAATACGGGAGTACAGCACTTCCGGTTTAAATTTTAAAACTTTTTCAACCGGAAGTCCGTCTTTGAATTCCATATTACGGAGAAAAGCAATCTCACGCTGGTAAGTCGTATCGTAACGCGCATCATCCTTATCATCGCGCAGCTGCGAAAGATCAACGAGCGATTTTACATAAATATTTCTGATCGTATACCGCTGATGATTTGATTCCACCACCGTGCTGTCATTGATCTGCGTTTCATGCTTACGGATATAGATATTGACATTCACCTGATGTGTTCCCAATGAGGAATCAATACCGAAACGAATATAATCGGTTGAAAATTTATAGTATCCGTTATTGCGTAACGAACGTGTGAGGCGGTCGCGCTCGTTTTCAAATTTATCCTGGTCAAAAACTTCACCTTCTTTAATCAAGCAATCTTTTTTTGCAGTGTCGGTTTGCAAATCATAAGCAACACCTTCATCATCGACGTGCCATGCAATTTTATTGATTGTGTAAGGCTGTCCGGGCGTAACAACAAATCCCTGGATCGCTTTTTTCTGCCGGCGTTTTTGAAGTGGCGGATAAACAATAGTATCGCGAATTGTTGCGTTGAAATATCCTTTGTTGTGAAGATATTCTGTAGCCTGGTGAAGCGAGCGCGCCGTTATAGCAGTGTCAATTACAACAGGAGGCTCACCAATATCGTACAAAAATTCGCCTACTGTCCGGCTTCTTTTAGGCATACGGCGTTCATGCCCGTTTCTTTTTTTCGGGTGACGCGCATACTTCGCCAGCCTTTTTTTGTAACGCGCATCGGCACGGATTTTTCTTTTCGCTTCACGCTTCGGGCTTACCAGGTTGTAAATAGCAAGATAAAACGGATAGCCTGAACCCGTGGAAAGGAAATGTTTATGCCAAACAGAATAACCGAGCTTGCCGCGTTTAAAAATGTGCGGATTATTAAGCCCAAGCAATTTCCTGTTTGGCTTTTGCTTGATGTAATCATAAATTTCATCCTTGTTTACATTCGGATCATCACAACGAATGATCACTTTTTTGAGCATTGTTTCGCCTTCTCCTAACCGTCGTGCAGTGCAGCCCATCCAACCTGTAATCACGCAGAACGCAAACAGGATTAAAACTAAATATGATTTATTTACAGACAAGTTTCAGTAACCGGAAGTTCGGCGTATTTTCGCAAAGATAATGCCATCAAAGCCTGCAAAGATAAACACAGGCGACACTAATAAACGTCAGTATGTTGACTAAATCAAGATTAAGCCTCCTTCGTGCGTTGCAGCAGAAAAAATACCGCAATGAACACGGGCTTTTTGTTGCTGAAGGAGACAAGCTGGTGCCCGAAATTCTTGCCTCTTCTTTTGCGGTTGAAACTATTTATGCCACTGAAGAATGGATAAAGCAAAACATTAAAATTGTTAAAAAGGCGGCAGAAACAATCATCATAACAAAAGATGAGCTGGAAAGGATTTCTTCGCTCGTTACGCCCCAGCATGTACTCGCTGTGGTAAGCAAGCCTGTTTATTCCTTTGACGAGACTGAACTGCTGAGCACCTATTCGATCTTGCTCGATGGCATACGCGATCCGGGGAACCTTGGAACAATTATCCGTATTGCAGACTGGTTCGGAATCCGCGATATAATTTGTTCGCCTGACTGCGCGGAGGCATGGAATCCGAAAGTTGTGCAGGCATCAATGGGTTCCTTGCTGCGGGTGCGTTTGCATGAAATGGATCCGGTCCAGTTTTTTTTTAATCTTCAAAAGGCTGCCAATAAAGAGAACGTGAATTTTCCTGTTGTATATGGAACGTTTTTAGAAGGAGAGAACATTTATACTACTGGATTTAATTCCGCAGGTGTTATTGTTATCGGAAACGAAGCAAATGGTATCAGCCCGGAAACAGAAAAACATATCAGCAAAAAAATTACCATTCCTTTGGTTCCTTTATATAATGGAGAAAAAGGCCGGCCGGAATCGTTGAATGCTGCTATTGCTACAGCGATTGTTTGTGCGGAAATAAGAAGGAATTAAATTAATTTCATTTGTGAATTAAACTTTATCAAAAGCCACACGTCTTAAATACAGAAACACGGAATAAGCACATTTACAAAACCATACTGCCCATGAAAACGAATCGGATTATTCTTAATGCTTGCCTCATCATTGCTGCTTCTGCGCTTATGCTGACAGGTTGTAAAAAAGATGAAGAGGATACCAATACTTCTGCTTCAAGTGATAATGCTTTTGCTGAAGCGACTTTTAATGATGTAACCAACATTGCTGATGAAGCCGGTATTTCCGGATCGTTAAGCAATTACAGAACTGGTCCGGCTGCTCAGGACGGTTTACTTTCTTCATGCGCAACCATTTCATTCGATTCTGCCAATGGCGCTGATCAGGATACGATCCACATTAATTTCGGACCAACAAATTGTGTCGGCAATGATGGACGTAACCGACGCGGAGAAATTCTAGTTTATTATTCAGGTGCATACCGCGATTCAGGATCTGTACATACCATCACATTCAACAATTATTTTGTGAATGATCACCAGGTGCTCGGTACAAAAATTGTTACCAATCTCGGCCACAACAGTGCTGGACATTTGGTTTACAGCCTTGACATAAACGGACAAATTAATCTTGCCAATAATGCAGGAACAATTACCTGGACTTCACAACGTCAGCGTGAGTGGGTGCAGGGAGAAGCTACGATGTTGTGGAGTGACGATATTTATTCTATTACAGGTTCTGCTTCCGGAACAGGAACAGATGGTCACACATTTACTGCAACTATTACAAGTCCGCTCATCCGTGTTATGACCATTGGCTGCCGGCGACATTTTGTACAGGGCATTTTCGAGATCACGCCGGATAATCGCCCTATGCGCACTGTCGATTTCGGAACCGGTACATGTGATGATGTTGCAACTGTAACGATCAACAGCCATACTTACACAATTCATCTCCGCTAAGCAGAATTTTAATAAAAGGATCCCTTAGTTTTTATAAATAACATTTCTGAAACGTTATTTATAAAAACTAAGGGATCCTTTTATGCAAAAAAGATTTATTTCACTTTCGCTGACTTTTCTTTCATCAGCTTGTGAATCTCTTTCAGGTATTCATTTTCGCTTTTCAGGATGTCAAGCTCTTTCTTTGCGTTGTCGAGCTCTCTTTTCATATCCATCGCAGTCACAACATGAGTTTTTCCGTTGCTGCCTTTTTCGTCCATAACAAGGGCGGAGGTAGAATAATACTGGAAAAAATCAAAATTAAGACAACGTGAAATGTCACGAAGTAGTTCAGAGTCTATCGATTTCCTTTTGAAAATTCCATAGATGTTCTGGGGTGATGTGCTAATCCGGCGTGCGAATTCGCTTTTTGTCATGCCAACCTCTTCAAGATGCTGACGAATGACTTTACCAATGTGAAGTGCCATAGTTGTTTTTGGGTCTTGTTGCTTAATTATTATATAACTGATTAGCATTAAAAAACCAATAGGGGGCTATTTGTTTCTAATACCAGGGTACTACATGTTTGTATGTTTACTGATGTAGGGGGATCAGTTGGATAATTTTTTTATTTTCTGTGGTCTTCCAGAGTCACGGTAATTATCCGGATCTGCGAGGATGGGTTTGTTTTGTTTTTGAGTCAGTTTATTAGGGCCAAGTAAATTTACTATTTCGCGAAGATAACCGTTATGTATTTCCAATGTGTTGATTTCCTTACGGATTTCAGCAATTTGTGTTTTCAACTCGGTCGACGACACGTTTATCAATGCTTCATTACCCTTTCCTTGCGGACTTAATCCCAGGTAATGCTGAAAAAAGTCATAATCAAGCGCTCTTGATATTTTAAGCAGCAGGTCTGTGTCAATTGAATCTTTAGCCAGGATATAATGAGTGCTCTGTGGTGTTATACTTATCCTGCGGCTTAATTCGCTTTTCGACATTCCTATTTCCTTGATTTTTTTTCCAATTAATTTTCCAATATGTACGGCCATTTCTAAGGGATGATTTAGAGTTAAACGGGGGCTTACAACAAAAGGAACATTAATACAATATTTAAAATTAGGTAGTTAATTGTGATAAAACAAAAAAAATCGCCAATAAAGGTAATTTTTGTGATAATTTCCTAGTCCTTAGCGAGAAAGGGATAGCGATAATCGGTTGGTGGAACCCAGGTTTCCTTGATTGTACGCGGAGAAACCCACCTCAGCAGGTTAATCATCGCCCCTGCTTTGTCGTTTGTTCCCGATCCACGGGCGCCTCCGAATGGCTGCTGACCCACCACCGCACCGGTCGGTTTATCATTAATGTAAAAATTGCCGGCGCTGTTGGATAGTTTTTTTGTTGCAAATTCAATCGCATAACGATCCTGCGCTAATATTGCTCCCGTCAATGCGTAGGGTGAAGTCGTGTCAACAATGCCTAAAATTTCTTCAAATTCATTTTCATCATAAACGTAAAGTGAAAGAACCGGTCCGAATAATTCTTCGCACATCGTTACGTATTTCGGATCGTTCACGCGAATTACTGTCGGTGTAATGAAATAACCTTTCGATTTATCATACGTTCCTCCTGCAATGATCTCTACTTCTTTGTCTTTTTTAGCCGCATCAATATATTTTGCCAACTTGTCAAAAGATTTTTCATCGATCACAGCATTAACGAAATTGGTAAAATCTTCCGTCGGGCCCATCTTGAAAGAAGCGAGATCATCCTGCACACCTTTTTTCACTTCTTCCCAAAGATTGGAAGGAATATAAGCACGTGAAGCCGCAGAACATTTCTGTCCCTGGTATTCAAACGCACCTCTTGAAATAGCAGTGATTACAACCTTTGCTTCTGCTGATTTATGCGCAACAATAAAATCTTTTCCGCCTGTTTCACCTACAATGCGCGGGTAAGATCTGTATTTATGAATATTGTTACCGATCGTTTGCCAGATGCTTTGGAAAACCTCTGTCGAACCGGTAAAATGAATTCCTGCAAAATCGCGGTGATTGAAAATAACATCAGCAGCATCAGGACCGGAAGGATAAATTAAATTAATCACGCCATCCGGAACGCCTGCTTTTTTAAAAATTTCCATCAGCACATTCGCAGAATACACCTGTGTATTACTCGGTTTCCAGACAACAACGTTTCCCATCATCGCGCATGAAGTTGGAAGATTTCCCGCAATGGCAGTGAAGTTAAAAGGAGTAAGCGCATAAATAAATCCTTCGAGCGGGCGCCATTCCAAACGGTTCCACATTCCCGGCGCTGAATTCGGCTGCTGGTGATAGATCTCCGTCATGTAATGCACATTGAAACGGAGAAAATCAATGATCTCGCAGGCAGAATCAATCTCCGCCTGGAACGCATTTTTAGATTGGCCCAGCATCGTTGCCGCATTCAATTTAGCACGGTAAGGACCTGCAATTAATTCCGCGGCTTTGATAAAAATACTTGCGCGGTGTTCCCAGCTTAAATTCGTCCATTTTTCTTTTGCCGCCAGCGCCGCATCGATCGCTTGTGTTACATGTTCTTTGCTGCTCTTGTGAAAATGACCAAGCGTATGTTTGTGATCATGCGGAGGAGAAATACGCATTTTGTTTTCGCTGCGCACTTCTTTTCCGCCGATGTACATGGGAATATCCAATTCAACAGCCCGCAATTCAGCAAGCATCTTTTTCAATTCAATCCGCTCCGGACTTCCCGGTGCATACATTTTGATCGGCTCATTAATTGGTGTCGGTACTTTATAAATTCCTTTTGGCATTTTTGAAAATGTATCTAAAGTTGAAAAATTGTATCTGTATGATTGGGTCGGGGGACGTTGGGACGGGTGGCGGAAAAATTTCTTACGTCCCTCGTTCCTGACTTCCCCTTTTCGTCCCTTTTTTTATTTTATGTCTTTCATTTTATGAGCAAGCGAATTAAAAAATTTCTCCAGCGGACCTTTTACCATCGGGCGGATGAAGATCGGAATATCGCCGTTGAAGATCAACTGGCCGGTAGAAGTGTTTTCTCCTGTGGATTTGATCAATGCATCGAGTGTAAATGCGAAAGGAAGTTTTCCGCCGTCTTCAGAAACAATATGAATTTTTGAATTCGGGGTTGTTGATTCTATTTTCAAACCCACTTTCGCCATTCCGCTGATATTAAAGCTGCAGGTATCTTTTGTCGCTTTCCATTCTGTAACTTCTTTCGGCATCAGCTTTTCGAAATTGTTAAAATCGCTGAGAAATGAAAATAGCTTTTCCTGCGATTGTTCTACCGGGATAACATCACTTTCAATTGTTGTCATGAATAAAATTTTAGAGATTTATATACTTCTATATGCCCCAGGCGGAAGGATTTTTTCTCCACGCTTCGAGCGCTGCAATATCTTTTTCAGTAATGTATTCGTCGTGCAAAGCCTGGCGGATGAGTGATTGATAATCGCTCAGCGTTACAAGATTTACATCTGCGTTTCGGAAATTTTCTGTCGCCGTCTGAAATCCATAGGTGAAAATCGCAGCCATTCCTTTCACATCACATTTAGCTTCGCGCAAGGCTTCCACGGCCTTTAAGCTGCTACCGCCGGTCGAGATCAAATCTTCGATCACAACAACCGATTGCCCCGGTTTGATTTCGCCCTCGATGAGGTTGGTCATTCCGTGCTTTTTTGCTTCGGAACGGATATAGACAAAAGGCAGTCCCATTTCTTCCGCAACGAGTGCGCCCTGGGCAATTGCGCCTGTGGCTACACCTGCGATCACATCAGGAGTGCTGAAATTTTCATTGATCATCTGCACGAATTGCTGACGGATAAAAGTCCGCACTTTCGGGTAGGAGAGGGTTTTGCGGTTATCGCAATAAATAGGCGATTTCCAGCCTGAGGCCCAGGTAAAAGGTTGTTGAGGTTGTAGCTTTACGGCTTTGATCTGAAGAAGAAATTCCGCAACTTTCGCAGCTATTCCGGCATTGGTTACCATAGTCGACAAATGTATAAAGTTTTCATCAACAATCATCCGCTTTTCATCGTCAAAATCGATGCGGAAATTGCTATGACACCGGGCACGCTTTTACTCCGTTTTGATCCAGCCAGTCTCGATGAATTACTGAATCTCGCCCACGAATACCGCGATTTTTTCACCCGCACTTTTTTGCTGGATGAAAATCCGGGAAAAGCTTTTGAACAATTGCAGAAAAAGTGTAAAATAATCGAAGCCGCCGGTGGGCTGGTTAAAAATGCAAAACGTGAATTGCTGATGATTTACAGGAGTGAAAAATGGGATTTACCGAAAGGAAAACTCGAAAAAGGCGAAACACCGGAGGTTGCAGCTTTGCGTGAAGTAGAAGAAGAATGCGGAATTGGAATGCTTAAAATTATCAAGCCATTAACGCCCACTTTTCATACTTACAGGCATCATGATAAAATCGTGATCAAAAAAACATATTGGTATGAAATGACTTGTGCAGATACTAAAAAGCTGACGCCGCAGCGGGAAGAAGGGATTACAAAGGTGAAATGGATGGGGCAAAAAGAGGTGGAGAAGGCATTGGGAAATACTTTTTTTTCGATTGTGGATGTAATTACAAAAGGGTGATTTTTTTGCTACTTCTTTTTAATAACACAACATACTTACTGATCTATTATGGCAACTGAACAATTTGTAACCTTCGAACTATTCAACGATAATTTCGCCGCATTAAATCTCGGCGCAGTTTTGACCGAAGAGAAGATTGAATATGTAATCGAAGATACTTCTGCCAACTTTGATCCTTTCTTTACGCACAATGAACTGGCAAAAGAATTTCGTGTCAAAATAAAACAGGGAGACTTTGAAAAAGCGGAGCACTTGCTGGAACAAATTTCTTTAAAGGAAATTGAAACGATTGATAAAGAGTATTACCTATTTGAATTTACTGACCAGGAGCTGACAGATGTAGTTTCTAAAAAAGACGAATGGGGACGTCTGAATTTTATACTTGCTCAAAAAATATTGAAAGACAGAGGTAAAGAAATCCGAATTGAAAAAGTTGAACGAATTGTAAACACACGAATTGAGGAATTAAAGCGGCCTGAAAAAAGTGGGAGCGGATTAATTACAGCGGGTTATATTTTCGCAATTCTCGGCGGATTATTCGGATTGTTTATTGGAATACACCTGGTGACTTATAAGAGAACCATGCCAAACGGAGAACAAGTTTATGCTTATTCCCACAATGACAGGAAGCAGGGAAATGCCATTGTGATCGTTGGAATCTTTTTTATTTTGTTTTGGCTGGTTGTGAAGTTTGCGAAATTTTAAGGCGCCTTCTTATCCACCTCTTCAATCTTATGCAGCATCAACCGCGCAATATTCGCCGCGCGTGTCTTCGCTTCATCCGCGCGACTTCCAACAAATAAATCATCAAGTGTTTGATAAAAAATTGAAAGCCATTCGGAAAATTCGACTTCTGTCATAGCTGTTAATTTGCTCAGCTCAATGTGTTTCATCATTGGATTGCCAGAGAAACTATGTTCGCCCAAAAGTAAACTCGCCCAAAACGAATACATTTTTGGCAAATGTTCTTCCCAGTTTATTTGCGCAACATCATTAAAAATATGCCCGAGAATTTCATTCGTTCTGATCTTATCGTAAAAAGAATTCACCAGCAGTTCAATATCTTCTCTGTTCTCTATATCTTTTTTCATAAGCTTGTTCGAGCGAAATCGACAACGCTCTTTATTGAAATTTTATATTTTCATTTCTGTTCAGGCCGGAGCATCGGCGGTGCTTTTGGAAAGGCAATCCTGTAAAGATTATATTCGAGGTCACCACTCGGATTATCAGCAGGAGAAACATATAGTTTTCCTTCCGGATCAATAATAAATCCTGCAGGCACGCCATAAAGATTATAATCACTTTTTGTCTGCTCATGGAAATCGAAATGCAGGATCGTCCATTTGTATTTCGGATTGGCTTTGAGAAATGCCTTGAAGGCGTTTGTATCCGGATCGAGGGAGATGCTGACGAATTCAATTTGTTTACCGTATTTTTTTTGCAAATTTTCCATGTACCTGAATTCACTCATTGAGTGCGTGTTCCAGGTGGCAAAAAAGAAAATATAAATGTATTTTCCTTTATTACGTTCAATCGGATCCATTTCAACGCCAAGCTTATTCACGCCAAGAAAATGTGGCGCAGGCGAACCGCGTTTTAATTTGGTGTAGAATGCAATAATATTTCTTGCAATGCGACGATGTTCTGCAATCCTGCTGCGTGTGGAAGCTTGTTGCACAATAGCAAGAATATTTCTCGGATTAAAAGCAGGATTATTGTACGATTCAAAAAGTCCTTTCAGCATCACCAGCTCGCGAAGCGTATCATTTTCCATCCACGGTAAACGTTTCATGGAAGAAAGAAGACTGTCGTAGCTTATAATATTATTCACCGCGTTGAGCATTGCTGCACCTTCTTTCCGCGCCGACCATTTATACATGTAATCCTGGAAAAAATTATTGAAGAATTCCATGTACTCGGAATTGTGGTAATAGATTTTTTTCCCGGATACATATTTTCTTCCGGTGTTTACCTGGCTTTGAAAAATCCCATCTTCCATCGAAGCAAGTCCGTAATTCATCCAAGGTAGAAAGTAAGGGTTTTTCACTTTCGCATAATGACGGCTCATCTGCACATGAAAAGTATCCAGCACAGCGAGTGAATCTTTTACCACGAAGCTCTGAAAATTTTTGCGCCAGAATTTTTCAAACTTCTGATTGTAATCATCCGCAAGAAAATTCATATCGGTAGAATCGTCAATATAAATGGCCATCGGAACCATATATTCAACATCAGGATTCACCTGCGCTTTTGGATCACGGTCAGGAAACTCCAGCTCTACTTTTCTTCCCGGCTCAGCATAAAGAAAGCCATGCACTTTTTTGCAGCGGAGAAAAATGTACGTGACACCGGAAACTTCCACATCCAATGAAAATTTTCCACTATCGCCCACAACTCCTTCCGCTAATTTAACTTCGGTATGCGTGATGAAATCGTCATACATATAAGCACCGATTACATTTCCATCACGTCCGGGAGCTGTGCCGAAAATTGTGCAGTTATTTTGTTGCGCGGAAAGAAGCTGCGCGAAAAAAATAAGGAAGAAAAACGCTGAGGTTCGTTTCATTAATCAGGATGTTTCAAAACCCGTGCCTGTTTTTTTAGTTTTCAGTTCGGAGTGTTCTGTGATTTCTATGAACTAACTACTCCGAACTCTTAATTTTTTAAATCGACTGCTGCCGGAACGAAAGCAGAAGCATCGCCGCCGTTCCGCACTATATCACGGATAATTGTCGAATTTATTGCGGAAAGCTCAGGAGTTGGCAAAATAAATAACGTTTCGATCTCGTCCGCCATCGTTTTATTCATCTGTGCAATGGCTTTTTCAAATTCAAGATCGGTTGTTGTGCGTAAACCACGAACAATAAATTTTGCATTGACTTTCCTGCAAAAATCAATCGTAAGTCCGCCGAATGATTCAACGCTGACTTTCTTTTCATCTGCAAAAACTTCCTTTATCCACGATTCTCTTTTCTCAAGCGTGAAATAATAGTTTTTGTGGCTGTTGATCCCGATTGCAATGATCACATGATCAAACAAAGGCAGGACACGACGAACAATAGATTCATGTCCGCGGGTGAAAGGATCAAAAGAGCCGGGAAATACTGCTGTGGTCATGCTTTTGTTCTTTGTTGTTTGTTGATAATGGTTACTAAGTTACAGAATAGGAAAATGAATTATGATTTTTAACCCGAAAACTCCTCTGCCGTATCGGATTCAATCACCATTTCCGAACTCAAAACCCCGAACCCCGAAATTATTCCGGCATTACAAAAAAACTAAAATTTACTTTGCCGTACTTTCTTGTTTCAAGCATGTAGGTCGAGTCGGTGAAATATATTCTTTCTGGGTGTTCGATGATCAATAACCCACCCGGCTCCAGCATTCCTGCATCGAAGATGAGTTTTGGAATTGTCCCTGTTGTTTCCACTTGTTCGTATGGGGGGTCAACGAAGATCACATCCCATTTTCCTTTTGCTGAATTGATAAATTTAAACGCATCGGAACGGATGGTTTTGAATTTTGGAAATTCCAGCATGATCGAAGTTTCCATGATGAACTTCAGGCAACGCGAATCGGTGTCGACGCAGGTAACGTTTTTGCAGCCACGTGAAGCAAATTCGTAGGAAATGTTTCCGGTGCCGGCAAAAATATCAAGCAGTTTTACTTCTTCAAAATCTATTTTATTCACCAGCACATTGAACAAACCTTCTTTCGCAAAGTCAGTTGTCGGCCGAACGGGAAGGCTCGATGGTGCGGTGATCTTTCTGCCTTTTCGGGAGCCACTAATAATTCGTATCATGAAAAATAATGAAGTGAAAAAAGTATGTTATAAAAATGAGAAGGGAATTGTTCAAAGCCCTTTGCAAAACGCGCTTCAACCGGCCGCTGACCAAAATGAATATTGCGAATGTATTTTTTTGCAAGCGTTGCAAGCGCAGAATCCGTTTCGATCTCTCCTGTTAGTTCAAGGTCGAGCTCTTCAGGATTCATTTTTAATTGTTCACAGGCGAAAAGCAAATAGTAAATAAAATCTTCGCCCGTCTGGAAGCTGAAAGAATTTGCCAGCAATAATTTTCCACCTTCACTGATGACAAGATCAAAACGCTGATTCTGAACATGAGCCAGCACACGACGTGAAGGTTTATTTTTATTGACAGAAAGTGTGCGTTCGATCAGCGGTGTAAAATGATGACGGATACGAACAGAAGAAGAAATTTTCTTCAGCGATTTTTCCAGCTTTGCATCCAGTGCATACACATTACGCGCTTCTGCATTACGGAGCACATCATTTACAATCACATCTTCTTCGGAAACCGGGTGATTGAAATTTAAATAATCCGGAATTTTTGTGCTGTCGAAAAATGCAGATGGAACAAGCGTAAATTGTTCCGTCACAATACTTGCATCAACACGCTTAAAGCCCGCGCCAAGCCAGTCGTGATCCGCTATTATTTTATCCAATTGATCAGCAAGCGTTAATTCAGCATTGACTTTTTTCAGCTGGTATTTTTCAAACGCCAAAAAATCATTCGTCAGATTATCCAGCACCGCAAAACAAAATGAATCCGCACTGATCTGCAGCACAAGGCAGAATTTATCCGTCCGCGAGGAATCTAATGCGGCATCATGAAAATGAATGGAAGGGCTGATGAAACGCCGGGTATCGTTCATTGGAGTGTAAAGTTAACAAAGAATTCCATGGTAGGATTCAATATTCAATATTCAAAATCAGCTGTGAAAATCTGAGTATTGAGTATTGGATATTGAATGAAAATTAAGACGATCTTTTGGTAAACCGGGGATGCTGTAGCTTACCTTTGCCCTCCTATGGAGAATTTCTCAGCCGAAATATTAAAGCAACTTCCTTTCGAACCTACATCGAAGCAAAAGGATGCTGCCAAGGAGCTGGAGAAATTTCTCACGCACGAAGATCAGAACCGCATTTTTGTGTTGCGCGGATATGCCGGGACAGGAAAAACAACTTTAGTAAGTGCGCTTGTCCGTGCCTTGCCAAAGTTGAAACGTAAATCGGTTTTGCTTGCACCTACAGGAAGGGCAGCGAAAGTTTTATCTGTATACTCCGGAAAAATAGCATGGACAATTCACAAAAAAATTTACAAGGCTTCAGGAACAGCGGAAGGAAGTTTTTTTTCATTGCAATCAAATACGCATCACAACACACTTTTTATTGTTGATGAAGCTTCGATGATCGGTGAAGGAAGTTCTGAAAAAAGTTTATTCCCGAATAGCCTGCTCGACGATCTTTTTCATTTCGTTTATCAGAATGGTGATTGCCAGCTTTTGTTTGTCGGTGATATTGCGCAGCTTCCGCCAGTTGGTTTGGCAGGCAGTCCTGCATTACATCCTGCGTGGCTGAAAAAAGCATTCGGCTTTCCGATTAACGGAGTTGAATTAAATGAAGTCGTCCGCCAGGAAATGGATTCAGGAGTTTTATATAATGCAACAAAGCTCCGTATTGAAATTGCAGAAGCAACTGCCGCCAATAGTTCCGGTAAGCAGATCATTCCCAAATTTGAAGTGCAGGATTATGCTGATGTGAAACGTGTGGTTGGAACTGACCTGGTGGAAGAATTGGAAATGGCTTACCAGAAATATGGTCCGGAAGAAACGATTATCATTTGCCGTTCCAATAAACGTGCGAATATTTATAATCAGCAGATCCGCCAGCGTATCCGCGGACAAGAAGATGAAATTTCAAACGGCGATCACATTATGATCGTGAAGAATAATTATTTCTGGCTGCCAGAAGAATCCAAAGCCGGTTTTATTGCCAATGGAGATACGGCAGTGATCAAACGCATCCGCAAGTTTCATGAAATTCACGGACTGCGTTTTGCCGATGTTACGATTGAACTGCTTGATTATCCTGATGAACCGGAATTAGATGCGCGCATCATGCTTGATACATTATACACCGAAGCACCCGCATTAACTGTTCCGAAGCAGCAGCAATTTTATGAAAGTGTTGCATCCGATTACGCCGATCTCTCAAAAGGTGCGCGTTATAAAAAAATGAAAGAAGATCCTTGGTATAATGCGCTGCAGGTCAAATTCGCTTACGCCGTCACTTGTCACAAAGCACAGGGCGGACAATGGAAAGCGGTTTTTGTAGAGCAGGGTTACCTGACGGATGAAATGGTAAATGTTGAATTTCTGCGCTGGCTTTACACAGCTGTGACGCGAACGACGGAGAAAGTTTATTTGGTTGGCTTCAACGAGGATTTCTTCCTGTAAAATTTATTGACTTTGGTTTAAACCTTAACCTTGATGATTGTTCATTGTTAGTTGATTGAACATTTTTCATTCAGGGAGAATTTCCGATCAATGGAACGCACAATGCCAAATTAACAATGGGCAATTAACAAATAAAAAATTGTGGGAAACCCTGTGAATATTTCCTGCTAAAATCTGCGTAATCTGCCTAATCTCTGGCTACATTTGGACATGCTCAAAAAAGGCGATCCCAAACTCATCCGTGCCTGGACATTTTACGACTGGGCCAACTCTGTTTATCCGCTCGTAATTTCTTCCGCGATTTTCCCGATTTTTTATGAAGCGAAAACAAGCTTCATGCAGGGAGGGAAATTGATTGATGACGTAACTGTTTTAGGTTTTCAATTTAAGAATACAGAATTCTATTCCTATGTAGTTGCACTTTCTTATATTATCGTTGCAGTTTTTTCTCCTGTTCTTTCCGGCATTGCAGATTATTCAGGAAGTAAAAAGAGGTTTTTGCAGTTTTTTTGTTACCTGGGAGCGATCAGTTGTATGTTGCTGAGTTTGTTTAATCCTCAACACTTAGGATATAGTATGCTTGCACTTCTTTTTGCGAGCGTCGGATATTGGGGAAGTTTGGTTTTTTACAATGCATATCTGCCACAAATAGCAGAAGCGAAAGACCAGGATAAAGTAAGTGCGCGCGGTTTTGGAATGGGTTATCTCGGTAGCTCAATATTGCTGATTGTTATTCTTGTGATTACAACATTCAACAAATGGGTCACTTATGAGCAAAGTTTCCTGCTTGTCGGATTATGGTGGATTGCATTTGCACAAATTACATTCAGAAGATTACCCAAAGGCGAAGCGCAGACGCATGAACGCGGGAAAGGAAATATTGTTACAAAAGGATACCGCGAATTGCGGATTGTTTTTAAAGATATTCTAACAAGAAAACAATTGCGTCGTTTTCTCGGTTCCTATTTTATGTACAATATGGGTGTGCAAACCGTAATGATAATGGCTGTTCCTTTTGCGACCAAAGCAATTCTGTGGGGAAGCCCACAGGAAAAAAATCAAAGCCTTATCATCAGTATTCTGCTTATTCAATTTCTTGGCATACTTGGTGCATTTTTGATGTCACGACTTTCGCGGGTTATCGGAAATCTCAAAACAATCGGCATTGTACTTTTTGTATGGGTTGCCATTTGTTTTTGTGTTTACCAATTCGTTTATACGCCTGTACAATTTTATATTGTTGCAGCAAGCGTTGGATTAGTAATGGGCGGGATACAAGCCATGTCGCGATCAACGTATTCAAAAATGCTTCCTGAAACGCAGGATCACGCTTCGTATTTCAGCTTCTTCGATGTAAGCGAAAAAATCGGCCTGGCTATCGGAACTATTTCATTCGGCGCAATTGAAGGAATAACCGGTGGCATCCGCAATTCGGTTTTATCGATCATCGTTACCTTTGTCATCGGATTCTTGCTTTTATTACGGGTTCCGAAATCAGAAGCTGTTCATTAATCAGAAGCCGGGTTTCTCCGAACTAAACAATTTGAACTAAATACTAATAATGATAGTTGATTTATTTATACCATGTTTTGTTGATCAGCTCTATCCCGAGACTGCGCTGAACATGATCAAATTGCTGGAGCGCGTAGGATGTGGCGTGAATTACAATCATGAACAAACCTGTTGCGGTCAGCCTGCATTTAATTCGGGCTACTTTGATTCCTGCAAAGAAGTAGGAGAAAAGTTCATTAAAGAATTTCAAAGCGATCGTTACATCGTATCACCTTCTGCTTCGTGTACAGGATTTGTCCGCAATTATTATGGCGAAATGTTTCATAATTCTGCGTTGCACAATCAAAACCGGCAGGTGCAGAAAAATCTTTTCGAGTTCTCCGATTTTCTCGTGAATATTTTGAAGATCACGGATCTCGGCGCGAAGCTGGATGGTGTTGCTACTTTTCACGATTCCTGTGCTGGATTGCGCGAATACGGAATTCACCGTGAGCCGCGCGTATTGCTTTCCAAAGTGCGCGGACTTGAATTGCGTGAAATGGCAAACACAGAAGTCTGCTGCGGATTCGGTGGAATGTTTTCTACGAAGTACGAAGGCGTAGCAGTAGGAATGGCCGAGCAGAAATTAAAAATGGCAGAAGAGGTTGGAGCTGAAATAATTATTTCAACCGACTTATCCTGCCTGCTTCATCTCGACGGATTAATTAAAAAGCAGAATAAAAATATCAAAGTCATGCATCTCGTTGATGTTTTGGTACAAGGATGGGAGTAAGTGTTATTACTATCATTCAATGAAGTTGACAAACTCACGAGAATAAAAATCAGCGGTTATGCAAACAATAAAAGATCTTCTTCTTTCTTACGCCCGTTATAATCTCTGGGCGAATAAAGCGCTTCTCGAAGGATTAAAAAAAGTAGATACTGCCTGGCTCGAGCAAGAAACAAACAGCAGCTTTAAGTCCGTCAAAAAAACTGCATTTCATATCTGGGATGCGGAATATGTCTGGCTGCATCGTTTCAAAGGACAATCACTTCCTTTTATGTCAAAAGATTTGCCGGCAGAAACACCGGTTGAATCGTTCATAGAAGGAGCAGAAAAATTTGTTGAATATGTAGAAAGCCAGAACGATTCTTTTTTTACCGGCTTGACGATATTCAAAGATCTTTCAGGTAAAGAACATTCGATGGATAATGCAGGAATGTTAATGCATTGCATGAATCACAGCTCCTTTCATCGCGGACAAATTGTAACGATGATAAGAAGTCTTGGCTTCACAGGAGAATTACCCAGGACAGATATGATTGTTTATTTGAGGGAAAAAAGTGTTTAGTTCGAATTGTTTAGTGAAGGTGGTTAGTTCGGTAAAAAAAAATCACTTGATATCTTCGAGCTAAAAACTGCTGATTCACAACTCATAATTCCGATATTCCCCAATCCTCTTCCCGGTTTTTTTTTCCACCCACATCAGTAACCACATTTTTATTCCCCACTTTTTCTTTGTCGGATCAAAATCGAATTTCCAGTTTTGCTTATTGATTCTTTCCTGCATCACCTGCGGATGAGTTCCTGTAAATTTTGCTAGCGAATCAATTTGCGAATAATCGAATTTATCAATAACAGGAATGTTTTCTTTCATCCACTGATCGTCGTGCCACATTTTGTGAAATGATTCCTGCTTCGCCTGCATGGCTTCAGGTGGTTTTACCCAACCGTAATGATAAACATAAGCGTCAATCTGCTTTACATACAATTTTGTATTGCCTGTTTTTCTGAATCCCTGCGCGTCTTTGTACGAACTGATGGCCGAATTTTTTCTGACAATACGAATCTCTTTGCGATACCATTTTCGCGAATCGCCGGTAAAATCATACGAGCCATAAAAATGTGTGTAATTGAAAAGCAATCCTTCCACACTTTTATCACCCTTCCACTTCAGCATACCTTCCTTTATAGCCGGAAGATATTTTTCATGAATCACTTCATCGCCCTGTATATAAAAACACCAATCTGCTTTTTCTGAAATCGCATTGTAAGCTTTATTGGTTTCATCCGCTAATACTTTTCCTCCTTCACGTAAAGTATCATCCCACACCGTTTCAATGATCTTTATTTTCGGATCGTTGATGGATTTGATTAATTCCAATGTTGCATCCTCCGATTTTCCAACTGCTACAATTACTTCATCGCATAATGGAAGTATTGAACGAATAGCTTCTACGATCGGGTAATCGAACTTAACAACATTTCTCGCGATGGTAAATCCTGATACAAACATTTCCTTGAAAAATTTTATCGCCGCAGGGGCAAAAAGTCACGGTAAATTCCGAAAGGCAATCCTGTTATTTTATCCGAAGCATTAAAGTTTCGTTTGACTCCAGGACACCAAGGTGCCAAAAGAGTTAATTCAATTTTAATCCATCCCGATTGTTCGAGCGAAGACGAGAACACACGGGAATTAAATGCCGGTAAAATTCTGCGGCGAAATTTTCTTTAATT
>JBDSHN010000001.1:0-31830 GCA_039918435.1 Bacteroidia bacterium | reverse complement strand
TAAAGCAGCTGTTAAAGGCCGCGGATAGTTTTTGACTTAATGTTAGAATTGAAAAAGGGAGTTTTTACTCCCTTTTTTCATTATTGTTCATTTCTATGTTAAAAAAAAGCTCAAAAGTTTGCCCGTCATTAAAATCTTACTATATCTTTGCGCCAGTTTTAACCAAAACAACCAACAACCAATAACCAAAATGAAAAAAGTACTCACATTTGTTGCCGTAGCCGGTATGGCAGCTCTTGTTTCTTGCGGTGGAGCAGAAGATGCTGCTAAAAAAATGCAAGATTCAATCAACATGGCTGATTCAATGACACGCGTTCAGTGGACAATGGATTCAATGCGCATGGCAGATTCAATTAAAATGGCTTCTGATGCAGCTATGGCAATGATGAAAGCTGACTCTATGAGAATGGCTGATTCTATGGCTAAAATGAATCCCAAGATGAAGAAGTAATTCTTCTACTAAAGAAAATGAGGGGGCGGATTGCGCTCCCTTTTTTTTTGCCCCGAAATCAGGTTCCTATTCACAGTTGCAGTCCGAACCACAATTATTCTTGCGTGAACGAAGCACTGATCTGCGGATTCTCCATCCGAGATACACCAATGCAGCGATAAAGACTGTAAGCAACACTACTTTTTCCATACAATTACCCTTCTAAAGTACGTAATTTAGCCGCGCCTTATTTTCGGATTCTATGATTACGATTGACACTCCTCTTCGCTTCGACAAGAAAAATTATTCAGACGAAGAACTTCGTAAACTTTATCTCGCCATTCTTAAACCGAGAATGATCGAAGAGAAAATGCTTGTGCTCCTGCGTCAGGGAAAAATTTCCAAATGGTTTTCCGGTTATGGACAGGAAGGAATTTCTGTCGGCTCCGCGCTTGCTATGGATCAGGAAGAGTTTATTCTTCCTATGCATCGCAACCTCGGTGTCTTTACCTCGCGCGAAATTCCGCTGCCAAAATTATTCTCGCAGTTCCAGGGAAAAGATGCTGGTTTTACTAAAGGCCGTGACCGCTCTTTTCATTTTGGCACTATCGATTATAAGATCGTTGGAATGATTTCGCACCTTGGTCCGCAGCTTGGCATTGCTGATGGAATTGCACTCGCACATAAATTGAAAAAAGAAAATTGTGCAACACTCGTATTCTCCGGCGACGGCGGGGCAAGTGAAGGCGATTTTCATGAAGCGATAAATGTTGCCGCTGTCTGGGATCTTCCCGTCATTTTTGCAATTGAAAATAACCAGTGGGGATTATCCACTCCCTCATCCGAACAATTCCGTTGCAAACAATTTATCGATAAAGCAATCGGCTATGGAATTGATGCAGTGCAGGTGGAAGGAAATAATATTCTCGAAGTGCATGCAGCAGTCAAAAAGATTGCGGAAGATATTCGTAAAAATCCAAGACCGGTTTTATTGGAGTGTGTCACTTTCCGTATGCGCGGTCACGAGGAAGCATCAGGAACAAAATATTATCCTGCGGGTTTACAGGATGCATGGTCGGTGAAAGATCCGGTGGTGAATTATGAACGCTGGCTGATTGAAAATAAAATCATTAGTCAAAAGAATGCAGAAGGACACCGCGCTGAAATTAAAAAAGAAATTGAAGACGCACTTGAAGTGGCTTTTGCCGAACCACGCCCGGTTGCAAATACGGAAAAAGAAATAAACGACCTTTTTGCGTCTTATACGCCATCCATAACAAAACCATCAGCGAAAACATCCGAAAAACGATTGATCGATGCTATTCATGATGGTTTGCATGAAGCAATGATCAGACATCCGAACCTGGTTTTGATGGGGCAGGACATTGCGGAATATGGCGGCGTGTTCAAGATCACCGATGGATTTGTTGCTGAATTCGGAAAAGGCCGTGTGCGTAATACGCCTTTATGCGAATCGGCAATTGTAGGAACAGCGCTTGGACTTTCCATCAACGGAATGAAAGCGATGATGGAAATGCAATTCGCCGATTTTGTTACGGAAGGATTTAACCAGATTGTAAATAATCTTGCCAAGATTCACTGGCGCTGGGGACAAAATGCGGATGTCGTAATTCGTATGCCAACAGGTGCAGGAGTTGCAGCAGGTCCGTTTCATTCCCAATCAAATGAAGCGTGGTTTTTTCATATTCCGGGATTGAAAATTGTTTACCCGTCTTCACCGGCAGATGCGAAAGGATTGTTGCTTGCTGCATTTGAAGATCCAAATCCAGTTTTATTTTTTGAGCATAAAGCACTTTACCGGAGTATTTCGGGCGATGTTCCGGATGATTATTATACCATTGAAATCGGTAAAGCGAAAAATGTGCGTGAAGGAAATTCGGTTTCCATTATCACGTATGGATTTGGCGTGCATTGGGCGCTGGAAATTTTACAGAAGCATCCGGATATTTCCGCTGATGTAATTGACTTGCGCACATTAATGCCGCTTGATAAAGAAGCAATTTTTGAATCGGTAAAAAAAACGGGAAAAGTAATCGTGTTGCATGAAGACACACTTACCGGTGGAATAGGCGGAGAAATTTCTGCGTTGATCGCTGAAAATCTGTTCGAATACCTTGATGCTCCGGTTGTGCGTGTGGCAAGTCTTGATACGCCTGTACCATTTGCAACGGAGCTGGAAAAAAATTTTTTACCAGTATCACGATTTGAAGAAGCATTATTAAAATTAGCAGCTTTCTGATTTGAACGCCGAAATAAATACACGCCAGGTCAGCTGGTTTATTATTGCCTGTCTCCTCGTGTTTTTACCGGGGCTGCTTGTGGATGTGATGAATATTGACGCTGCTCAATACGCTTCCATGTCGCAGGAATTAATGAAAAGCAAAAACTGGCTTGAAATTTATCAGCACGGTGAAGATTATCTCGATAAGCCGCCTTTATTATTCTGGCTTTCTGCAATCAGCTTCAAAATTTTCGACGTCAGTAACTTTGCTTACAAGCTGCCGTCTTTTTTATTCGCTGTGCTGGGAATTTTTTCCACTGTCAAGCTTGGCGAATTGCTTTACAATAAAAAAACAGGAATCGTTGCCGGAATGATGCTTACGTTTTCACTCGGCATGTTTGTAATGACAAATGATATTCGCACCGACACCATTCTTCTTGGATCAACCATTTTCGCCACCTGGAAAATTATCGATTACCTCAAAACAAAAAAACGCTGGAGCTTTGTGCTTGGATTTTTCGGAGTCGGTATTGCTATGCTGGCAAAAGGCCCGCTTGGATTTATCCTTCCTGCCGCCGCATTGAGCGCTGAGTTTTTATATAAACGTCAATGGAAAAATTTCGTGCGCCCCGAATGGATCATCGGATTGCTGATCGTTGGATTACTGCTTTTTCCGATGTGCTACGGTCTTTACACGCAATTCGATCTTCATCCTGAAAAAACAATTGATGGTCACACGAATGTTTCCGGACTGCGATTTTATTTCTGGACGCAAAGTTTTGGAAGAATAACAGGTGAAAGTGATTGGGGTTCAAAATTCGACAATGGCGCTGGCCCTTTCTTTTTCACGCATACGTTTCTCTGGGTATTTTTTCCATGGAGTCTTTTCCTTGTGGCGGGACTTTTCAAAAATCTTTTTGTGCTTATTAAAACAAAATTCAAGCCCGGGTTTCTGCCGGAGCTGGTTTCAACAGGCGGTTTTGTTCTTGTATTTCTTGCACTGTCTGCGTCGCGTTATAAGCTGCCGCATTATGTATATGTGTTGTTGCCATTAGCTGCGATTCTTTCAGCGGCATTTTTGATGCAGGATGTTCTTAACCCTGAACGTAAAAAGCTATTCCGTTTTTTTTCGGTGATGCACTGGATATTTTTCATCGCGCTTGCAGGAGTGTGCACATTTTTCCTGTTTGTTGTTTTCCCGGGTGCATCGTTGCTTTCATTCACAGCAGTATTTTGCCTTTTAATTTCGGGAATCATACTGGCATGGAGGCTCACGGATCCATTTGAAAAACTATTGTTTCCATTACTGCTTGCGCTGATCGCATTTTATTTCGTCGGCAATACACATTTTTATCCGAACCTGTTGAAATACCAATCAGGAAATGAAATAGGTAAAGCAATGAAGGAAAAAAATATTCCGGAGGGCGGTTTGATTTATTTCAACGGTTCAGACCACGCGCTTGATTTTTATTATGGAAGGCATGTAAAATCGCTAAGCATGAATGATAGTTTGGAAATAAGGAAAAAAATAAATCAGTTTGGCAGCCTTTACGTTTGTGCCGACGAGGAAGGGAAGAATGAATTATTGGGGAAAGGGTTTAAATTATTATCAGAAAAAGAATTTCAGCATTATCGTGTGCAATTTCTTACAACTAATTTTCTTGTGCCATCGAGCCGCAATTCCTGTGTCACTAAAAAATTCGTGCTGGAAATTAATCAGGAGAAAACTCAGGAGTTGAAACCTTGAATGTGGAGGAGCCTACTTCATCATTCAGCAGATCAAGAAATTTTGCACGGGCTTCTTTATTCTTCGGAGAGCTCATTGATTCCATCACCCTGTTTTTCTCCCGTTGCGTAAGATGCCAGCTCAGCGAAATAATATCCGGCTCATCGTTCTGCAATTCAAAATCAATCACATCTATTTTTCCTGCAAACCAATGCGATGATTGTTCAATTTCATAATCGTGATGATAATCCTGTACGGTAAATAAATTTCCATAAAAACTCACAAGCGGTCGCGATAACGAATTTATAACCGTACCATTCGGACTTTTTTCTACAGGATGAATTTTACTTCTGTCGCGAGTCTGTAGCAAAATAATCCCTGACGTGTTCGTCGCAATCCAATCGCGGAAGGTGTACATAAAGCGCATGATATTATCCATTCCGAAATTATCGCGCATACCGGCATCAAAAACCTGGATCAGCGGCTCGCTCGGAAGATCTGTAAGCGGAGTAATGTAAGGGAATGTAGCATTCATACGCAGCACACTTGCAAAACGAACATTATCGGCGCCCTGGTCGTGGAAGAAACGCGAAAATTCAATTCCATCCGCGAGATAATCATTACTGACATTTGAAGTAGCGGCAGGTTGTGTAAGATAAGAAACGCCTTGCGCGCTGATGACCATTTTACGTCCGTCATTTGCAATCGTTGGTGCAAATATCATCATCGGAATTTTAGCTTCCTGTTCCGGCACACGATAATCGCTTAGTTTTTTCTCCAGCACATTATCAGTATTTTTCAGAATCGTTTCTTCGAAAGCATACGCGCGGTTGCTGCTGTAGGTCTTGCCTTCAAAAGTAGCGTGGCGGAGCGGAAGGAACCAGTCGTTCACAGCAAGCGAAAAAGCAATCGGGTTCAGCACATCGGATGAAATTTTTTCGCGCAGCGCCGGATCATCATGCCGAAGGCCGACACCTGTTTGTTCACGCAGCCAAATTTCGCGCATATAAGCCGCGCCCACCATTCCGCCCGACGAGCCGCAGATAAGCGCAGTGCGTGGAAGCATTTTTCCTGCACTGATACTGTCGAGGTATTGCATGGTATAAAATGTCCAGAAAGTTGACCGCAATCCGCCGCCGCTACAGCTCATGATGATCATCTTGGGTTTGGATGCAATGGTGCTTGAATTTTTTTTCTTCCACTTTTCGAGAATGGCGATTGTATTCAGCGAATCGGAATTGCGCCATTCGCCGGAGGAAATAAAACGGGCAAATTCATCGTTGCTGTAGATGGCAGGTTTTACTTCATAATTCATTCCCAGCGCACGCGTGCGGCTTTCGAAAAAATCATATTTCGCCACAAAGTTGATCAGCAGCAAAAAAATAACAAGCACCGCATTTTTCCATCCACGAAACCATGTCGAAATGATTCCGGTAAGCATCAGGTAAAGCGTAAACAAAAGAAATACGCTTGCACCGGCAGGAATTATCAAAGCAGGAATTTGTTTGAAAAATCCAAACACGAGCAGCGTCATGATGACAATTACTTCAAACAAAACCGATTTTCCATGGTTCTGAACGAATACACGGTTGAGTAATTCTTTTTCATAATGTTCAAATGGTCGCGCACGTCTTACTTTTGTCAGGCTTGAAATGTAGCTCTCCACATGCCAGTCGCGATTTTCTTTTCCCGGCGTGATTGTTTTCCATTTCAACGTTTTATTAACCGGGTCACGGTTTAAGATCATTCGTTTTGGTTTCGATTTCGAAGGGTCTTTAACAATCCCGAAAAGCGATTGCATGTCTTTATTTGCGCGAAAAAAGTAAAACAGGGATAAAAAGATGAAAACAACATTTCCCAATACAAATCCGGATGCATCTGCTGCGACCTGCATTTTAGTAACGGGTTCTGCTTGCAGGAAAACAATTATGTGGAAAAGGTAATACAGTAAAAAACTGATGGGAATGATAAAGTTATTGATGCAGAAACGCAGGAACGGTCTGCTCAGTGTGGCAAGAAACGGAAAACGATAGGCGTTATGGTTGTAGCAGGAAATCTGGTAAGCCATCACAAATCCACCGCAAGAAAAGCCAACAAGAAAATAAGAAAGAAAATTTACATTGCCACAATATTCAGGATCCATAAAAAGCAATGGAACTCCATAACGCGCCGCAATTCGCCCGCTTACAAATCCGAACATGAGCAGCCAGAAAATAATGAGCACAGGATTTTTTTTCACCTGTACCAATAGAAGCTGGATAGGGAAAAAATAAATAAATCTCCTTACTGGTGGATGACGATCTATCCAGGCTCTGAAGCGGCCCATAAATTTTCGGGTTCTTGTTTATTAAACGTTAAACTCCTTCAATTAGTTTTCAAAAGAAGCAATTGGCAAAGGGTGATTGATAATCGGTAAACCGCAATCGGTAAATGGCAACACGTTATGTGCGAAGTTTTTTGAATTTGTTAATCAATTTTCTTTTTCGTGAGGGATAGTACCGCCACATAGTGGTCCCAATGAGAGAAAGCCCGCACACAGGAGGACTTGCAGCGGATAGCCCGATCCCGACAACGGCCGGGAGCACGCCCGAAAAATCACAAACCAATTTTCTGATTCACAATTTCCAAAATCTCAGTTTCCAATTTTTGTGTTTTGTCCTGTATAGTTTTTCCTTTTGCAATAATATCATTCGCAAATGTTTTATCAGTCAGTCCTGCGGCATTGATCTTTACATTCAGGTAAGCGCCCATCACAGCGGAGCGCGCGGCGAGCGCACCAACACCTGCATCGGAAACTGAATTGGGATTGCCATGCTCTGCCATTGCCTTAATCACTTCCATCGAAGCAAATGAAGCTCCCATCACTTTGAATGGAATTTCTGTGACGAATTTTGTTGCATCCTGAATAGCAGCAGTACGTGCCGATTTTTCTTCCTCTGTCCCTTTTGGCAGACTAAAAGCATTCATAATGCGATTGAATGCATTGGTATCTTCGTCAACCAATTTCAACAACGCGTCTTTGTGCTGCTGGCCTTTTTCTGCCCAGTTCGAAAATTCTTTCCACCGCTCATCCCAGCCACGCTTGTGCGATGATAGATTTGCAACCATTGTCGCCAGCGCTGCACCCAACGCACCCATATAAGCAGAAATTGATCCACCACCCGGAGCAGGACTTTCGCTGGAAGTTTCATCTGCAAAAGCTGTCAGCGACATGGAAATTAATTTTGCTGATGAAGCATCCTGCAACAAATATTCAATCACGCGCTCTTCCGGTTTGAACGCACCGAGCTCATCAAGGCCGAGTGATTTTACTGCAATTTTAATGAGCTCTTTTTCCGGGACACCGGCAGAACGCTGCTGCTTTTCAAGAAAATATTTTCCCGCATCAAGCAAAGAGTTAAGCGGAATTAATCCGACAAGTTCTGAGCCTGTTACGCGCAAGCCACGTTCTTCTGCGCGTTTGCATACTTCATCAAACGCAATGTGAACAGGAGTAATAGTTGTGTTGGTAAGGTTCATTGAAATCTGCGCAATTCCATATTCCTCAATGAACCATCCGATTGCTTTTACAGACTTTAATGAACCGGGAATGTTGATCGGTTTTCCATCCGGATCATTTACAATTTTTCCTGTCAACGGATCGCCTTCACGTTTTACGCGTCCTGCCTCCCGCACATCAAACGCGATGGAATTTGCGCGGCGGGTGGAGGTGGTATTGAGATTGATATTGTAAGCCACCAGAAATTCACGTGCGCCGATTACAGTTGCACCACGTTTTGCATCGTATTCGTCCGGGCCAAAATCAGGCGCCCATTCCGGCAGTTTTATTTTTTTGAAAAAGCCTTCATATTCACCCGCGCGAATCACGGAAAGATTGCTGCGGCCTTTTTTGATCTGTGCATATTCATAGAGATAAACCGGAATATTTAATTCCGTTCCCACCCGCATGCCTAATGTTTTTGCGTACTCCGCTGTTTCTTCCATTGAAATTCCTGAAACTGGAATCAGAGGGCAAACATCGGTAGCGCCCATGCGTGGATGTTCGCCTTTGTGTTTGCTCATATCAATTAATTCGCCGGCTATTTTGATTGCACGAACAGCAGCTTCAATAACTGCATCAGGTTCGCCGACAAATGTCACAACCGTTCTGTTCGTGGCTTTGCCCGGATCAACATTCAGCAAACGCACACCTTCGACAGATTCGATGCGATCGGTAATTTGTTTGATGATGGTGAGATCGTTTCCTTCAGAGAAATTTGGAACACATTCGATGAGTTTTTTCATAGGTAGATTTTGTGAAGGCGAAGGTACGAAAGAGACGAATTCGTGATTCGCGAATTTTCCTGCGTTAATTTATAATGCCAGCTATTGACTTTAGCTTTTCGAGAAAATACTTTGCGCTGGGGCAATTTTTGTGAGCAGCAGCGTTTTGAATTGTAAAACCATTTCTGATCATGCGATCTGCAAGAATAGTTTTTGTGTCAAAATCTTTATTACGTTTAGAAAACTCATCTTTAATAATGTCAAATGGGTTTACTATTGTGTTTTCAGGGGAAGGGTAATTAAAAGGTCTTCTGAATATTCTTGTAAGTGTTTTTGAATCTGCAAGAAACCATGCTTCAAGAGCTTTTGCGCTGATCAGTACAGTCTCTGAATGTTGAGGTGCAATTCGCTTTTTTACTGAAGTAAAGCAAGGATCGTTTTCCTTATCTGATAATATTATAATATGTGTTGCACCTTTGCCTTTCAGCCGTAAAACGTGTCTTTCTCTGTTTCGGGGCAAAAGTTGACCTCCACCTTTTGCATCAATTACTTCTCCAACAAATGCAATTTTTTCCTTTTCGAGAAAAATACGGAATGCGGCAGAATCGAGTACCTTTTTTTCTGAAGCCCCTTCTACAATAAATCCGATTTTTACCACGGAATACCTCCCCCGATCGCATTTGTTAGCAGTGCTTCATCCATTGGTAAGCCATACAAATTTTCGCCTTGGATTTGCTTAATCTTCGTTTCACCATCAATTTTGTCAACAAGAATAATTTCTTCGGTTGTAAGTTCCCTGATCAACGTTTGAGAATGTGTGTTAAGCCAAATGAAATGTCCTTTTTTCTTACACTGTTCGCGAAAGAATCCAACCAGTTCACGAACTACTTTAGGATTTAATCCGTTTTCAGGTTCTTCAAAGCATAGAAATTGTGGTTGGTCACTTTGAAAAACAGCAGCCAGTATTGCGATAATATTAAACGTTCCATCAGAGATTAAATGCTTTGTAAAAGGTTTATCAGTGCCTTTTTCATAAATAAGAAGGTTGTCAGTCCCGCTAAATGCCTCCGATTTAATTTCAATGTTTTCAAGACCAGGTACAAGCAATCGGAGCCATTCAATAATTTCTTCTTTTGTGTTTTCATCTTTAAGCAAGCGTTTTAATACTTTTTCAAGATTATCACAAAGTGGTGAAAGTTTTTGATCATCATTAAATGGGAGTTGTGGAATACGATCGTTGTTAATAAAGATGCGTGTAAAAAACTTCCATTTCCAGAATTCAATATATGCAGGATTACTCCGGATAGATTTCAAATTATACAAACTTTCTGACTCCGCAACGATTGAAGAAAAAGTTTCCAGGTCAGAATTGCTGATCGGTGAAACGTCTAATAAAATTGATGATTCGTTGGCGAGAATATCAAATAAGGCAGAATCAATATCGCCTTGTGATTGTATTTTAATGTTGAATCCAGGAGTTCCTTTTTTGTTTTTAAAGGATAAATCATCAATGCCGCCAAAAAGCTGTAATGCAGTAGCCCTTGTAAGCCAGATAAAATGATAAAAGAAATCTAGCGCTTCAAAAATATTTGATTTACCAGATGCGTTTGCGCCTACGAATACAGTAAAAGGCGCGGGATTATTAATTTCTAAATCAACTAAAGATTTGTAGTTCTTAATGGAAATATTCAGAATGCTCATATTTCCAAATTTACATAACTTTTACTCCGTTTATAATAACGTTCTCAATTAAATTGCTACCAAAAGAATAAGGCAAAAAAGCCAGCGATGAAACAGGTTTCGTAATAATCAAATTCGCTTTTTTACCCGGGGTAATGCTTCCGTGGCTCATACTCAGCCCCATAGCGTAGGCAGAATTGATCGTGGCTGCATTGATCGCTTCTTCGGGTGTCATTTTATAATTGATGCAAAGCAGACTGATCATCTGGTTCATGTTGCCTGATGGGCAACTTCCGGGGTTGTAATCCGACGCAACCGCTACCGGCAATCCCGCATCGATCATTTGCCTCGCAGGTGGAAATGGCAGACCGAGAAAAAACTGTGCGCCGGGAAGAAGTGTGGGCATCGTTTTTGAATGAAGCAGCAGATTTATTTCTTCTTCACCGAGAAATTCCAGGTGATCCACACTGATTGCACCGGTTTTTACTCCTGCTTGTACACCGCCGGAATTGCTCAATTGATTAGCATGCACTTTTGCGATCATTCCATGCTTATTCCCCGCCTCTAAAATCCTGATGGAATCTTCTTCTGTGAAATAATTCCGCTCGCAAAAAATATCGCAATAGTCTGCCAACTTTTCATTCGCAATGGCCGGCATTAATTCTTCAATAAGCAATTTTATGTAACCGTCCTTATTATTTTTGAATTCCGCAGGAACAGCATGTGCACCCAGAAATGTCGACTTGATTGCAATTGGTCCGCGTTCTTTTAACCGTTGAATGACGCGCAGCATTTTTAATTCGCTTTCCACGTCAAGTCCATAGCCGCTTTTTATTTCAATCGCGCCGGTACCAAGTCGGATTACTTCATCCAATCGTGCAGCAGCAGATTCAAACAATTCATCTTCGCTTGCCGCACGTAATTTATTCGCCGAATTTAATATTCCGCCACCACGTAAGGCAATTTCTTCATAGCTCAGTCCGCGGATACGATCTGAAAATTCTTCTTCGCGTGAAGCCGCATAAACCAGATGCGTATGCGAATCGCACCAGGCCGGCAAAACCATTCCTTCATTGGCATCAATCACTTCAAGCTCCGACCAATCTGTTATTCCCGGCCAGTCATCCATCGTACCAAAATCGGCAATAACGCCGTCTTCTACAGCAAGCCACGCATCGTTTACGGAGGGCAGCTCGCGCATTGATTTTCCCGACACGCTTGCCGGAGCAGTTTCTCTTGCCTGGACAAGCGTACGAATGTTTTTTATCAGTAGTTTTTGCATTGACGGTAAAGGTAAGCAAGGAATATAATTAACAATAGCCCGCCAGGAGCTATCGGAATACTCCGGGAATAAATAAAAATTCTTCAAGACAACTTTTTCCCTTTTTTAACGTCTCTTGGTAAAATATGGGTGTTCAGGTCATGTTTATAAAGATTTTTTTTTAGCGGTTGTAACATTTGATGACTTCAAACCGTCCTATTTTAGTTTAATCAGTACTAACTTTTAAAAATTCCGGAATATGTTTTCCCGTGTATTCAGGCTAAATTGAAAAAACGTATGATCAGGAAAAACATTTTATTGCTGTTCCTTTTTTTATCTGGCACCACCTTCGCACAGGTGCAGAAATTTACAATCAGCGGCTTCGTCTATGAAAAGTCGAGCCACGAATCTTTACCTGGAATTTTAGTTGTGAATACCAAAACAGGGGCCGGAACTGCTACCAATAATTTCGGTTTCTATTCGCTCACACTCCCATCCGATACCGTTTTGATCACATGTTCATTCGTTGGTTACAAAACGGAAATAAGAAAATTTTTCCTGGATAAAAACACACAGATCAATTTTGATCTCGATGCATTGCTGCAGGAAGAAGTCGTGATTAATGCAGAACAGGATGAAAAGATCAGCGACAATACGCAGATGAGCCAGGTTTCTATTCCTATTGAACAGATCAAACAGATTCCGGCTTTATTGGGAGAGAAAGATGTTCTTAAAGTAATTCAGCTTATGCCAGGTGTACAAAGCGGGGGAGAAGGTAACAGCGGGTTGTATGTGCGCGGCGGCGGTGCTGATCAAAACCTGATTATTCTCGATGATGCGACTGTGTATAATGCGTATCACCTTTTCGGATTTTTCTCGCTGTTCAATGGTGATGCTTTGAAAAGTGTGGAGCTTACAAAAGGTGGCTTTCCTGCACGTTATGGTGGCCGTTTATCATCCGTGCTCGAAATGCAGATGAAAGATGGCAACCAGGAAAAGTTCAGCGGGGAAGCGGGTATTGGAATAATATCTTCGCGTTTATTGCTGGAAGGACCGCTGAAAAAAAAGAAATCCTCTTTTCTTGTTTCCGGAAGACGTACTTATATTGATGCATTGGTTTATCCTTTTTTGCCGGACGATAATAAAGCAGGTTATTATTTTTATGATTTTAATGCGAAGGTGAATTATACGGTGAACGATAAGAACCGGCTGTTTCTCAGCGGCTATTTTGGCAAGGATAAATTTTATGCGAATTATAAAAACGGCCCGGATTATAAAGAAAAAGTAGGACTCAACTGGGGAAATGCTACCGGCACATTACGCTGGAATCATTTATGGTCCGACCGCCTGTTTTCTAATACTGCATTGATTTTTACCAATTATAAATTCGGAATAAAATACAGCGAGGAAAGCGCAGGTGCTTTTACTTCCCTGAATTATTCTTCCGGTATCCGCGATTTCAGCATCAAGCATGATTTTGATTTTAGTCCCGTGCCGGATCATTATTTAAAATTCGGATTTATTTCTACTTACCATCGTTTTACGCCAAGCGCAGTTGTCCTGAAAAGCTCAAATGGTCCCGATAATTCCTCCAAAGTAAAAACGCTTGAGGCTGTTGAAAGCGGAATTTACATTGAAGATGATTGGAGAATAACTTCGCGTTTGAAAACAAATATTGGTTTCCGCCTGAGCCATTTTAATACACAGGGAAAATCGTATGTCCGCCCTGAGCCGCGCTTTGCTGCCCGCTACATCCTGCGTGAAAATCTTTCGCTCAAAGCCAGCTACGCGCTGATGAATCAATATCTCCATTTGCTTTCTAATACCGGTATTGGATTGCCTACAGATTTGTGGGTGCCTGCAACAAAAAGAATCAAGCCCCAACAATCGCAGCAGGTTGCATTAGGCAGCGCAATGGATATTCCGAAATATAAGCTGATGGTTTCGCTGGAAGGTTATTATAAATGGTCGAAGGATGTGGTTGGCTATAAGGAGGGCGCCAGTTTTTTGCTTGTGAATGATCTAGGCGGCAATGAAGAACCAGTGAACTGGGAAGATAATGTGACACCGGGAAAAGCATGGAGTTATGGATTTGAATTTTTAGTGCAGCGGAAATTCGGCAAGCTTACCGGCTGGGTTGGCTACACGCTTTCCTGGTCGCAGCTGCAATTCGATTCGATCAATTTCGGAAACAAGTATTATGCAAAATACGATCGACGTCATGATATTTCTGTGGTTGGAATTTATAAGATCAATGATCATATTACACTTTCTGCAACCTGGGTTTTTGGAACAGGAAATGCGATCACGCTCCCGCTTGCAGAATATGCGCTGACCGAACACGATCCTTCCGGTTCGGGAGTACAGCAAAATGTTCCGCGGTTCAATAATTGGTTTGTGAATGATTACGGAGACAAAAACAGTTTCCGCATGGCGCCTTACCACCGCATGGACATTGCGCTGCAGTTTCACCGTAAGATGAAATACTGGGACCGCACATTCGAATTGGGCGTTTACAATTTATATAACCGTAAAAATCCTTTCTTCTATTATGTCGGTTATGATAATTCGGGTCAACAGCGCAAGCTCAAGCAGATCTCGCTTTTCCCGCTCATCCCTTCTGTTTCCTGGACCATTAAATTTTAAGCTGATGAAAAAGATATTTTATTTTTCTGCGTTATCCGCAATTTTATTGACCAGCTTATTTTCTTCTTGTGAAAAAGATGCAGGCATAGCTTTGCCTGAAACGCCGCCAAAGCTAGTGCTCGTTTCATTTATTACTCCGCAGGATACAATACTCTCCGTTACCGTTAAACGAAGTCAGCCCATCTTTGAATCGTATAGCGTAAATACAAGCAGCGCTGTTACTGATGCAACTGTGATCATGGCAGGTAGTTCCGGTTCCGTTCAGTTGGTTTATAATTTACAACGGGAATGTTATGAAATTGCTTCTACAGTCCTTCCCGTCATTGCAGGAAACAGCTACACCTTAACCGTTACAACTCCACGCGGCGAATCAGTAAAAGCAGAAACAACAGTTCCTTATCACAGCGGTGTTGCAGGATTTTCAGTCACGATGACGGATTCGGCCTCTAACGACATGGGTTTTATCCAGATCTCCACCGATTTTAATTATAGCATGACTGATTATGCAGGAGAAGAAAATCGGTATCGTTTTTTCTCAGCAGTTGTTCTTCTTGACACATTAACCAACGACACAACGGATTTCCGGTATATGAACCAGCTGTTCACCGATAATAATAAAGACGGCCAGCAGATTCAATCCAGTTTGCATGGCGACTGGGCGAATTATGATCCTGCAAATACGCAAAAAGTGATCGGCTACGATTGCTGGATGTTCAACGTGAACAAGGATTATTACAATTATCACAATTCGCTTTATAATTATTCGGGTGATGATCCGTTTTCAGAGCCGACAATTATTTATACGAATGTCGATGGCGGACTTGGCGTTTTTGCTGCGGCGAATGGAAGCAAGATTCGCATTTACAGATAAGTCTGCGAATATGAAACGCTGATCATTTAAGATTATGTTCTTGGCTTTTTAATAATTTCGTCCAGGCCTGGTTTACAGGTAAGCAAATGCCAGCCACCAAAAACAATAAATACTTTATCGTAAGTATCCAATAACGTATCTATCGTTTGCAATAAACTCTGATCTCTGATTTCTTTTGAGGCTCTTCCTATTTCCTGGAATTTTCCTTCTGCATCAAATGGATTTGTCGGCTCAAGATGATGAATGTCGAAAGGATGATGCAGCAACTTGGCGTAATTTGCTTCAAAAAAAGCAAGTGTTTTTTCCTGTTCCTTCAAATGCACATTTCCTTCTTTTACAATATAATCGTTGATGAATTTACTGTAGATTAATTTCACCACCGAACTGTCATTAGCATCTGCATCACTCAATTGCCAGAAAAATCTTTCTGTAGCGATATAAGCGAGAAATTCTCCTGTTGTATATTTTTTCAACAGCGCTTTAAATTCAAGGCTGTCTGTCATATCGCCATTTACAGTTCCAATTCCCAGGCTGTCAGCAAGCACTTTAATCAGCCCGATTTCGCCATTTTGGGTCATAGCCTCACGCCATGAGGCATATTTCTTTTTCGAAACATCTCCGCCTTCATTGACGCAAATGGAGGGCTTAAAACTGAAGAATTTTTTCTCAATGGCTCTGTACATTGGATTTTCAATATCACTTCTGTCCTGGAGGTGAACAGTACCGCAGAAAACAATTTGTTTTTTTACCATTTACAAATTCCAGTATATAAGGATTTGCCGGAAGTAAATTGCCAGCAGAATCGGGATGCAGGTCGAGGTAATTTATGGTAGTATAAATGTGAATGGGATTATCAACAGCCGTTTTTTGTGTTGTTTCCGTACAGCCGAAACCAGCAATAATTAGAAAGAAAAAGAAAAATATTTTCATAATGTGTCCAGGAAAAGTCTGATGTAAACCTAATAATCAATTCGATATTTATACCGTAAATATTCCATTATTTTAACACTAATAAGACGGCGGACTTTTCACAGAAAGACACAGCCAAAACGGCTTTTAAACTCTGAACTAAAACTATCTTTGCTTTTATGGCAGGTAATTCTTTTGGCACTTTATTCCGGTTAACGACTTTCGGTGAGTCGCATGGCGTTGCAATCGGCGGTGTGATTGATGGTTGTCCTGCCGGAATTACAATTGATGCGGAATTCATTCGTTCAGAAATGCGTCGTCGTCGTCCCGGGCAATCGAAAATTGTTACGCAACGGAAAGAAGAAGATGAAGTAGAATTTCTTTCCGGTATTTACGAAAGCAAAACAACAGGCGCACCGATTGGTTTTTTTGTGCGTAATTCAGATGCAAAACCGAAAGATTATGATGCGCTGAAAGATATTTACCGCCCTTCCCACGCTGATTTTACCTACGATGTAAAATATGGTTTTCGCGATCATCGCGGCGGTGGAAGATCTTCTGCGAGAGAAACGGTTGCACGTGTTGTTGCTGGTGCGGTTGCAAAATTAATTCTCATTCAAAGCGGCATCACTATCCAGGCATACGTTTCGCAGGTCGGTAAAATTTCATTAACAAAACCGGCAAACGAGCTTGATCTTTCGCTTACAGAAAAAAATATGATGCGTTGCCCGGATCCGGAACTTGCCAATGAAATGATTGCGCTGATTGAAACCGTTCGCAAAGAAGGCGACACGATTGGTGGCGTGATCAGCTGCATTGCAAAAAATGTACCTGCCGGAATTGGTGAGCCGGTTTTTGACAAGTTGCATGCTGATTTGGGTAAAGCCATGCTCAGCATTAACGCAGTGAAAGGTTTTGAATTCGGTTCCGGCTTTGCAGGTTCGGCCATGCGCGGATCGGAACACAATGACCTGTTCATTCCCGGAACAGGAAAAAGAAAAATTGTGACAGCTACCAATCGTTCAGGAGGAATACAAGGTGGAATTTCCAATGGAGAAGAAATATATTTCCGTGTAGCTTTTAAACCGGTTGCGACCATTATTCAAAAGCAACGCACTGTAAATTCCAGGGGGCAAACTGTTGAAATGAGCGGTCGCGGCCGTCACGATCCATGCGTAGTTCCTCGCGCAGTTCCGATTGTGGAAGCGATGTGTGCGATTGTGCTTGTGGATCATCTGCTGCGACAGAAAACCGCTTCGTGATCTTCATTTATTGTCCTGTAACTTCCATTCGTCGAAAGTTTTTTGATAACAGCCTCATATAGTGCATCTTTAACTGACGAAATCCTTGGAAGTTCCGGCATAAGACGCAATCGCTACTTTACTATGATAAAACGATTACCATTAATTATTGGTTTTCTTTTTTTATTGCAACTATCGGTGTTTTCACAGACACCTGTGAATGCTTATGCAAAAATCACAGCAATAGCAGGAACTTCCGTTTCTGTCAATAACGTCAACCAGGCTTTTGCATCGTTTACCAGTGGTCAGTATGTGATCGTTATGCAAATGCAGGATAATGTCATTGGTGCCAATACCAGTAACAACGCTTCATTCGGAAATCTTTCAGCCATTCAGGCTGTAGGAAAATATGAAGTTGCGCAGATCGCTTCCATCACCGGATCTCCCACACCAACAAGTATTACGCTCACTGCTGCATTGACAAACACCTATAACATTTCAGTAAACTCTTCCGTTCAGCTTATTTCTTATCCTACGCTTGGCTCACCGAATTATACTACAACCAGCACTATTTCTGCCGTGCCGTGGAATGGAAACGTTGGCGGTGTTGTTGCTTTCCTTGTGAATGGAGCATTGACATTGAATCACAATATCACAGTTGATGGTGCAGGATTTCGGGGCGGATCAAAAAATACGCCAAATGGTTATACCGGGTGCGATGCTACGACATACGTAACCGGGATTGCGACCCGTTATGCCGGCAAAGGCGAAGGAATTTATCTGAATACGAATGCCGCGTTTAATGGCGCACGCGGAAGAATGCTCAATGGCGGTGGTGGCGGAAATGATGTGAATGCAGGTGGTGGGGGCGGTGGAAATTATTCTGTTGGTGGTGATGGTGGTAATGGGTGGGTGCCCGCAGGAACCGGTTGCTCACCTGGCGTTGGCGGTCTTGGCGGAATTTCTTTGAGCGGACAAATTTCAGGTGGATGTGTTTTTATGGGCGGCGGCGGCGGCGGTGGTCATGAAAATGATGGATTAGGAAGCGCCGGAGGAAACGGTGGAGGAATTATTCTGATAAGGGCAAATAGTCTTGTGGTTTCAGGATCCTGCACACGCTCCATTTCTGCCAATGGCATTACACCTGCAAATGCGGCAAATGACGGCAGCGGAGGGGCAGGCGGCGGCGGTTCTATCGTGCTGAATATTGCTTCCTATACCATTGCAGGAACTTGTCCGCTGGCGATTTCCGCCAATGGAGGAAAAGGAGGAAACAGTGTAACGTCAGGTGCACATGGCGGCGGCGGTGGCGGTGGACAAGGTGCCGTTATTTTTTCAGGTGCGCAGCCCGGACCGAATATTACGACACAAACGAATGCAGGTACCGGCGGCTCAAGTTGTTCCGGATGCACAGTGGAAAATGGTGTTCCAGGTGGCGGCCCAAATAATACCGGCATTTTTGTCAATACCAATAATCCGTTGCCGGTTGAGCTGATTAATTTTACTGCACAACTGAACGGAAATCGTGTGGATGTGACCTGGCAGACTGCCTCTGAGATTAACAATGATTATTTTATTGTTGAACGCGCTGCTGATTCGCAAACACAAACGGAGTTAGGAACGGTGGATGGAAATGGAACCTCCACACAAATGCACAGCTATTCTTTTCCTGACCTGGCACCAAATCCGGGAATGAATTATTACCGTTTGAGGCAAGTCGATTTTAACGGTTCAATTTATTATTCGGATTGGGTTGCGGTTGAATTTATGCCTTCTGCAACGTATGTTTCCATTTTTCCGAATCCATCTGAAGGCACAGTTAATGTTCAGTTTTCCGGTTATGAAGACGAACTGATTTCCGTTAGTGTAATTGATGTAACCGGCCGCATCATTGAAAAAAAACAGCTTAACATTTCCACGCATGAGCAACTTTTGAATATCGATATTACAAAACAACCTGCCGGCATTTATTTTATTTCAATAAATTCCGGTTTTACCAATAACGTTCACAGGGTGGTAAAATATTAGCATATTAGTTTCTGACATTTCAGGCATATTCTTTTCTTCGATTTCCTTAAAAAAGCCTAAATCCCTGATAATGCTTCATCATTGGGAAAACAGCGCTATGAATCACCGCATCCTTTCCTATCTTTGATCATATTATCAGAAATAAAAATTTATGCCAGATTCAACAACTCCAAAGAAGAAAAAAAGTCTTGTACGCCGCATCTTAAAATGGACCGGCATCAGCTTTTTAGCATTGATCATTCTTGCTATTATTTTGCCGATTATTTTCAAAGACAAGATCATTGCATTCGCAAAAGCAGAGATCAATAAATCACTTGATGCTACGGTTTCTTTCGGCGATTTTGATGTGTCGCTCCTGAGCTCTTTTCCTGATTTCAGGTTGAAGATGCAGGATCTGAAAGTTGTTGGTAAAGGAAATTTTTCAAGAGATACACTCGCAAGTATTCCTGCGCTTAAAATAGATTTGAACCTGATGAGCGTGATCAAAGGCGATAATTATGAGATCAATGCAATTTCACTTGAAAAACCACGCATCCGTGCCCGTGTGCTTGCGAATGGAAAAGCGAATTGGGATATTGTAAAAGCAGATACAGCTGCAACCCCGGCTACTCCTGAAGCATCTTCAAATTATAAAATGGCGCTCAAAGATTTTTCAATCACCGATGGTTATATTGTTTATGACGATGCATCGATGGATGTGAAAACGGTTCTTGATAATATGAATTATTCGCTTTCCGGTGATTTTACACAGGACCAGTTCACATTGAAAAATAAACTTGAGATTGAAAAGCTGACGTTAGAATATGGCGGAATGGCCTATATGAGTAAAGTGAAAACAAAAGCAGATGCTGATATTGACATGGATATGGTGAATATGAAATTCACTTTCAAAGACAATGAATTCAGCTTTAATGATCTTGGATTGGGCCTCGACGGATTTTTCGCAATGCCGGGCGATGATTATAACATGGATTTAAAATTCAATGCGAAACAAAATGAATTCAAAAGTTTCCTTTCACTTATTCCGGGGGCTTACACAAAAGATTTTGCTGACGTAAAAGCAAAAGGCAAACTTTCCTTCGACGGTTATCTCAAAGGTTTGTACAGCGAAAAATTAAACAAGACGCCTGGTTATGGTTTGAATTTTAATATTACTGATGGCTCATTTCAATATCCTGCCGTTCCGAGAGCAGTAAGCGCGATCAATATTGATTGTAAAGTCGGATGTCCGAGCGGCGTTCCTGATGATACAAAAATTGACCTGAATAAATTTCATGTTGACTTTGGCGGCAATCCTGTTGATGCTGCATTGCATGTTTCCACTCCTGTTTCCGATGCGAATATTGACGGATGGGTGAAAGGAAGCATTGATCTTGGCGGAATGAAAGATCTTCTTCCGCTTGATAAAGATGAACAACTGACAGGAAAAGTAAATGCAGATGTGAAAATGAAAGGCCGAATGTCGCAGATTGAAAAGTCGCAATACGACCAGTTTCAATGCAGCGGTGTAATCGGTGTTGTCAATATGCTTTACAAATCGCCGGATGTTCCTTATGGTGTAAACATCAATGCAATGGATATGCAATTCAATCCGCAATTCATTACGCTTTCGAAATTTGACGGCAAGCTCGGCAAGAACGATATCCGCGCTGATGGCAGAATTGATAACCTGATGGGTTATATGTTCAAAGATTCTGCATTGCTCAGCGGAACATTTAATATGAATTCAACGCTGATGGATCTGAATCAATTCATGGGCGATGAAACCGGCGCAGCTCCTGCTCCTACAGATACTGCTGCAATGACCATTGTTGAGGTTCCTGCGAATCTTGATTTCCGTTTGAATTCTACTATTTCAAAATTGATCTACACCAATATTGAAATGACGAATGTTTCAGGTGCAATCACATTACGCAACAGAACGGTCGGACTTGAAAATCTGAAAGCAAATTTAATGGGCGGTAATATGCTTGTGAGTGGAAGTTATTCCACTGTCAATGCCATGATCCCGAAAGTTGATCTCGTTCTTGATGTGACAGATTTTGATATTCAGAAAACAGTAGAGATGAGCACAACGGTTCAGAAAATTGCACCGATCGCAAAATTCTCTAAAGGAAAATATACTTCACATCTTGCTTACACAAGTGATCTTGATGCACACATGATGCCTGTCATCACTTCTGTAAACGGAAAAGGAACATTAAGCACTTCACAGGTTGTGATTGATGGATTTGAACCGTTGAAAAAACTGGACGAAGCATTGAAGCTGAATAAATTCAAAAAGATCACGCTTCAGGATTTAAAACAAGTGAGTTTCACCATTACCAATGGCGCTATTACAACAGAACCTTTCGATTTCAATATTGGTAAATTGCAGGGAACAGTAGGCGGCACAACAGGAATTGATCAGTCGATTAATTATGGGATGAATATTGCAATTCCGAGAACAGAATTCGGTGCAGCTAATACTGCATTGAACGGAATGGTAAGTTCAGCGCAGGCAAAAGGAGTTCCTGTTAAGCTTGGTGATAATGTAAATGTGCAGGCGATATTCGGCGGAACAATTACAAAGCCAACCGTTTCAACCAACCTGAAAGAAGCCGGCGGAAATCTTGCCGATCAACTCAAGACTGCTGTGGTTGATACGCTTAAGAAGGTTGTCGCTGATGTAATTGATAAAGGAAAAACCAAAGCTTGTGACGAAGCGCAGCAGCAGTTTGATAAAACAGTTAAAGCAGCTTCAGATGTAAAAAGCAATGCGCTTAAAGCTGCTGAAACACAAAAAATAAACGCTCTTGCTGAGGCAGATAAACTCGCCACTAAAGGAGCCAACGTATTAGAAAAAGGAGCAAATAAAAAGCTGGCTGAACAAGCGCGCAAAAAGGCAAACGATGCCTATAATAATACTGCTGCTGCTGCTGACAAAACATATAATGATGCAGTAGCAAAAGCTCAAACTGAGAAAGACAATAAATGCAAATAATTAATTAGTTAAGAGTTTGGTGTGTTTAGTTCGGAGAAAGGATCAATTCCAATTCTCCGAACTAAGCACTCAAAACTCAACACTAAACATGGCACAAGATTCGTTATAGTTAAATGTATTAGTTCTGTAAATGATTTCTCCGAACTAAACACTCCGAACTAACCACTCAAACAGGATAAGAAGACTTCCCCGATGAAAATGAAAATCTTTTATTCTTCCATTTTATTTCTCGCTTTATTCGCATCACCGGTTTCATTAGCTGCACAAGATGATGAAACCAAAACCGGGAGCGATTGCCAGACTATCGATGATGCTGACGCGCTGAAAAATTTCGAGAAGTCGAAAGACCGTAAAAAATATGATTGGGAACAGCGTAAAGGTTTTTTGCAGGAAGCTATCGCGGCGCAGCCAACTTGGGCAGAAGCTAATCTTGCCATGGCGAAAATGATCATGACAAAGGCGAAAGCCGATGGAATGGAAGGAACATATCCCGGCGCTATAAGATTTTTGAAAGCGGCAGTTGATAATTGTCCGAAAATAGGAGCAGACCCTTTTTACTGGCTCGGCACACAGTATTATCTCCAGGAAAATTATAAAGATGCTGTTGTCTATTTACAGAAGTATATCGACTACGATACTGATGATGCAAAAAAGCTTGGAGATAATTATGAATTCAATTCTTCACAGGCGCTTGAAATGTTGCGCTGGTCAAAATTTTATGTCGATATAAAAAATCATGTCCGCCCGTTTGCGCCTTCACCCGTAAAAGGAATCGATACGCAGCGTGATGAATATCTTGCCATCATTACACCGGACAATACGCAGGCGCTTTATGTTCGCCGCATTCCCGTCAACCAGGCCGATCGTGTCTGGTCGTCTTCTCAGCAGGCAGAAGTTTTTACGATGAGTCACATGCAACCGAATGGAGAATTTGACAAAGGAACATTCATGGATGATCCGTTCAATAAAAATCCGAATGAAGGCGCTGCAACTTTGACCATCGATAACAAACATCTTTTTTATACGATCACCAAAGACGGCACCGACGGACCTAACACGGATATTTACACCGCAGACTTGAATGACGGTTCATGGACTCCGATTCGTTCGCTTGGTGATAAGGTAAATGATCCGATTTATTGGGATTCGCAGCCGACAATTTCCGGCGATGGCAATACACTTTATTTTGCAAGCAATCGTCCCGGCGGACAAGGCGGCATTGACATCTGGATGACAAAAAAAGGCATTGATGGTGAATGGGGCGTTCCGATTAATATGGGCCCGACGATCAATACGCAATACAATGAAAAGTCACCATTCATCCATACGGATTCACAGACGCTTTATTTTTCTTCCGATGGACATCCGGGAATCGGTGGTTATGATATTTTCTATTCACGCGCCGATGCTACAGGAAAATGGAAAGAGCCGGTGAATCTTGGCGTTCCGATTAATACTACAGGCGATGATGTTGGATTTTTTGTGAGTACTGACGGAGCAACAGGATTTTTTAATTCCAACGCTTCCATTCCCGGACAAGTTGGCGGATACGATGTGTATCAATTTGAATTGTACCCGGAAGCGCGCCCGGAAGCAACAGTAATTGTAAAAGGTGAATTGAAAGATGAATTTGGCAATCCGCTGACAGGCGCAACAACTGTCGAAATTAAAAATGTGCAGACCAAAGAAAAATCATTCGGCGTTGTGGATACGATCACCGGAAGTTTTGCTGCAGCTATTCGTGTTTCAAAAAAGAATGATTACATCATCACCATTAAAAAAGACAGTGCGGCATTTAATTCGCAATTGATTTCCGGCAAGCAGGAATTTAAAGGAGTTGTGGTCAATGCCGAACCGATGAAGATTTCACAGTTGAAAGTAGGAGGCGCTTACACGATCAACGATATTAATTTCGCTTCCAATGCCGCCGTACTCGAACCGGAGTCGATGGTGGTGCTGGAAATGTTTGCTGCATATCTCAAAGAGCATCCGGGCATGAAGATCGAGATTCGCGGACATACAGATAATGTGGGCGATGATGGAAGGAACATGGATCTTTCGAATGAGCGTTCGTATGCGGTCTTTGAAGCGCTGACAAAATTCGGTGTTCCGCGTTCGCAGATTATCAGTGCAAAAGGTTATGGCGAAACAAAACCGATTGCAGATAATGCGACGGAAGCGGGGAGAGCGAAGAACAGGAGAACGGAGTTTGTGCTGGTGAAGTTTTAATCGCAATCAGAATTCAAAAAACAGTTTGAATGGCTGAATGTTAATCCGATTGATTGCGTCCATTTTACGGGGTTGAGGTGCAGCGTCAATGTTCATAGCCACAGATTAAAATTTAACCATTTACCCGATGAAGAAAATGTTATGCGCAGGAATCTGCGCAATCAGCGTAATCTGCGGCAACCATCAATCATGAAATGAATCACACGGAAAATGCAACCAGTCCAGAAAAAAATCTGCGCCGTCATCACTTTCTAATTTCTGTTGTCACAATTAATATAAATGTCATTCTCGGAAAGATCAAGGAAGGATATGCCCGGACATCCGAATGACTGATATTCAAAACCGAAAATGACAGGTGGCTTTTTTCTGAATAATTTTCCTGTCCACTGAACACCGGGATTTTCAGCAGTTATCTTTCCTGTATTCAGCGGTGCGAGTGAGGCGCTTTCACTCTCGAAATATACATTCTCACAAACAGCCGCTTTGGTTTTTGAATTGATCACAACCAATTGTCTCGCAAAAATTTGCCCGTTTGTATTTAAAATATCGCGGGTAAAATACTGAAATCCTTTTGCTTCAAACGTATAAACATCACCTTCCGTATATTCATTGTAACCATATTCACGAAGAGCAGCATCTCTTTTGGTATTTTTTATCCATGCAGGAAAATTTTCAGCCCCAGTTTTTTTCCAGATTACAGGCGCTATCTTTCCCTTCACAAAAGGATTTTCTTTGCCGATAGCTACCAACGTATAAGAAAAATAATTTCCCATTCCCTTCAGTAAATTGGTATCAATTGCAAACCCAATCATATAATCGTATTGCGAATAAGGCCAGTCATTAGCATCTCTGTAAATATTGAGACAAGCCACAACATCGAGCTCGTTCAATGGAAATGAAAGCAGCAGATCAGCAGAATAATCATAGATAAATACTTTATCTGTTTCCTTGATTTTTGTTCCGGAAAAAAAACGTTGTCTGTATGTTCCTTTCAGTTTAAAATATTGAGCAGAATCAATTCCTTTCTCTTCTAAATCCGGAATAGCGAGCGAATCAGGATGCTCACTTAAAAGATACTTGTCTGAAAGAGAAATAAATCCAATGTTTTTTTTACCAGTTTCAAATACCGTTACATTGTATAGTATTAATTCCTGCGCATTCAATGTAGATGCCAGGAACAGCAAAAGGATAAATGTAAAACGGGATTTGTTTTTCATGGATTTATAAGGAATGTAAATGAAGCTTGTAAAACAGATTAGTTAAATACCAACGCCATCAATCTTCAATAGCCTCAATGCCCTGCTGTTTAAGCCGCTCAAGGTTATCCTGCATAGTTTTAAGCTCTTCATCAGAATGCCCTTGCCAATCCATAACTTCACCTACGATCCGGAGCGCATGACGTGAACGATATGACTTTGTTGGATTGCCCGGATATTTCTTATCGGTCAAGTTCGGATCATCTTCAATCGGACCGGTCGGCTCTACTAAATAAATTTTTCCGCGACCGTCACCCTGCGCAAGTTCAGCACCCCAGACGGCAGCATTGAGTGTGGCGCTGAGATAAATAAAAACGGCTTTCTTTTGCTTACCATAGTTTGAATGAAAGCCGGGTTCAAGAAGGTCGCCGGGTTTCAATTCTGCTTTTGTGCCGTGATAGAATGTTTGTGCTGCTATCTCACCGGCCTTTGAATTATTCTCATTGTTACTTGTATTCATTTTTGTTGTAATGTTTTATAAATGCTTTTGTGTGCTTTGTATTTTCCGTTGCAATGATTGCTGATGTTTTCAATTTCAAAATCCAGCAAATTTAAACAGCCTCTAAGTAAAAAATATTCCGGCTATTAAAAATAAAACAGCTGCAATTCCTGCGGCAATAAAATTGTAAGGACCTGCATACTTTAAATATTTTGCATGATCTGCATGAGCGATATTTGAAGACATATTTGTCATACCGGCAACTGGTGAAGTAACATCTCCGAACGTACCTCCTGTAATTATTGCTGCAACGCAAAGAGGGATACTGGCTCCGGAAACAACAGCAAGCGAAATTGCAATTGGCATAAGCAAAGAAGCCGCTCCCCAACCCGAGCCAATGAAGTAGGTTGTGCCGGAAGACAAAATGAAAAGTGAAACGCCTATGCTCCATGCGGGCATTGAACTGCCTGAGTTGTGCTGTATAAATTCATTTAAACCCAATGTTTGTGAAACAGACGCTAATGGCCATGCAAGGCTGAGAATTATAAGGGTCGTTATTATCTTGTTTCCTCCGGATATAATATCTGTAGTGATTTCTTTCAGACTATACTTTTGGAAAAAATAACAAACAGTAGTTATAACGATGGTGATAAACAATGCAACAAGCATCGCCCTATTAGGATCAGTGTTTGTCATGGCTGATATAAAACCACTGTTGCCCGTTTTATTTTTTCCGAAAAACCAAAAGAAAAAAACACTTAATGAAACTACACTTATCAGCGGAATAATAAGATTGATGATTTTTGGTTTTATTGCCGGCTCCTCATCTTCCATGTCCATCTTCATTCCTTTTATTTCTTTTTCAACAGATTGTTTTGCCGGAGCATTTACAGGTTTTTTGAATTGATAGAAGATGGTAAGAAAAGTAATAATGAGTAATACGATGCTGAAAAATTCCAAAGGAACAGCTTTTAACCAAATGGAGTAAGGTGAATAATTTCCCGCAACTCCGGCTGCTTTTAAACTGACGCCGATATTTGCAATATTAAATCCAACAAAAGTTGTAGCGATAGGAATAAGTTCTACTACCGGACTTGCTGTATTGTTTAGAAAAAAAGCAATCCGCTCTTTGGCTATTTTGTTCTTCTCAGCAAGCGAAGCTGTAATGGAACCTGCTCCAACAACCCTGAATCCGCAATCAATAAACGTGACGGGTATCAACGCCCACAATAGAAAAAATACACCTTTTTCACTTTTTACGTGCCTGTCTGCTATATCTGAAAATGCTTTTATGCCACCCGATTTTCTTATCAGTGACATTAAACCGCTGAATAAATACAAAAACAAAAGTACCTCGATACTTCCTTTGTCTGTTAATGTTTTTACAACCTGATCAACAGCAGTTTCAAATCCACCTGTAAACGTTGGGTTAAGAATATAGCATCCTGCCAACAATCCGATTAAAAGTGAGGGAATAATTTTCTTAGACCAAATTGCTATTGCAATAGTGATAAGAGGCGGTAAAATTGAAAGCCAGTTTGTTTTATCCATTTTGCATTACTGTTTTGGATTTATTGATTTCTGATTTGTATCTTCTAATTGATTTTTCCAGGGAAATTTGCCTTCAATTTCCACTTCTATCGATAAGCTCAAAAAAGTCCTGATAAGAACAATAACTGCTAATATTAAAACCCTTTCCATTGTTGGTTCAGTTACGACTGTGGCAATTATATCACCGGCAACTAAAATCTCAAGTCCTAAAAGAATTCCTTTACCCAGTTCCCGTCTGAGAAATTTATAACTACGCGGCTTGATATTTTGAAGCGTAAATAAAAATCTTACCAATGCAGTCAAAACACCGAGAACAATAGTCGCTACACCAATTGCTTCTATCACCCGGGCGATGTAGCTGATATATACCTTTACGATTTCCATACGAAATTCTATTAATAGTTAAACAGTTTCTTCGAGCCCGTTTAAAATATAAATGGTATCAGCATTTTTGTTTTATTTGCATAGTCTTCGTACTCCATTCCATATTTGTCTTTTAAATAGTTGTCAAGTTTAGGTGCATTGTAAAAAGCAAAGAAGCAAAAAATGAAAACCGGAATTGTTGCAGCATACCAATTCCTGGTGATTATGGCATAAGCCGTCACCCATAAAATGTCACCAAAATAGTTGATGTGCCTCGCGTATTTAAAAAATCCTTGCGTATATATTTTCCCTTTGTTATCGGGGTTTTTCTTCCACTTGTTTCTTAAAACCTCTCCACCAGTGTTCAACACACAGCCTGTCAAAAATAATAAAATAGCAAAATAGTCAAGGCCGTCTATGACTTTTGAAACCGGCAATACAAAGAGGGAATAACCAATATAATAAACCGCAAATGCAAAAGGAACACTGATACTTTCTTCCCATGGAATTTTTCTTTTTAAAAGGAACAACATCATATAACCAAGCCTGAAAAATATAATAATATTGAAAATAAATACTATTGCCCTTCTGCCGAACCCACCATTTTGATTTTGAAAATGTAAAAGTCTTCCGAACCAATTTCCTCCATTTTGAAATAAAATCCAATAGGATAGCCACAATAAGAGAATTTCTGTCAAATGAATAACTGCTTTTTGTGGAATACTTTTGCTTTGTGTTCCGTAAAGTTCCATGTTAAGTTTATTTTCTTTTATGGTTACAACTATTTTTTGCAGACTAACCGAAACGCAGGACTTTGGAAAATAAAAACCCGCCTTGTGATCAGTTGATTTTTGTAAGTGCCTTTCTTTCCTTTATTATTTTGTATGTTGTCTGAATTCTTTCGCTATTACATAATTGTCCGCAATGCAAATTAGTTTGAAATTGTCTTGCTTTAATTCATTTCCAATTATTTTTGTCGCCACATTATGGTTTGAACAAACTTCAATTGCTTTTTGAGTAATTGAGAACGGTGCTTCCAATAGTTTCCCTGCCCCCGCTTTAATATTGTTCAAAAATGTATCTACAGTAAAATTTATAGCTCTGTCTTCTACATATTTTGTCCAGTTGCGCCAGCCTTGCGTAATTTCATTCAATGCATTTTTAAGGTCAGCAACAAACCTGTCAACATTTTCTGGCTTAGAGTTAATGTAAGTCGTTACACTATTTTCATTGTAGTCAATCAGTAATGGATGTATTTCAAAAAGATTAAGCCGTCCTGATGTTCCTTTTTTTAGGTTAAATTCCTTTTTATCAATAAAATCAAAACGAAATAACTTGCCGTCTGCTTTAAGCGTCAAAAATGTCGCCTGGTAATTGTCTACCTGAACAGTTTTATTTTGAATGTCTGTAATGTTCACTATTGTCACTTAAGGTTGCTTTATAACGTTCGGAACAGCCGCTGTGCGCTATTCCGCTTCACTAAGTTAAATAAATAAAACAACGTTTGCCCGCTGGCGGGAGTACCGCTGATCTTTCGCTATTTATTTTCTTTGAGTTTAGATTGTCTGTGTGCAATGAAAATCAGGGTTGACATTGTCCCATCTCTTTGCGAACCGCCGTATGCGAGAAACGCACGTACGGTGGTGTGAGAGCCTCTCCCCATCAGCGAAAGTTGGTGGGGCGGGCTACTCGATTATGGGCGTTTTTCTTTCTGTCATTCTGTTAAACTTATCCAAATGTCGTGCTCACTTTCAATTATATTAATTTCAATTCTCTCTGCTTCTTTTTCTATTTCCTTACCTGTCTTATATGATGAAATAGGTCTGTCGTAAACATTCGATTCCTTGTAAATCTGTCCGTAGAAGTAGCGGTAAAAAAACAGGTCGTCAAATGTTTTGATTTTTGCTGGTAGTCCTTCTGTCGGTTGAATTTTTTCTTGTGCTAAATATTTCCTTATTTGGGGAAAGTAAACCCAATATAAGTCGATGGTGTCTTGTTTGTTTTTATTTACAACAACAGGGCATATTCCTATAATTCTTGATTCAGAAACAAGTCTTTCGTTGTCGAAAAAGCAGTCCTCTTTTATTTTGTAGTCAATTACTCTAATAGAGGACGTGTCTATACTGGCTACTAATAGTTCGTTCCGAAATTCGTCATCATTAACTTGGTATGGAGTAATATTTTTATTAAATATATTTTTGTTAAGTATGGAAAATAATTTGTCATTCTCGAACAGTATTGTGTTGTCGTTTGGTGTAACAAACCTCCAAACTCTCTTAGCCCAAAGAACCGCTCTTTCTCTTAGTTTAAAATATTCAATGAAACCATCTTTATTATATTCTGTAGCGTATTGAGGAACATTTAGGAGTTCAATCACTTTGTCTTTTGGAACTTCTGGAAGTAATCTTTTGAAGGTAAAAGCGTCTGAATAATCTCTTTGCATACGAACCCTGCCCGTAGAATCCCAAACAGTCCATTTACCAATTCGATAATTGTTTTCAAATTCCCCCTCTGCTTTTTTCTTGCCGTTTTTGTAATAAGAAACATAATTGCCATCTATGCGCCCTTGAGATGTTTCGTAATCGCATTTTATGTTCTCCGATTCAAAAGAATGTTTCATCTTCTCTCTTCCAATAAATGAAAGGAAAATAAAAGGAAGTACTATTGATAATGTTCTTTTCATTTATTTTTTAGTCCCCAATGTTCTAAAAGTGATTTTGCAATACTCTTTCCGTTTTGATATGTTTCAGGTGATTCGGAAACTTTTTCTTTTACATATCTAAAGCCAATTTGTCTGTATCCTTCATTTGCGTAGAAACTAAATGAATATCGTAAAATATTTTCCTGTTGATACAAATATGAATTTCCAATTACTTGCTTACGTTTCAATACAGCAGGGTCTTTGCTTGTGTGAAAATATAACCAGTCGTAGATAAATTGTTTTGGTGATATATTATTGGCAAAGTCGAATATAGATTCGTCTTTTGAATTGATAAGCCAGTCAGAATAGTTTTTGTTAAAATCATTTTTGATTTTGTTCTCTGACAAATACGAATATGCAGCTAACCATTCGGAGCAGTTTGGTAAACGATAAATAATTTGAATGCTGTCCTTATTATCCTTAATTGTTTTCCATTTGCAAAAATTCATTGCGTTGTCCCAAGAAATGCCAAGTGCAGGAGAGTTGTCATAGTCGGAACTACTGAGATATTTTTTGTAAACCTCCGTTGACCCGATACTGGTGTCAGGTAGTTGAGTTAAATAGAATTTTCCGGATGAATCTTTTTTTATTGAATTTAAATAGTCTTTATATTCTTTGTAGGTAACCTGTCTGCTGATTTGAAATGCTTTTATCGTTTGGGTGGTTGTTTTGGAATTGTCTGCAAGTAATTTATAAAGATTGATAGTCTGTGTCGGAATCGAAAAAAGTTGAGCTGATTTGTCGGCAGGAGAATAACTTGCCAATAAAATTGTCAATGTTAAAGCTGTCATTATATATGTTAGTTGTCTCATAGTTGTGTTGTCTTTTAAAATGCCCTATAACGTCAGTCTGTGAAAAAACCCAACGAACCATTTTCCCTCGGCTTAATAAACAAATCTGAACCATTGTAGGTTAATAAATGTACAAAAATGATTCTTGCTTAAACGTTCATTTTTCTATTTTTATTTATGCAATACATACAAGGAGAAAATCGGGATCAGATGCATTTTG